>NZ_JXMS01000012.1 GCF_001672295.1 Halodesulfovibrio spirochaetisodalis | reverse complement strand
ATTAAATATTTTCAGATAAATAAAATTAATCATATCTGCACATAGCTATGAACATCTTTTTTAGCAGCATATGCCAGTTGTAGCAGGCTACTACAAAAGCTGATACACAAACACTGCCCGTGCATTCGCAACACTGTTTCAGGAGAAGAAATGAGCAAACCGACAACGCGCAGCTTATACTACGGCGCCAATCCGCTGAAACGTCCTTCAAAGGATGATCTCACGCGCGTAACAGCACGCCCTATGCCTCATTTACAACAGGCGCAGGAACTGCTGAAACCATATCTCGTCTTCTCCACACTCCGTTCTGTTCAAGGGGTGCGAATTTTAGCCAACCTTATCGGGCGTGATTACGGCATCTTCAAAACAACACAGCTTGCATACCTGCTTGGCATGTCCAGCCGTATTGTTGAGTACGCTCTTATTGACGAATTTCTACTGGCTGCTTTGGATGATATTAATGCCAACAGCGTCTTCAATGTAGAAATTACGCACACATTCGACCATTCAGAAGAACGAGGAAAGTCAAAAAATGATGAGGAAGTCCTGCCGGACGAAGTAGCTTTTACCGTCATTGAAAAAGAACGGTACGCTGATTGCCCGAAACAGCTGACAGGAAATCTGGTGCGCATTGCAAACTTCAATGCGCTTGAAGCGCTTGAATATGCATCGCAAATGGACAAGCGAAATCTCACAGGTGAGTTTGTATCTGAATTACGCATTGCAGAGCAAAAAGCCGTCCATATGACTTTGAACGGCAGACGTTTTTATCTGAAGCGCTGGATAAAGGGCAATATCGACAGAATTAACGGCGTAACATCACAAAAAAACAAAGCCACGGAAAAAGCTGTCGCTTTAATGCAAGCCGAAGAATGTTTTACTATCCGCGGTCAGTACTGTTCTCCGCGGGACTCCTACACCTGCACAGTATGCCAACAAGTATTCAAGACCTCGTAACGTTGTTCGCCCCTGAACCACAGGGACAACACTGCTCCACAGAACAACACAAGCTGAATGGAAGTAACCACGTCTTAATCCGCGCGTTCCCTCCAGTCAGCTTGCTGCTTAAGCAGAAACATATCTTACATTTTATCAATATTTGTGTAGCGCTTGCCGCCCTGAATCCACTTGATAGCATCTACGCCACCAAGGCGATCAACAAGCTTTTGATCTAATGTGTTGTGCATTGGAGCAATTTTCAGGCTCTTCACAAGAGTATTCATTTTAGCCACATCCAAGATGCCGCTTTCAAAGACCAGAGCCAGAAGATCTGCACGCCTTGGATCTATTTTATCCAGAGTATACTTAGGGATTGTGACATCCCCTCTTTTCTCAGCCAGATCCAGCTGGTACTTGAAGAATTTGCATTCTGCATCCATCATTCCTGTACGGTCTTTACCGCTCTTGCAATTAAAATGGATTGTCATCCCCAGCATACCACCTAAGACCGCCAGCCTTGATGCAAGCTTGTAACTATTCGTCTCATCAAGCATGCTTGGTATTTTATCCCACAAATTCACGATCTGCTGGTATCTGACATCAGACACAGTATTTTTTAACGCTTTAAGCTTTCGTTCGACAATTGGACGTAGTCTTTCTATTTGAGCTTTATTTACTGCTGCTTGAGACTTCTGCAACCCACCGATATTATTTACACCTGAACGCATGGTAAAAACATTGACCTTGGGAAGAAAATCAAGGTGTTCCGGTGAATCTTTGTCTGACTGTGCTCGCAATTTGCCTTCAGCATTTACCTCGGATGCAGCTTCTGCAAAGGCTTTTTCTTGCGTTTCGATCATCCCGCTTTCATTCACTGCGGACATCAAGTTGATGGAAATAATATTTACGATTGCGTACTCGTCGTCAGGGTTATCGCTCACATGCTGCATCAATGCGGCTTCAATCACTTCTCTGGCATTTGCTTTTGCAACTTCAAAACGCTTGCTCTTCGCGGCCTCACTTGGAGCCTCATCAATAAATTTACCAGCAATGGCACCACTGCGAAATGCACGGAATGCCGGCTTTGAGTCATTTGCATCACCATCAAACAACTCTGTTTTCCAGAGGTTTGTCGTCCGAAGATTCTCAAAACCTTCAACACGAGTATTAAGACTCAAACGAGGTGTCATACTACTCAACCCGGTCTCACCGTAATCCTTTCCGTCTTCGCCAAAAAATTCATCAAAATGTGCGTTAACCGGAGTCAGCTTACTGGTAAAGAGCTGGCCACCCAACGTAAGTTCTCTTTCAATGGGCTTCCACTGCTGCAAGTTTGAAGATAAGCGAATGTATGAATCACGCCATGCGTCACGCAACTTTCCCGGTTCCAGACTCAACATGCCTTCAAGACGAGAATACAGCTGTTTTGGTAAGTCCTTTGGCGTCAGGGCATTCAACTCTTTCTTTTCAATTACTGGTGTTGAGTCTGTGAGTTGCTCCTGCAATTGCTGCAAAACTCCCCCAAGTCGAGCTTGCTCTTGTAACAGCTGTGATTTTCGCTCAGGGTGTAATTCAATGACATTGTCAATTAACACTGAAGTTGCCTCCAGCATATGTGCTTTTACAGCAAGAACATCTCCCTTTGTAAGCAGAACTTCTTTTGACGGAGTATATCCACCGAATGAAAGCGGCTTAGCTTCCTGAGCTATTTTTTTCGCATGAAACGATTTTCTAAACGTTCTACTCACTGTTTTGCGCATAGTCTTTGAACGACTGTTACGCATAATCACTTCGTGACCATCTACCATCAGGGTTCTTCGTGAATTTCCTGCCTTCGATGCTTTGCCTGCGCCGGAAGCTCCAGAGCTCGTAATTGGTGAAATTTCCATATCCAACACAGGCGCTGCTTGCTTAAGCGGTGTTTCCGCTGATTGCGGTGTCGCTTTAGTTGTGGAAGGCTCTTGAAATTGAGTCTGCGTAAAAACCGCACTTGAATTTTCTACTTTTGGCATAATACCCCCAATACATTCCAATCAAAGGGACTAGATACGAATAGCGTAGGCATCCGTAGGAATTGATTCATTTTCAACAGATTGCGCTGTTGATTCAAATAACTCCGGCAACGCATCTTTCCAGTTTCTTGTAAGGTTCACAAAAACCTCGAAAGCATCATAAAAAGCCGGATACTCTAGACAGCGCACATCAACCCACTGGCAAAGCACGATAAGCTCTGCGTCCGCATCCAGTGCTAATGATGCGCCTCGAGTGTCGTTCCAAACATAATTTGCCTGAAGCAGTTTCACTGCAAATTCTTGAAAATGCCCTTCTCCAAGCTCCCCAACAGCTGAGGACAGAAGTAATCGCTGTGTTTTTTCTTCCCACTGAAGAAGGATTGTTATGTTCTGAACATCTACCGAACAAAAATTATTCTCATCTAATTCCAGCTCTTCAAGCTCTAATGAAAAGCCCAACTGTTCTATAAGTTCACTAATATAATTGGTGGAATCCATTTTTTCCTCTCAATAGTCATGTTTCCTGAAAGGGTAAAAGCATCAAGTATACCGACACCCGTAAGCATATATAAATTCAATAAGTTGCATGCTTATTTGCACAGTAGAGATGTATTGTCGTAGCAACGACGCCAACGTTGTTGTTATCTACTCAAAAAGAAGTTGGCATTCCGTTAAGACCCCCTCAGCTCAAAGCAAAATGTTCACAAAATGGTTTATTTGCATGTTTTTAATCACTTTTTCAAATACCTGCATAGCAAGAAAACACTGATCACGTTTAGCCGACCACAAAAAAAGGGCGACCATTATCTAGCCACCCCTTGAACACATCTATTTCTGCGACAGGTACTATAAGCCTATCGACTTTTCCTTCATTATTTCTTCCAGCGCTTCAAACGAGGAATAGAACGGGTGAAAATCCACGCCAGAATAGAATTCCAGCCCTGCTTTTTCATAATATCTATACAAAAGGCCTGCATTTCTTTTGTATTAGTGATGTGTGGAGCAGTAAATTCACCATCTTCATAGCAATGTGAACAATACATCTCACTTTTCTCACCAGACTTCTCTGTACCCCCTAATTGAGGATCTTTTTCCATTGGCATACCGCAGCTCTGACAAAATTTCTCCACGTGATCTTCTCCCTGCCACTTGCGTTAACGTATTCATAAAAGCCCGACGTTCACCACGACAACGGCTACCCTAGAATAGCCTTTGTAACCCTATATAATATTTTTACTTTATCGTCATCAGCCTCGTTAAGCATCCGGCTAATCTCAGTTCTCAAGTCCTGACTATCTGCCTCATGCTCATTGTCAAAAAGTTCACGTGCTGACACTCCAAGGCCTTCTGCAAGCTTGCCGACTAGCGCAATTGTTACGTTCGCTTCACCACGCTCAAGCTCACTAATATATTTTGCACCTGAATCAGCCACAGTGGCTAACTGCTCTTGGGTCATATTCTTTGCTTTACGTAAAGTTCGAATTCTTTTTCCTAACTTTTTAAGCTCGGTAGACATGTTTTCTCCTCTCAAACTATGCAAGCCGTCTCGCTTAAGATACTGGATAATGTGGAAACAGTTTTTCCTTCCTGTTTACCTAATATCAAGCATAAGAATTAATGAATTCATTTCACTTCTACATCTAGCTATCACAATAAAAAAGGTGGCTAAAAGCCACCTTACTCTCTGTTCGCTAAATTGTACCCAGCACCTACAATCTACTTATCTGCAGTCCACTTATCACGTCGAATCCCGACTGAGAAGCGAACCTTGTTCAGCATATACAATTTCTTTTTCCTGAAGAATCAGCTTACTGGAACGCCTATAGTCTTCAACTCCCCATATGAGAACCACGAATGCGGCAACAAGAAGAGCAACGCCGCATAGTTCGTAAACGGAACCTTCGTTCGAAAATTTTAATAACCCAGCAGCGGATATTGCTAGTCCGATGCTTGTTTTTGCAAAAGCGAGTAATGTTCGGCGGTTTGCCAGCTCTGTACGCAATACCGCCAGATTGAACGTTTCCAGTGCAGATTTAGTCATAAAAGGCTTAAAAAACGGGAGGCAAAGCCTCCCGATAGTATGTTATGTGTTCATATCAATATCAATTGCTTGCGTTGTTCCAAGAACCTCGCTAGCTCTTTCTGCTTCCTCTTTTGTACCGTGAACAATCAATACGAAATTAGATGCTTTTACAGCTGTTTCATATTTCAAGGTACTGTCTTTAGGTACACCAAGACTTACGAGTCCGGCACCTAACGCAGAAAGCCCACCACCTAATGCTGCACCCTCAAGTGCACCTACAAGTGTTGTAACTAATGCACCACCGACAACAATCGGCCCTACACCAGGAATTGCCAAGGCAGCAGAGCCAAATAGCATTCCCCAGATGCCACCCCAGAACGCACCGAGTTTTCCCCAGTAACGCACACGGTCGCCAGTATTGTAATACCCGACAATATGTTCTTCAGAGTGATAGTCATGCCCGACGATGGATAGCTTCTTCATATCGAAGCCAGCTTTTTGCAGTTCTTTGACTGCATGTTCGGCATGTTGGTGATCTTCATAAATGGCAACACAGTTATTAGACATGGTTATTCCTATTATATGTGATTGTCCAGCCAGTGAAAAAGAAAGGATACCCAAAGGGCAAGTATGTACCTGCCATAGGGGCACCCTGAGAATGTGTCTTCATCCTGCTCGTTCTGAAACGTTGATAGGATGTTCTAGGTACACACCAGCTGGTTTATTTAAAATGCATATACACAATGCACAAAGATTATAGAGCACTTCACAGTCGTTGAGCTTATCACGACAGTAAACTCTGCCCGACAACGTGCATTACAATATTACGATTCGAGCCACTCCCAAGCAGCGTCTATCTTTTTCACATCAAAGTATTTTTCATCCCACGGAGTAAGAGCATCTTCGATGGTTACCAATCCGCTCCACCATGCATGTTCTGCAACAATGGCAATTTTAGAAAAGCCATTGCGGCGTTCGAAAAAGAATTCCAAATCGCCCAGCAAAGCATTCATCGTATATCCAGAGACATTCTGAATCTGCAGCAGCAAGGCAATTTGCCCGTACTGACGGATATGCTCATCAATATCATGCGTAATCTCATCGTAGTGTTCTTTGTCTAGCGGCCCTTTTATCAACAGGCCATAGCACTTATCATGACTTCGTTCTAATTTTTTCAACAAAACTTCATCCTTCTATTTTGCTAAACACGTAATAAGGCCGGCCGGCTCTTTTGTATCGCCTCTCTCAATTTGATTGCAATCACAAGACATACTGCATAGACCGCACCAAATGTTAATAAATGTCACTAAAATCCACTGTTCATGCATGCTGTGCCTCGTTACATCAAATTTACTTTTCTGTATGGCATAGTAAGATTATCAATTTACCATCCAAAAATTGCACAATAGTTTTTTACCATATTCACATCATTGCACAACATGCACACCATCCTTGAAGATCAAATAACAAGAGCAAGTTGTTGCACTAAATGCATTCAAAAAGTGATTTTTTTCGAGTTTCCATAACAACAAAAGGGATGGCGCAGGCCATCCCTTTTGTTGTCGAAACAGAACTTCAACATTCTAATATTATTTAAAAAAGTCGTAGACAGCACATCAACAAACTATCTAACACACGTGAGTTATTAGAAAGACAAAACATGAATAGCGTAACGTCACAACAGCCTTTAAAGAACATGTGAACAGGCGGAGCGATTGACACTCTGGCTTAGCTGGCAAAAACTTTTCACTTATCAAGTCAGGAAAGACCAAATGAAATTCATCATCCAGATACTGCTGTTAATTCTGTCGACGTCTCCCGCATGTGCACAAAGCATCATTTCTGTTTCATGTGATGAAATTGCTAAGATATCTATTTGCCAAGCAAGGACATCAGAACCACCTATACTCACAACGGAATATCCATACGTGTATCCAACCGCCTTCTGGTTTAAACCCAACGCTGCCCCAAAGTTTAAAAAGTTTACTGACCCAAATAAAGTTGCAACCATTTATCCTGACGGGACAAAAATTGAGTACAGACCTTTTATCTTATCAACCCCTGCAGGAATGATTTCAAGTGACACTCCCTATCAAGCATCTATCAACTCTCGACAAATTCATATGTATTTCAAAAGCAAAGAAAAAGCATTTGAAGCAGCACAAAAGGTATGTCCCCAAATAAAACCAAAAGTATTTTTTGTGTATGACCACCTTGAAGAGCAACGGTTAAAAGAAAAAACAAACTAGCTGGTGCAATTTTGTTTTTCTACTTATCACCGAATCCCTTCTTTAAGAGCTGCCTAATCAATAAAACTAAAAAGGGTGGCCACAGCCACCCTTTTTCATTTCAATATACTGCCCTCTTCTCACGTTAATCGCAGTCAAGAGGACGTCCCTCTTGCTCCCGCTGAGAAGCGCCCTCGGAGAGCCGCCGGAGGCAATTCTATTTATTGACCATAATATCCAGAATAATCTTATCAGTTTCGCACATACCGGCACTACCAAGACGGCCTAAGTTTTTGATGCACACTTCGATGTCATCATCCACGATACCGTCAGAACCGGGTACAGAGGTTCCTTTCATAGCAAGAAGAGCGGAACTGATGGCAGCTTCAACGCTGGAAGCAACTTTAAGCGCGCAGGAAGTTTTTGCTCCGTCGCAGATCATACCTGCAATTGTACCGACCATGTTTTTGATGGTTCGCTCTATTTCTTCAAGCTTGCCGCCGAGAAGCATAATGATGCCGCAACCGGAACCGGTAGCCGCGAGGATTGCACCGCAAAGGGCAGAAAGCCTTCCAAGGTGATGCTTCAAGTGGATGGAGGTAAGGTGGCTCATGATGAGAGCGCGTGCCATTTCCTCTTCTGACTTATCCAGTCTGCGTGCGAATGCTGTTACTGGAATGGTAGCAGTAATGCCCTGATTACCGCTGCCGGAGTTACTCATAACCGGCTGCATGATGCCGTCCATGCGTGCATCTGATGCGGCTGCGGCAAGACGGGTTGCGAATGATGTAATATCGTCTGAACGCAGCCCAAGCGCGATATCTTCATTCATGGAGCGGCCTACTTTGAGGCCAAAATCTTTTTCGAGCCCTTCTGAAGCAATGGATTCATTAAGACGAGCTGCTTCGAGGATAAAAGAAATATCTGCAAAGTCTGCCTCGGTTGCAAACTCATAAATAGCTGCAACAGAAAGTGGCCATGAATCGTCGGAAGCTTCTTCGGCTTCAAGAGAAATGCTCTCAAGCACTTCATCGTCTTTGGTTACTTCAATAATTCCGGCATGGGTACGGGCGATAGTGCAGGTTGCCGTGTGGCCTTGTACAGAAACAACAGCTTTGGCAAACAGCAATTCTTCTGTTTCTGCCAGTTCAACCTTAACGTTGCCGTCTGCCATCAATTGCTTGGCTTCTTCCACAATCTTTGGAGTCAAGTCACGCAGCACTTCCAGCTTGAGCTCAGACTTGCCGCCAAGTGCACCAACAGCAGCAGCAATATCCAGCCCTGTCATACCAGTGCCGGGTACGCCGACACCCATTCCGTTTTTCAACAGATTGCCGCTTACCTGAACAAGAACCTGTTCCGGCTTAGTGCCGAGTGCTTTTGCAGCGCGTGCTGCAGCAAGTGCCGCGGTTACCGGTTCGGTACAACCTAAGGCAGGCACTACTTCCCTGTTCAGAATAGCGATAAATTCAACCCATTCTTTCTTCATTGTCATGATGTCTCACCTGAATCTATTTAATTTGAAGAAGTTCCAACATGTATAGTAAGCTAAAGGAACACTTCAAGCAATTTATGCAACGCAATAATTAGTTAGTCATGCTTCAGTAGAAATAAAAGCATCTTCCAGTCAAGAAGCTTCCGCACAAGCCTGTGCAACACATCTTCAAAAACAGCTGATAAGCACACAACAGTTCGTAAAGACAGACAGAAAAAAGCCCCTGATGAACTCTCATCAGAGGCTGTATTGGCTAGCGTGCTGCAATTTCACAAGCACTTTCAAGAACCACATTCGGTTCATACACCATTTCGGCATCCTTGAAGATGACGCCGCCGCATCCTGCCCGCTTCGTCCATGTCTTTATCCAGCGATCATACGCTTTCTGTGTTGAAAATGAACGGGAGTGGAAATACTGAACAGGTCGAACGTACATTGTCACCTTATCCAGCAGCATAAAGGCATCAGCAAGCATGTTGATTTGCGTCCACAGCGTAAACGGGCTTTCTGCTTCAGGTGCATACATGTCGTAAATACGGAAATGCGGCTTCCCTTTCTGCACAGGAATAATGACACCGTCCGCATGAAACGGCCCCTGCATTTTTTCGCCCAACAGTTCAGAAAGCTTATCCATCTCTTCGATAAGATGCTCCGTATCTGCAAGCACAACGCCTTGTGAATCAATCACCTCTTTGGTGACGCCATCAATAAATACGCGGGAACCAAGGTAACGGGCGCAGTGCATTGTTCCGCCAAGGCTGCCGTTGTGCGCCTCAGTAAACGCTTCAATATCAGACCCGTACGTTGCACAGCGGAACGGGCTTTTAGCCATTTTTGCGATTGAAAGATCCATACTTTCTCCAAACTATTTCTAACCGACTCTGCAAGCACGGTACTGTTCTGGTTGATCGAAAAATACAGTACACATATTCCGTATGCTCTATCAACCAACAGAATTACTGCCAACTGGCAACTTTTTTCACGGTGAGTAACCGCTTCGCGAAGGTGTTACCTTTATTTTTTAATGCATTACCAATTTAGTTGCCAAAAAATACCATTTGGCAGTACAGTAGCTCTTTGGATTTAATTGTATGCTCAAACAGTACCCGTTATGGAGCTGTTGGTGGTGCACAATAGTGCAAGCTCCTGTTGAGGACAATGGGCACTGTTTGGAAGTTGAGGAATCTTATGCTGACAACAACTCAAGCACCAGACGGTAAGCCGGTTTACCAGTGCGACAAATGCGGAAGAGATGTGATGGCGCAGGACATTGTAGTGACCTTTAGTGGTGATTTCTGTCCAGACTGCTACGCCAAAACGCAACAAGAAAAATCTTCCTAATGAATGAGGCAGAAGTTTTTACTTCTGCCTCATTTCTTTTTCATTGCTTTCTCCAAGTATTACAGGCTATCTCACCCCATTATTCACATCGCACACACTTGGAGCATACATGACCACCCCGCAAGCATACACCAATGTAATCGACCTGACCCACGTAATTAAAGAAGACATGCCGGTGTACCCCGGTACTGAAGCGCCTATCATCGAGCAGGGAACCACTGTTGCCAAAGAAGGGTTTGCAGAAAAACGACTGACTTTTTTCTCCCATATCGGCACCCATATGGATGCACCGGCGCATATCTTTGACGGTAAGAAGACACTGGATGCCCTGCCAGCCTCCACCTTTACCGGTGCGGCCTGCATCATTGATGTTTCCGGTGTAGAAACCATTACACTCGATCTGCTCAAGCAGCATGAAGAACGTATTGCACAGTGCGACTTTGTACTCTTCTCATCCGGTCATGAAACACTCTGGGGAACAGACACATATTTCTCCCCGTTCCCTACGCTGAATGAAGAAGCTGCAACATGGCTGACGCAGCAGAATCTCAAAGGACTGGGTATTGATGCCATTTCCTTTGACACCATGGACGTCACTCGCCTGTTCATTCATGAAATTTTACTGGGAAGCGGCATGGTACTTATTGAAAACTTGAAAAATCTTTCTCAAATTACAGAGCCGATTTTCACCTTTGTGGCACTGCCACTCAATATTCTGGAAAGTGACGGCTCCCCTATCCGTGCCATTGCCATGCTGCCATAGCCAGCAAACGTAGTACTAAAAAAAATCGCCCCGCAGGAAGTTATCCTGACGGGGCGTTTCTATTGCAACAATCAACGTTATGAAGCCATGTGCTCTGCAAGCTGGTCTTTTATCCACTTCAGCCAGAAGTGGTACGCTTCTCCGTGGAAATTGGCAGACAACGGGTTCATGAATCCATGCGCAAACGGCGTGATGTAGCACTGTGCATTCGGAATATCCTGAAGCGTGCGCGCAACGCTTTCCACATCAAAATGCGGCTCGTTGTCAGAAAACACCAAATCCACCGGAACTTTTGGGTCATAATCCACCATATCGCGAATTGATGAACCATAGAAACAGATTGCAGCCTTGGCAGTCCCTGCGGAATCCGCACTCACTGCACTCCACACAGCGCCCGCTCCAGCACTGAATCCCACAAGACATGTAGGCTCCGTTGATTCACGTAACGCCTTAGATACACGTTCTGCAAACTCTGCATGACCACACTGCGCCTGATATTGTGCGTACGCTTCTTTCTCGCTGGGAAACGCAGGATCAGCACCATCATACGGGTCTACAATAGTAATATTGTCAGCCGTATCCTTAAAAAAAGACACCATCGCATCCACATGAGGTGTTTTTCCCCATATTTCTGTAACGAAAATAATGTGCATTAGTATGAACCCTTTATAAGAAAGCATACATATGATTGATACGTTACATAAAGTAGCGTCACATCATAGCTGCTCAGTAGTAAATTTATCTGATGGTATACGGAGCAGAGGCTTCAACCTCTCCGTCAACGCAAAGTCTATGCTGCGTATGCCTAGCTGATAACAGCAGCAAATAAAAGTACACAATGTGTGCACCAGATTCTTAATAAAACAACCTACTCTGTGGCGTACTCACTGGATGGATAGATAATAATATTATGAAAAACAGCCTTTTCACCGACGACTCGATACGCATGAGGCTGGTCTGCAAAAAAACGTGTTCTGTCACCAACCGCAAGAGTGTGCCATGAACCGTCGAAATAAAATTCCAAAGTACCGTGTTGAACAACAACATGTTCAATAACCCCAATTTGATGGGGAGAAGACTGCTGCTCATGATTATCACAAAGCGTTATTTCAAACATTTCCATTCTTGTATCTGAAGAATACGGGAAAATTGTATGAATTTGCATTGCCGGATCATTTGGAAATTTTACAGTAGGCTCCTTCTGCTCCTGAGGGTCTGAAAAAAAAGATGAGAACGAACATTCAAACCCGCTGGCTATTTTCCACAAGGTGCCAATCGTAGGGCTGGACTCACCACGCTCTATCTGTCCAAGCATTGCTTTGGAAACAGTTGTTCTTTTTGCTGCCTCATCAAGACTCCAGCCGCGGAGTGCGCGTACTGTTTTTAGTCGTTGAGAAATTTGTGCAACAAATGGCTTGGAATTCATTTTCTCTCCAAAAAAGTTGTGCGTTAAAACGCACAATGATACATCGAAAACACTTCGTGCGCCATAACGCACAAGAGATTTACATCAAACAAAAGGAAAACGCATGCTAAAAAACTTGTCAATCAGCCACGTATCGTCTGGATTAGCTGCAATTCTTGTTGGGTACACCTGCTCAGTTGTTCTTGTCATTGAAGCTGCCATGGGAGCAGGGGCAACGCCTGTGCAGGTAGGAAGCTGGCTTTTTGCCATCGGCGTTGCTTCGGGGCTTACCTCTATATTCTTCTCAATGTACTATAAGGTGCCCGTGCTCACGGCATGGTCTACCCCCGGTGCAGCACTGCTGGCAAGCAGTGTGGCAGGGTTCAGCTTATCCGAAACCATCGGAGCATGTATTATCACCGCCCTGCTCATTATTATGACAGGCGCGACAAAATCAATTTCCAATTTTATCCAGAAAATTCCTACAGCGCTCACAACAGCCATGCTTGCGGGCATCCTTATTCCTTTCGGTATCAAGACATTTACCCCGTGGGAAAGCACTCCTGTGCTGTTCGGCAGCATGTTTGTGGCCTATCTGCTGGGCAAGCGTTTTTACCCGCGCTACACCATGCTTCTTCTGATTATCGTGGGTGGCGCAGTCGCGTATTTTCAAGGTGCTCTGCCTCTTGGCGACAGCCCGCTTTCCATTACCGGCCCTGTGTTCATGTCCCCCACATGGAGCATTGCCTCGGTTGTCAGCCTCAGTATTCCATTATTCCTCGTAACAATGGTCTCCCAGAACATTCCTGGAATCGTCATGATTCAAAGCCACGGCTACTCTGCTCCGTTTTCACGGTTGTTACTCGGTACCGGCTTCATGAACCTGATCACAGCCCCGTTCGGCGGGTTTACCTGTAACCTTGCAGCCATTTCCGCTGGCATATGTATGGGGGAAGAAGTCGATCCGAACCCTAAAAACAGATATCTGGCATCTGCAAGCGCAGGCATGTTCTACCTGCTCGCAGGTCTTTTCAGTACAAGTCTTGTAGCCCTGTTTGTTGCCATGCCATCTGAGCTTACTCAAATGCTCGCAGGCTTCGCCCTGCTCGGCATTATCCAGCGCAGCCTCTTCCTTGCCATGCAGGAAGAAAACACCCGCGAAGGCGCGCTTATCACGTTGCTTGTGACTGCTTCAGGCATCTCCTTCATCGGTATCAATGCCCCCGTCTGGGGCTTATTAGCGGGTTATGTGATGAACAGGTTCTTTAATCCGGCAAATGAGGGGTAGAATTAGTATCTCGAGGAGATACACAAACTAACTTAGCGGCAATCTCATAAAAACGGATGTGAAATCAAAACTACTCAGTAGATACAATCAAGCCCTCATGGATTCCATGAGGGCTTTCTCTCGATCAGGCACTTACGTTTCACCCTAAGGCTAATATATCAACATGTTACACTACGGATTTGAGTCTATATCCCGCTGACAGTGCGGGCAAACCTTTGCGTCTTCCTTAATTATGGATGCACAGGCGGGACACTCCTTCCACTTACCTGGAACAGGCGCGATAGGCTTAAGAAATGGAAGTATGAACAGCACAATTGGAAACAAAAAAGCAAGAATACCCCAGAGTAATGGAGAACGAGCTTTGCTTTTGGCGATAGAAGCAGCCCAAAAGCCAAACCCAATCCAAATGATAAGTAAAACAATATTAGATGCATCTAATTCGTACATGACTAGCTCCTTCACTATCTCCACCTACAACACTTTGTCTGCCCAATTAGCAGTCAAAACGCGAGTATGGCCATCAATTATAATCCACAGTTATTGTAAACTGATTACTAGTAAAAACCTTTAAAAGACGGAACACATAGTTTTTGGCAGTGCCCAGTATAGGCATTTCATTTTTTACATATCACAGAACCCAAACTCATTCTTTACATATGCGAAAGTCGCATGCCTACCTAAAGCTGACGGAATGACGACTCTGTTAAACAATACACTTACCATTATGACGTAAAACCTATCGAATTAACAGAAAATGACTCGTATAGTGAAGCCGTTAACACGCATTTCGGAATCAAACTTGACGCTACCTACGCAGACCTGCGCCTGTACATGAATAACCAATAGTACTAGGTTGCAAGTTATTACTTTTTCTCCCCCATCAAGCCGTACTATTCATAGAGCGCTATCAGTTTATGCTATCAACACGTTCATGTACCAATATTTAATCGGGAGTGCAGAGGTCATACAACACCTGCAAGGGAAAAGCCTCTCGCCGACTATGGGCGGTGTTTAGCTCCCGATTTTTTAATTACTAGCATCATAGTAAACTCCCTCAGCTACCTGCCCACGATTGACACCAACTCCCAAAAAATACTAATTTTCACTTAGGTGATCTCAAACACCTACCCTTATAGTCACAGGCGGAAACCCGCTCCCGTAAGTAGTGGTTTTGCTGCGTTCGACGAGCAAGATGCACGATCCCTAGGATTAGTGCATCTTGTGACTAGGAAGCAGCGTTACTAACATACGCCAACATTTGGTCGGGAGTACGAAGGTCATACAATACCCGTAAGGGAAAAGCCTTCTGCCGTTTCCTGTGAACGGTTTGAGAACTCCTGACCTTTTTTATTGGCTAAGGTAAACTTCTCAAAACTCAAACAATTCGCAGGAGTAGCCACATGGCACAATCAACAATCTTTCCCTCCGGAATCCCACCAAGCACTACCAACGTTATCCCCCTCACTGATCGCAAAGATAATACGATCAATCGGAGGCTAGCAGCATGAATCAACAAACAGAACATGTTGGGCAGACAGACCACGTAATGAATCTGTACGAGATTGCCCGTTCCCTCAGATACATGCACGAGGATTGCAGTGAACGGTATCCTGAACTTGTCTTTATTCTGAAAAGCATGGAGACATTTGTATACAATGCCGCCGCTCACTTTGATGGTATGGAAGAGCGGATGAAAGAATAAACAACACTGAAGTGGAATCATGAAGCCCCCTGCGAATGCAGGGGGCTTTTTTGTCGTAAATTTTCAAACTAGCCCCGCTACCCAAAGGACTTAGAATTTATTTTTTATATTTCTTAATATTAAACACGATATGTTAGTAGGAGGTTACCAACATGAAAATTTCAAATTTAGATTCAAAATACCACACCAATAGAGACACACTTAAAGCATGTTCAAAACAACAGCTTGATGATGCAACTATCAAAACGAAAAAACTGAATGCAGACATTGAACAGCACAGTCCTCACAAAGCAACTTCTGACAAGGAACTTTCCCTTAAAGAAATAGGCGATGTAATCGCCTTATCAAAAGAGTCATTAGCTCGCTCACAAGAGGCAAGTAAATTATCACAAAATGAGTCATCTTCAGTGCAACAAGAAGAATTCATTCCAGTAATTAAATCCAATATCAACCACACCACGCTAGCTGGAAACAAATTTACTTTTAAAGATACTAAGCAAGGTTTGCTTGTCGATGTGACAACTAAAGATGGAGAATCATATCAAGTTAAAATTGGCAGCGAACTCATTATATCTGAGGATAAGGACGGAAATTTACGTTTTAATGATGAATGCACTGATGGAAATGACATTGTCGTAAGCTTTTCAAAAGACGTCACAACAGGCTCAGGTGACGACTTTGTATTGTTAATTGAAGATTCAACTCGAAATCAACTTCGCTCAAAAGTGCATATTGATCGGCAAAAGACTACCATTGATACTGGCCCCGGAAACGACACCATTCATGTTGTTTCAAACCTTGATAAGATCATCGATATAAAATCAGGTTACGGAAGTGATAACATCACCGTGAAGTCGAGTGAAAAATTTGGTGATGCTCAAGGCGTTGAAGTACATCTAGATTCCGGCTCAGGCGATGACACCGTACACGCATCCAATTTATACGGAAGCAGCATTATCACTGGTGATGGAAACGATAAAATCACTGTCGATAACTCGTATGGACTAGGAATAATGACAGGGGATGGAGACGATGAACTTTCACTTAGCACCGTTAATAGAGTCTCAGCATGGATGGGCAAAGGAGATGACATTCTTGACGCCCAGCATATTGGAGTTACAACTCAACGTTTTCAACAAATGAAACATCGAAATGGATTCACAAGCCATGGTGGTACAGAGACTCTTGAGAGAAGTACAACAAACTATATCTATACAGGCTCAGGCGATGACACCATTACACTTGATCAAGTAAATAAAATGGAAGTCTGCACAGGCTCTGGAAAGAATAAAATTACTCTGAACGGTGCAGTGAAAAACACATATTTTCTATGCGCTGGTGGAGACGTTACCTTCACATTTAATGGGGATATTAGCAGCAAACTTAATAACGTTATGTTCCTACAACTCTCAGATGAGTCATCCAGAAAGCTACACGAAGCATTAAAGCATTCATCCAAAGATACAAGCATCAAAGTCTTCACCGGTTCACTCGGAAAATATAGTTCCAATATTGGTGTTAATATTAGTGGCGGCAAAGAAAAATTAAAACAAGAAGTTAGGTACCAAGAAGCTCTGTACAGAGAACTCATGGATTTTAACTTAGATGAATATGCCTAAGAATGCATTTTCACTCTGAAAACTAAAAAACATTGCATCAAGTCCTCCCCCCAAAAAAATATAAAACAATATAATAGGAGAAAAAAATGAGCCAACCAATTAAACCTCACGACAGTTACTTAAAAGAGTTTTTAAAAGACCATGTTGTTGAAATTAGAAACCCAAATGGAGACCCTAATAACCCTAAAGGAGACCACGGCGGATTCAGAGTCATTGAACATCTTGAAGAAGGTACACACGAAGTAATCTATTCCAGCTCAGAGGGCACAATTATTGATGGTGACCAATATGGAAAGAACTTTCACTTAATATATGACGGGAATCCTGGTAATAGCCAAAATCTCGGAAGGTTTGTTTATAACCATGAATATGGCTCTGACAACCTTCGTTCATTTAAGGATATTTTTCATGGTGGAGGCGGTGATGATTGGATTTTTGGTCAAACAGATACAGATATTTTATATGGCCATGATGGCAATGACTACCTTAACGGTGGCTCTGGGAATGACAAGTTGTATGGTGGAAAAGGAAACGATGTATTAGAGGGTGGTAAAGGTGCAGACATCATCGACGGTGGTGAAGGCTTTGATACAGTCTCCTATGCTTCCTCTATGTCCTCTGTCACTATTGATTTAACAACAAATACAGTGACAGGATCTGATGCAACTGAAGATACACTAATTAGTATTGAAAATGCCACAGGTTCTATGGGAGGAACTACAATTATTGGGAATGATGAAGACAACGTTCTGTCTGGTGCCAGTTTGGACGACGTGATTCACCAGTCTTTTTATTCTGAACACAAAGAGCAGATGCTCAAAGAGTTTACTATAGAACAATTAGAAAAAATCGATAAAAACCACCCGTACTATAAAATGCGAGAACGAGAAGCATCTGAACATATTAAAACGCAATTTATTGGTGCCGCATCTTTTAAAGATCACCTTAGCGGTGGCAAGGGAAATGATACGCTGTATGGCTATGAAGGGGACGACGTACTCAACGGTGGCGAGGGAGATGACTTATTAATCGGAGGAGAAGGAGCTGATCAACTTATTGGTGGCGAAGGTTTCGACACTGCCTTCTATATTAACTCTGAGGAAGGAGTGCAGATTTCTCTTGCAGATGGAACCGCCACTGGTGGAAATGCGGAGGGAGACACCTTTGAAAGCATCGAACGCATCCAAGGCTCAGATAAAAATGATACGCTAATCGGTGACGATAATGCAAACCAATTTCATGGCGAAGCTGGTGATGATACTTTATCTGGCGGAGGAGCCACTGACATCCTGAGCGGTGGCAAGGGTAATGACCTGATTAACGGTGGTGATGACGCTGACCTGTTATTTGGTAATGAAGGAAATGACAGACTATACGGGGACAGCGGTAATGACAGCCTTAACGGTAATGAAGGTGACGATAAACTCTATGGTGGAGTTGGCAATGACAGCCTCGAAGGTGGTGCTGGTGCTGACCTGCTTGACGGTGGAGATGGAATAGACACCGCAACCTACATCCACTCTAAAGCAGCCGTTAAGGTAAATCTTTCGGGTGGAGTATGCTCCGGTGGCGAAGCCGAAGGTGACACACTTACCAACATTGAAGAGCTCCAAGGCTCTAACTTTGCGGATGAACTTGTCGGTTCTATTAATAATGACAAAATCTTTGGTATGGGTGGCGATGATATCATCGTAACCGGTGCAGGACGAGACATTATCGACGGTGGAGCTGGAACAGATTATCTGGCAGGTGGCGAAGGAGACGATATCTACGTCTTCCGTGCAGGTTCCCAAATTGATACTGTAGTCGAAAACGCTAATGAAGGAACAGACACTGCATATTTTGACGGTGTGACGTCTGTAAATATTTACAAACAGAATAATAATCTTCTCATTGGCGTAAATGATAACAAAGACATTATGCAATTTAAAGATTGGTACGCAAGTGATGGTTCATACACAGTAGAAAACTTCTACTTCGCTGCATCTAATGAAACATACACAGCTGAACAATTTGCCAGCTTTGCAGTAGATATCACTAAAACTACAGCTTAAATAACTAGAACGGTCTTGTTCTGCAGAACAAGACCGTTCTTTCTATCTTTTAAACTTGCTGAGACCACTTTATGGCACAACAAAGCATTGATACCGGATTATTTTGCATAATATATATTGCTCGATTCTTTGATATTGAAGCAAATGCAGACACACTCTTGCATGAATTTAGGGCTGATGAAAAAAATCTATCCGAACAGCAACTGCTAAACGCAGCATCCTCTCTAAAACTCAAAGCAAAGGTTAAAAGCTGGAAGCTGGACGAAGCTAGCAATATTCCTTTTCCTGCTATGTTTTTAACAAAAGAGAACACATGGTGTGTTATCGGAAAAATAACAGCAGACTCTGCTCTCATCCGCAATCCTCTGAGCACAAAAGCTGAAAGCATTTCGTTGGATGAGCTTGCTGCCATGTGGAATGACAAGGTCATTCTCCTTGCTAAACGAACCATACTTCCATCAGCTATACGGCAATTTAATATAGAGTGGTTTATCCCCTCAATAAAAAAATATAAACGATTGTTGCTCGAAGTGCTCTGTGCCTCGTTCTTTCTGCAACTATTCGGATTAATGACTCCGCTGTTTTTTCAAGTGGTTGTGGACAAAGTTTTAGTACATAAGAGTGCAACAACACTAGATGTTCTCGCCATTGGCTTTTTGGGAGCTTCAATATTTGAAGTCCTCTTGAGCGGGCTTAGAACGTGGCTTTTCTCACACACAGCGTACCGTATTGATGTTGTATTAGGTGCCCGTCTTTTCAATCACTTAACAAAGTTGCCTGCAGCGTACTTTTCCAGCCGAAGAGTTGGCGACTCTGTTGCGAGGGTTCGAGAACTTGAAACAATCAGACGTTTTCTCACGGGTTCCGCACTTACTCTTATCGTTGATCTATGCTTCACTCTCGTTTTCTTTGCAGTCATGTTTCTCTACTCACCTCTGCTTACAGGTGTAGTCGCCGGTATTATGCCCTGCTATATACTGTTATCTGTGTTCGTAACGCCGTTGTTGCGTAAACGATTAGATGAAAAATTCATGCGGGGAGCCGATAATCAGGCTTTCTTAGTAGAAACAGTGACTGGAATTCAGACGGTTAAATCCATGGCTATTGAACCGCAATTCCAACGTTCCTGGGAAGAAAAACTTGCTGATTATGTTCGTTCGGCATTTAAAGCCGACAACCTAGGCAACATTGCGGTACAAGCAACACAATTTTTCTCAAAACTGACCACACTGCTTATTATCTGGATAGGAGCCCACTCCGTAATGAACGGGAGCATTACAGTCGGACAGCTTGTAGCTTTTAACATGATGGCACAGCGAGTGAGTGGCCCAATCTTACGCTTAGCAAAGCTGTGGCAAGACTTCCAGCAAGCTGGAATTTCATTAAAGAAGTTGGGAGATATTCTAAATACACCAACTGAAAATCAAGGTAATGCACAGCTCTCTCTACCGCCGATTAAAGGCGCAATTCAATTGGAAAACATTGACTTCAGATATTCCGCAAAAGCTCCACGAGTCCTTAAAAAGGTATCTCTCAGCATTAATCCAGGAGAATCCATAGGAATTGTTGGGCGTTCAGGGTCTGGCAAAAGTACAATAACGAATCTTATACAACGACTATATGTGCCAGAAGAAGGCAGAGTCTTAATAGACGGTATGGATATCAACCTTCTCAGCCCTGCATGGCTTCGCAGACAAATTGGCGTTGTGCTGCAGGACAATCTTCTGTTCAACCGTACTATCAAAGATAATATTGCCGTTGCTGAACCAAGCATTCCAATTGAAGCTGTCATACGTGCCGCAAAGCTAGCAGGAGCACACCAGTTCATAACGGAATTGACTGATGGGTATAACACGATTGTGGGGGAACATGGCAGCACTCTCTCGGGAGGACAACGCCAGCGAATCGCTATTGCCCGTGCGTTACTCACAAATCCGCGCATTCTTATTTTTGATGAAGCAACCAGTGCTTTAGACTATGAGTCTGAATATATCATCCAGCAGAATATGAAAGCCATCAGCCACGGTCGAACTGTCTTAATTATTGCGCATCGACTCAGTACAGTAATGAATTGCGATAAAATCGCCGTTATCGACAAAGGAAAAGTTTTAGAAATTGGTACACATAAAGAGCTTATTGCATCCAAGGGATACTATGCCAACCTGTGGAACTACCAAACAGCCGGAGCAACCGCTATGACGTATTCCGAGGTAGTTAATGCGTAACTTTTTTTTAAAGCTGTTTGGCATCACACGCCCCACAAAAGGTACTGACTTCCTCCCTGCCGCGCTGAGAGTAACTGAAACGCCTCCATCGCCAACAGGGCGAGCTATTATGATGTCCATTATGGGAACATTCGTTTTTATTACTATTTGGGCATGCTTAGGAAAAACAGATGTTGTCGCAATTGCGTCGGGCAAAGTAATCCCAAAAGGAAACATCAAAACAATACAAGTACTGGAAACCGGTACAATCAGTAACATTGCTGTCAAAGATGGTGTGCATGTCAATGAAGGTGACATTCTCATTGAAATGGACATGACATCAAGCCAAGCCGACATTGACAGGCTTGATCGTAATCTCATGGAGCTAACGCTTGAAGCAGCAAGAATTAACGCATTGCTAAATTGGGATATTGAAAATTCTCCAGCGCCATCAAGTCTGACATTGTTTTTTGATCAGCAAACACCTCCCCGCCATCTCCTGTTGTCGTATGAAGACCAAGTTCAAGAAGATGCACGGGCACTTATCGCTCAACTCTCTGTAATAAGAAACAAAACAAAAGAGCTCACTGCAAAAAAAAATAGTATTTCCTGCAAGTTGGAAAAGCTCAAAAAACTACTGCCAATCTCTAAAAAATGGGCAGACTCCTTAAAGCAGCTTTACGAACAAGGAATGGGTAGCGAATACGACTGGCTAGTGCGCGAGCAAAACAGGATCACTTTAGAGCAAGATCTGCACTCTGAGACGCAACTACTAAATGAAGCAAAATCAGCTATCATATCTACTCAAAAAGAAGCGGAAAAAGCTATCGTGACCTTCAGACAACAACTGCTTCATGAAAAAAACCAGAATTCATTGCGACTTGCTGAAGTTGAAAAAGAGTTGATTAAAGCCCGCCGTCGCAAGTCCTTACAATGTATCGTGGCTCCAGTTTCTGGGACAGTGCAGCAACTGAAGGTTCACACCATTGGCGGAGTCATCGAAGTAGGAGAAACAGCGCTGTCACTTGTGCCAGATGATACCGGACTTGAACTTGAGGTTCAGGTGCTGAATAGGGACATCGGTTTCGTTTATCCGGGACAACATGTTGAGGTAAAACTAGAAGCGTTCCCCTATACCCAATACGGGACAATAGAAGGAACTATTCGCTATGTGTCTGCGGATGCTGTTCTCGAAAAAAATATTGGTTACGTATATCTGACGCAGATTTCACTCGCAAAAGAATACCTTGTAATTAACGACAAAAAACTCAACCTTGTTCCAGGAATGACGGCATCTGCTGAAATTAAACTTCGAAAACGCCGCCTGATAGAATTCTTTCTATCCCCTCTACTCAAGTACACAAGCGAAAGTATGCGCGAACAGTAGCTGACTTGGCTAATGCTTCAAAGAGGATTGTTCTTACGAGTAGTTCAAGAGTAAGAAAATCCATGCCTACGTAAGCAAAAGCCTTCTGCCGTTTCCTGCAAGCAGTATCCTGAACTTGTCTTTATTCTGAAAAGCATGGAGACATTTGTATACAATGCCGCCGCTCACTTTGACGGTATGGAAGAGCGGATGAAAGAATAAACAACACTGAAGTGGAATCATGAAGCCCCCTGCAATGCAGGGGGCTTTTTTGTCGTAAAAAATGCAGGACACAGCGCAAGTATTGCCTGACTTGCTTCCCAACACTACTGCCTGTACCACACAGCAATATCTGGGTCGTTTTTCCATCCCGCAACGGGTAAGAGACCACTAAGGAGATAACACAATGACACGCAAAACATATTTCAACCCGGGCTGTGCGCTGAGTATTTACAAGCCGGAGATGGAAGAGACCATTTTGCACTTCCTGAATCAGAACTATACAAAAACAGAACTCCATAAAATCTGCTGCCGACATGATCCGCAACTGGATGCAGGTTCAGTCATCATCAACGTGTGCGCAGGGTGTGATAAGCGTTTCAGCAGCCTATACGAAGGGGTTACAACCATATCACTCTGGGAAGTGCTGGACAGTCTGGATTTATTCAACTTCCCAGACTACCAAGGTGCACAGATGTCCGTTCATGACGCCTGCCCTGTTCGTGGCAAAGCTGAAGTTCACAGAGCTGTTCGTAGCCTGCTGACCAAAATGAATATTGAGATCATTGAAGCCGAACGCCATAGCGCACGCTCAGTATGCTGCGGTGATGATTTTTATCCGAAACTACCTATGGAAAAGGTACACGGATTAATGAAAAAACGTGCTGACTCCATGCCGTGTGAAGACGTCTGTGTCTACTGTGTATCATGCATCAAGTCGTTATATATTGGCGGAAAAACTCCCCGCCATTTAGTTGATCTTTTACTAAACGAGCCGACTGACCCGCAAGAATACGACACCGTAAAATGGCACAAGCAGTTGCAGAAATATATCGACCAGCACTAAAAACTACTATGTAGTGCACCATCTGTTCTGTGATGGTGCACTGCTCTCCCTCATTACTTCCTTCAAAATTATTTTCACCAGCATCTCCCCTCACTCCATCTGACACTTAGTGACTGACTAAGTGATGAATTAATTCTCGACGAAACGAGTAGACATCGTACCTAAGAGAAGTTGATCCCCCCTCTTTGATCGTTCAACATTCCCTCAAGAAAAGATCACTCAAAAAAGTTTGTAATTATAGACTATTACAGATTAAAACTTGATATAAAGCCTGTTCCGTGCGAAGCGTTAACGAAATGTAACATAATTGTACTAAAAGGGCGTCAACGAACTTAGAGAAGGATTATTTTTACTTTATTTTAGGAGAATTACGGTGAAAAAGGCTATTCTGCTTGCGTTAATGATGGTTCTTAGCTTTACGTTTTCAGCTCATGCTGGAGAAACCTTTAACCTGCTCACTTGGAAAGGCTACGCGCCTACCGAACTGATTAAAAAGTTTGAAGCTGAGACCGGCTACACTGTCAAAGTTACCTACTCCAATAACGAAGAAATGATTGCGAAGCTCAGAGCAACTCGCGGCGCCGGCTTTGACCTTGCTCAACCAAGTCAGGACAGAATCTCTTCTGTTCAGAAAAAATACTCAATCTATCAGCCGATGGATTACTCCCAGATTAAAAGTGCGCTTTTTATTCCGTCCATGCTCAATGCAGTAAAACGTAACACAGCAGTGGAAAACAACTCCTACGCTGTTCCATTCTGCTGGGGCACAAGCGGCTTAATCGTTAATACCGCAAAAGCTCCCGGTGCTACCGACTACACTGCACTTATCAGTGAAAAATACAAAGGTCGCGTTAGCTACCGCTTAAAACGCCCTACTCTCATCGCTATGGCTTTTGCTATGGGTAAAGATCCTTTTGCTCTGTACGGCAGCCCAACTGAATACAAAAAACTCATGAACAAAGTTGCTGATGAGCTCATCAAAGCAAAGCCTATCGTTAAGAACTACTGGACTAACGGCGATGCACTGCTTCAGTCCATGCGTTCCGGCGAAGTGACTGTTGCTATGGCTTGGGATAACGGCGGCTGGAAGCTTCATGCAGAAAACAAGGACATTGATTTTATTGCGCCTGCTTCCGGTGCACTTGGCTGGATTGATACCTTTGCTATTCCTGCCAAAGCTAAAAACACCAAAGCTGCATACGCTTGGATTAACTTCATCATGCGTCCAGAAAATGCAGCAATGTTCACAAACAAAGAGAAATACGCAACCGCTGCTGTCGGTGTTGCTAAATTCCTCGATAAAGCTGTAGCAGACAACTTCTCCAGATCATTCTCTGAAGATACTATTGATAATATCAAATGGTATCCGCCAGTGCCTGCTCATATTGAAGCTATTGAAGGCAAACTGTTGGATAAAATTAAAGCAGCAAACTAGTGTGCATAGGAGTGGCCTGTACAGGTCACTCCTTTTTTTACGAGTATTTAACGAAGTTTGGATTTAATGAATATTGATTTATCAGCGAAAGATATTGTTAAGAAATTTGGTGCACTCACAGCAGTAAACAATATTTCTTTTGATGTTCCCAAAGGGTCATTCTTTTCTATTTTGGGCCCTTCCGGTTGTGGCAAGACAACACTCTTGCGCATGATTGCAGGTTTTGACCACCCCACATCCGGCTCTTTGAAAATTTGCGGAAGAGACATGCTCGGCATTGCCCCGAACAAACGCCCTGTTAATCTGGTGTTCCAGCATCTTGCACTGTTTCCAATGATGAATGTCAGCGAAAACATTGCATTCGGACTACACAGAAGAGGCGTTGATAAGCAAACCATACAGAAAAAGGTACACGAGATCCTTGAGCGGGTAGGTTTGCCGGAATATGCCAACAAACGGATAGACCAGCTATCCGGCGGACAAAAGCAGCGCATCGCCATTGCCCGCTGTCTTGTCCTTGACCCTACAGTTCTGCTGCTGGACGAGCCGCTGGGGGCGCTCGATCTGAAGCTACGCGAACAAATGAAGGTAGAGCTTAAAAAACTTCAGTCAGAAGTGGGCACGACCTTTATCTATATTACACACGATCAGTCTGAAGCACTTGTCATGTCCGATTCTGTTGCGGTTATGCAAAACGGTGTATTTGAACAGATCGCATCACCAAGAGAATTATACGCAGAGCCAGCAACCTCTTTTGTTGCCAGCTTTGTCGGGGACAACAACACATGGTCTGCAACGGTTTCCGGCATTGAGAACGACTGCATTGCCGTTGAAACCGATTCTAATCTGCACTTTAAAACCCGAAGCAAAGACAACGTCAGCATCGGGCAAAAGGTAGATCTTTTCTTACGCCCAGAGGCCATTGTTATTAACCCGCATGATGTTTCCGGCCTGAACCTGCTTCAGGTAACGGTGAAAGCCGTTCTGTTTGATGGAGCCAACAGTCGTCTTCTCACAGTGACAAAAGCAGGCAGGGAACTGACAGTCTCATTGCCGCAGAACAGACAGTACGACTACATCCAGAAAGGTGACCGCATATCACTCGGCTGGTCGCCAGAGTCCGGTATCTGTTTTAAAAGAGAAGAGTAATATGACAGCGTTTACCAAGAAAAAATCTCTGCTGTTCTGGCTCTTCCTAGCGCCGGTTATTGGCTGGCTTGGCTTGCTGATCATTATTCCGCACATCGACTTGCTGATCATGTCGCTTAAAGCGGAAAATGACATGGGTGATCTGGTCTGGAGCACAGCAAACTATATGGAATTCTTCAGGGAGCCTATTTACTGGGTTACCTTTGTGCGCACTGCACTGTACTCTGTGATTACCACAGTTGTTACGCTGATGATCTCTTTTCCCATCGCATTCTATATTGCCAAAGTTGCCAGCAACAAACTGCGCGGAGCCTATGTTATCCTGCTTCTGCTGCCATTCTGGGTGAGTGAGCTGGTACGCGTGTACGGCTGGATGATCCTGCTGCGCGAGTCCGGCGTGCTCAACTTCTTTCTCTTGAAGCTCGGCATTATCACCACCCCGATTGAGATGCTGTATAACGACGCAACAATGATCATGGGTCTGGTCTATTCTTCCATGCTCTTTATGGTTGTTCCGCTCATTTCTGTTATGGAAAGTCTGGATGACAGCCTTGTGGAGGCTTCGTTTGATCTCGGTGGCGGGGTTATCTCGACAACATGGAATATTATTATCCCGCATGCAAAACCGGGGATTACATCCGGCTGTATTGTGGTGTTCATGCTGTCGTTGGGGAACTACCTTACCCCAAACCTTATGGGCGGAAAAAACTCGCTTTGGTTTACAGAGCAGATTTACAACCAGTTTATTGCGAGCTTTAACTGGAATCAGGGCGCTGCATTCGGCTTCCTTTTGCTGTTGCTCTCCTCGTTAATCATCTGGTTCGGCCTTAAAGTTACCAAGCAAACATTAGGCAAGGTGGTAGCATGATCCGGTCACTTCCTAACCCTAGATGGTATAAAAGCGGCTATTCAATCTTTGTTGCATGCTTCTTTATTTTCCTCTTTGCCCCACTGCTGGTGACGTGTGTTCTGGCGTTCAACAACTCCAACTTCCCCTCACTTCCGTGGTACGGGGCAACACTGGACTGGTTTTTTGCCAACACGCCTGACAGAGTCGGTATTTTTCATGATGCAAACAACTTGCGCTCTATCATGACAAGTATTCAGACCGCGTTCTTTGTCTCCATCCTGTCCGTCACCGTCGGTACATGTGCTGCCTTCCTGTTCGAGCAGGAAGACTTCCGTTTCAAGCAGCAGCTCTACTTCATCATGCTGGCACCGCTGGTTATTCCGGGCGTAATTTTGGGTATCTCCCTGCTGTTGGCCAGTAACACAGCGGGAATGTACTTTGAAGATTCATTCGGACTGGATGTTCCCTTGTTCAGACCGGGGTTCTGGCTGGTGGTTGTTGGTCAGTTCTCGTTTATTACAACGTTTGTCACCCTGCTGATTTCCGCCAGACTCAAGAAGTTTGACAGAACACTGGAAGAAGCTGCCCTTAATCTTGGTGCAACACGGTTTGAAGTAATCTGGCATATCACTCTACGATTCTTACGGCCTGCCATAGTTAGCGGCCTTGCAGTGTCATTCCTGATGAGTTTTGAAAACTTCAACACCACCCTGTTTCTGGTGGGTTCAGAACCGACGCTCCCCATCAACCTGTACCTGCAGGTACGCGATGGCTCGACGCCTGTAATCAACGCAATTTCACTGCTACTCATGCTTGGAACATCTGTCTTTATCGCCATTAACCTTTTGGCGAGTAAGAAGAGTGCGGAATCCTAGATGAATCATCTGTAGAAAATTCATCACGGCGTTTCCGCCAGTAAACCCGATAGTACCAATAACAAAAGCCTTCACAGCGATTTATACGAATCACGGTGAAGGCTTTTGCTTTTCAGGCACTCGCTGAACAAGCTTCATTATAAAACAATTATCCGTTATAGTTATGACACCGTGAATGCGACAGTTGACAAACAAAGCAAATCCGTTAAAAACAATGACTGACCGACCGGTCAGCAGCGCTAGTACAGGATGTAGATATGGACAAACGACAATTAATTATTGAAGCAGCAATTGAACTTTTCTGTCTGAACGGATTTGACAAGACATCTACATCTGCGATTTGCACAAAAGCTAACGTATCTAAGGGGCTGGTTTTCCATCACTTTAAGAACAAGAATGAACTGCTGCGCGAAGCATTTGCAACAATAGCCACTGTTGTCGAAGAAGTATCCGGTAAGATCGATATGACTGGTCAGCCTAAAGACAGATTGCTATCACTGATAAATACTATTTTTGACTCCATGGCGCAGCCGGAACACAGACGACTGTATCAGTTCAACTTTAATGTAATGATGCAGCCATCCACGCGAGAAATCATCGCCGACTTAATTGCAGAAAGAAGCCAGTTCCAGCGTGGGATTGTAGGCAGCATATTTTCAGCAATATCTGAAGAAAACAGCCACATTCGCAGCCTGTTGTTCATTGCAGAGATAGATGGCATTGCCATGCATTACCTCTTCTCTGAAGAAGAATTCCCGTTAGACCTCATTAGAGAACAGTTCATTAAGAAGTATTGTGAGCCATAAGGCTCCATTTGAAAAATTTTTTACCCAACCCAGTGACCGACCGGTCGGTCAATGCGGATTAAAAAGGAACACGGAAATGAAAAGATCAGAAAAAGAAATTGCAGAAATCAAAGAATTGCACCTGATAGCCTTTGGCGAATCAGAAGGCCCTATGGTTTCTGAGTTGGCTGCTAACTTACTTGCTGACCCGAAAACAATCTCAATTGATGTAGTCAGAGATGGCAAACGAGTCGGGAATATTCTTTTTTCCCCGCTTACCCTCGTCGATCACCCTGACAAAAAGTGCTACCTGCTCGCTCCAATCGGCGTCCTGCCAGAATATCAAGGAGACAGGATTGGTAAGGAGCTTATTGAAGAAGGCGTAAAGCAACTTGGCGCTATGGGCGTAGATGCTATCTTCGTTCTGGGATACCCGAAATATTACGGCTCCAGAGGCTTTGCCCCAACATGGGTTCTTCCACCATTCCATGACACATTGACCAGAATTGATGCATGGAAAATGCGAGAAATCAAATCAGGCTCAATGGCGGAAGTTGGCGGAAAATCCATTGTTTCCGACGCAATGATGAAGCCTATGTACTGGGACACAACAAGAAGAGATTAGTATGGTTGAGGGAGTCACCTCCCTTTACCCGACACTGCTGAATTTTCTTCGCTCACAAGGGCTGGCATTTCATCAATGCCAGCCTTTTTTAGTAGCCTTGCTCCGTACTTCCCCCACCTTACATCCAGTTGACACCAACTATCTTAAAAGACTAGTTTTAACCTGCTGTAATCTTTACCTACGGCATTCGTTTCCGTAATCAGCGTTCTTGGTGAGGTAGGCTTAACAAGCACCGTCCCTAGAATGAGCTATATATTTAGGTCGGGAGTATGAAGGTGATACAACACCCACAAGGGAAAAGCCTTTTGCCGTTTCCTGTGTAGCGGTTTGAGAGCTCCTGACCTTTTTACTCCTTTCATATCACCAATATTTGGATCGGGAGTGCGTAGGCTATACAAAACCCGAATGGGGAAATCCTTCCGCCGCGCTGAGTGGCGGTTTGAGAACTCCCGATCCTTTTCCTATTCTCTATGAAGCCATGCAGATAGCACACCGGCGCTCTGTCCAAGATTGACACCTGCTCCTAAAAGAGACTAATCTCTGCATAGGTGCTCTCAAACACCTTACCAAAGGCGGTTAACCGCTCCCGTAAAAGTGGCTTTTTGCGTTCTATGAGCAAGATGCACGATCCCTAGGATTAGTGCATCTTGTGAACGGAAATATCATTACTTGCATATACCAAATATTTTGGTCGGGAGTGCGAAGGTCATACAACACCCGAAAGGGAAAAACCTTCCGCCGTACCTTTGGACGGTTTGAGAGCTCCTGACCTTTTTTATTTAGCTAAGGTCAACTTCTAGAACTCTCAAAGTACCAAAGGAGTTGCTACATGACACTATCAGTCACTTTTCCCGCCGGAATCCCACCAAGAACCGTTACTCTACTTGTTGATCGCAAAACAAATACGATCAATCGGAGGGTAGCAGCATGAATCAACAGATCGAACATTCAGATCAGACAGATCATGTAATGAATCTCTACGAAATCGCCCGTTCTCTCAAATACATGCACGAGGACTGCAGCGAACGATATCCAGAGCTTGTTTTCATCCTGAAAAGCATGGAAAAGTTCGTCTACGCTGCCGCCGCTCACTTCGACGACGCAGAAGGGTTGGTGAGGAAGTAGAAAGATGTTGGAATGGAATTAGATGAAATGAAGAAGCCCCCTACGGTTGGTAGGGGGCTTTTTTGTTTGTCTTTGCAACAACCTACCCCACTAGACATTTACAACGCCCATCCATATACAAGATTATCTATAGCGACAAATAGTTACAGGAGTGAATATGACTCAAGCTCAACGGCCATCGCCAAACAAGCATATTGAAGAATTTCTCGAGTACTACTGTTCTTTACCGCAGTCTCCAGACTATGCCATTTTACTCACTGGGAAATGGGGGGCTGGCAAGACACATTTTATAAAAAAACAAATTAAACAGTTAGAACAGTCAGAAAAAAAATTTATATATGTCAGCCTCTATGGAATGACAGATTGTAATCAAATCCAAATAGAATTCTTTAAGCAACTTCATCCCGTTTTAAGCTCAAAGGGAGTTCTTTTAGCAGGCAAATTTGCAAAAGGCTTTTTAAGAGGAGCATTTAAAGTCGATTTAGATGACGATGGTAACGCTGATGGCACGGCTTCACCACAGCTCCCTGACTTATCATTACCTGAATACTTGCAAGACACAGAAAGTAGAATTCTAATTTTTGATGACTTAGAACGCTGCGCCATCCCTATAGAGACAGTCCTTGGGTATATAAACGCCTTCGTTGAACATGGAGAACACAAAGTCATTATTCTTGCGAACGAAGAGCGCTTTGAAGCTACAAAAAAAGACTATAATAAAATAAAAGAGAAGGTTATTGGAAAAACATTTTCAATAAAACCAGAAGCAGACATTGCATATGAAGGGTTCATAAGAGAAGTTCGCTCAGAATGTCTCTGCTCATTTTTTCAACAACATAAAAATGAGTTACTCAAAACATTTCATGTTGCTAAACACATGAACTTGCGTCACCTGCGTCAAGCGACTCAAGACTTTGATCGCCTTTACGAAAAACTGCCTTCAGAAATCTCTGAACATGAAGAATTACTTCTACACTTTGCCCACCACTTCTTTGCACTTTCATTTGAAATTAAATCTGGCGACGTTACAAAAGACGAAATTAAACAGCACGAGAATGATCTTGAACATTTTGCAGTAATAGAAATGCTAGCCGAAGATTCTAGCAACCCCAAAGAACTCCCCAAAAACATATATAAAAACCTTCGAAAAAAATATACGCATTTCACTTTTAACTCTTACTTACTTTCGAAAGAAGAGTGGGTAGACCTTCTTTTCAATAGTATTATTAATATTGACTCCATCTCCACTCAATTAAAAAACTCACCAATATTTCAAGAGGAACACTCTCCGGCGTGGGTGCAACTTTGGAACTATACCAAGTTATCTGACAATGAGTTTGATCAACTTTGTAGCACTGTTGAAAATCAGTTAAAAAACGATGAATTGTTACGTGGCGGAGAAATCCTTCATGTCGCTGCTATGCTTATCTCGTACAGCAAAAAAGGGTTGAATGTACCTAACGTTGAAGAATTAACAGAAATTTCAATTAAAGCAATTGACGTTGCTACAGCCAATGCTAAGTACGTTCCATTTCGTGATTCAAGTGTTACAGATGGGTTTGATGATGCATGGCAAAATAAAATATTTCACGATGGAGATGCCTCAGACTTTCTAAAAATCAAAAACCATCTCTTAGAAAAAGAAAAATTTCTTCGTGAAGAAACTTATGAGCAGACTTTAGATAAAATAATTCCGTTGATAAAAGGGGCAGGAAAAAGTTTTTACGATTTTTTTGCCAACAGCTCTCTATACCGAGAAACACCAATCCTTCATCTCCTTCCCGTTGAAGAAGTCACAGAGTCCTTTATCGATAACGTTCACAAGTCAGGGTATTGGGTTTCAAGAGGATTGGAAGAGCGATATAAACTCTCAGTACACGCTATTGCATTAAGTGACGAACTAGCTTGGTTTGAAAAAATTATAGAAAACCTAGAAACAAAAGTTACCCAACGCAATTCTAAAATATCTGGTGTTATTATTGAACGTTACTTAAAACAGTACTTGCATCCAACCTTAAAGCACTTCAAGGAAGCATTAAACGCTACCCAACAGCACCCCAAACAAGAAGGATCATCAACCTAATAGTCTAACAACTAACCAAAAACAAAAAAAGCCTTCACAACGATTCGTTAGAATCACCGTGAAGGCTTTTTTATCTCTGGTACCCGGGGCCGGACTTGAACCGGCACGTCCGTGAGGACGAGAGATTTTAAGTCTCTTGTGTCTACCAATTCCACCACCCGGGCACAGAAAAGGTGAAGACTTCTATACCGCTAGGCGGGATGTCGTCAACCACATTATGCATTTTTTTTGCTTTTTCTCCAACTATAGACAGAAAGCGGATGATATTTCTATTCCGGCCTCTTTCCATGCACCGTTTTCGAACTGAAACAGGGTAGAAGTCTCTAAGTTTTTCTGGATGGCATACAAGCGTGTTACGGTCTTTTCCGGTAAACATGGCAGAACAGCATCACAGAGCGTATGCAATTGTCCTTCGTCGTACTCGTTGAGGACAAACTGAATCCGCAATCCGTCGTCCAGCGCGAAAAAGTCCACGTGCTCTGCGCCCTGCTCGCGTAGCGAGTCGGTAAGCTTTTCTTTTACGTCGTCTTCGCACTCGATAAGCTCTGAGTAGCTGAGTTCCGGATTGTACCGTACGTAACCTAACACTTCGCAATCAAACGTAGCCATCAATAACTCCTGCTTTGTAAAATACGTGCGCAATACAAGCCATTCCGTACAGGTTCTGTCAACCTTCTTGCTACTGCTACGTGGGCACCAAACAGGTCAGCATCCCCCGCAGGCACTTGGTTCCGTCCTTTTTATAATGCTCCTGACGGTTATACAACTACCCATAACCTATCCACAAAAGCCCTACCTGCCAGATTAAGCTAACTCTGTGCAGTACACGGAATGAGAAAAATTCAGCGCGACGTATATAAAACCATATGTGAGCACCTGATGTTTTCGAAAAGACGCCGCAATGCGCGGGGTTGTCAGCAATCTGTGCTTTTCCCGTTTCCCCTCTAGCCCTGCACATGCCCATCTGGTAAACACGTGGTCATGTCATTGATAGTAGAAAACACCAACAGCAACGGAAAACTCGTTGTGCTCGGACTGGACGGGCTGCCGCTGTCGCTTGCCCGAAAACTGGCTGCAACAGGACGTTTTCCGTCCCTTGCACGGCTTACACCTTCAGCAACTGAAATGCAGGCAGAACTGCCGGAACTGTCCCCTGTTAACTGGACAAGCTTTTACACAGCAGCAGATCCCGGTGAACACGGCGTGTACGGGTTTACCCGTATTCACAGCCGCGACTATACAATGGGGCTGTGTAACTTTGAGCAGCCGCAGCACCCTACTATCTTCGACAGACTCGGTGAGGCAGGTTATCGGACAAGAAGCATTAACTTACCGAACACTTATCCTGCACGAGCCATCAACGGCATGCTGATTTCCGGCTTTGTTGCGGAAGAGCTGTCCCAAGCGGTCTACCCTAAATTTCTGCTCAATATGCTCGGCGCAGATTTTCTGCTCGAAGCAGACACCACCACCGGAGCCAGCGATCCTGCGTTTCTGCTCGACCAGCTACGCAAAACACTGGCAGCACGAAAGCGCGCCTTCTCCCTGCTCTGGAAAGACGGTGCATGGGATCTGTTTATTTTTGTACTCACCGAAACGGACAGGCTTTTCCATTTCCTCTTCGATGCCGTGGAAGAACCTGCGCACCCGTGGCATGCCGAATGCCTGAGCCTGCTGGAAGAATGGGACAGTCTGATAGGTGAAGTGCTCGACGCCTACGATGCACTGCCGGAGCCAAAGCGACTTATGTCACTGGCAGACCACGGCTTCACGCGCCTGATAACAGAGGTTGATCTAAACGCGCTGCTCCGCGATATGGGACTGTTAGCAACACAGCTGCCGCCCGAAGCCTGCAACGAGCTTGATCCGCAACAGATATCTGCCAGATGCAAAGCTTTTGCGCTTGACCCGGGGCGTATTTACATCCACGCTACCAGCCGGTTTGCACGCGGCACTATTGCCGATTCAGACATTCCTGCGCTAGAACAGTCCATAGCCGAACAACTCATGGCCGTTACCTACAACGGACAGCGCGTGTTCAAACAAATCCACAAAGGACAAAAGCTCTACACAGGCAAAATGGCGCAGTTTGCACCAAACCTCGTGTGCGAGCCCGTAGCAGGATTTGATCTCAAAGCGAAATTTAACAGAAGGGAACCGTTCGGATTTTTCGGCAGAACCGGAACACACACCGTACAGGATACCTTCTTTTACGATAGCCACAACGCACAGCCGCAACGCGTGCGGGATGTCGGCACTGAAATTTTACGACACTTTGATCTTGAAAGGTAAACCCATGCCTCCGGCGGTGTTTTTTGGTGAGACTTTTGTCTTCAACGAGCCTCCGGCGGCCAAAGAACCTTGTTGAAACAAGGTTCTCTGGACTCTCCAAAAACTTTTAACTGCGATACCAGCCCGTTTTTGGAGTAGCCTCGCGGCTTTTGCACCATTACCTTTCAGATACGAAAATTTATATCCCCAGACCCGCTAGCACCCCTAATAAGATTTTTAGGAAGGGAGTCTGGGGGAGAACCCACTTTCTGTGTCCCAGTCGATCGCAAAAGATACGGCAGGAAAACAACACGGTTCCCTTATTCACGAACCGACAAACTTTCAGAGCCTCTCGGTGTCCTACCCTTTTTCAGGAGGGGGAGTGCAGAGGGGGAACCTCGTTTTTTGAAAAAACGGGGTTCCCCCTCTGCCCGCCGGAGGCATAAAAAAAACATCACCATGATTGATTACAAAAATGAATTGAACCCTGCCCAGTACGAAGCGGCAACGACACTTGAAGGCCCTATGCTTGTTATTGCGGGTGCCGGCTCCGGTAAAACCCGTACGCTGGTGTACCGTCTTGCGAACATGATCGAACAAGGCGTTTCGCCACACGAAATTTTGCTGCTTACGTTTACGCGCAAGGCATCGCAGGAGATGCTCCAGCGTGCTGCGGAGCTGCTGGGACATTCTGTCGGCAACATCACCGGCGGCACGTTCCACGCATTTGCGTATTCTGTTTTGCGCCAGAATCCGCCTGATGAATACGAAGGCTCGCTCTCCATTATGGACTCTGCGGATGCAAACGGAGCGCTTAAGTACTGCAAGGACACGCTTTCAATCGGTAAGGGTGACAAGTCGTTCCCGAAAATCCAGACCGTTATGGGCATGTTGTCCAAGAGCCGTAACAAGGAAATGGATCTGCACGACATTTTGCGCCGTGAAGCATTCCACCTTGCTGCATACCGTGACGACATTGCCACTATCGGCACCGAGTACGAGCAGTACAAGGCGCAGCACGGTTTGCTGGATTACGATGACCTGCTCTTTAAGCTGGAGCAGCTTCTTACTGTGAACAAAGAGGTTCGCGAGTATTACCAGCAGCGGTTCAAGTACATCATGGTGGATGAGTATCAGGATACCAACCTTGTGCAGGCGCGTATTGTGCGACTGCTTGCGGGCGGGCACGGCAATGTTATGGCTGTGGGCGACGATGCGCAGTCTATTTACGCATTCCGTGGCGCAAACGTGCAGAACATTCTTGATTTCCCAAAACTGTTCCCGGGCTGCAAAATGGTTAAGCTGGAAGAGAACTACCGCTCTATTCAGCCTATTCTTGATCTGACCAACTCCATTCTTGCCGAAGCACCGCAGGCGTTTCAGAAGAACCTGTTCTCCAACAAGAAAGACGGAAGAAAGCCGGAAGTGCTTCTTCCGCTGTCTGACCTGACACAGGCAAAAATGGTGGTGGATAAGATCGGCAAGCTGCGCAAAAAATACAAGAACAACGAGATTGCTGTACTGTTCCGCGCGGGCTACCAGTCCTACCATCTTGAGATGCAGCTGAATAAGCTTGGTTTGAAATTCCGCAAATTCGGCGGACTAAAATACTCTGATGCTGCGCACGTCAAAGACGTAATGAGCTATGTGCGCTTGCTGATGAACCCGCTTGATTTACCGGCATTCCACAGACTAACCGCCAATATCAAGGGCGTTGGCCCTAAGACATCTATCCGTATTTATGAAGCAACACAGGCTGAAGACCCGACCAAGTTGCAAAAAGCACTGGTTCGCTACCCTGACCTGCGCGAAGACCTTGATCTGATCGACTCCTTGCGCCGTCAGCGTCTGGAGCCTGTAGAGCTGCTTGAAGAGGTGCTTGCGCACTACAAGCCAAAGCTTAAGACCATCTATCCGGATGATTACCCGCGTCGTGAACACGGGCTTGAGCAGCTTGTGCAGATTGCGTCCGGCTACTCAGATATCGACATGTTCCTGTCTGATCTTTCACTGGAAGACCCGACACAGAAACAGGAAGAAGAGAATCCGGAACTCATTACGCTATCCACAATCCACTCTGCTAAAGGCCTTGAGTGGGACGCTGTGCTTATCATCGATCTGGTTGAAGATCGCTTCCCTTCACGCCATGCCGTACAGAAAGCAGATGAGTTCGAGGAAGAACGCCGCCTCATGTACGTTGCGTGCACCCGTGCGCGTAAATACCTTGGCCTGTTTGTGCCGTCTTCTTTGTATGCACGCGGCACTGGCGGCAACGAGCCTGCTATCCCTAGCCCGTTTGTGCGGGATATTCCGGGTTCCCTCTATGAAGAATGGCGCGAGAACTACGCAGGCACCGTCACCCAGACAGCACGTCCTACCAGCACGCCGCCTCACCGCGCACCGCAGAAAAGCGGTTCTACTACGAAGCCAAAACCGAGTGCAGCATCTGGAAGCAGCGGCAGCAGCGTGAGCGGTGGAAAACTTGGACACTGCACACACAAAATTTTCGGACGCGGCAAGATTATTCAACATCTGCCACCAGACAAATACCGTGTGAACTTCCCCGGCTTCGGGCTGAAAGTCATTATGGAAGCATATTTAGTTATGGAAGACTAACCCAATATCCATGACCAATTCCGGCAAACGCGCTATCCTTACGATCTGCACCCAGTTTGCCGGAAGCCATTATTCAGGAGTCATCCATGACACAGAAAAAATTATCGTCCGAAGTTGCTTTTTTAGACTGCATTGACCGCCATTTTCCCAACAGCCACCCGCATCTGATTGTCGGGCGTGGCGATGACTGCGCAGTACTCTCCTGCCCTGAACGTGTTTGTTTGTCTTCCGACTTGTTTCTTGAAGATGTGCATTTTCGTGAGCAGTACTTTTCGCCTGAAGATATCGGCTACAAGGCGCTTGCTGTCAGCCTGAGCGATATTGCTGCATCCGGTGCTACACCGCTGGGCTTCTCGCTTGACCTTATGATTCCTGAAGGCCGTAATCATGCATATTGGGATGATTTCTTCGGAGGCATGGCAAGCCTTGCTAAAAAGCACAATGTACCGCTGGCAGGCGGTGATCTTTCCAAATCACCTATTTTAGGAACATCTGTTACCATCTGGGGCGCACCAACACGCACCGCCGGCGGAACGCCTGTATTCTTAAACCGCACTGGATGCTCAGAAGGCGATGTGATCTTCCTCATCGGTACGCTCGGCCTTGCCCGAACAGGACTGTATGCGCTGGAATCCATAGGTCGCAATGCAGTAGACGAATACCCTGCAGCAACAAACGCGCACCTGCGTCCAGTACCGCAGCTTGAAGCTGGACAAATCCTCTCTGCGTACAGCGGAGTCACACTGATGGATTTATCTGACGGGCTTGCACGTGATATTCCTCGACTGCTTGGAGACAAAACTACTGCCTCAGCTGACAAACCGTCCAGCAAAGGGGCGAGCATCAACATCACAACAGACATGCTCCACGCAGAGCAGCTTTCATTTGCACTGGAAAATGACTGTGATCCAGTGCTGGAAGCGTTCAAAGGCGGTGAAGATTACGCATTGCTCGGCACCTGCCCTGCATCCATCTTTACAGAACTGCATATGAAACTTCCACAGATGCAAAAGCTGGGAACCGTCACCAATAACGGCAAAGTGATGCTCAACGGACAATCCGTCACTGAAGGCGGTTTCGATCACTTCGCGTAGGGTAAGGCCTCGTTACAAAGTTTTTTCCAGCAACGTATTTTCTACACCACTTTGCAGCTACTCATTTTCAGCTCACAGGAACACACCATGACCGCAGAAATTCAATTCATAGGCAGAGTTCGCACACAGTTTGATGATCTGGAGACATGCCCGAAGCAGGGCGATGAGGGAGGCAAAGAAGGCTGGGTAGAACTTGAGCCCCAATTCGCAGCAGGACTTGAAGGGTTACAAGTCGGTCAATCCATTGATCTGCTGACGTGGCTCCATAAGGCTGACAGGGACGTTATGGCAGTACATCCGCGCGGCGATCACTCCCGCCCGAAACGCGGTATTTTTTCCACACGTTCCCCTGCACGTCCTAACCCTGTGGGCGTTCATACTGTCACCATTCTTGAAATCGATACCAACAAAATGCGTGTGGAGCCGCTTGAAGCGTTAGACAAAACACCGCTTATCGACATCAAAAAGACACCAACCCCCGCTAATCTGATAACGCCTAAAGACATCCGCCGTGAAGACATTGAGGAAATCACTAGTGTCTGTCGCAGCGCGTGGAGCCGCAGACTGTTCTCCGGCTTCAATGGTAATGCATCCATACGGCTTGGTGATGCCTGTCTTATGACAGCAACTGGCTCTGCCAAGGGATGCCTTGAGCCGAAGGATTTTGTTCTGGTGGACATTGCAAGCGGCAAGGTTCTTTCCGGCAGTAAACCGTCTTCCGAAGGCGAAATGCATTTAGATATTTATCGCAATCAACCAAAGGCTCGTGCTATCTTACATACACACCCGCCAAAAATTCTTGCTCTGGGTGTGCTTGTAGCTCCTGAAAAAATGCTCAAACTCCCTATTTATGAAACGGATTTAATCGGCTCCCGTATGACCACGGCACCTGCTTTTGAGCCTGGGACAGTGGAACTTGCAAAAGCAACAGGTAAGGCTGCCATCACGCATGATGCTGTCTACATGGAAAAGCATGGGCTCGTTTGCTGGGCAGACACACTCAGCCATGCACTTTCCCTCAGCGAAGAACTGGAGCACCTTGCTTCCATCCATGTTGATGTCGTACGCTAAACAAATTTCTTTTAAGAAGTAGCTCTTACACGGCTTCCAACGTCAGACTCGCGTATATTCGGGGTCAAGGGGACGTGTCCCCTTGTGGGGGTGCAGGAGGCAACGCCCGCCTGCCCGTCGGAGACCCGCCGGAGGCAGCAACATTCCCCGTAAACAGGGGGGCATTTGCCATAATGAGAGTTGCAACTCTCAGGATTATTAGTTAGGCATACAATTTACAAATTTGGAAATCCTTCCCGAAACATTATAACAAAGACTACCAAAGGGACTTAAATGACAGACTTTACCCCTGACTTTGCGAAAACAGGTGGTCTTGTTCCCGCTATTGCTCAAGATGCAGCAACTGGCGATGTGCTCATGATGGCCTATATGAATGAAGAAGCTTGGAACAGGACTCTTGAAACGGGCGAAGCCCATTACTTTAGCCGCAGCCGTAATGCACTGTGGCATAAAGGCAAAACGTCAGGACATACCCAGCATATCAAGGCCGTGCGCCTTGACTGCGACAGCGATACAATTCTGCTGATCGTAGAGCAAAAAGGCGGCGCGGCCTGCCATAAAGGGTATAAAAGCTGTTTTTATCGTGAACGTAACAAAGAGGGCGACGTTTCAATCTGTTCGCCGTTAGTTTTCGACCCTAAGGAGGTCTACTCATAATGTCTTCTACCAATCCAATTATCAAACTCGGTCTGCCTAAAGGTTCTTTAGAAAAACCTACCTTAAGCCTTTTTGAACGCTCCGGCTGGAAAATTCACCAGCACCACAGAAACTACTTTCCTGAGATCAACGATCCGGAAATCACCGCACGCCTTTGTCGTGTTCAGGAAATCCCTTCATACATTGAAGACGGTATTCTTGACGTAGGTCTTACTGGTAAAGACTGGTTGCTTGAGACTGGCGCAGACGTAAAGGTTGTTTCTGACCTCGTGTACTCCAAAGTATCCAACCGCCCTGCTCGCTGGGTTCTGGCTGTTGCGGGCGATTCTCCGTACAAGCGTCCGGAAGACCTCGCAGGCAAACGTGTTGCTACGGAATTGCTTGGCGTTACCAAAAAATATTTTGAAGATGCCGGTATTGATGTGGATGTACAGTACTCATGGGGTGCGACAGAAGCGAAGGTTGTTGAAGGACTTGCCGATGCGATTGTTGAAGTAACCGAAACCGGTACAACTATTCGCGCTCACGGCCTGCGCATTATTGCTGAAGTGCTCGTCACCAACACACAGCTCGTCACAAGCGAAGCAGCCTGGGCTGATCCTGAAAAGCGCCGTAAAATAGAACAGATTGATCTGCTTTTGCAGGGCGCTTTACGTGCAGAGTCCCTCGTCGGTCTCAAAATGAACGTACCGAGTGATAAGCTTCCGGAAATTCTTAATGAAATTCCTTCTCTGAACTCTCCAACCATTGCTGAACTTACAGATACAGCATGGCACTCTGTAGAGATTGTTGTAGATCAGGGACTTGTTCGTGACCTCATTCCGCGTCTGAAAGCGGAAGGTGCAGAAGGTATTATTGAATACGCACTGAACAAGGTAATCTAACTATAATACAATATCCTGACAGCCCGCAAATACCTCTTCGTGACTGTCAGTTAGTAGAATAAAAAAAGGGTGAGTTGAACCAATCAACTCACCCTTTTTGCTTGCTTACGCATTTCAACCAGCAAAAATTAGCTACTCTCTATATTCAAATACAGTTGGGTCGGAATCTTACGGTCATTCAACGGAGTCTGCACTCCGCGACGACTTTTTCTGTTCACCAGAATCGGACCTGTCAGGTTCAAAGCAGTATTCTCCGGTCGCCCATGTGGAATAGTCACGGTTACCAGCACGGCAACATCGGATGGATCTTTAACCTGCAACGTTTCTTCATCAACAGAGTTAATAATAACTGGATAGTCGTCAATAAAGCTGTAAGGGTCTGCTACAAGAAACCCCAGTTTCGGCTCTTCAGTACTTTGCAGAACAAGAAATGGAGAGGCATCCCGAAGCTGAAGCAACGTAAAGTTGTGATGGTTCTCAAAACCCAGCAGCCCCCGAGGAAACTCAATGACTTTATCCATAGAGACACTTTGTGTACCTATACGGGTTTCGATTACTATTTCTTTTTGCTTTTCCATAATTCTGTTGCCATTAAAAAGTCTGTGTCGAGCGTTTCACTTGCCTGACGGTTCTGTTCTTTAATTCGCAAATAAACTTCTTCACGGTATACCGGCATCCCGTCTGGTATATCCAATCCAATCTTTACCTGCTTTCCTTGTACACTGAGGACTGTGACCTTTATGTTGTCCCCTATGCACAAGCTCTCCCCCGCACGTCGGGTCAGTATAAGCATAGGCGTCACTACTCTTGCTAAAGTTTTATGACAAAAACCTGCTGTCGCAGGAACAACTGCGACATGCGGTATCCGCCATTCACAGTGGTCTTCTGTTAATTAGGCATTCCAGCGATGGCCTGCATCATATCTTCTGCAGACATAATGAGTTTTGCTGCTGCCTTGTACGAATGCTGGAATCGGGTCATTTCTGAAATTTCAGCATCTAAATTGCTGCCGTGTATTGTGGCATTCTGACGAGAAAGGTCAAGTAGCAGGGCCTCATTAAATTGCGTTTTGTATAACGCTTTTGCTGCATCATCTTTTGCCTGTACACTCAAGGCGGAGTAATAGTCGCGCGCACTTTCTTTCTTTGTTGCTTCCCCCGGAGTCGCAAACGTGAAAGGCTTATCCTTGAGAGCACCAATGGACTTAGCAATATCACCATTTTCTGCCACAACGGCACCTGCATTGTTTACAACACCAGCATTAATAGCAGCAGGATTTTCACGTAACCCAGCATGGACTTCCATATTACTGGCAGTTGTGCCCGCAAAAAATGTATTCATTCCCAAAGCTGCGAACAGCCCTGATGTGTCTTCTCCAAAGGAGAATGAATGATTCTCTGTTGCAGTAATTTTCAACGCGTTTCCTTCAACAGTTGCAGAGCCGAACTGTCCAAGGGAACTGTTCAGAGCATCACGCACGTTGTTTAAGGAGTGCACAGAAGGATCAAAATCCCGTGAGTACGGAGCAACACTGGAAAAATCGATAATACCGTACGCTGTGGTAGGCGCAGGCTTGCCGGTTTCTGTATTTGAAACAATAAGGGTCATTTTACCGGCAGAAATATTGTTATTCGTTGCCAGGCCAGAGCCGTTGCCTGCAAGCGGCACGTCCGGGTTCACAACAGTATTTGAAGCTGTCACCTCAGACTGGGAAACCGTGGATGCGCCTTGCGCATGAAACTTGTTTACTGCTGTAATTATTGTAGATGCAAGTGCATCCAACTTTTCAGAATAAGTACCGAGTTTGTTATCACGCAGCTGCATGAACCCTGCAATCTGTCCGCCTGTAATACGCAATTCATTGTCGCTGCCGTCAAAAAAGGACTGGGGTGTCAGGTTCACACGTCCCTGCGGTGTAAATCCGGTAACGTGCTGCTTTGGCACAATGGAGAATGTATCGCCAGCTGCAAGCATTCCTGCGTTGGCATTAAAGGTTACGTCTAAATTCTGTACTGACGGTGCTGTTCCGTTTGCTTCAACTGTGAATTGAAGATCATTGCCTTCTGCATCAGAAAGCCATGAACGCTTACCGTCCAATGAAGCTCTGAAACGTACTTCACCTGTGCCTACTGCACCGCCTTGTGTGATTTCAAGCGTCACTTCACGGGAGGAGGTACCTGAAAAAGATACGTTACCGTCAAAGGTGGAAGCAGGAGTTAGGCGGGATGAAATAGATGGCTCACTCAACTGCAATGTGTATGCAGATGTTGCATCCACCAGTGTGAATCCGGAACGGGTAGAAACTTTCATCTGCTCGCGGGTATTCAAATTGGTATCAATATCCAACTTCTCTGAAATGGCATGAACAATTTCATTTCGCTCGCGAATCAGTTCACTACGCATTCCGGAATTGTCAGGCGATGCCAAACGTTCATTTACGTCCACGAGAGCCTGCAATTTGTCATTAAGGCTGGTTAATGACTCCTGAACGGCTTCACCCAACGCATTTGATGTTGCCTTCAACATATCGCGCTGGCCGCGCAACATCTCAACAACAGCTTCTGAACTGGAAAGAACAGCCTGTCTTGTAGACTCATCCTGCGGATTTGTACTCAGTGTTTTCCAGTTATCAAAAAAACGACTGATCGTATCCTGAGAGCCTCGGGCATCTTCTGTGGCAAACATGGAATCAACATTAAGCAGCATTTCACGCTGGCTGTCCCAACGAGCAAAGTCCGAGGTACGCCCGACCTTCTGCAACTCAACCTGTTCCATGAATTGAGAGATCACCTCGTTACCAGTCTTACTGACGTTCATAAGCCCCGGTAGATAAAAAATACCGGTGTTTCGAACAGACTGCTCTGCAGACGCAACATCGCTCGTTTTACGTGCAGGGATGTTGCTATCAGTAGGCTTTATTTCCTTAGGAGGAGTGTAGACGGAATTGCCGCCCAAATTGAGTAACGAGGTTATAGCCATTTAGAGTCTCCCGTGTATAAGTACGGCCTCCGGACGACTTTGCGTATATGATCCGGTTTTTCCGTAGGTAGCGTGTTTGCGTGGTTGAATTTGACTTTGGAGATGGTTGAGCAGTGCCTGACTTTGATCATGCAGAGCAAGAGCAAGTTCAGCGTTCATGGAAGCCTGACGAGAACAACGTTTTTCCAGCACATCAATGCGGGCAAGCATCCCGTTAAGTTCTGTTTGTTCTTCCTCTGAAAGAATCTGAATAACATCCGCAAGCCGCTGTCCACCCAGAGTATTTTTCAGCTCTGTACGCTCGTTAGCAATTTGTCGCATGAGCTCATGAACAGAAAACTCAATCGCGGTAATAGATTCCGGTTTACGCTCACGTAACTCGGCAAACTCTTCCCCAAGTAGCGTTTCAAGCACCTCAAGCGCTTTTTCCTGACGATGTAAATTCTGGTGAGTTTCTGTGTACATGGTTTCTCCGTTACGTTACCCGACCTATGGGAAGTCCTGCCATCAGGCGGGATCTAATCTGTTGGGGGTTCCATGCAAGTTCACCCTGACGCACTTCAAAGTGCAGATGCGGCCCTGTGGAACGTCCTGTACTTCCTACTTCAGCAATTTTCTTGCCAGCCGCGATACTCTCACCGACTTTGACATCCAATTTGCTGTTATGGCCGTAGTAACTGCGCCATCCGTTAGGATGCTCCAGAACAACCAGTTTTCCGTACCCATCCTTTTCACCGGAATAAATGACCTTACCATCCCATGCAGCAGCTACGGGATCACCGACCTTACCGGCAATATCCACTCCGCTGTGCCAGGCACGCTTCCCTGTGAACGGATCTTTCCTCCAACCGAATTGGGAAGAAATCGGCCCGGGAAGCGGCCAGTTAATCGTTGCCATATCTGGAGAAGGAGGAACCGGCCCACCCATGCCGAGCACCTGAGATGTGGCACCGGAGGCTTCCAGTCCACCAACCGGAGTAACATCCGTCTCAACTGCTGGCTTGTAATTGTTCCGAACTGGCTCTGCTGACGCACGGTTATCTGGAGCCACCTGTCCCTGTTGCTGGAAAACCTGCGCAGGGTCAGAAGCAAGTTCCATCTCAAGCTGACGTTCAAGCTCGTCAACATTCTCAACCACATCCTTGTCGGACATGGAGTCCAGATCAGTCTTAACAACCTTCATTGCGACTGACTGAGCCTGACTTTCCTGTTCTTCCATCGGAGAATACAAATCATCCAATGGCTGAACACTCTTTGTTTTTGGGCCATCACGTTCGGAGAGCGCCTTAATTTTGGTAAAGACGTCATTAGAAGACAGGTCTCTGACCGGAGGAACATCTGCACCGCTGCTATGGGTACTGCGGCTCGCATCACCAAGCTTATCTGAAAGCTGGGAATACAGAAGATCTGCAAGCCCGACACCACCGGACTGCGACATTTTAACCGCCAGTTCCTGATCGTACATCCCCTGCCACATCTTTTCTTCACGGCTGTTAAACATACCGCTTTTCGGTATTGAGGTTCGCATTTGCTGCCACATCTTTTGAATAAAGATGGCTTCAAAGCCCTCAACCGCTTTACGCAGTTTTGCTTTTTCTTCAGCGCCGCCCTTTTTCAGGGCGGCAAGCTGCTTAGATTTTGCTTTTAACTGCTGTGCCCCCATAGAGGCATTAAGCAGATCAGAATCAACAGGAGATACCATCTTAGATCACCTCCAGTTCCGCATGCAGCGCACCGGCTGCTTTCAGAGCATTGAGGATAGAGATAAGGTCGCGCGGCGTAGCGCCGATAGCATTCAAACCTTCGGTCAGTTCCTTCAAGGTTGCACCTTCTACCAGAACCAGACGTTTGTTCTTTTCTTTGACCTGTACGTTAGTCTGCGGAGTTGTCACAGTTTTACCCTGTGAGAACGGATTAGGCTGCGATACTTTCTGGTCTTCCTGAACAACAATCTGCAAGGAACCGTGAGCAATCGCCACAGGTGAAATGGTAACATTGCTACCCACAACAACTGTGCCTGTGTTCTCGTCAACAACAACACGAGCTCTCTGGTCAGGTCTCACTTCGATATTTTCAATAGCTGCCATGAGCGGTACGATATTGTTTATGTACTGCGGAGGCACATCCAAAGAAATAGTGGAAATATCTTTAGCAAAAGCGAAGTTACCGCCAATTGCCATATTCAAACTTTCTACAACCTGATTTGTTGTGGAAAAATCAGGATTGTGCATATTCAAGGTCAGGGTATTCTGGCTATTAAACTTAAACGGCACTGCGCGTTCAACGTTCATACCGTTAGGAATACGCCCCACTGTGGTAATGTTCTTTGTCACCTTTGCGGCTTTGCCTTCTGCAGAAAAACCGCCAATGGCAACAGCACCCTGCGCGATACCATACACCTGCCCGTCAATACCTTTCAGCGGAGTCATAAGCAGAACGCCACCAAGCAAGCTTTTTGCATCGCCAAGGCTGGAAACAGTTACGTCAATTCGGGAACCCGGTTTTGCAGAAACTGGAAGTTTTGCAGTAACCATAACCGCTGCAATGTTTTTGGATTTAATGTCGCGTGTACTTACGCTCACGCCCATTTTTTCCAGCATGTTCACAACAGCACGGGTAGTGAATGTAGAAGAGGAACTGTCACCTGTGCCACTAAGACCGGTGATAAGGCCATATCCTACAAGTTGGTTATCTCGGACGCCGCCAAAGTCAGCAATATCCTTGATACGCACAGCACTGGCAGCCTGCGGAAGCGCTGCAGCCATAACGAATGCGAAAATCAAAAGCGCTGCTATGTGTTGAATACGTTTCATAGTAATTTCACCCTGTCTTAGAACGGCCAAATAGTATCCATGAGGCGTGTACCCCAACCCGGCTTCTGCTTGTCAGACACAACACCTTCACCAAAGTACTTGATGCGGGCATTAGCAACCTGTGTTGAAAGGATGCTGTTGTCATCTCTGATATCGCGAGCACGGATAAGACCTGTAAGCATGAGGTACTGTGTTTCATCGTTCACCTGAGTTTCACGAACACCTTCAATCTGAAGCATTCCCCCTGTGCCCACTTTCAACACACGACACGCAACCGTTGCGGTAAATTTATTTTCACGCTTTGTTTCAGCGTCACCCTTAAATTTAACTCCGCTGGAAGCTTTCAACATCGGGTTACCAATCTTTCCGAATACCGGAACAGAAGACTTACCGAAGAAAGCATCAATGCCGAGATCAATTGAAGAGTCTTTGTCGCTTTTGGTATTTGCCTTGTTATTGGCAGTGGCATTTTCCACAATATTCACCATAACGATGTCACCAACTCTTCGGGCGCGGTTATCTGCAAACAGGAAATCTGCGTTAGTTGGCTGGAAAAGAGAGCCCGGATTTGCCTGCTGCATCTCTGGAGTAAGCAATTGCGGCGGTTCTGCCAGCGGCATTGATGGAACCGGCTTTTCCTTGGCAGCCTGACACCCCGTTAACAGGAGTGCTGCCAGAATGATGACAGTGTAAAAACGAATATTCATGGAATACCTCATACTCAAAAACTTTGTTATCTCCGCTAAATTCAATACGTTTAGCGTTTTCTTTCAATAACCAACGTGCTGTCATTCAACACTGTTGCGTAAACTGTTCTCTTACTTTGCAAATTGCGAACCGGAATAACCTCTCCTGTACGCCCGTCTTCCATTGCCAGTGCTACAACTGACAAACGGATAGCCTTACCCTTGTAGATAAGGGCAACTCGAGAACCTTTGGTAACAACCGGTACAATCTCTAAATCCTGCTCAAAGATCGGTGTTCCAGCACCAAGAGTACGGGTAACCCTGTATGGCCCGCCTCGTCCGTCCCACGCATCACCACGCAGGTACGCCAAGTTCTTGCGCTGGTATGTAATCTGCTCCGGTGTCAAAATATCGTTTCTATTTAACGGTGCAGCTGCGCAAGGCACAGTTACCCATAAGTCTAAAAACGCACCGCCATTGACGCGACGTACTACCTTTCCGTTCGGATCAAGCTCCATGAACCTGATTGCTATACGTCCGGCATCAACAGTTCTGAGCGGTTCAATATCAAGACGGTTTTTTGCATCACGAAGAAATATAAAATTCGGAATAGTCATATCACGCAAGACTGCTTCACCATCCAACTGCTGCGTAGCATTAGTGATAGATCGTGAAACCATTTGCGAGAGCGTATTCTTCTGCACAACCTTTCCACCACGCTGAAGAGCAATGGAACCGGGCAACACAGCTTTTGAAGCCATCTTACCAAGGTAGCGCTGTAACGCATTGCGCAATTTCGGACGTGTAATAGCCATAGGCCGTCCAACTCTGTTCGGTGCAGGCCACAGCTTCTTTTTTGCAAGATTCTGCCAGGACTCCTCCGAAATATCACCGGAAGGTTGTGCGATCTCGCCAAGCAGTACAGTGTCTCCCTTCACGATTGCAGCAGGAAATACTGTAAAGTGCCAGTCAGCCTCTGCAGCAACAGCAGTAGTCGCCATTGCCAGCATCCATACAGCCATGCAGCAGAGCGTTATCCGCTGCATGGAAATGACAATTATATTACGCATACGCATACTCCGAATGGGCTACGCTAACTTTTGAGCTGTGATGCAAGCTTCAACATTGAGTCAGATGTCTGGATTGATTTTGAGTTCATCTCGTATGCACGCTGACCAACGATCATATTTACCATTTCGTCAACGATCTTTACGTTGGACATCTCAAGGAAGCCCTGAGCAAGAGTGCCCGTACCGTTTTCACCGGCCACGTTCTCTACTGCATCACCAGAAGCTTGTGTCTGTGCATAAATATTACGACCGAGTGGATCGAGACCGGCAGGGTTGATGAAAGAGTACAGCGGAATATCCGCAGCAGCTAATTCATTGCCCTGGGAATCAAGAGCTACGAGACGGCCTTTCTCACCAAGGGTGATGCTTTTAGTATTTTGCGGCACAACAAATTCCGGCTGGAGTTTGTAGCCGTTGGAAGTCACAACAGTTCCGTCTTTATCCAGCTTGAATGCACCGGCACGGGTGTAACGAAGCTCACCGTTCACCTCTACCTGGAAAAAGCCTTCGCCTTCGATGGCAAAATCAAGCGGGTTTGTGGTATTCTGGAAATCACCCTGAGTGAAGAACTTATGTGCACTTGCCGGACGAACACCCATACCAACCTGAACAGGAGTTGGAACCTGCCCGTTGTCACCTGTAGGAGAACCGGCGATCTTCATGGACTGATACATAAGATCTTCAAATTCTGCGCGGCTCTTCTTAAAGCTGATGGTATTTACGTTTGCAAGGTTGTTAGAAATAGTATCAATGTTCAACTGCTGGGCGTACATACCGGACGCAGAGGTCCAAAGGGAACGCATCATAACTAGTATCCTCCGATAAACTACGCGCTGGATTTACCAAGGCGTTGCGTTGAGTTTTTATCCAGTTCGCTGCTGGCTTTCATAACTTTGGTATAGGCTTCGAACTGGCGGTGCGCTTCAATCATGTTTACCATTTCTGAAACGACCTCCACGTTTGCTGACTCAAGAGCACCCTGCTGAATAGAAGCGGTTGCTGCTGGCTGCTCTGCTGCATTGGAGCCATCACGAACTCTGAACAAGTTCTGTCCGAGCTTTTCCAAACTTTTCAAATCATCATAGGTAACCAGCTGAAGCTGCCCCACCTGCACATTGTTTGCGTAGACCTCACCTCTTTCACCAACAATAACTTTTGCGTTACGTGGCAATTCAATAGGCCCGCCATCACCGAGTACAGGGTAGCCTCTGTCAGTAACCAAGGTGCCGTCAGTGCTTTGACGGAACTTGCCGTTACGGGTCAGATACTCACCGTCAGGAGTTTGGATTTTAAAGAAACCTTCCCCGTGGATTGCCATATCCAAAGGGCCTCCAGTAAGTTTTACTGCTCCCGGCGAAAAATCGGTCTGAGCCACTGCAATACGCGGCTTTGCCATGAGCTTAGGCTCCGGGAACAACTTTTCTGAGCGAACATTTGCCACAGGTTCCATAATCTGATCATGGGCAAACATGACAAAGGTGTCCTTAAAGGCAAGGGTGTCACGCTTGTAGCCTGTTGTATTTATGTTAGCTAAATTGTTACTGATATTATTGAGACGGTGTTCATTTGTAAGAGCACCGAATAGGGCGCTATACACACTGCTTTGCATGACGTTTCCTCCCAAGTGGAATTTCTGTCAGAAGGGGAATTGCAAAACATGCGCCAAAGGCGCGGAAGCAGCGTGCGCAACAGGTGGATAAACAAAGGAAAAGAGGCGTACAGAGCCATTTTGAGAAATTCTCAAAAATACTCTGTACGCCTCTTTTTTAGTTCAAAACACAGATACCAGAGCGGCATCTGTCAGAATTATAGTGTAGCTATGAACTGCGTAATGAGGTTACCAATTTTTGTGCCGCCTCAGCAATTTGGTTAACAGCAACATCATTTTTCTTAATATGCCCTGCATCGAAAATATTAAGCACTGGAAGTTCTGCCACGACCTCAAAGCCCAAGGCCTCCAGCGGCATACGCATGGCATCCATAGCAATGCCCATATCCGCTTCTGTTTCCTGCTCTGCAATGGCTCCGATCACAGCTTTTCGCCCTTGCCCTGCAAGCCTGCTGGACCAACCTCGAGGACGATCTTTAGTAAAATCGTAATAACAGTAGAATCTGTCGATAAACCCTTTTACCCAAGCTGTTACGTTATAATTATGCACAGGGGAAATCAGTACCAGCCCCTTAGATTCTTGAATCTTCGGATACAATAATGTCATTCCGTCAGTGAACTTTGTACAGATTTTATCTTTCCTGCACCGTTCACATCCTACGCATGGCTCATACCTGTAATCACGCAGGTGAACATCAAAAAACGACATTCCCTCCCGAGTACAGTGTTCAGAAAACATGGTAAGCATGGAATACGAATTTCCTCCCCGCCTCGGGCTACCTTCTACTCCTAAAATCACTGTACTGCTCCTTCACTGTCGCTAAAAAGTTATTGTGTTTTCATAAAATGAGTTTACTCGCCCCTACCTTCAGATAGGTGAGAAACTAGTACAGTGCAAGGCGCAAGAAAACGCAAAAGCGAAGCAGGATCGACTTTGAGAAATAACGGAGCAACGTACTAATTTCTCACCCATCTGAAGCCATACTGGTCTTTCAATACATCATCTGGTATTCGAGGCTTCTCGCGAGAACATTATGAGCATTACATTAGATAATATATCCAAATTTTACGGCGGCGAAGAGATCATCCCTCAGTTTTCATTAGACATTGCGGATGGTACACGCCTATGTGTTTGCGGCCCTAACGGGTGCGGTAAGTCAACACTTCTTAAAATGGTTGCTGGAATTACTTCGGTTGATTCCGGACGTGTGCTGCTGCCCAAAGGATGCCGGTTAGGATTTGTCCAACAGGAAATGGACGAATCACTGCTGGATCTCCCACTGCTCAGCTGGGTACTTGAAGTATTACCGGACTGGAATGATTTCTGGGAAGAATGGGAGGCCGCAAGTCAGGCTCAAGATGAAACCGCGCTCAAACGTCTTGGAATACGTCAGGCTGAATTAGAACAAATTTACGGCCACAATCCGGAGCATAGAGCAAAAACGGTGCTCACTGGTCTCGGTTTCAGCGAAGACAAGTGGCTCAAGTCCATGCGTGAACTTTCCGGTGGCTGGCGCGAACGTGCCAAGCTTGCCCGCGTTCTTACTGCAGGAGCCGATGTACTGCTTCTTGACGAACCGACAAACCACCTTGACCTCGATGCTGTAGAATGGCTGGAAAACTTCCTGCTGGATTATCAGGGTGTGCTCATATTCGTAGCTCACGACAGATTTTTCATGGATAAAGTGGGGAACCACATTCTGTACCTTGGCGGTAACAAGCCAGCATTCCGTAAAGGCAACTTCACGCAGTTTCTCGTGATTCAAGAAGAGATTGAAGCTCAAAAAGAACGTGAGGCAGCCAAGTTACAAGAAAGCATTGCACACAACATGGACTTTGTCCGCCGTTTCAAAGCCAAAGCTACCAAGGCTCGACAGGCAAGTTCCAAACAAAAAATGGCGCAACGCCTGCAAAAAGAGCTTGATGGAATCAAGTTTGAGTCCAAACGTAAACAGCTTGCTTTTTCATGGCCAGAGCCTGCCCCTGCTGAAAAGCTCATCCTCAGCGTAGACAACCTCGGCTTTACATACCCGGACGGGGTAACTCTCTGGTCAAATTTAGAATTTCAACTGTACCGTGGTCAAAAGATTGCCCTTGTAGGAGCAAACGGCTGCGGTAAATCCACTCTGCTCAAGCTTATCGCCGGACGTCTAGAAAAGAACAGCGGTTCCATCATGATGGCTTCCAAAGCAAAGATGGGCTACTTCTCCCAGCATCAGCTTGATACGCTGAATGCACAGAATACTGTGCTTAACGAAATCCGCAGACTGTCTGACCCTAAAACAACCGAAGAAGAGCTTATGTCTGTTCTCGGTCTGTTTATGCTTGGACAAAGTTACTTTGAACGAGTTGTGGGAGAGCTTTCCGGTGGTGAAAAAAGCCGCCTCATGATGGCGATCCTATTTCTTTCCCGTTGCAACTTTCTTGTTCTCGACGAACCGACAAACCATCTTGACCTTGAATCCCGTGAGGCTCTTATTGAAGCTCTCGCCTCCTTTGAGGGCACAATCCTGATGGTTGCCCACGACCGCTACCTGCTAAAAGAAGTGGCTGATCAGTTGTGGAGCCTTTCTCCCAACGGCCTTACTGTGCATGAACGCGGCTTTGATGAGTACGACGCATACCGTAAAAATCAAAATGCCCTTGCTGCTGGAAAGTCAAAAGAGGCAACTGCTGGCGGCGGGCTAAGCAGAGAAGAACAAAAACGCCTCAAGCGCGAACAGGCGGAACTGCGCAACCGTATTTATAAAGAACTTAAACCGAAACAGCAGAAGTACGAAAAAATGGAAGAAGAGCTTATGTTCATGCTGGAAGAACAAGGAGAGCTTGAGACGCAAATGGCTGATCCTGAATTCTTTGCTAATTCAGCAGCCATGCAGGACGCACTCAAGCGCTTCGGACAACTCCAGAACGACAGCGAAACCCTTATGGAAAAGATGGGTGAGCTGGAAATGGAAATCAACGAACTGGAGAAACAACGGGAAACATTGGCGGTATAACGATGAAAAAAGCCATCACCGTTGTTGCCGGAATTGTGTGGGATAATGATCGCTATCTTGCCGCACGCAGACCGGATACTGCGCCTTTCGGGGGATTCTGGGAATTCCCCGGTGGAAAAATTGAGCCGGAAGAAACGCCGGACGCTGCACTGGTGCGCGAATTTCAGGAAGAGCTCGATATCACCCCCACCAAATGGGAGTACTGGCAGACCGTCACCCACGAGTATGAGGAGCTTATTGTTACGCTTCTTTTCTTTCACATAACCTCGTTTACAGGTACAATTGCCCCTCAAGAAGGTCACACTGTACAGTGGGTTTCACCGGAAGAGGCATGCAAACTTACATTCCTTGAAGCAGACATTCCTATTGTGCAGGCATTAACAACGTTCGCATAGTATTCCAGCCAGTACCGTCATCACCTCTTTGTCAGCAAGCAGTGCAAAGTATGTAGTTCCATTTTTCGGGGCAAGTCTCTGCGCAAAATCATACTGGAAGGATACGCTGTCTCAAAGGGGCTTCCATGCATGCTTTGCTTATGTTTCTGGCACTCTGCGCCGGTACATTTATCCCACTGCAAATGGGAATGAATGCGCTGCTCACTCTGCACTGGAGCAAAAGTGCACCTCTTTCATCACTATTTTCCTTTTTTCTCGGCACAGTAGCATTAGGGATTCTTATTCTTGTATCCCGTACCCCGCTTCCTTCTCTGACCTCTTCTACAGCACCTTGGTATGCCTGGATTGGTGGACTACTGGGTGCTGTTATAGTCACAACACTAACCTACCTTGCACCGCGCATCGGTGCCCTTGCCATGATGTCTCTGCTCATTTGCGGCCAGCTTCTTGCATCCATTATTTTTGATCACTACGGGCTTGTAGGTTACCCGCTCCGTCCGGTTACAGTTATGCGCATAATTGGTGTAGTATTGCTCATCTGCGGCGTATACCTCATAAATCGCTATTAAAACATTCACCATATATTACTGATTGAATTAGTAGCATTGTTGTCCTATTGTCTCGCGGTGAAAGAAGATTAATAAGGAACACCTAGCCCTTTCCGAAAGGGATGCTATTCAGGAGATATGCATGGCGACGTTCGAATGGAACTCCTCAATGAATACCGGTATTGATGTTATTGATACACAACATGCCGAACTAACGCAGATTATCAACACTTTGTACTATGCATACATGGACGGAGAAGAAAACTCCGTGCTTTGTTCGCTCATACATAAAGTGAACGATTATGCGCACATGCATTTTGCGACGGAAGCCGACTTAATGAGTTCGTACCGTGACGAGCTGCCAGACTTTCAGGAACATCTGGAACAGCATAGAGAATTCTTCTCTAACGCAATCGGATTCCTGCTTGATTACCTGAATGATAAAGCAGACATTACTCCGGAGCTTCTGGACTACCTCACAGACTGGTGGTTCAATCATATCAATGGAATAGATCGGAAAATGGCCGAGTTTTTAATACAAAAAGGTGCAGCATAACACGGGAATGGCGGTTTCCGTTACTATCTATGTACCGACTGTTACCTAATTTCTATGTGCTCAAGGAGAGTTTACATGAGTAAAGATCGTTTAGTGGTTGCCGTTGTCGGTGCCACAGGTGCTGTAGGGCGGGAAATGCTTTCCGTACTGGAAGGCCGTGATTTTCCGGCAACCGAAGTTATTGCCCTTGCATCTGCACGATCCGCAGGCACCACAGTACCGTTTGCGGGTGGTGAACTTACAGTCAAAGAACTGACTGAAGACTCTTTTGACGGCGTTGATATTGCGCTCTTTTCCGCCGGTGGTTCCACGTCTGAAAAGTATGCACCAGTTGCTGCCAAAGCAGGCTGTGTTGTTGTAGACAACTCCAGCGCTTGGCGTATGGACGACCGCTGCCCGCTGGTAGTACCGGAAGTGAACTCCGAAGCGCTTGATTCGCATAACGGGATTATTGCAAACCCGAACTGCTCTACCATTCAGATGATGGTTGCGCTTAAGCCACTGCACGACACCGCCAAGATTAAACGTATCGTTGTTTCCACCTATCAGGCAGTATCCGGTTCCGGTCAAAAAGCGATTACAGAGCTTGAAACCCAGATCCGTCAGCTGTTCAACATGCAGACACCGGAAGCAGAAGTGTACCCGCACCAGATTGCGTTTAACGCACTTCCACAAATTGATGTCTTCATGGACAACGACTACACCAAAGAAGAAATGAAGATGGTTAACGAAACCATTAAGATCTTCAATGACCCTTCCGTAAAAGTGACCGCAACATGTGTACGTATTCCTGTATTTTACGGTCACAGTGAATCTGTGAATATTGAGACAACACAGAAAATCACTCCTGCGGAAGCACGTGCGATTCTGACACAGGCACCGGGCGTTACAGTGCTTGATAACCCTGGCGAAAAAATCTACCCGATGCCTATCGATGCTGCAGGACAGGACGACACCTACGTTGGCCGAATCCGTGAAGATGAAACCATCGAAAACGGTCTGAATATGTGGATTGTCGCAGACAACATCCGTAAGGGTGCTGCACTCAACACCGTTCAGATTGCAGAAGAGCTTATCAAACGTGACCTTCTTGGTGTAAAAGACACAACAGTATTCGACTAGGAGAAAGCAGCCGTGGCGACAGTATGTGATACAGAAGAATACGTTTCTAAAATTCTGAACAGCCGTCGCGCTGGTGAGCGCGATGTACTTGCCTTTTACGAACACCGCATCGGGTGTATCTGTAAAAACCCGAGACTGATGTTGCTTCCTATGGATGACCACCTCGCCCACAGGGGAGACGGCGTCTTTGAGAACATGAAATGGGTAAACGGCAAACTGTATCAGCTTGATGCGCATATTGAGCGCATGAAACGTTCTGTAAAAGGACTACACCTGTCGCCGCCATGCACATGGGAAAAGCTTTCTGAGCTTGTGGTTGAAGTAGCTAAGGCTGCGGAAACCGAAAACGGCCTTATACGGGTTCTCATTGGGCGAGGCCCGGGTGGATTCGGCATTGACCCTAAAGAATGCCCTGTCAGCAGCTTGTATATTGTCGCCTACAAGTTCAAGCCGAAACCGGAAGAATGGTACGAAAAAGGCGCTACTGCTTTCCGTTCCTCTATTCCGGCAAAGCCAGCGCATATGGCGCGCGTAAAAAGCGCCAACTACATCCCAAACGTGCTTATGAAGCGCGAAGCGGATGAGCGTGGTTTTGATTTCCCGTTCAGCTTTGATGCAGATGATTTCATTGCTGAAGGTGCAACAGAAAACGTTGCGCTTGTTAATCAGGAGGGGACACTTATTGTTCCTGAATTCTCCAACGCGCTTGTGGGAACAACCATCATGCGTGCTGTAGAACTGATGAAAGACAAAATAAAAATCGAATTCGGGGCAGTGCGTGAAGATGATCTTTACAGAGCTAAAGAAGTCCTCATCTTCGGTACAACATCTGACTGTATTTCTATTGTCCGCTTTGAAGGACAGCCAATCAACGATGTTCGCCCCGGCCCTGTAGCTAAAGAAATACGACAGGTTCTCAAACAAGATCTTGAAGCAAACGGACTGCCGATTTAATCAAAGAGACTTGATTATAAGCCGATAACCCGACCACGCGGGTACACCCGCTTTTTTTATCGACTCTGGCTCTGCTTGCAAATAAGGTACTATAGAGCCGGTGCTGTTTCGGCAGCACCGGCTTTTTGCAGCCACTGCATGTACCGACAAGAAACATAACATTTGCAGTACGAAACTCACGGGGGGAAACGGGGGGGTCGTGCTTAACATTCAGGAAATACCTATGCACATTCTGTTGCTTGATCTGGGGAATGAAATGCGTGGTGGACAATGGCAAGTGTTCTACCTGGCACGAGCATTAGCCCGTTCCCAGAAGTTCACAGTAACGTTGGCAGCACCGGCCAATGCACCATTACTCGACCATGCGGCCAAGGTAGAAGGCATTACCCTGCTGCCGCTTTCCAGTACAAGAGACTGGGATATACGCAACCTGTACAAGCTGCGTCGCGCCATTACAAAATATGGTGCGCAAGTTATTCATACAAACTGCGCCAAAAGCGCGTCCCTTGGCGCAATAGTCAAAAAAATATGCGGCAATGCGTTCAGCCTTGTCCACACCCGAAGAGTTTCCTATCCCCTTAAAAAAGGATGGAGTGGGAAGAAATATTTACTTGCAGACGCTATTGTCGGTGTCAGTCAGGAAATTTCTGATACCGTGCTTGAATCCGCACCGATGCTGGATAAAAGCAAAGTGTCCACAATTCATTCCGGTATTGATGCTGCCCGCTATCAGGCTAAACGAAAGCGTGATGACGATCGCATAATCATCGGTATGATTGGCGCACTCACCGAGCAAAAAGGACATGTTGTTCTTGTGAAGGCACTTGCTGAGCTTGCCAAATACAAAGATACCCCGACATGGGAAGCACGCTTTGTTGGAGACGGCCCGCTCTTTACTGAAATCAAAGAGCTTGCTGAAGAATTAAAAGTAAGCAGCCATCTTGCCCTGCTGGGACGTCAGGATGCGCGAGACCAGTTGCCGTTTTTTGATTTGCTGGCAGTTCCTTCTGTTAACGGGGAAGGTTCCTCCGGCGTCATCAAGGAAGGCTGGGTTGGACAACTTCCAGTCGTCGCCTCTAATCTTCCATCGAACCTTGAGCTTGTTGAAGATCAAAAAAGCGGCCTCGTTTTTCCGAATCACGACTACCGTCGACTGGCAGCGCACCTGCACAAGCTTATGCTCGATGAAAAACTCCGTGAGCGCCTCGTAGAGGGCGGCAACAAGCGGGTTCAAGAATTCACCGACATGAAAATGGCAGAGGCCTACATGGCACTGTATAACCGCCTCTGGTAGCTTCTGCACTTTGTTGTCTGCATAGATATCATTAGACGCAAAAAACCGCCGCCTATTTCATATGAAGCAGGCGGCGGTTTGCATTTCAAAAATGTGGCGCTCAGAGTAAGGCACATTCGTGCAGTGAGCACACTGTACGGATTTGCCTTACTCTGAGTAGAAGGGGGAGCCGGCCAGGTTCCCCCTTTTCCATTCAGTCCCTCATTGCAAAGCTGACAAGAGGAACAGAAACACTAAGGTATATGGCTTATACCCTTACTGTTTCCGGAAATTCATCTCTGCTTCTTTTTCTGCAGCCATCCATACGGATGAACTGCGGCTTGTCCCGTACAGCAGAGTTTCGGGAAACAACGCCGCAAGGCATACCACTCACAGTAGCCTGTGCCAAGGCTTACCAGCAAAGTATGTCCATTTTTTTTATCTAACCGTTACAACAACACAATTAGACATCTCCTGCATTGCGATCATTCCGCAAAAAAAAACTGCGACCAAAGGCCGCAGTTTACAGACATCGATAAACCAGAAGTAGTTATTCTTCATTCATGCGCTGAATACGCGCACCAACCGGAATAAGCTTTTCTTCAATCTTTTCATATCCGCGATCGAGGTGGTAGATACGCTGCACATGAGTCTCCCCTTCTGCGGCAAGACCAGCAAGAACAAGTGAAGCACTTGCGCGCAGGTCAGATGCCATCACAGGAGCACCACGCAGGGAATCTCTGCCTTTGATTCGGGCTGTTCGTCCTGCAGGGCGAATATCTGCTCCCATACGTGCAAGTTCAGGAGCATGCATGAAGCGATTTTCAAAGATAGTTTCTTCCACCATTGATGTTCCGTCCACGTAGCACATAAGCGCCATAAACTGCGCCTGCATGTCTGTCGGGAACCCCGGATACGGCTGTGTAGTAATTTCCACAGGAGAAAGTGGCTCAACGTAGGTTACGCGAGTTCCTTTTTCCTCTTTTGTTACTTTCATGCCCATCTCTTCAAGCTTGGTAATAACAGCATCAAGAGCATAATTCGGACAATCTTCAAGAAGCAGGTCACCTTTTGTAATTGCTGCTGCAATCATAAACGTACCAGCTTCAATGCGGTCAGGCATAATGGAGTATTCGCACCCAACAAGACGCTCTACGCCTTGAATACGAATCACGCTTGAGCCATGACCCTCAATCTTAGCACCACAGGCGATGAGGAAGTTTGCAAGATCTACAATCTCCGGCTCACGAGCTGCGTTTTCAAGGATTGTTTCGCCTTCTGCAAGGCTTGCAGCCATGAGCAGGTTTTCTGTACCGCCCACAGTTACTTTCTCAAATACAATGTGCGCACCCTTTAAACGGCCTTCACATCTCCCCATGATGTAGCCTGAGTCCACGTCAAAAACTGCGCCCATTTTTTCAAGTGCAGAGAGGTGCAGATCAACAGGGCGTGCGCCAATTGCGCAGCCACCGGGATATGCAACTTTAGCTTCACCAAGGCGGGCAAGCAGAGGGCCTAAACACAACACAGATGCGCGCATGGTCTTTACGAGATCGTACGGCGCTTCCGGTTTAGGGTCACACCCGTCTGTTTCAACAACTCCGTCAGCAAACCGACCCGGACATCCTAAGATATCAAGCAGACTGATTGTAGTGCGGATGTCACGAAGGTTAGGCACATTTGTAAAACGTGCAGGCTCAGCAAGTAAGATTGAACCCATCAGAATCGGTAATGCAGCGTTTTTAGCGCCACTGACACGAATTGTTCCTTTTAACGGAACGCCACCTTGAATAACTAGTTTTTCCATATGTCTCCCTTAAACGGGTCTCTAACATCGTAAGTTATACAACGAATATCAGTCCCTCTCATGTATGGTCGTATAAGCCGAGTTATCCTCGGACGCAATAAATTTTCAAAAAAATGAATTTTATGCTTGACCGCAAACGCTGAAATCTATAGTACACATTCCTGCTTGTGGCGGATGTAGCTCAGTTGGTAGAGCACACGGTTGTGGCCCGTGTTGTCGAGAGTTCAATCCTCTTCATTCGCCCCATCCAAGTAAGAATGCCCCGTACTTTGTACGGGGCTTTTTTTGTACCCTTTGTCATGCAAATGCACATGCTATTCCAAAAGACTTTTCATGGAACGGCAAGCCGTTTCAAGCGCTGCTTCAAGCTCTTTAAGAGTTAAGGCGTCCACATTACGGCGCTTTGCTTCCTGCTCCAGCTTTTCACAACGTGCATGTACTTCTTTTGCAGAAACATTCCCGCTTGCACCAGCCAACGTATGCGCCTTTGCGGCAAGCCCTGCCCAATCTTCCACAAGATACAACGCCCTGAGTTCTTCTGCTGCTCCTGCATACCTGTGAACAAACGTTTTTAGTACCTTGAGATATATTCCACGCTTTCCATTCAAACGCTTAACACCCTCTGCAACATCAAGCCCCGGAAGCTCTTCTGGCAATTGCGGTTCATCATCCGTATTCATCGCAGTCACAGGCTGTTCTTCATTCTTGATCATTTCTTGAGAATTACCAGAACGTATTGCTCCTGCACCTTCTTCTAATGAATCAGTTCCCTGAACACTGCCATGCTGTAATAAAGCCCCTTGGCTCTGCATTCTTCCTGAGCCATATCGCCTGAGCGTACGTATCAGCTCATCCAACTCAACAGGTTTGGTCAGATACCCATTCATGCCTGCGTCTGCGGCCTTGTCCCTATCCTCCTGCATTGTGTGAGCTGTCATGGCAATGACAGGCAGGCTGGTCAGTTCAAGCTCCTCACGCAACCGGTTTGTGGTTTCAAATCCATCCATCCCCGGTAACTGGATATCCATCAGAACCATATCGTACGTATACACAGAAAGCAGTTCTAATGCGGAAATACCATCTTTTGCTATTGTTACATCTACACCGAGATATTCCAGTATTTCGCGCATCACTTGTTGATTTATCGGGTTATCTTCTACAACCAGTACAGACAATCCCTCCAGAGCCAGTGACTCCATGCTGCGTTCTAGCTGTCCCAGCTTATCTGGAGATAATGCACGAAGCACGATAAGCTTCACCTGAGAGAGGGTCACAGGGCGTCGCAAAAAAGCTGTCACTTCCAATGGACAGGAGCGGTCTGGCAAAGTTTCATCTCCAAGCCGCGATACTAGAACAACCTTGTGGGCAGGGTGCCTGCACAAATAATTAATCAGTTCCCCTGTCATATCCAAAAGCTCTTTGCTGCCGAGCACCACCAGATCAAAACTGGAATCCACCGAAGCATCTTCCAGTTGCCTCAACACCTGACTTTCTGTTCCCAGCACCACGACAAGCATACCAAGCTCAGTAAACAGATTCCGCCACATGGTTCGAGCTGTAATAGACGGTTCAAGCACAAGGACTCTGCGACCGGAAAAAACGGGTAGCATTGTCTTACGGCAATCGTCCGCCACTACGAACGGCAGCACAGCAAGAAATGTACTACCCTTACCCACAGCACTATCCACAGAGATTGATCCCCCCATCAACGAAACAAGTTCCGCAACAATAGAAAGCCCAAGCCCCGTACCACCATATTGACGCGACGTGGAGCCGTCTGCCTGAACAAAGGTATCGAATAATTTTTGCTGCGCGTCCTCCGCAATGCCTATCCCTTTATCTTTGACTGAAAATGCCAATCGAACAATCTCATCACTGTCCTTTACATGCGGCATCTGAATAGGCTGCCCTGCTGTTCCATCCACAGACACCCGTAGCTCCACTGCCCCCCTGTCTGCAAACTTAAAGGCATTCCCCACAAGGTTAAGCAGTATTTGCTTTAACCTGAACGAATCTCCTCGCATAACCGGCGGCACACTTTCGTCTACCACAACAACCAGATCCATTTCTTTTACAGCAACTTTTTCTGTAAATATTACAGACAATTCGTCCAGAACATCCCGCAAAACAAACGTGGTTTCTTCTATCTCCAGCTTTTGAGCCTCAAGCTTGGAAAGATCGAGCACGCCGTTCACCAGATGCAATAAATTCTGGGAAGCTGCCGCTATGATCTCGGCATACTCCCGCTGTTTTCCGGTCAGTTCTGTTGTCTGCAACATATTTGTCATGCCAAGTATTGCGTTCATGGGGGTTCGCAGTTCATGACTCACACTGGCAATAAATTCACTCTTTGCTGTAGTTGCAGCCTTTGCAGCCTGTGTTGCTTTTTCCAGTTCTTTTGTCCTCTCAAGAACCTGCTTTTCCAGATTACGACTTTCCGAAAGCCTGAACATGTCGTGTGCTTCAATATGATCAAGCATACTGTTGAACGAATCCGTGAGCTCTGCCAATTCGCCCATACCTTTACGCTTAGCGCGGACAGTATACGTCTGTTCTTCACGCACCCTGCGTGCGGTTTTACTCAATTCCCGCAAAGGCCGTAATAATGTTCGGACGATAAAGACGATGACCATGATCACAAGCAAACATGTAGCAGTCACATTGGCCATAAGAAACGGAAGGAATAAGCTCAAAAAATGGTGATGATCTGGTAGGAACGTAACAATGGAGACCAGTGTGCCAGCTTTATTATCTTGGAAATAAATTGGCATTTCTATGCGGTGTTCATACTCCCCAAGATGCGGAAGAAGGCTTGCCTCCTGCCCGTCATAAAAACCGCAGAGCAGCACACCTGAGGCATTATACAGGTACATGCCCAAGGTGCTCTCATACGATAACTCTTCATGAATCAGTCTGTCTGCCCGCTCAAATTCATCAGCGCCAAGGGCTGCCGAGAGATGCGAAGCCAGAACCTGCGCATGTACTGTATGCTTATGGAGAAAGTTTTCTTTGCGTTTTTCAACAGCAAAAGAATAGAACAACGAGTTAAAAATCAGGAGAAAAGCAACGGTAAGCAGAATGCTTACCGCAATGAAATTTTTAATATAGCTATCCGGGAACAGCCGCAGTTTCAGAAGCCGCCTCTGCATCGCAACACCACCTGAAGATATAACTTTCGTACCGCACCGATAGTATTAGAAAGGTATCATCTAGGAATAACTCAGCAAAAACTTCTTTTCAATCTATTAATAAATCACATCACTATGTTTCACTCTTTTAATGTGACAGGGAGAACAGAAGACGTGCATCAGGGCTTTTGGCTATATACATGACGAGAATATACAACACGGCAACGACAGGGATACTCAGTAATCCAGCTATGCCGTACGGCAAAACCCACAGGCAGGCCATCCCCACAAAAAAACTCATAACCAGATAGCAAGCAACCCACCGACTGAGCCGTATTGCCTTTAAGCCCTGTCTTCGCAGCAGAGCATACAGCAATCCACTATTAATCCAGCCACCAAGTGATACTGCTGCCGCAAGGCCTGCACCACCCCACACCTGCATGAACAACGCACCAGCTGCAACTGTGCTCAGAAGATTTGCTCCTCCGGCCAGCAACGGCACACGGCTTTCCTGTTTGGCGTAATAGGCACTTAACAACGGGCGGGTAACAGCAAAGGCTGGCAAACCGACAGTAAATGCTTGAAGCATACCTGCGGCCGCAGCTGCATCAGCCGATGAAAACGCACCGCGTTCGAAAAACAGCTGCACAATAGGATGCGCCAACACAAACAACCCCGCAGCAGCAGGTAACGATAGGAAAAGCGTAAACTGAAGAGCTGAAGAAAGTACTTCGCCAAATTTTTGTGTATTCTTAGAAATCGCAAGAGAAGATAGCGCCGGAAGCACAGCGATGCCAATCGCAACACCGATAAGCCCCAAAGGAAATTGAACCAGCCTGTCGGCAAAATAGAGCTTTGCAATCGTGCCCTTTGACTGAAACGAAGCAAGAATTGTCACCAGTACAACACTTATCTGAAAAACTGCTCCACTCAAGACTGTAGGAAGTAAAATTTTTCCTAATGCGTATGCTTGAGAATCACGGAGCTGCCAGCCCCCACGCCATAACGCTGCATCACGCAAACACAGCACCTGCAACAACACCTGGAGACCCCCGCCAAGCACTAAAAAGATGCATAGCGTTTGCGCCACAGGCAATGAAAACAGCCATGCGACTCCTGCACCTGCTACCAACGTGCAATTGAGAACAAGTGGGGCAAGCGCAGGGCCTAAAAAATGATTACGGCTATGCAGAACGCCGGACAAAAATGCCACAAGCCCGATGCATACAAGATACGGCAGAGTCAATTGCAGCAACGAGTCAGCTTGTGCAAAAAAGTCAGACGAAAAAGACAGTCCCGGCACGAGTATTGTTGTAAGAATGCTGCTCCCCATTTCGGCAAGCACAAACAGTACAGAGAAAACCCCTGTTGTCCACAACAGGCAAGTGCGGATAAAGGAAGCTGCCCGTGCCTCGCCTTCTACCTTTTGTAAACGGGTTATGGAGGCAGTTACAGCGGAAGATAACGAACCTTCCGCAAACAGCTTTCGAAACAGGTTAGGAATACGAAAAGCAACAATGAGTGCATCTGCCATCGGCCCTGCACCCAGTAGAGAAGCGATAAGAACGTCACGCAGCAAGCCCATAAGGCGGGAACAAAAGCTGCCCGCAGAAACCACTGCGGCAGATGACCATATTGTCTGTACTGACCCTGTTTTTACGTTCATATCGTTCCTCATGATTTTCCCAAAAAGCCGGACATCATATAGTAATTGCTGACTGTACACTGAAGCTGTACCTTGTCAGCTACATTGTATTACCCCAACGAGTCATACTTTTGACCGACAAACAACGCCATGCATAACCACTCTATTTTTCAGCATTTACGCTATTTATCGCCATTACTCATTCCTTTTTTCTTCTTTTTTGCTGGAGGAATATTACTGGCAGTCCTCCAATCAATAGGAATTGGTCTTCCTTTTCCGTATGAGGGCGGTGTACTGGACAGCTATAAAGAACTGCTTACGCCGTATATGCTGCGTTCATTTCTTCTGTCCATTAAAGTAGGGGCATTTGCCGCGCTTTTTTCCGTTGCCTTAGGTACAATTCTGGCAATTGGGCTGTGGAGAATGCCCGCCTTGCTCCAACAGGCAGGGGTAATCTATAAAATCCCGCTTATCTTGCCCCACCTTGCTGTCGGCTTTATTGTTTTCTTCTTCTGGGCAAAATCAGGCCTTATATCATCAGCCATGTTCCATGCAGGAATCACAGGCTCCCCACAAGACTTTCCTTCCATCCTTTTTGGAAGTGACGGATGGGGAATGATTATCGCCTACACATACAAGCAAATTCCGTTTGCACTGCTTATGAGCTACGCTTCCTTGAAACGTCTGGATATGTGTCTTCTAGAGACAGCATATATGCTTGGGGCTACCCGATGGAAAGCCTTCTGTGCCGTTACCTATCCACATATACGCAGTGTTGTGCATTCCACCTTCTGCATTCTTTTCCTTTTTGGGTTCGGCGCATTTGAAATTCCATTTCTACTGGGTGGTTCAAGCCCTGCCATGCTCAGCATCGAGGCATACAACCTATATTTCAGAAAAGAGCTGTATCATCGCCCACAAGCTATGGCGATTCTCATCGGGATCTTTGTTTTTTCCGTTACCTTCCTTACACTCTACCTTCGCGCAGTAACTCCGAAACGACCGGAGGAAATGCATGACTAATATCCGGCTGCGCCATCACGCACTCTTTCTCTTTTTCGTACTCTTTTTTGCGGGACCTACCGCTATACTTGTCATTTCCCTTTTTGCACCGGGCTGGACATGGCCGAACATTCTCCCGCGGCAACTATCCACAAAAGCGTTGATGTCCGTTCTGCAGCACAGCAACTCCATTTTGCTTCATCTCGGAGTCTCTGTCCTATACTCGCTCACAACCACATTTTGCACGCTCATACTCTGTCTTCTTCCGGCCTACTATTTTGCCCGTGCACGCTTTACAGGACAGAACATTATACAAGGTATACTGCTGACTCCGGCACTAATTCCCGCAATGACATTTTCCATGGGCATCCATCACGTATTTATTAGACTATCTCTTGCAGATACTTTTTTCGGCGTCGTGCTCATACTGACCATTTTTAGTTACCCGTTCATGTTGCGTGCACTTATCTCCGGTTTTGAAGCATACAGTGACCAATACGAACTATGTGCAAAGAACCTTGGTGCATCACTATGGATGCGCTTGCGATATGTGACATTCCCGCTGCTGCTTCCAAGTATTATTGCTGGCGGCTCCGTTGTCTTTCTGGTTGCATTTTCTGACTACTACTTAGTCTTCCTTATCGGCGGCGGGGTGGTGCCATCATTCACCGGCTACCTCTTTCCGTTCATCACAGGTGCAGACAGAGCCATGGCAAGCGCACTGACTCTGATTTTCCTTGTTGTCCCTATTGTGCTGTTTGTTCTTGTGGAACTTTCTGTACGCCGCTTCTACAAACGCACCGGACTGTATTAATCCCTTCCACTCTGTTGCCCGTCATTTCCTGTTATGAACATACGAACATCGTCTATACTCCCTCAACTTTCGCTTTGTGCTGCCATGACGCTATGGGCAAGCTCATTTGTTGCCATGAAATTTGCCATTGTAGCTTTCTCTCCCATGCTTGTGGTTTTCTGCAGAATGGCAATTGCGTCACTTGTTCTGCTTACGCAGCGACACAGAATCCAGATAACCAAAATACCGCGCACTCACTGGAAGACCTTTGCATTTCTCGTATTGTGCGAGCCATGCCTGCTGTTTGTTTTTGAAGCACATGCGCTTAAATATACATCTGCATCTCAGGCTGGCATGGTCTGCTCCATTGTTCCAATCTTTGTGGCAGCAGGCTCCTACCTACTCTATAAAGAAAAGCAGCCCAGAATTGTCTGGACTGGATTCATCACCGCCATCTGCGGCGTGGCATTGCTTTCATTTAAAAGCATTGCCACAGAAACTGCACCCAACCCACTTTTAGGGAACTTTTTTGAGATGCTGGCCATGCTCTCTGCCACTGGCTATATTTTGACCGCAAAACGCCTCTGTAGCTCTTATTCCGCCTTCACACTCACGGCATTACAAGCATGGATAGGAACGTTGTTCTTTTTCCCGCTTCTCCTGCTCTCCGGCGAAACAATACCTGCCAACATTCAGCCGGATGCTGTTATTGCCATTATCTATCTTGGAACCGCAGTCAGCTTCGGAGCATATCTGCTCTACAATTACGGACTTCGGCATACTCCGGCTGCTCAGACATCTGCGTATGGCAACCTTATTCCGGTTATTGCTCTTGGGCTTGGCCATGTTGTGCTTTCCGAATCACTTACTCTCCTTCAATACGCAGCATGCATTCTTGTGCTGGCAGGAGTATGGATGAGCCAGCAAAAAACCGCTGAGCATTCCTCAACTCCCGAACCAGAAGCAGTGCCTGAACCGGTAACGGAGAATCAGTAACAATCGATACTCTCCGATTTACAATATTGAAGAAAGTAGCTACTCACATAACACGTACTTCCGACATAGTAGTACTTTTCAATACAACTCAGCCTTGTATTGTACCTGCGTAATGCTACGTGAATGTACGTTTTTGCTGCTCCGCTGCTTCGTCCTTTTGCTGAAGCAGCTTTTTTCTTTGAGACTTTTTTCAGGACGTAACAACAATGGGTACTAAACATCACCTACTTCCGACCTTATCCCTGCTGGGTGCTATGATCCTCTGGGCAAGCTCCTTTATTGCCATGAAAATAGCCGTATCCGGCTTCTCTCCGATTGCAGTAGTCTTCGGTCGAATGATTATCGCATCACTCCTCTTTCTTGTTCTCTGGAAAAATTTTCGAGGTCTTTCTGTCCGACGACAGGACTGGAAGCAGCTTATCTTTATGGCACTGTGTGAGCCCTGCCTGTACTTCGTTTTCGAAGCATACGCTCTCAAATACACATCTGCGACACAAGCAGGCATGATTGTGGCTACGTTGCCTGTATTTGTAGCAATTGCAGCATTCTTTGTTCTTAAAGAAAAGCTCGCGTTGCGCGTATGGACAGGCTTTTTTGTGGCGGCATTTGGTGTAGCCATGCTCTCATGGGGAGCAACAGCAACTGAAAACGCTCCCGACCCCCTTCTTGGTAACACTCTTGAAACCCTCGCCATGGTTTCTGCCACAGGTTATATGATTACGGCTAAGAATTTATCCAACCGTTACTCACCGCTGTTCATCACTGCACTGCAAGCATGGGTTGGGGCAATTTTCTTCTTACCGTTACTGGCATTTACTCCGGGTGCTTTTCCAACTGAATTTCCAACTGATGCGAGTATAGCGATTCTCTACCTTGCCAGCGTTGTTACAATGGGGGCATACGGCATGTATAATTACGGGCTAAGCAAGGTACCTGCGGGACAGGCGTCCGGCTTCACCAACCTTATTCCGGTATTTACTATGCTCATGGGATTTGCGTTCCTTGGAGACCGCCTTTCCATAACCCAGTTTATTGCTTCCGGCTTAGTTCTCGGAGGAGTAATCCTTACACAGATTGCTCCAGCCAAGAAGGCAAAGGTAACGGCATAACTCAATCCGATTCAATACTTAGAACATCGCGGATTACCGACAAAGTTATTTTCTTTTTTTGTCTCCGACGGGCAGGGGAAATAATTCCCCCTGCCCCCCTGTTAGACGATAAAAATAGTATTTTGCCCTCCAATTACGGCTTAACAAAGGCTGTTTAAAGCTAAGCAATAGCATTGTCATTACTCAAGAGCCGCCGACCTGAGGCAATCAACTGCCTCCATAACTACAGCGAATTATACCGTCATTCCCCTGTTCTGAAAAAATTCACGTGCTGTTTTTAGTGCAACATCACGCTGCCCCTCCCAATCTCACTCTAGAAAAGCCCGCTCGGGAATTTTTACAGAACAGGGGAATGACGGTGTGACCTTTTGTTTCCAACAAAAAAAGGCTGCCCGAATGGGCAGCCTTTCATTTTTATTCAAAGCAGAGTGTCTTATCGACGGGAAGCAGGTTCAACAAACAACTTGTTGCCGCGAATCTGGTTACCGTTCATTACGTTAAGAACTTCCTGTGCGTAATCTTCTGGAACTTCAACAAAGCTGAAGCGGTCATAAATATCGATTGCACCGATCATTTTACCAGGAAGACCGGATTCACCTGCGATAGCACCTACGATGTCACGAGCACCGATACGGCTCTTGCGACCTACGTTGATGAACAGACGAACCATGCCAGCCTGCGCTCCGGTATCACCGAAAGACTTCTTCTGTTCCGGCATTGCGTCACCGAGTTCACGATGCATGAGGATTTTCAGCAGCGCAGCTGCCATCTCTGCAGTTGTAAGGTCGCCATCAAATTCATTCTGGATGAAGTCATCAACGATGGTGAGGTAACGGTCAAGCTCATGCTTGTGGATGTTATCACGGATTTCATCAAGCAATTTACTAGACTTAGCGTTTTCAACGTCAGCGATGGTCGGAACCTGATGCTGTACGATACGAGCTTTAGTAAAGCGTTTGATATCGCGAAGCTTCCAGAATTCTTTACCGGAAACAAATGTAAATGCACGCCCCATACGACCTGCACGACCAGTACGGCCGATACGGTGAACGTAGTATTCAACGTCGTTCGGGATATCGTAGTTTACAACTGCTTCAACATCGTCAACGTCAATACCGCGTGCTGCTACGTCAGTTGCAACGAGTACTTCGATATTACCTTTACGGAAGCGGTTCATTACACGGTCACGCTGAGTCTGGTTCAGGTTACCATGCAGACCGTCAGCCTGATATCCGCGCCCCTGAAGGTTTGCAGTAAGCTCATCTACACCACGCTTAGTGGAGCAGAAAACGATAGTGAGCTTAGGGTTGTATACATCGAGTACACGGCAGAGTGCGTCCATTTTCTGGAACGGACGAACTTCGTAGTAGATCTGCTCAATGTTAGGAACGGTCAGTACTTTCTGAGTAACTTTCAAAAACTCAGGAGTCTTGAGGAAGCGCTTTGCAAGCTGCAGAATTTCGTCACGCATGGTAGCGGAGAAGAATACAGTCTGGCTTTCTTCAGGAACCTGCTCAAGGATGAACTCGATATCATCACGGAAGCCCATATCGAGCATTTCATCCGCTTCATCAAGAACAGCCATGTTGATGTCCTGAAGAGAAATGGTACCGCGCTTCATGTGGTCCATGATACGACCAGGGGTACCAACAATAACCTGCACGCCACGGCGAAGTGCCTTGATCTGGCGTTCAATAGGCTGGCCACCGTAAATAGGCAGTACAAACAAACCACGCTTACGTTTTGCAAGCTGGCTCATTTCTGTTGCTACCTGAATGGCAAGTTCACGGGTCGGGCACAAAATGATTGCCTGAGGAGATTTATGACGCACGTCGATTTTTTCCAATACTGGAATACCGAACGCTGCTGTTTTACCCGTACCTGTCTGAGCCTGACCAATTACATCCTTACCTTCAAGAAGGTGTGGGATGGCCATGGCCTGAATTGGAGATGCTTCTTCAAATCCCATGTCTTCAATAGACTTAAGTAACTCCGGAGAGAGCGGGAGTTCAGAAAAAATACACCGTTCCATAATTAAATTCCTTATGCACTAACTGGCATCTTATGACTGCGCTGCAGAAGAAGTGAGTTCTCTTACGCACCTGTTCAGAGTCTCTACCTTCTTACCGGAGGGCTGTCTTTTAATGTTACATTCTATCTTTGACGCGATGCTCCTGTTTGGAACAAAGGCGCTGGCGATCAGGGACACGGGACGTCTGGAGCGGGTATATTTCGCCCCCTTTCCCGAGTTGTGCTCACCAAGGCGTCTGTCCATATCGGTGGTTATGCCGCAATAGAGCGAACCGTCTGCACACTGTACAAGATAGACTACCCAAGGTTTTTCTTTCGACATCGTTTCGTCTTGCACGATACCAGTCCATGCAATCTGACATCTGCTAGCATTTGCAGGCATCAGCTGTTGTTTTCTCAAGCTTCAACGTATCGCCCGGCTTCAGGTCATACAACCGACATTCCGGAGCGTAGTTTTGTAACTGGTATGCAAAATCTTTTGTATTCTGTTCAAGGACGGGGAAGGTGCCCCAGTGCATAGGAAGTACGCTTTTGCACTTAAGCAAGCTGCATGCAAGTGCGGCCTGCTTTGCGTCCATAGTGAACACGCCACCTATCGGCAGCAGGGCGAGATCGATGTCATACAAACGCCCCCATAATTCCATTTCGGAAAAAATTCCTGTGTCGCCGGCATGGTACACTGTGTATCCATCATTCAGCCGGAAGATATATCCGACCGGTGAACCGGATTCTGTAGAGTGGTATGCCTGTGTCATTGTAACACTCACACCATCCACCACAATGGTTCCACCAATGTTAAACCCGATACCGTTAAGAACTTGTTCTTGCGGTACGCCAGCTTTTACTAACTTTTCAGCCGTGCCGACAATGGCACCAAGCTTTGCTCCCGTGGCCTTGCAAATTTCTACAGCTGAACCAGTATGATCGCTATGGTCATGTGTAATAAATACAGCATCCGGCTTTGAGGAGTTCTGCCACGTTGTTGCAGCAGAAGGATTTCCCTCAAAAAAAGGATCAATCAATATAGTTGCTTTCGGGGTTTTCAGCTGAAAATTTGCATGCCCGTTCCATTGTAATTCCTGCATGTACAGTCCTCCGGTCAAAGCGTTACGGCTACATGCCGTCCCAGCGTTTAACTAAAGAATGCTCAATTGCTAAGTGATCAAGCATTCTGCCTACCAGATGATTACAAATATCTTCTATAGTCTCAGGCTTGGAGTAAAAGCCCGGAGTAGGCGGCATAATAAGCGCACCAGCCTCATCAGCGGCGAGCATATTCTGCAAGTGTATACGATTGAGCGGTGTCTCACGGGGAACAAGAATCAATGTTCTACGTTCTTTTAATGTTACGTCAGCAGCTCTATGAATAAGGTTAGAACCCATACCGTTTGCAATGGCGCCAAGAGAAGCCATGGAACACGGACAGATAATCATGCCGTCATGAAGCCATGATCCACTTGCCGGTGCTGCTCCGAATTCATGCTGTGTATAAACAGAGTGTGCATAGGAGGTGAGGTGATCGAGATCCAGCCCAGACTCAAGCCCAAGGACTGTCTTGGCTGCATCAGATACAATAAGATGTACCTCAGCCTGATAAGAGGCGGCGAGTTCTTTGAGCAGCGTAACAGCAAGCGGCATACCGCTGGCGCCTGTCACTGCCACAACAATCTTTTTCATGACTCTCACTTGCTATCGGAACATAGCTATTCCGGTATAACATTAAAAAACGCAGACAAGACAAAGCACCGTACACGAATGCCGGTTTATGATTTTGTCTTGCAAGCGGCTTTAACAAACTAATTATACGAGTGCCAGTTAAATAATCTTCAGTGAAACTTTTTTTGCTTTTTTACACAAAAATGTTATTTTCTGTTTCGTATTTTGTAATTTGTTGCGCTACGTTCAAGTTATTTGTACCTCGAACTTCTCAAAATAACAATAATGTAATTTTGCCCATTTTCATTATGCATTTCGAGACATATCGAGACACGATGAAACGCCCTGAAATTCACCGTTAGGTGAGCATACACTCTTGAGAATCCCGAGCCACCGTGCCTTTTCAGTTTACACCATTTTCTACTGACAGGGCATGACAACACGTTATATAACTTGACATCACAGACTCTCAAGTCTACTTAATCGCGCACGGGCTATTAGCTCAGCTGGATAGAGCGCTGCCCTCCGGAGGCAGAGGCCACAGGTTCGACTCCTGTATAGCCCGCCATGCTATTAACAGCATCAAAAAGGAACCACTTGTATTACAAGTGGTTCCTTTTTTTATAACTATCTATTATGAGACAACGGCTGTGCCTAGAGCGTAGACATAATCCAGCGTTCTACGTACCGGATAGTCTGCCTTAAAAAGACACCGTACATGCCAGTCCGACCATCCATGTTGTGTTATGCGGCTCAATGAACCACATGCGGCGGTTATTGACAGTTGTTTCTGTTTTCTCTGAAGTTTCAGCTTCATACCATTCAAAGTACGGAGCAATTCCCAAAGAATATGTTCCTAAATTCTTTTCCAGCTTTGTGGAAACTCTGGCTCCGATTGCATTAGAAAACTTTTGATTATTCTTAATGTCAGAGTAAGCGCTGCTCACGTCACTCAGATCTGAACGAACCTCACCAAAAAGAAGAAGTGAGCCTTCTACTTTGAATGTCAATTTCCAGTCAGGCGTGAGATCGTACTGAGCATTCAAACCTACCGGCAAGTAAAACTGGCTGATCCTGCGAAGATATCCGCCAGTGGCAACAATATCGTTCTGCCAGTAACGGTATTTAATCCCAGTGTAAGGCGTCAGACGCCAGGAAGCTACTGCAAACTCTTTTCCTGCTGCTGCTGTTCCTTGGAACAAAATATCGTTTGTATCGCATCGCAGACTGTCACCGTTTGAATACCCGCCATCATAACGCAACTGCCCTTTCAATATTTCTGCCTCAAGACCAAGGAAGTACTTCTCCGGTGTGACATGTGCCACATCCAGATTAACTCCAACAAGGTAGCCAGTTTCATCCATCACCTGCTCGTGATACGAATAATACACGGCCTTTGGAGATACTGTATAGGTTGTGCCCGCAAGTGCCGACACAGGAAATGCCAAAAGAATCATCAACAGCATAAGTTTTTTCATGCCTGCTCCCGTTTCAAGTACTAACTCAGTTCAACTGGATGTAGAAAAAATGATCGTGAATAATGCAAAGGACTAGGATACACATCGAAGAGATGAATCAGGAATGCCCCCCTCTGCTTATGCATACCTTCAATACAGTAACGTATCGGCACAACAGCTTTATATATTTACCCTCTACAATGTGTCATCTATAGAAAACAATGTTTACTCAAATTTATTGTGATAACAGAGCTGTAGAACAGTGTTGCCACACGTAACATTGCAAATGCACACTAAATCGAACATAAAAAATGTCTACAAATCAATAGATAACATCAGATATGCTCTCTACACCTTTACACAATAAAAAATGCCGTGTCTTAAAAAGACACGGCATTTTTTATTGTGTACTGCATTAAACAAAGCAAGCTTTAGACAAGGCGTACTGTCATATCGCCGATACAGTGCGCTGGAGTACGGGCGTCCCTTCCCGTTGTCGTCAACTGCTCCGGTTTATTGTTGTACCAGAGTATGCAACTGGGAATAAGAGTCCTCAATATTACAAGGTTCCTCTACTCGCTGCTGCAAAAATTCATTTACTAGCGGCACCATTGAAATAGCCTTATCCACCACAGGGTTTGACCCGTGAGAGTACGCACCAATGTTTACCATATCTTCCACTTTCTGGTAGGCGGCCAGCAGCTTGGTTACAGACTGTCCTTCGTCAATAACCTCACGCGAGCAAATATCGCCACGCAAACGGGATACAGACTTCAACACATCAATTGCAGGATAATGTCCGTTATCCGCAAGATCACGTGTCAGCACAATATGACCGTCAAGAATTGAACGCACAGCATCAGCAATCGGCTCATTAAAGTCATCGCCGTCTACAAGTACTGTATAGATTCCGGTGATGCTGCCTTTGTCACTGTTGCCTGCCCGTTCCAATAACTTTGGAAGCTGGGTGAATACCGTAGGAGTGTATCCCTTTGTGGTTGGTGGTTCACCTGTTGCAAGTCCAACTTCTCGGGCTGCCATTGCAAAACGGGTTACTGAGTCCATCATGAGCAGAACGTTTTTGCCCTGATCACGATAAAACTCCGCCACTGCTGTTGCAGCATAAGCTGCACGCATACGCACCAACGGTGACTGGTCAGACGTTGCCACAAGCAATACTGAGCGCTTCATCCCTTCCGGCCCGAGATCCTTTTCAATAAATTCAAGAACCTCACGGCCACGTTCCCCGATAAGCGCAATCACGTTGATGTCTGCCTCAGTGTATCGAGCCATCATACCCATCAGGGTAGATTTACCAACACCGGAACCAGCCATAATACCGACACGCTGCCCTTTACCCAAGGTAATCAAGCTATTGATAGAACGAACGCCAACGTCCAGCGGCTCTACAATTCGAGCACGGGAAAGCGGGTTAGGCGGAGTTGCATACAGCGGCTTATACCCTTCAGCAGTGTGCATCGGGGTTTCAGTGCCAAGCTCGTTACCGAATGCATCAAATGCCTTGCCGAGCATGTCATTTCCCACAGGAAATGTCGGCGGCAAACTTGAGTTACGAATAAGTGAGCCCGGTTTAATGCCACGCATGTCACCATACGGCATGAACAGAATATTACCGTCACGAAATCCAACGACTTCTGCAGGAATCTGTTCAGCACCATCTTCAGGAATAAGCTGGCAAACAGCCCCAAGTGGAGCTTTAATTCCACACCCTTCAACGATCAGACCAACAACCTTGTTCACCTTGCCAAATGACTGGCTCGGCTCAAGGTTGTTCAGCATCTCAAGGGCACCATGCGGATCGATCATATTTGATCCTCTGGAATCATAAGCTGGTCTAAAATTTCATCTACAGCTACGCGACGGCTGGTGATAGTATTGTCGACCATACCATCCTGACTCTCAACAAGGATGCCGCCTGCAGCAACCGCTGCAGAAGCTTTGACCTTCCAGGCTTCAAGACCGGTGTAGTGCTGCTGTGCGTTCTGGATAATACCTGTGACCATCTCTTCATCATCAGGATGTACGGTAATAACAAGCTGCCTGCGCTCATCCAAAATCTGAACAGCCTCTGAAAACAGCTTTTCCAAAGATGCCTGACGGTTTTCTGACATCTCCACAGCGCACATACGCTCGACGGCAGAGCGGACGATGGCAACCAAGTCACCGCGCCAGCTGTCAAAAATATTTGAGCATTGCCCTTGAATGGCACCCAGCACACTTGAAACTGAGTCTGCATGCTGCTGTTGCAACGCGGTCAGTTCATCCTGAGCACGCTGGCAACCTTGCTCATACCCTTCCTGACGCGCTTTTTCTTTAAGCCACTCCGCTTCCTCACGTGCTTTGGCAAGAATTCCAGAAGCACGCTCTGCAGCGCGCTCACGAACACGCTCCATGTACATGGCTTCTGTGGCATCATCCCACTGGCCTGATCGGGAGCCTTCCATCCCTTCAAGGGTATGTTCATTGGCAGAACCGGGGCCGGTAAAAATGGTACCCCACGCAGCTACACCTTTAGGTGTAGCCGGCTCAGCTAACATTTCTGCGGAAATAACGTTAGAGGTAGGCATCGCTGCCTCCTACGCCTCCCTTCACGTCAAGATGAGACATAGCTTTGGGTGTGCTGACCACACCGGAAAGACTTGCAGAAATAATATCTTCCATGTTTCCTTTTATCGCTTTGAAAACACGGTCAGAAACATTGCTGAAAAACGCGTCGTTATGTGCCAGCATATCATCAATTGATGCTTCATTCAGCAATTCACGACTGCCGCGGCTGTCAAATTTCTGTTCTACTGCGTAGGACAATACGGATTCAGAAGTACTGTTAGACATAGGCATTGTATCCTCCGTGCCCTGCGGCAAATCGTCCGTTCATTTTGATACGTTCCATGAGTTCCTGCTGACTGCCAGCGATATCTGAAAGCTTTGTCGCAACAATATTCTCCAGATCATCAACAGTCTTGAAAGCACGATCAGACATAGTGCTAAAGAAGGCAGCCTGATGCTGTTCAACAACCGGTTCTGCAACCTGTGCCGGTTCAGCAGTACAAATATCTTCTTCAAGCAGCTCGCAGACTCCACGGTCATCAAGCTTAGGAACAGCAATATCGTTGTCCTCTTCATGGAAAGAAAATTCAGCTTCGCTGGAAACCGCATCAAAAGCTGCGCTGTAAGCATGTGCCATGTCTTTTCCTGCAGCGTCATTGAGCAGTTCGCTGATACCACGGTCATCGAATTTCGGCATTGCCGGAGCAGATACAATTGAATCAGAACTTGTGTTAAATGAATACATCGTTGCCTCCACGTCCGATGGCTATACGTCCTTCCATTTCCAGACGACGAACAATTTTTACGATCGCCTGCTGTGCACCCTCTACATCTGAAAGCTTTGTAGGTCCCATGATCTCCAAATCTTCCCTGATCATTTTGGATGCACGTTCGGACATGTTGCTGAAGAATACGTCCTGCATGTCTTCGGATGCACCTTTGAGTGCCAGAGTCATATCGTCGTTGGATACTTCTTTCAGCACTTCGCGGATTGCACGGCCATCCAGTGTTGCCACGTCTTCGAATACGAACATGAGGTTTCGAATGTCTTCTGCCATCTGTACAGATTCTTCTTCGATCTCTGCGAGTACTTCTTCTTCGGTAGCGCGATCCACTGCGTTGAGAATTTCTGCAACAGCAGCGATGCCGCCCACTTTCTTGCCTTCCTTGCCGCCCATTGCGATAAGCTGGCTCTGCAATACTTTGTCTACTGCCATAAGCATATCTTCCGGTACTGCTTCGAGACGGGCGAGACGCATAAGCACTTCCGGTCTGATACCGGCAGGGAGCATCTGGATAAGCTCTGCTGCCTGATCTGAATGCAGGTGACCGAGAATAAGTGCCAGTGTCTGCGGATGTTCGTTACGCAGGATCTGGGCAAGGATTCGAGGACTTACGTTTTCAAGTTCACGGAACGGTGCAGGACCGTTATCCAGCTCAAGAGTATCCATGATGTACTTGGCTGTTTCACTATCAAGGTTCTTCAGGAGCATACGACGGGTAGCATCTTCGCCACCGGTAATCATATCTTTGCCTGAGATCATTGAGTGATGGAACTCACGTAAGATATCTTCAACATCTTCTTTTGGAACTGTGTCCAGCTCCATCATGGCTTTTGAAATATGAGCGATGTCTGCACGGTCGAGACGCTTGAACGTCTCGGCGGTGAACTTATCTCCCATCGCCAGAAGTAATACGGCGGTCTTATCCGCGCCTTTAAGCTGAGTGGCCAACTTTATGTCCTCCGGTATCTTTAAGCCAAGACTTCAAGATGCCTACAGCTTGTTCCATGTTCTGTTCTGAAATCTGTAATGCATGCGCCTTAATGTCTTCGATCTTCTTCAGTGCATCCAGTGCATCCAATTCTTCTTCACCTTCAATAAGCGCTATGCGCTCTTCGCCCATTGGAAGACCTTCAAGCCCTTCCATAACCTCACCTGCTTCAACTTTTGGTCGAATAAGTGCGAGGATAACCGGACGAACAATAAGGAGAAGGAAGAGGAAGACGAGTACTGCGTTGAGGATCGGTTTACCCATGCGTAATGCGTAATCGCCAATAACCTCTGCAAGGCTGCGTTCCTGCTCTACATTCAGCTCGCCGAAAGCGATGCAGGAAACTTCGATAGCATCACCGCGTGCTGATTCAAAACCAACAGCTTTGGAAACCAGAGCGTTAATGCGTGCCATCTCTTCTTCAGTACGCGGGGTGAATACCATTGCGCCGGTCTCAGGATCCGCTGCGTACATACCATCAACAACAACCGCGATGCTAAGGCGATCTATCTGACCCACAGGGGTCACGATATTCTGCTCTTCTTTATTGATCTCGTAGTTTGTTGTGGATGTTTCGCGGGTTGCGTCCTGCTGGCTCAAGCTGCCGTTGATACCGTCGCCTCTGAAGTTTGCATCTGCACTGCCAGCCTCCATGTTAGCACGACCGCTTGTTGTTTCCGCGCTTTTCTGCTCGGAACGAACAACGGAGCTCTCAGGATCAAACAGTTCCTTACGAATTGTTTTCTGGCTGAAATCAAGGTCTGCGTTAACTTTCGCAATCACCTTACCTGCACCGATGATCGGATACAGAAGATCTTGGATGCGCATTTCCAGATTTCTCTGGATAGTCTGTTTGTGGTCAAACTGTGTTGCTGTCATGCCTTCGATGGAAGTTTCATCTTCAGGATGATAGAGCACAGTACCTTTCGTGTCTGCCACTGAAACACGGCTTTTCTGCAGACCTTCAACAGACATGGTTAAGAGGTTTACTACCGCTGTCACGTCCTTGTTTGTCATTTTCTTCCCTTCACCAAGGGTCAAAACAACAGAAGCGGACGGCGGCATTTCTTCCTCAATGAACAAGCTTTTCTGAGGAATTACCAAATGCACTCTTGCAGACTCAACCGCAGGGAATTCCGTAATGGTACGGCTCAGTTCGCCCTGCAAAGCACGCTGGTAGTTAATTTTCTGTACAAACTCTGTCTGACCGACCTTCACGTCGTCAAACACTTCAAAGCCAATGCCCTGCCCTGTTAAACCACCGTCACCGGCAATCTTGATACGCATATCGTATACTTTGTCAGCCGGAACAAGGATGGTGGAACCGCTGTTTTCCAAGCTGTATGCAACCTTTTCAGCCTGCAAAACTTTGACGATTCTATTCGCATCCTCAAGAGCCAGATTTGAGTACAGCAACTGCATATCTGGCTTATTAAGCCAGAACAGCAAGGCAAAGAATATGCCTACTACTGTAACAGCAAGACCGCCGATAAATACCCTTTGCGACAGGGTAATGCTCGACCAGAAATTTTTCGTGCGATCAACAGCATCGTTTAACATGGGGGACATTATTTACTCCGAAAAAATACAGTTAATAAAAGGCGATATTTAACAGTAGGGACTAGAACTGCATTTTGCTGATTTCATTATATGCGTTGAGAACCTTATTACGTACGGCGGACGTAAGATTCATTGCTACGCTGGCTTTCTGTAACGAAATCATAAGTTCGTGTACGTTTTGCTGTTCACCTGAAGCGAAAGATTCAACCATTGCAGCTTTATTCTGCTGCATTTCGTTTACTTTCTTCACAGATGCTTCAACAGTTTCCATAAAGGAACTGGTTACTTTCTCTTCGGATGCAGCGGACTTCTGCACCTTGTGAGTACCGGAAGCGAAGCTTTTTAAGGCTTCGGAATATGCTTTCATTCCTACATTCTGAATGGACATTGCTTACTCCTGAACAGACTGACTTAGCCGCGGCCAAGTTCCAGTGCTTTGTTGTACATGGTTTTGACTGCATCCATTGAAGAGATGTTTGCGTCATAGCTTCGCTGAGCAGTCATCATACTTGCCATTTCTTCCACAACGTTAATGTCCGGATAAAACACATATCCTTCCTCATTCGCATCCGGATGTCCCGGCTCATATACGCGTTTAAGAGGACGCTTATCCTGAGCTACCTGCTGAACACGAACACCGCGTAAGTCCCTGTCCATTGCAGTCTTCATCTGCTTGCTGAACGGATGGTCAACCTCGGTAGCCTGCAAAACAACAGTCTTGCGTCGGTACGGGCCGCCTTCAGGAGTACGGGTAGTTTTAGCGTTTGCAAGGTTCATTGAAATAATGTTCATGCTTGTACGCTCAGTACTGAGCGCAGAAGCCCCGATATCGAGTGCTGTCATGAAATCCATTATTTAGCTCCACTTGAGATGACATTTTTCATGCCCTCAAAATTGCTTTTCATCACTGTTGCCAGTGTGTTGTAACGCATGGTGTTTTTAGCCATCACTGCCATTTCTTTATCCATATCAACTCGGTCTTCACCGTGAACGATACGAAGTGGCATATCTTTTTCCCACTCAGCTCCGAATTTTTTCTCATCGAACACTGCAGGAACATGTTTGCCGGATGTACGTGTCATTTTTCCACGAGCATCAAGGTTCAGCGCTTTTTGAAGATCTTCTTCAAATTTAACCCTGCGAGCGAGGTACCCGGGGGTTTTAATGTTCGCCATGTTACTCATGACGACATTCTGACGCTGCAACTGCATGTCCATAACTTTTGCGCTCAGCAATGTATGGCTCTCAAATAGACCTTTCATGCAGGTATCCTCCCTTTCAGTAAATCTTGCCGATGCGTCAGTTATGAAAAAAGAGGCAACGGTACTCACGATTAAGCAAAAGGTGTTCCACACTTATAACATGCTGTTTATAATGAGATTTATTGCAGAGCCTTTAATGCTCAACCGAAAAAAGCAGAAACAGTGACGGAGATTTGTCACTAAGAGAAAATGAATGATGATTTTTCTTGGCATGTTAGTTGCTACATACTTTGCGACTACACAAAATCTGAACTATTTTTCCTACACGCCTAATCGTGTGAAATTGTGGGGATGTAGCTAAACTAAATAAGGATACCCGAATGAGCGATTACCAGACATTAAAAGTACTTGGCGAATACAATCTCGCATTAGGCGATACCGCGGAAGCAACCGAATGCTTTAAAGCTGCTATTGAAGCTAACAGCGAATCTTGTGAACCGATCATCGGTCTTGCTGCTGTAAGTGTCTTTGAAGGAGACTACGACTCCGCATTAGCTTTATACATGAAAGCCGCAGCAGTAGAAAAAAGTGCAAAAGCACATGCGGGTATCGGACTTGTTCTTGCTGAACAGGGCAAAAATGACGAGAGCTTCAAACAGTTCCTTATTGCTCTTTCCATTGATCCTATTAACAAAGTTGCGTTAAACGGCCTGCTTCAGCTAGGTTACAGCACAGAACGTGTAGATGAACTTCTTCCTGTATTTTCCAGAGCTCTGGAAGAAGACAATACAGACACTGCAGTACGTTTCTCTTACGCTACCTGCCTCTTCTCTACAGACCGCAAAGATGAGTCTATTGAAGAATTCAAAGAAATTTTACGCCTCGACCCTGAACATGAGGCAGCTAAAGAAGTGTTAGCACATATTGCTGCATAATTACTGCTTATTACATTACAAAATTACAAAGCACCCTGTACTGAACTTTACTTCAGTACAGGGTGCTTTATTTTTTATTCAGTTCCCTAATCACCTTTTTTTATGTAATAACTTAGCGAATTCTATCGACACACGTTTGTGTTTTCTCCACGGCACTACAAACAGGAGACAACCAATTTGTATGTTTTCTTTGTCATCACAACGGGGTTCATCCTGCATAATCTAAAAGCTACAGGGAGTTAGATATGGCAGGAAAGACAGATAAAACAGCTGTACCATCGCCAATTACTAGTAAAACAGCACAGCGCGCTTCTTTCCACGATTTCACCAGTGATATGGTACTTCATTCACCATTATGGGAGTTTTGGTACGCTGCAGATGGAGCACTAAAAGTTGTTTCCAATGCATGCGAAACCTGCTGCGGGTACGAAGCGGAACATTTTTACCGCAATCCTCGCTTCATGGAAGCAATCATAGTTGAAGAGCATCTCTCGCTATGGAACGGAGTGTGGTGCAAGCTACATAACGGTGAACACTATGCCTGCGCTGAGTTTCAAATTCGCCTGCCAGACAGCAAAAAGCGGTGGATGAAATTTGAAGCAAACCGCGCCGTTGATTCCCAAGGGTGCCACTGCGGCATCAGGGCATTTTGCCATGATGTTACCGCCCACCATAATGTTGTACAGCAACTTACCCACTTCACATGGCATGACAGCCTTACGAAACTTCCTAACAGATCAAAATGCCTCGAAAGGATTGAGCAGGCCATAGAACGGGCAACAAAATGTTCACGATGGAATTTCTCCATTCTGTACATGGATATCGACCGCTTTAAGAACATCAATGACTCTCTTGGACACACTGCGGGGGATGCGATTCTTTGCAAGCTTGCAGACAGGCTTCAAGCCGTTACATACGGTATTGATACTGTTTTCAGAATCGGCGGGGATGAGTTTGTTCTCCTGTGTGAAGACACAACAGGACACGAATCCGTCCATAGGTTCATTGATACGCTCATACACAGCATCAAGCGTCCGATCCTCTGGAACAATAAGCAAATTCATATGTCGGCCAGCTTCGGTATCATGCACGCCGACCCTGAAGTGAATACTGCAGAGCGCTATCTGCAAAACGCACATATCGCACTTAATCACGGACGTTCTAACGGAACAGACGGTGTTGCGGTCTACGACTCACACATTTTTTCCAAAGCACTCAAGCTCATCAGCATGGAGCTGGATCTTCATAGTGCTCTTATCAACGAAGAATTTTTCCTTGAATATCAACCTGTGGTTAACACCCACAATAGGAGCATCACGGGATTTGAAGCGCTTGTCCGATGGAAAAACCGTCAGGGTGCCATTATTTCGCCGGGCAAATTTATTCCGCTTGCAGAAGAAACCGGTCTCATTCTGGAGCTTGGAGAGTGGGTACTAAGAGAGGCATGCGCCACTCTTGCCGCATGGCGTAACGAAAATCCGCTATTCAAGAATTTGAAAGTTAATGTCAATCTTTCCGCGCGTCAGCTTTCCGACCTTGAACTAACAGACACTGTATCCAGAATATTGAAAGAAACCGAGCTACCGCCGCAATGCCTGCGACTTGAAGTGACGGAAACCATGCTTATGGAAAATCCTGACTATGCAGATATTACCCTGCGTCGCCTGAGATCGCTTGGGGTTGAGCTGTGCATTGATGATTTTGGGACTGGGTACTCATCGTTGATGTATCTGCAACAATTCCCCATCAGCACTCTGAAAATTGACAGAAGCTTTGTTAAAGATATGGAAAAAAATCCGGCAAACTATGAAATCGTCAAAGCTGTCATTGCGCTGGCACATGCGCTCGGGCTTACTGTTGTTGCAGAAGGTGTGGAAGAAGAAGAGCAACGCATAATGTTACTTGAAGCTGGCTGCGATTATTCGCAGGGCTATTTGTTTTCGCGCCCTATTGCACCTGTAGAGCTTCCAGTTGTTGTACATACAATGCAGCACCCGGAACAACAGGCATGGCAAACCGGATAACAGGGGCAAAGCTTGCGGATCGGCATCAAAAGCCATCGACAGACACTCGTTAGAATAGTATTCTCAGGGGATGCCAACAACCCGATCCGCAAAAGAATCCTTCCTTATAGGTGCCAGCACGATTATCCCTGTCATGCCGGGAATCGTTCCTTTTGGAATGCTCACAGGAGTCGTGACAATAGCTGCAGGAGTTTCCCCTGTTAATGCTATTTTTATGACGCTGTTCATGTTCGCGGGTGCAGCGCAAGTTACTGCAGCCCAATTACTTGCCGAAAACAGCACCGCAATCATGATTGTCGCAACTACCATCATGATCAACCTCAGATTCATCATGTACAGCGCCTCAATCACACCGTACCTCGGCAAAATTTCGATCTGGCAACGGTTGTTTCTTGCATACACCTTGTCCGATCAGGCATACGCTGTCTCCATTGTGGAATTCACTAAAAAAAACAGTCCATTTCAGAGAGCGCCTTTCTTTTTAGGAGCATGTGTCTCTTTGTATGTCACATGGATGGCAGCCACCATCGGGGGCATTTTTTTCGGCGCACTTATACCGCCAGAATGGTCTTTTGACTTTGCCGTGCCCCTCACGTTCCTTGCCTTACTGATGCCAAACATAACAGACCGCGCAACAGCGCTTGCCGCAGGTGTTGCAGCGCTTGTAGCGATTCTGTCGGTCTCTCTCCCATATAATATGGGTCTGATGGCAGGTGCATTTACCGGAATTTTTGCCGGATACTTCTTCAGCAAAAAACAAAGAGCGCACCATGTATAACCTGACATTCTGGATTGTCATCACCACCATCGGTATAGTAACCATGCTCATGCGTGGCTCATTTATCCTCACGGCAGAGCGGTTTAAACTGAGCGACAAATTTGCCGACATTCTCAGGTTCATTCCCGCGTCGGTTTTAGCAGCCCTTGTTGCTCCGGCTATTTTTTTTCATGAAGGCTCCGTTCAGGAGCTTGCAGGAAAAGAACGCCTGATTGCAGCACTGGTTGCGCTTTGTATTTCCTATAAAACAAAAAATATCTTCCTGACCATTCTTTCTGGAATGGGCACCTTATACTTACTGGAATATCTATTCTAGCACGCTGATTTCCGCCGATATCGCTCTCATTAAGCCTCTTCTGACGGAGTTTCCATGAGGATTATTATTATTGAGGACGAGCCGGAAATCGTTTCCACCATTGCACAGGCTCTTACTTCCATGAAGTACGACGTTGATGTTGCTTATGATGGAGATGAAGGTCTTACCAAACTTTTCGACTACCAATATGACTTGGTTCTGCTTGATATCATGCTTCCGGCACGTTCCGGTTTTTCTGTGCTCTCTGAGCTGCGTAAAGCAGACATCACAACACCTGTGATCATGCTCACTTCCCGTGAAGCCATAGAAGACAGAGTCAGAGGACTGGATACCGGTGCTGATGACTATCTGACAAAGCCATTCTCCATGGATGAACTCATGGCAAGAGTTCGCTCTATTTTGCGACGGGCAGGGGACAACCGCTCCAGCATTTTTTCTGTAAAAGAGGTGGAGGTAGACACTCGCACCAGAACAGCACACTTCCAAGGTATCCCCCTTGAACTTACTCCCAAGGAGTTCAGTATCCTCGAGTTCCTGCTCTACAATAAAAACAGAGCAGTTTCCCGTTTCAGTCTGGCTGAACATGTTTGGGGAGAAGAGTATGACCTGTTTGCCATGTCCAACTTCATTGATGTGCATATCAAAAACTTACGAAAAAAAATTAACGACTCTGACCGTCAAATCATTAAAACGGTAAGAGGCGTCGGTTTTACCATTGCCGAGTAGTACATGAAAATAAAACATAAAATTTCGTTATGGTTTTCTTGTTCCGGCATATTGGTTGGGCTGCTTTTTTCTATCTATATTTTTGTCGAAATGCGGGAAATGGCATTTTCTGCGTACGATACCCTACTCCTGCGCTCAGGAAAGCAGATGATCCGGCAAATCACAGAAAATGGCTTAGATGCATTCAAAAAATATCCACTCCATCCGGCTCTCACCCCCATTGAGGATGAAAACCATTCAGAGCCCTTCTGGATTGTTCTCCGCACCCCTGAGGGAAACATTCTTTACGAGTCCTTACAGAATAAAACCACGCATCTCCCTCCCTCTGAAACAGGAGGCGACATGGTTGCGCTGACTCCAAAAGACGGCTCCACCCTGCATCTATGGGTACATTCACAAGAGTTTATCTATGAAGGATCAATGTATATTCTCACGCTGGGATACCCCATTGCCAATGCAAAAGGAGAGGCCATAGCTCAAGAAGAACAAGAAATATTCTTCATCGTCCTGACGGGATTCTTCATTATTACAATACTTTTTATTCTGTTAAGCTACTGGGTTGCAGGACAGGTAGTCCGTCCACTGGGCAACATCAACAGACTTGCTTCTGAAATTGATGAAGGTACGCTCGATAAACGCCTGCCAGTCCGAAAAAACAATGATGAACTAGACGAGCTGTCCCAAACCTTAAACAGCATGTTCAACCGTCTTCATCATTCTTTCAGCCGACAAAAAAGATATATTGCCGATGCTGCGCATGAATTGAAGACACCTATCACTATCGTAAGGCTTTTTCTTGAAGAATCGCAGCAACGGACAGACCTGCCAGAAGGTTATTTTATCCAGATGCAAAATCAGATACAGACCTTGCGTCGAGCCAGCCGCCTGGCTCAAGATATTCTCGGACTTTCTTTTCTAGAATTTGGCCAACTCCAACGTGAACGACTTTGTTTTAATTCACTGTGCGAAAAGGTAATTGATGACTTTAAGGAATTGCTGTCACACAAGGATATCACACTCAGGTTCAATAACTTCCCCTGCCGGCCGTACATGGGAAACAACGATCATCTGACCCGAGTTGTAATCAATATCGTAGACAACGCCATCAAATACAATATCCCTTCAGGGTCGATCACTATTTCAGTTTTTGAACAAAACTATGCGATTTTTCTTTCCGTTCATAATACCGGCCCCGGTATTCCAGATGGTGAGCTAGAGAATGTATTTGAGCAATTTTACAGAGTCGAAAAATCCCATTCTCATAAATATGGTGGAACAGGGCTTGGCCTCACCATTGTAAAACAAATTGTTGAACTTCACGGGGGCAGCATTAGCATTGAAAGTTCATTAGATGAATGGTGCAAAGTAAACATTATCTTACCTCACACCCGCTCTTAACGTTCCTACTAAGTAAAATCCCTCTCCACTGAATACATCATACTTTCAATGGAGAGGGATTCTTTAAATCAACACAGAAACTTCCTTCATAATTTCTTCATAAAACATCCCATAGTCTCCTCCAGCATAATCAAAACACAAACGACACTGATATGTTCCTCTGCTCACCAACGTTATCCTCATAACGTGCAAAGGAAATATACGAAAATAGGAGACTACATTCATGGAGAATTGTTCACAAAAGAAACAATGCAATGCTTCGACGCCGTCGAACTCATTGTTTAAAAGCAAGCACTTTCCCGGATTAATACAAATTATAGGCCTTATCGCTTTTTTTGCGCTGGCTTTTTTCGGTTTTACGGGAACAACTGAAGCCTACCGGTTCACCAATATCACCTCTTTCTGGGTCTGGTGCATCTGGTGGCCTGCTCTTGTCATTACCGGCTTCATCTCATCCCGTATCTGGTGCACAATCTGCCCTCTCCGATATATAACACAAAAAGTCGGACATCTTGGCTGGCAAGTTAAGGTTCCAGCTTCAATTCGTAAAAACAAATTGTTTGTCATTATCGGTTTCTTTGCTCTGCATACCGTCATTGTTTCTTACGGAGTGCACCACTTTAGCTGGTTTACTTCTGTCTACCTGCTCAGCCTGCTGGGAATTGCCTTTCTCATCGGCTTAATTTTTGAAAAAGATTCCTTCTGTAATTCGTTTTGCCCTCTCAGCGGATTTATCGGAGCGTACTCCAAACTCGGCACAGCTGGATTACGTTGTTCTGACAAAGACGTTTGCAAAAGCTGTCGCACGAAAGCTTGTTTCCGTGCTTGCCCTGCCGGTATCTGCATGGGTGCACCAAAAGAAATGGAAAACTGTCTGCTGTGTTTTGATTGTGTAAAAGAATGCCCTAACGACAATATCTCCTTTTCCTTCCACAAACCGCTTCGTGCACTATGGAAAAGCGCAGGCACAGTCGCCCATGTTTTCATCGTAGTTCTTCTTCTCGGCATCATGTTTGAAGAATTTGGTGAAGAATGGGTCGTAGTGGAGCATTTTGTTAACTATATTCCGGAGTACCTCATCTCAATCGGAATGCCTGAAACTATCTTCGGTTATAAATGGCTTACCGCTGGATGGGTAACATTCCTGTTCCCGGCTCTCATCGTGTTCGGAACAGCAGCAGCCTCCTTCCTGTTAGCAAAACGCGATTCTGTGATGCATTACGCCAAGGCTTACTCGCCTGCGCTTATTCCGCTCATATTCACCCTGCACCTCAGCAAAATGATGGATACATTGAACACAAAGCTGGGGTACGGAAAATACGTTCTCCAAAACCCAGTGGGGAACAAAACAATTGAGCTCATCGCAAACGGAAACATTGCTGTATCCTCCAACGCTCTGTTCTCTACACAGACAGAAGGCTACGTCCTTATGGGATTAATTTTAACAGGATTTGTATCTTCTCTGTTTGCAATATTCAAAATTGCCCAAAAACAAAAAACGTCTTCGGCCGGCAAAGCAAGTGCGCTCCCGTTCTACTTTACAACAATTACGTTGGGACTGACTTCGCTCTTCATTACCGCCAACTGGTTCAATATCTCATTACCAGTAAACGTATTCTCTGGAATGAGCACTGGAGGGCTTATGGCGACTGCATTCGGAATCGTTCTTTCCGCATCATTGCTCCTCATTAAGTTTACAGGCAATCAACCCCAGCCTGTAATTTTGAAGAAGAACAAGTAAACAAAATGAGCCCCCGTTTTGATTTTTCAAAACGGGGGCTCATACATTATCTACAGTGATTAAGTGCCTCAGCAGCAATACGCATATGTTCTTTCTCTGACTGACACAGCGATAAAAAGTGTTTTTCTATCGGTGAATCAGAATATAGGTGCGCCATATTACGGTAGAGATCATACGCAGAGAATTCAATTGCCATGGCCATTTCAATTACGTTCTGGCATTGAGTTCCTTCATTAAGCAGCTGTTCAGCCAACTGATCAAATTCCAGTCCCCCTTCCAGAATATCTCCATCCAATGACTCGTATACTGACTGGAATGAAGGTGCATCCGGCTGCATTTTTTCCCAGAACTTATAAATCATATGGGCATGGGCTTCTTCAGCCTTAACGAGCTGCTCCATTACGGACCTGAAAGGCGCGTCGGGAAAATGTTCCAGAACAAGTTCATAAAACTTATGTGCACCTTTTTCCAGATTCATTGCCTGATACAGCAAGTCAGCATCTGAGCCTTCTAAATCAAAAACTTTTATATTCGGCATATCTTCAATGTAATGACCGTCCCATTCAAGATATCCACCAAGCATGTTGTAAATCTTTCCTGAAAACTCAGGGTGATTTGCTAAAAAGACTGAAGCAGCAACTGAGCGTTTTCCTGACAGACAATATACAACCGTATCTTTTGATGAAGACAATTCAGAAGCTCGCTGCTCTATTTCTCCAACAGGCAATAATATTGCGCCTGCAAGGTGGTCTTCTTCATATTCTTCAAGCTGACGTACATCTACTAACTGATACGCATCTTCCCGTGAAGAAGACATAAAGTCCCGTACTTCATCTACGGTAAGATCCTGATATTCCTTTTCCATTTTACCCCCATGCATCTCGTTTTATATAACAAAATCATTCCATAATGGTTCAGCAGAAGAGCAAAGGATGTCTTTGCAACTGTAACCTGCCAAAATGAAACCACAAAAAACAACTAACAATATGAAAAGAATAAGTTTAATCTTGCAATGTTCATCACTACACGGTAGATGACAAGAATAGATTTATTAATAGTAATAGTAATCAAATCTATTAATTTCTTTTTTAGAGTTATCTGTTTTTCATTTCAAGTGAAAATTGAGGAGAGGTCAGACATGAATGATATTACGCTTGCAAACGGTATTTATTGGGTTGGTGCTGTTGATCGCGATATCCCTGCTTCCAGTGGGTACGCAGGAACCAGCTACAACGCTTACTTGATTGTTGATGAAAAAATTACCCTCGTGGACGGGGTAAAACATTCACATAGAGATCAATTCTGGGAGCGGGTACGTAACATCATTGATCCGGAAAAAATCGACTACATGATTGTTAACCATGTTGAGCCGGATCATTCAAGCAGCCTGCCAGAGATTATTTCGACCATTAAACCGGAGAAAATTTTCTGCTCAGCAGCTGGTAAAGACGCCATAATTGCGCACTTCCATGACAAAAGCTGGCCTTTTCAGGTGGTAAAGAGCGGTGATGAAATCTCTTTGGGAGCTCGCACAGTTCATTTTATCATGACCCGCATGCTCCACTGGCCTGACTCCATGTTCTCCTACCTGAAAGAAGACGGCATTTTGTTCTCCAATGACGCATTTGGACAACACATTGCTTCAGATAACCGATTTGATGATGAAGTGGATATTGCAGAACCTATCAAAGGGGCAAAATTCTTTTATGCAAACAACCTGAACCTGCTTTCACCGCTGATCAAAAAAACGCTTCGTTCTTTGGATGCAATGAATCTTGGTATCAAAATGATTGCTCCAGACCATGGTTACATTTGGCGTTCACACCCTGATAAAATTTTGCAAGCCTATGCTGAATGGAGCTGCCAGAAGCACAAGAAAGAAGTACTCGTGGTCTACGATACCAAATGGAAGTCCACTGAGATTATGGCAAAAGCCATAGCGCAGGGCATTGAAGAAAAAAATGTTCCAGTAACCCTGTGCAGCCTTAAAACATGGCATCGCGGTGCCATTATGGAAGAATTCCTTACCGCAAGTACCATTGTTATGGGCAGCCCGACAATCAACAACGGGGTCATCCCGAGCATGGCAGCATTTCTCCATTACATAAAAGGACTCAAGCCTAAAAATAAACTTGGCGCAGGATTCGGCTCATATGGGTGGGGTGGCGAAGGTGTACGTCAGATTAACAGTGCACTCGATGACCTGAAAATCAAACGAATCGACGACGGACTTCGTATTAAATTTGTTCCTGACGAGCAGCAGCTTCAGGCATGCGTTGAGTACGGACATAAAATTGCTGAAGCAACCCTTGAGTTCACACCAAACTGTTAGCAAAAAGCTAACGTATCATCATCTATACATTACAAAGCCGGTGTCCTAATGAACACCGGCTTTTCTACGTCAAATCAATATTGATTCCTAATGGAAGACTCCACTTTCATAAGCTCTTCAAATACGCCAACACTAGCAGACAAGTCACTGATCCGATCTCCTATGGACACAAAGGTATCCAAGATGACCGGATCAAAATGCTTTCCACGTTCAGATAGCATAATCTCAAGAGCCTGCTCGTGTGACATGCCAGCTTTATAGACCCGTTCCATGGTCAACGCATCATAGACGTCAGCCACAGCCATAATTCTCCCTGCAAGGGGGATATTGTCCCCTTGAAGGCCATATGGATACCCCGTTCCATCCCATTTTTCATGATGAGTGCCTGCAATATCTACTGCCAGTTCTAAATATGAGCCCTTACCAAGTCCGGCAACGGTTCTACGCAACACGTGTTCACCAAGCACAGGGTGTGTTTTGATCACCTCAAACTCTTCTTTACTCAACCTTCCAGGTTTCAACAAAATTGAATCAGGAATGCCCACCTTGCCAATATCATGCAGTGGTGCAGACTTCGTAATATCATCAATGAAAGACTGGGTGATGGTTTCTGTAAATAGATTCTGCCTTCGTAACTCTTCTGTCAGCTCCCGAACATACGATTTTGTCCGCAAAATATGAGAGCCGGTTTCGGAGTCACGGGTTTCCGTTAGTGAAGCAAGAGTCATAATAGTAGCATCCTGCACCTGCTCCAATTTTTGATGTTCCTTTTTACGTTCATCAAGAATCGTATGGATAATGTACATCATAACGGCCTGAGTAACGGCGTAGACCTGCACAAGCAAAAGAGAGGTAAGGGGAGCAAATCCACTAAATGGCCCCAAAGAGTAGGTAGTCCCTAAAATTGAAACAAGAGAAAACGCGACAACATACACTGTCAGTTCAGAAAAAGTCAGCCGTAAACCTGCCCAAAAGGCAATAGGCATCAATAAAAACGTCAACGGATATGAACTGCTATTGGGAAGCACTACCCCGCTGAACAAAACAGAACGTGCAAAAAAATCTGCAGCCAATAACAACAGAAACTCAGTTCTGACTGTTAATTGAACCCTACCACTCACAAAATCAAAAACTCTTTTGAAAATCGGCGCAAAAATGACCATCCCTGATAATGCCGAAAGAAACCAGGTTTCAAAAAATTCAATATGAGGAACAGCAACAATCTCACAAAAAATATTGGCAAGAAGACCAAGCGTTGCCTGAACACCGGCTGTTAGCACTGCTCCGAGTGTTATAAACAACAGCAAGGTATTGAGTGTAAAAACCAGCTTCTTTGTGGAGTGGATACGCTGTAAAATAAATACGGAAAGAATAGGCGATACGGAGTTAATGATTCCAAAAAGGATTGCACCAGCAACATCATTCAACGCCCAATATGACACTGCAAGGTTGGCTGCTACAATCGCAACAGTTGGTCTAATTCCAAAAAACCAATAGCAAATAAAAATCCAGCCAGTTAATGGCCAAAATGGCGATACAGTAAAACCGTCAGGTTCACATGCAATACCTATCCAATGCAGCAATACCGTTCCCCAAAAAAACAAACACTGCATAGCAGCAATATATAGTAATCGATTTATGAAATTTTTATCCAACACATTATCCCCCCACTGTTAACACCTGTTGATACAATTTGTTCAATCAAACAGTAAAGCAGTATCTATAAGTAAACACTGTACGGGTAAAAAAGCAGAAAAACACACAAGACTCAATTTCTTTCAACACAGTAAAGGAAAAAATTGGTTCATCAGAAAAATTACGCAAGAACAGATTAGAGCCTGAAGGTGTGTCGCTTTACAATTAATTGACCCAGCGTGGATTCAGAAGCTCACATTTTCCCGCCCCAACCTCGCATTGAAGTCATTATTCTCGGCATTGTTTTTCGTGCCTGAGAACATACGTGAGACTCATTACGAGCCGCCGTGAATATTCCGAGAATAATGACGGAAAGAGGACGGATGGGGTGACGCGTTAAAGCGCAGAGGGAATGGAAAGGGAGATCTGCGCTAGCATCTCCCGTCCCCCCGCGGGAGCGTGGGAAGAGAAAGCTTGGGACTTAGTATGAGTTAAAGAAACGGGATGAGATAGATATGGGTTCAGCAGGGACAGGTATATTTCAAGCCAGCGTTATGGCTGGAGAATACCTGTCGGTAACGGCAAGGAGCCAAAAAAGAAAGACCAATCTACTCTTTCCTGACGTGGTCACTTTTTGATTGCATAGATTAGTTTGACCATCGGCTGTCGCC
>NZ_JXMS01000011.1 GCF_001672295.1 Halodesulfovibrio spirochaetisodalis | reverse complement strand
CAGTAAAACATGGAGGTTATACATTATGTCTTTAGTTATTAACAACAATTTGATGGCAGTAAACGTCACCCGCAACCTGAACAGCTCATACGGGAAACTCGCAACATCCACCCGTCGCCTGTCCTCAGGTCTTCGTGTTGGCACTGCGGCAGATGATGCTGCCGGTCTTGCAATGCGCGAACTTATGCGCGCAGATATTAAAACACTTGCTCAGGGTCTGCGTAACGCTAACGACGGTATTTCAATGATCCAGACTGCAGATGGCGCTCTCGGCGTTATCGATGCAAAGCTCATCCGCATGAAAGAGCTTGCAGAACAGGCTGCTACCGGCACTTACACTGATGCACAGCGCTTGATGATCAACCAAGAATATCAGCTGATGGCGAAAGAAATCACTCGTATGGCCATGGACACTGATTTCAACAGCAGGAAATTACTTGCCGGTACAGGCCAAGAAATTAATGTTGAAGAAAGTGTTGCCCAAAACGATGCTGCGCGTACGGCAGAAGCAACTATGGTTGATGAAGACGGCAACACACAATCTTGGTCAAGTGACGGGCCAAACGATGAAGCAATCGTTACTAGTTCAGCAACAGACACACCACTCGGCGCTATCGACGCAAATGGTGTTCAGACCATTACCAAATCAAATGCTGGTGACACACTCACATACACTTCAAGATCTGGGATTGCAGCGGTAGAGAACACCGTAACAACCGTTGCGGGCGGTGGAACCATGGATCTTAAAACCGGAGAACTTACTGGTGTGGGTGTTACAGCGTCCGCTGTTGCTGCTGTTACATACGCTGGCACAAAGGTAACTATCGAAACCCGTGCACCAGGAGGCAACTGGACCGATATTACTGACGCAGCAACAGCAGCAGCGCAAACAACGACTGCAACCCATGAAGTACGAATCACAGCAGAACTTGCTAATGGATCAATCGTGCGCGACACATTTAGCAATAACGATAATCAATTTACCATTACTCCAACTGTTGCCGGTACTGCTAACAGCTATACCATAAGAACTACTGCGGACTCTGGTACTGCTATTCAAATTAACTCTGAATTTGCTGCATCGAAAACATTTGAACAAACCACAAAAACTGGCGTTAAAGTGGTCAACGATGCTGTTTCGTTCCTTGAAGACAACTCAAAAACTTATCTGCCTGCCAAAGCAGGTTTTACTCACGACGCTAAGACAGGTGAGATTAAAAAAGCTCAGTCTGTTGAATCCTCTGCATCAAGCAGTTACGGTTCGATGAAGACGCCTGTTCAAGATATTATTATCGAAGCGTACAACGAAACTACCCATACATGGGATAAGCTTTCCTTGGGCGATACTACTGGAGCTACTCTAGATATCCCTGATACTGTAAAAAAATTCCGCATTACTGCAGAATACGGTGACTACAACAAGGTTAGAGATACGTTCTCTAACAACACTGGTGGTAAATTTACTGTTACTAAGACCCAGTACGGCATGGACTTAGGCATGACAGATACTGATGCAGGCACACCTGGCATTCAGGCTCAAAATTCTACAACACAACTCAACGTTAAGTCAGAAGATTTAGTTGTAGTCAATGTACACTTTGGTACAGGTAGCCAGAAAGTTGATAGCTACGACACCTACATCAATATGGCTTCTGCAAAATCCCTTGGTGTTGGTGAAGAAGCTGGCGACCATATTAAGACTCAGAAGATGGCTAAAAAAGCTCTGGACAACCTTAATATTGCGATCACCCGTAAAGATGAAATCCGTGCAGAAATTGGCTCTACCCAGAACCGCCTTGCTGCAACGGTTGAAAACGTATCCATCCAGAAAGAAAACTTACAGGCTTCTGAATCTCGTATCTCTGACGTGGATGTTGCAACTGAAATGACACAGTTCAACAAAGTTCAGATCATGACTAACGCTGCGGTTTCTATGCTTGCACAGGCAAACTCACTGCCTAAGGCTGCTCAGAAACTTATTGATGGTCGATAGACAGCTAGCAATTCCAACATGTAAAAGCCGAGGATTTTCCTCGGCTTTTTTTATAACTAAATTTACCTTAAAAATGACCTAGCTCCCCTGCAAAAAATTCCTACACTTGCACCTATCATCAATATTCTTTTTCTTTATAAATCTTAACATGCTGTTTATATTAACATTTACAAACATGGCCTCTTACTTGCTTTTTTATTCACAGTAAAACATGGAGGTTATACATTATGTCTTTAGTTATTAACAACAATTTGATGGCAGTAAACGTCACCCGCAACCTGAACAGCTCATACGGGAAACTCGCAACATCCACCCGTCGCCTGTCCTCAGGTCTTCGTGTTGGCACTGCGGCAGATGATGCTGCCGGTCTTGCAATGCGCGAACTTATGCGCGCAGATATTAAAACACTTGCTCAGGGTCTGCGTAACGCTAACGACGGTATTTCAATGATCCAGACTGCAGATGGCGCTCTCGGCGTTATCGATGCAAAGCTCATCCGCATGAAAGAGCTTGCAGAACAGGCTGCTACCGGCACTTACACTGATGCACAGCGCTTGATGATCAACCAAGAATATCAGCTGATGGCGAAAGAAATCACTCGTATGGCCATGGACACTGATTTCAACAGCAGGAAATTACTTGCCGGTACAGGCCAAGAAATTAATGTTGAAGAAAGTGTTGCCCAAAACGATGCTGCGCGTACGGCAGAAGCAACTATGGTTGATGAAGACGGCAACACACAATCTTGGTCAAGTGACGGGCCAAACGATGAAGCAATCGTTACTAGTTCAGCAACAGACACACCACTCGGCGCTATCGACGCAAATGGTGTTCAGACCATTACCAAATCAAATGCTGGTGACACACTCACATACACTTCAAGATCTGGGATTGCAGCGGTAGAGAACACCGTAACAACCGTTGCGGGCGGTGGAACCATGGATCTTAAAACCGGAGAACTTACTGGTGTGGGTGTTACAGCGTCCGCTGTTGCTGCTGTTACATACGCTGGCACAAAGGTAACTATCGAAACCCGTGCACCAGGAGGCAACTGGACCGATATTACTGACGCAGCAACAGCAGCAGCGCAAACAACGACTGCAACCCATGAAGTACGAATCACAGCAGAACTTGCTAATGGATCAATCGTGCGCGACACATTTAGCAATAACGATAATCAATTTACCATTACTCCAACTGTTGCCGGTACTGCTAACAGCTATACCATAAGAACTACTGCGGACTCTGGTACTGCTATTCAAATTAACTCTGAATTTGCTGCATCGAAAACATTTGAACAAACCACAAAAACTGGCGTTAAAGTGGTCAACGATGCTGTTTCGTTCCTTGAAGACAACTCAAAAACTTATCTGCCTGCCAAAGCAGGTTTTACTCACGACGCTAAGACAGGTGAGATTAAAAAAGCTCAGTCTGTTGAATCCTCTGCATCAAGCAGTTACGGTTCGATGAAGACGCCTGTTCAAGATATTATTATCGAAGCGTACAACGAAACTACCCATACATGGGATAAGCTTTCCTTGAGTGACACCACAGGTGCTACTCTCGATATCCCTGATACTGTAAAAAAATTCCGTATTACTGCTGAATACGGTGACTACAATAAAGTTAGAGATACGTTCTCTAACAACACTGGTGGTAAATTTACTGTTACTAAGACCCAGTACGGCATGGACTTAGGCATGACAGATACTGATGCAGGCACACCTGGCATTCAGGCTCAAAATTCTACAACACAACTCAACGTTAAGTCAGAAGATTTAGTTGTAGTCAATGTACACTTTGGTACAGGCAGCCAGAAAGTTGATAGCTACGACACCTACATTAATATGGCTTCTGCAAAATCCCTTGGTGTTGGTGAAGAAGCTGGCGACCATATTAAGACTCAGAAGATGGCTAAAAAAGCTCTGGACAACCTCAATATCGCGATCACCCGTAAAGATGAAATCCGCGCAGAAATTGGCTCTACCCAGAACCGCCTTGCTGCAACGGTTGAAAACGTATCCATCCAGAAAGAAAACTTACAGGCTTCTGAGTCCCGTATCTCTGACGTAGATGTTGCAACTGAAATGACACAGTTCAACAAAGTTCAGATCATGACTAACGCTGCGGTTTCTATGCTTGCACAGGCAAACTCACTGCCTAAAGCTGCTCAGAAACTTATTGACGGTCGTTAGACCCAGCTACTCAACTTGATATAATGAAGGCCGGGGAAACTCTCCGGCCTTTTTCCGAATCACCCGCCTTTCAACAGTTGTTGTATGAAGCCATGTACGCTTCAGACAAAATTGTAGGACACGGAGGTTATACAATATGTCTTTGGCCATTAACCACAACTTACTGGCAGTAAACTCCAGATACAGCCTTGATTTCTGTTATAGAGATATGGCTACTTCTACTGAACGTTTGTCATCTGGACTTCGAATCAATACAGCTGTCGACGATCAGGCAGGGCTCGCCCTTCGTGAACTCATGCGTGCCGACATAACAACTCTTGGACAAGGGTTACGTAATGCTAACGACGGCATCTCCATGATTCAGACTGCAGACGGGGCTCTGGGCGTCATTGATGCTCAGCTTATCCGCATGAAAGAACTTGCGCAGCAGGCATCTACTGGCACATACACCGATGCCCAACGCGAAATAATCAATACCGAATATCAGAAAATTGCCTCAGAAATCAGCCGCATTGCTGGAAGCAGTGAATTCAATACTAAACATCTTCTGAATGGCTACCAGCATGACTTTGCAACTGAAAACGCTTCCCCTACTCCAACTGGCACCGCGACTGTCGATGAAGCTACTAAAGAAATTACTGTAATTGCAGCCACTGACACAACAACATTCGTTAATAAAAACAAAGACGGCTTTAGCGTAACCACAACCGCTACTTTCTCAGAAAAAGGAACAGGAACAGCTGCACCAACTGAAGCCACTTACGAATACAATGAAGACGGCACTACCACTATTACACCAAAAGCTGCCGGCGCAGGTGCCAAAGAGCTCATCAGTTCCTCCACCTACAACCTGAGTAAGCAATATGAGCCAAGTGACGCTACATCCGTTCGTTATGAAATTTCAAAAGATGGTGGCAAGACATGGGAATACCTGCCAACGACTGGTAAAGTAACCACAAATGCAGGTGAGCAGATGCGTGTCACTGCAACCTACCAGCGTGGAGAAATCACAGAAATCTTTACTGACCCTAGCAGCACCGATCCTGCCCATGCTGCTGACGACGCCAGAATTGTTTTTGAATTTGATGCTGACACACATACGATGAGCTATAAGACCGTTGCCAAGCACACAGCTCCACCAGCACTCACTGAAGCCCAAGTCGATGAGAATGCCGCCCAAGCTCAAGAGGATTTGGAAACAGTACAGAATAACATTAAAACAGATTCTGCATTAAGTGTTAACTTCTCTTTCGGGACTGAGAATGAAGCAGAAGACAACTATTCTATTTTAATCGGAAAGGCTGATGCAAAATCTCTCGGCATCGGTGCTGAAGCAGATGACAACGTGCTGACCCAGAAAAATGCACAAAAAGCATTGGATAACCTTACTGCTGCGGTTTTGATAAAAGATGAAATTCGTGCACGAATTGGTGCAACACAGAACCGCCTCTCAGCTTCGATAGACAATATCAGAATCCAGCGTGAAAACGCACAAGCAGCGGAATCCGTTATCTCTGATGTTGATGTTGCAAGCGAAATGGTAGATTTCAGCAGCCAGCAGATTAGAGCAAATGCTGCCATGGCAATGCTTGTACAGGCAAACTCGTTGCCAGAAACAGCACGCAGATTGATCCAAGGTGCATAATATTTCAAAAACAACAAAAAAGCCGGAGAAATTCTCCGGCTTTTTTTTATTCATAACATTCTTGCCTGAAACAAGTTCACAGCAAACAGTTCATTAAGAATCAAAGCGCTCTAAGGCGATACTGGCAGCATACTGTTCAGCTCGCTTCACACTTGGCCCCTCAGCTATAACTATTGTCCCGTCAGGTAAACCAAGCTCTACCTCAAACACTTTTGCGTGCTCTGGGCCTTTACTGCTCTTAAGCGTATAGGACGGACGATCTTTAAATTTTTTCTGTGTCAATTCTTGCAAACGACTTTTGTAGTCTTTTGCTTTTGTGCTTTCCGGCTCATTTGGCCATTTATTCTCAAACACATTATCAATATACTGCAACGCACTATCATATCCGCCATCCAGGAAGACTGCACCCAACACAGCTTCAAACGCGTCACTCAACAAAGAATGTCTGTCGCGCCCGCCTTGTGCTTCTTCCCCTTTTCCAAGCTTCAAATATTTATCAAGTTGCATTTCAATAGCCAGCGCAGCAAGGGAAGGTTTGCTCACCAGCTTTGCGCGCATGCGAGTAAGAATCCCTTCTCTCGCCCTAGGAAACTTGGCAAACAACCGCTCAGAAACACAAATCTCCAGCACGGCGTCACCTAAAAACTCCAAACGTTCGTTGTGTTCTATTGCTCCGCCATGTTCATTCGCATATGAACTATGCGTAAGAGCGGTTTCAAGCAAAGATATTTGCGTAAATGTATAACGAATATGTTCTTGCAATCTTTCGAGCATACTATCCTTCTCACACACTATGGTGCTTTTCTGCCGGCAAGTGTCTGTGTACAAAAGCAAGCAACCTTCTCTTGCACACACATCTTGTCAACAGCCTTCTGTGGTCGCATAAGTTTGCATTGGCGGTTATCTTTTTTTTCTCCGTATGTAAATACAGATGCCATTTATTCTACTAAATATACCTAAAACTAACTGAAACACATTGCAATTATGCAACATAAACTACTCATCCAATGGTAACCCGTCATTGAACACCCTTCCAACACTCTCCAATATTTAAAACCGGAAAAGTCTGCATATCTTTCTTGATTTTCTCTGCTAGAATACGGCACAGTATACCGCACTTTACGATGCAGACTACCCCATTTTTTTCATTATACTTTTTTAGTCTGCCTTCTATTCACGGCTGACTACCTTTTATGATATTGTCTTGATATATGTGCTGGAATATTCTGCTCTCTTAGATAGTCCATGCGCGTTGTGATTATATAGCTTTTCGACAGGAGGACGCAATGGCTGCAGGAATTTACATTGGCTCTACGTCCGGATATTCCGGAAAAAACATGGTTGTTATGGGCATTGGCCTGCGTCTTCAAAAAGAAGGATTTGATGTCGGGTACATGAAACCGGTCGGGGCTGTACCGGAAGAACGCGACGGTGTACTTGGCGATCAGGACGCTTTTTTTGTTCAAGATATCCTTGGACAAGATGCACCTCCTGAATTTGTAAGCCCGGTAGTTGTAACACAGGACTTCAAAGTCCGTGCATTCAGCGGTCAGTACGAAGACCTCATGCCAGCCATCAAACACGGATATGACCAACTGGCCAAAGACAAAGACGCCATGATTGTTGCAGGTTCCGGCTCTATGTACTCTGGACGCTACTGCAACATCGACGGCATGCGCGTTGCCAAGGCGCTTGGCCTGCAGATCGTTGTCATCGACCGCCTCGATAAAGAACTCAATTATGACTATCTTGTCGTGCTAAAAGATGTTCTCGGCGACAGTCTCGCCGGTGTTATCCTCAATGATATTCCAGCCAGCTTCATGAATGAGGTTGATGGACTGATAAAGCCGTTTCTTGAACGTAACGACATAAAAGTACTGGGTGTTATCCCGAAAGACCCGCTCATGGGTGCTATTAAAGTAAGTGACCTTGCTGAACGTCTCGGTGGCAGAGTTATCTCCTGCGCATCAAAATCCGAAAAAGTTGTTGAGAACTTCCTTATCGGCACCATGCAGGTTGAGAACTTTATGACTCACTTCAGAAAGAATAAAAACTCCGCTGTCATTGTTGGTGGAGACCGTTCGGACGTACAGCTTGTTGCTCTTGAAGGCAACTGCCCATGTTTAGTGCTTACAGGCAACCTCTACCCGAATGACATCATTCTTACTCGCTCAGAAGTGCTTAACATCCCGATTGTTGTGGTACGCGATGACACCTACACCGTAGCAAAAAAAATGGAAGCCATTCTTTCCAGACATAAGCTGCGAGATGTCATTAAAATCCGCCAAGGTGCCCAGCTGGTAAGCTCATCCATCGATTTTGAATACCTTAAAGAGCGCATGGGACTCGCGGATACATAACTTTTGTTACCTCCGGTGGCAGGGGAAAATAACTTGTTCTCTGCCACCTTCCCAACAAACTTAGAGACCTGTACTTATTCCTATCCCTGCTGACAGGTCGCCCTCCTCAGCTTTTTCTTTTTTGGGTTTCCTGACCTTAACGCCCCATTTGTGAGACTCCCATGCAGACAAACCGGCCTTACCAGAGCGCACTGCCCTTTCGTACCGCACTACCTTACCTGTTTCTCATTGCACTCATTTTTTATTTCAACTGTGTTGAACGGGCTCTGCTCTCTCCCTTGCTCGTATCAATTCAAAAAGAATTTAATTTTTCATATACATTAACCACAAGCTTGCTCGTGGCTCGCTCCCTCGGCTTAAGCGTCAGCCTTTTTTCTAACAGTTTTCTTGCCGTTCATTTTCAGCACAGACATATCATTACAGCTTCTGTATTCTTTGCAGGAGCCAGCTTTGCTCTACTCTCAATAACCACAACATACACTCAGCTTCAACTTGGATTATTCCTGTTCGGTCTTTCTGCCGGACTCTACTTCCCCTCCGGCATGACAACACTCGCCTCGCTGGTAGAAAAAAATGACCTAAGCAAAGCATTTTCTATTCATGAACTTGCCCCGAACCTAGCATTTATTACTGCTCCATTCATTGCAGAGCTCCTACTGAATGTGACAGACTGGCGGGGCTGTATGCAATACGTGGGCATAGCATCTATGGGACTGGCTGTATTTTTTGCCCTTACAGGAAAAGGGGGATACGGCAATGGTGCTCCTCCCCGTTTTGCTACACTCAAACGGATTCTCTCTAAGCGCAATACATGGATATTTTTTACACTTGCCGGATCTGGACTCGCCCTTGAAATTGCACCCTACTATGTACTTCCGCTATTCTTAGTTGATCAACAAAATATGACAGGAGCAGAAGCCAACCAGTTGCTTGCCTTCTCCAGACTTGCCACCCCAGCCGCAGCGCTCATGGCTGGATATGTTTCCGTAAGAACTGGTGAAAAGCCCCTTCTTATAACTTGTTTCTTTTTAAGCGCAGTTTCCCTTGCTCTTATGGCAACAACGCAAGGAGCTATCCTTAATGCGGCAATAATTGCACAACCATTATTTCCAGCTATTCTATTCCCTGTAATCTTCAAGGTTTTCTCAGAGTTCTTTCCTGCGGAAGAACAATCTCTTGTGCTCGCTATCACTATGCCGTTTGTCGGCTTTCTCGGCTCCGGTATTATGCCAAACTTTTTAGGATACTGCGGAGATATTTTCTCCTTCCAAATGGGATTCGGCATATTCAGTGTCCTCACTCTGGTAAGCATGATCGCTCTCTTTATTACGCCTTCACAAGATTAGCACGTCGAATAACTTGACAGTTGTAGAACGAATACCTACCTAAAGCCGGAACTTACTTTAAGGAGCAGAACATGGCTTATGAAATAAAATTAGTTAAATTGGTGAGCGGAGACATGCTCATTGGCAAAGCAGACGTTGAAGAAGGTATGCTTACTGACGTTGCTGTTTTGCAGACCGTCCCTACTCAGCAAGGCGTTCAGATGATGCTCCTGCCTTTCGGTTACCCGTTTGAGCAAGATTTCGACGCTAAAATTTCTACCGCACACGTAATCTACGAATACAAAGAGTGTCCGGAAGATCTTAAAACAAAATATCTGGAAGCTACTTCCAACCTTACCGTTTCCACCGGTGGTCTTGGCAACCTTGACCTTCAGGGCGGCGCAGGCGGTAACGTTACCGACATTTCACAGCTTCTGAAAAAATAGTTATTGTTTTTTTACTCGTTTTTCTGAGAGGCGGCAGTTATGCCGCCTCTCACCTATTTTGTACAACATAACTTTGTTACGACAGTTCACAGTGTCAGGAAAACAGTGCAACTCTCCCTGTTCTGAGACTTTCGTATAAGGATATTCCATGCGTGAATTGCTGCAGTTGGTTCCAAAACCCAGCCGTTACCTCGGCATCGAAGAGGGAACCGTTCATAAACAAGGCAAAGACATTTCCATCCACGTCGCACTTGCGTTTCCAGACATGTACGAAGTGGGAATGTCCTACCTTGGTCAAAAAATTCTTTACGGTATTCTCAACGAACGGGAAAACTGGTGGGCTGAACGCGTTTTCACTCCATGCGTAGAAACCGCACAAGTCCTGCGTGATCACAATGCACCACTCGCCACACTGGAATCCGACACGCCGCTCAACAAACTCGACATGATCGGCTTTCATGTCACCCACGAACTTTGCTACACCAATATTCTCTACATGCTTGATCTAAGCGGCATACCATTCCGCACAGCAGACCGTGGTGAATCACTGGATATCCCTATCATTATGGCTGGTGGTGGCTGTACATTATCTGCCGAACCTCTTGCGCCGTTCATGGATCTGATGACCCTCGGTGAAGGTGAGGATATGATGGTAGAACTGCTCGACACCCTTGAGCAGTGTAAAAAAGAAAACACTACCCGACATGAATTTCTGCTTCGTGCAGCCAAAGTTCCTGGTGTATATGTTCCATCCTTCTATGAAGCAAAAGAACAAGGCACAATGCTGGTTCCAACCGAAGATGTCCCAGCACGTCCTACGCGTCGCGTAGTTCCTGACATGAATGATGCTGACTTCCCTACAAGCCAGCCAATTCCGTTCGGTGCTGTGCACAGCCGTCTTGCACTTGAAATTGCCCGTGGATGTACCCGTGGTTGCCGATTCTGTCAGGCAGGCATGACCTACCGCCCAGCCCGTGAACGTTCTGTGACGAACGTGGAAAAAATTGTTCAGGAAAGCCTGACAACCACCGGATACGATGACCTTTCGTTCCTCTCCCTCTCTACAGGTGACTTTTCAGCACTGAAAGAGTTGTTCATGAACACCGTAGATCGCTGCTCACAAGAGCAGGTATCCGTATCCCTGCCTTCATTACGCGTAGGCTCCATTGATGATGACATCATGGAGAAAATGGCTTCTATCCGCCGCACAGGTGCAACCCTTGCACCAGAAGCTGGTAGCCAACGTATGCGTGATGTTATTAACAAAGGCATCACAGAAGAAGCTATCATCACCCACGTCCGCAAGCTCTATCAGCATGGCTGGCAGCAGGTAAAACTGTACTTTATGATCGGTCTGCCTACTGAAACTTATGAAGACCTTGACGAAATTGTTGAGCTTTGCCGGAAAGTACGTGGTGCAGCAGGCAAGCGAATTCAGGTTACAGCCGGTATCTCACCATTTGTACCAAAGCCGAACACCCCGTTCCAATGGGAAGCACAAATTTCATACGATGAAATCCGCAACCGAATCCAGTACCTGCGTGATAAATTCAAGCAGGAAAAATGCATGCGGATGCGCTGGCATGAGCCGGAATCCAGCCTTCTTGAAGGTATTTTCTCCCGCGGTGACCGCCGTCTCGCAAATGTAGTGGAAACAGCGTACGCCAAAGGCGCAGTATTCAGCAGCTGGGTTGAACACTTCTCTATCGAACCGTACCTCGAAGCACTCAACGAACATGGACTCACTATTGAAGAGTACACAGGTGAACGTGACCTTGAAGCAGCACTTCCGTGGGATCACCTCAACAATGGCGTAACAAAAGAATTTCTTATTCGTGAACTCAAACGCGCCAAAGAAGAGAAAGTTACTGAAGACTGCCGTTACGGTGCCTGTCGCGTGTGCGGTGCCTGTGATAAGGGAGCTAAAGAATCTGAACTGGAGCGCCTCACTGAGGACACCACCTATCAGAACCTTCTCAATAAAGAAGAACGAGATCAGCACGCGCATGAAATTGAACTTGATGAAAACAACCGCATTGTCATCAAGTCTGCAGTATCTAACAAACCGCCAAAACTCGCAGAACACCTTGCGGTAAAAGCAGCACACATGCGTGTATGGTATAGCAAAGAAGGCGCTTCTGTATTCCTCTCACAGCTGGAACTGCAGTCCATTTTTGAACGCATTTTCCGTCGCGTAGAGCTACCGCTGACCTTCTCCCAAGGCTTCCACCCGCTGCCGCTTATCTCATTCGGACGAGCACTGCCAATCGGTGTTGCCAGTAAAAAAGAGTGGGTAAATATCTTCCTGCGTGAAGAGTTCACTCCTGAAGAAGTTTTCAAAAAACTGATATCTGCAATGCCGGCGGGGATGCATCCAGTTGCGGTTGAAAAACTCAGCATGGCTAAAAAACAGCCTCAGCCATATGCAGAGACATTTAAAGTCGAATACGTAGGTGACAAAGAACGCGAACAAGACTTCATTCAAGCATTCAAAAACATGCTCGAAGAAGACTCCATTATGTGGACACGCTCGACCAAAAAAGGCGACCGCACAATGGATGTGCGTCCTGTTTTCGCAAAAGTTATTTTCAATGAAGAAGATATCACCATCACCCTTGACTGGTCAGACATCTACGTTTCTCCAGTCAACATTGTGAAAGCAATCACCCCGGGATTCGAAGTGCTTGATTTCAAAATGACAAAGCTTGAACAGCACATGCCGTAAGCGATAAATCAATACAAACAAAAAACCGCCCGTCATATTATGACGGGCGTTTTTTTTGTTTAAAAGGAGATGTCTCCGACGGCTCTCCGAGGGGCAAAGGTCTGCCCTTGCATCCCGCAAGGGGCATGCCCCTTGACCCGATTTAGCGCGCTTTCAGCCCGTTAATTATGGTCTTGGAAGCCGCGCAGGTAGCTACCTTTCTGTAACAATAAAAGGGTGCCCCTCATTTGAAGGGCACCCTTCGTAACTAGAAAGGGAGTAGTGCAAAAGCCGCGAAGAATCTCTGTCCGTCAGCTTGCGTCGCAGAAAAAAGTTTTAGGAGATTCTTAAGAAGCCCTTTTTCAAAAGGGTTCTTAAGCCGTCGGAGACCCGCCGGAGGCACAACGTTATCCCTTTCCTCCAGGATGCGCCTTGTCATACACCTCGACAAGCTTCGCAATGGTAAGATGCGTATACCGCTGTGTAGTGGTTAGCCGCGCATGCCCTAACAGTTCCTGAACACTGCGCATATCAGCTCCTGCTTCGAGTAGATGGGTTGCAAACGAGTGCCGCAAACTATGCGGTGAAATTGCTTGGGGCAGCCCAACGCGTTTGCACAGATCTTCGATCAACCTTGCTGCTTGCCTGCGATTCAGTCTTCCTCCTCGTGCTCCGAGGAATAAGGCTTGCTCTTGGTCTGTTGCATCCAGCTTACCTCGCACAGAAAGCCATGCTGTCATTGCTTCTTTAGCTGTGTCAGAGAGAGGTACGACCCGTTCTTTTTCACCCTTTCCCATGACGCGTACTATGCCTGAGTTTACATTAATATCGTGTATATTAAGGCGCAACGCCTCTGATATTCGCAAGCCGGAGCCATACAACAGTTCTGCCAGTGCAAGGTCGCGCAACAACTGCTCTTCACCATACGCACGTTTGCGTGTTGACTCTGCAACGGTTTGCTTCTTTTTGTTCAGCACCTCAAAGGTCTGATCAACATTAAGTGCTGTTGGATGCTTTTGGGGCGCTTTCGGGTTCCGCACACTTTCTGTTGGAATATTCTGAATCAGCTTGCGCTTCGCCATGTATTTAAAAAAACCACGCAGCGCAGAGAGCTTACGTCCCATAGAGGTTTTGCCTATCTCCATACGATGCAACTCTGCTAAAAAACCGCGTACATGCTCACGCTTAACCTTTTCCGGTGCATCCAAAGTCTGCTGTGTTCGGTGCAGGTAGGTTTCAAACTGGTACAGATCGCGTGCGTACGCCTCCACAGTGGCACTTGAGTACCCCTTTTCGATACTTAAATGCCCTATGTACATCTCAGCCATATCAGGCAGTTCCGGCAATTCGCCAGTGAACGTATCATCCGCGATCATTATTCTCTCCGCTTACGCAAATACTATGGTATTCCCATGTTACTTATGAATAAAATAAAACATGAGGCAATTACATTTTCGAATACTTCATGCCCGGCAACTGACGAACACTTCCTGCAACTTCAAGCATAAGTAGTGCTGTACTTATTGTAGATGCTGGATGATTCAACAGTCTACTCAGCACATCAATATGCACAGGCTCTTCGCCTGTAAGTAATGAAAGAATCTGCTCATCAAGTGGTGCATCGGGATCAATTAATTTTTGATCCAGCGGTAGGATATCAGCATGAACCTGCACTTGAGGTTCTGGTACGGCTGCCTTGCTGTCGACAGCTTCATCTGAGTGAGTTTTTGTTTCAGATACCTGCTCAGCCTCACATGAAGAACTGATTTCTGTTGAAGCGGTCAGAGGAATCTCAATTACTTCCGGTATGGCAGCCAGCCGCTCTTCCAGCGTTAACGCCTTCTCTTCAGCATCATGCTCTAGCGAGTCGTCAGTGATTTGTTCAACAGCGTCTATAGAAGCCGCCCTGTTGGATTCATGTGATGATTCAACTAACTCGGTTTCATATGGGTTCTCTGGCTTAGATTCATTTTCTGAAGGCAGCGCTGCTGAAGTAGCGTTCTCTGAATCTGTTGTTCTAGTGAAGCTCTCAAGAGAAACACCGAGCAACGGAGCAATGGAAACAAGGATATCGTCACAGGAAAAAACAGCCGTAGCGCCTTGTCTGATCAAATCATGACAGCCAGACGACGCACGAGCCTGCATTCTTCCGGGCACGGCAAAAACTTCCCGCCCCTGCTCTAGAGCATGCCGTGCAGTAATAAGACTGCCGCTTTTGGGCATGGCTTCAACAACAAGTACGCCTAGTGCAAGGCCGCTGATGATTCGGTTACGCAACGGAAAATTTCGCCCTTCAGGCGGCATATTGGGAGGAAACTCTGTAACAATGGCTCCGTGTTCTGCTATCTGAAAAAATAGTTCACGATTCTCAGGAGGATATACATGGGAAATGCCAGTACCCAGAACAGCAATAGTACTGCCCCAGCCAGTCAACGACGAGCTGTGAGCAACAGAGTCTATGCCACGGGCAAGTCCGGAAACAGTTGTAACACCAGAGGCTGACAGCGTTTTACCGAGCACTTTTGTTGTATTAATACCATCCTTAGAACAACGACGGGAGCCGACGACACCTATGGATGGATTTTTTAATAAAGAACAGTCGCCCTTGTAATACAACAGTAATGGCGGATCTGGAATTTCCCGCAACAGATCAGGGTACTCAGGGTCAGCCCACAGAACGATGTTACACGAAACCTGCCCTGCGTTTTCCCACTCTTTTCGTGCCTGCTCACGCCACCGGTTGCTCAGCACAGCTTCAATAACCTTTGCGGAAATAGAAGCCTTTGCTGCCCAACCTTTGATATCCTTCATGGCAGCTGCTGCTGATCCATATTCCACCAAAAGTCGCTTGGCGGTTCTGAATCCAAGCCCTGCTGTATACCGGAACGCCAATGAAGCCCAGTAATCTTCACGCCGTTCGTCAGATAATGTTGCCAGACAACTTACAGGAGTAGCGTTCATACGTACCAATTAAAAGCCAGAGAGCATTTTTCGGGCAAGACGCGCTTCATTACTTTTTGGGTACGTCTCAACAACTTTCAGCAAAAAGCGGCGAGCTTCTGAAATTTCGTGCAGCTTTTTATATGAATACCCGATTTTAAGCATTGCGGCTCTTGCCTTATTACTTTTTGGGAAACGTAGCAAAACTTCGCGGAACAAGTCGATTGCAAGTCGAAAATCCTTCTGGGAATAGAAAGACTCGCCAACCCAATAGACAGCATTAGGGACAAGATCATGCGATGGAAACTCTGTCAAAAACTCTTCAAGACGCTCGCGTCCTTGCTCATACGCTCCGCTTCCCAACAGCTCCAGCCCGTGCTTGTACATGGATGAAGCACCTTTTTTCTTGGCTGGAACCGGAACAACACGCTTAGGCACCACTGCAACGTTGGTTACCCGAGAAGCAGTAACCGTTGAAGAAGGTTTGGTGTGTTTTAACACACGGGGCTTGGCAGCAGACTTTGCAGAAACAGGTTTTGTTGCTGAAGCAGACAGCGTTTTACCTGCCGTTGGTGTTGGCTGAGCTGAAGTATGTTTTTGAATTGCTGGAGACTTAGCAGCTTTCGGTTGAGATGTTTTTGGGATGAACATCGCAATGGCAGCCTTTTCGTCTTCCTTCTTTTTCTGAATATCAACACTGTACTTTTTATCAGGTCGCTTACTGGATGACGAATGTGTTGTCCCGCCCTTTTGTATAGCAGCCGAAGCAGGTGCCTTTTGTTTAGAAGCAGTAGTTGCAGGCTGCGATGTAACTATAGTACCGCGTTTTGCAAATACATGAACATCCGGTGTCAGCTGGGTAGACGTAAGAATCATTTCTTCCTGCGACGGAACAGGCAGGCCAACCTTTTTTTCCAGCTTTGCAATTCGTGCAGAAAGGTCAGCTTCGCGCATTGCCGCTTTCTCTCTAAAATCCAGAAAGCGCTGTTCCAGATTCTCCATTCGCCACCGTGTACTTGCTACATCCGTATTCATTGCGGCAGTACTGCACCCGCAACATACGAAAATAAGCCCCCCTGCAAACAACCGTCTCAGCATTACCACTCCTCTACAATACGCTCTGCTTACAGACAATTTTCTAATATACAACATGCCATCAGTGCATCTATCACCAAATATCACGCGCAGCATACCTGTATTCTGTTCTCAACTGAAGTTATTTTTTCTGGAAAGAACAGCTATTACAGCACTCTTAATGCATACTGGACTATGTGCCAAACTTGCTTTTCGCGTGTAAATGATGCAAGGAAACGGTTGCCCGGCACAAAAGCCGTGCAAATGCATCCAAAGGAGTTCCTGTAGCATGAATTGGCTACTCTACGACCCTCAGTATCTGGGGATGAGACTTGCAGGCATGTTGGTAATCATGACATTGTTTGCTGTGCCGTCCCTTCCACTGATTTCTGCTATCAGCCAAAGCATCGCAAAATCTCAGAAGAAGAGTTTTTACGATAAGTTTGGTAAGCAGCTCACTCGCATGTGCCTCATTTATGGCGGCCTTGCTTTCGCAGCGCTCGGAGTGGCGACTGCGCGTTACCTGACGATTGATCCGACCGTCCTCCAAGGACCGTATCAATTGCCTCTTATTGCGGCTGCATGTGTTTCCGTGCTCGCCGCTGCTGTTGTGACTATGTACCTGATGGTCTGGAAAACTATGCGCAAACAAAAAGGCGCACACATGACTCTCGGACTCGTAAGCTCCGTACTGCTTTTTGCCGCAGTCACCTGTCTGGCAATTGTTGCAAACTGCTTACTTGATCCTGCTCATCCGCTTCCTGCTGTCGCTACCCCTGTAGAAGTACTTATCGCACTTATTACTACTGCAAATACAACGTCGTTTATCTTTTTTCTTGCCATTGGCTTCCTCATGGGACTTACCTTGTGCGGCGCCTTTAGTCAGGTCTACCTGCTTGCACGCAGAGATAAAGACGACTTCGGTCGCGACTACTACAAATTTGCAATGCCATACGCAGCCAAATGGGCAATCTGCGGCGCTGTTCTCCAGCTTGCTGCTTCCGTTACCCTGCTGGACGTAACCGTATTTATCGACATCATTTCCACGAATGTACCGGCAGATCTCATGCAGAACCCTGCTTTTGTTGCGTGGGCCTTTACTCTTGGCCTGCCTGTATTTGCCTGCATTCTCTGGACATTTATTGTACTCAGCGCAGCTCCTATGCGCAGAAAAGTGAGCATCTACTGTGCTGCCATTATTGTGATTATTGCCAACATTAGCCTACTAACAATAGGCTACATTGGTCTTTTCATGCCAATGGCGCTACAACCTGCAGTCGGACAGTAGGCTAACTTTAACTCACACGAGTTATCAAAAAGCCCGGCACCGCTCAGGTGCCGGGCTTTATTTGTTTAGAGGCTCGGGGAACCGGAAACGGTTTTATGCAAAAGGCGTTGACAATATATGTCAAACTGTTCAAATATTCTTCAGATTGAGTGAATATTGGTGCCCCGCCAATTTGAATTATAAAACGGTATGCTACCGGAGAAAAGGATTCTGGAATGGACTTTAAACTTGACTTACTGCCTGAGGAAAAACGGAATCATGAGTGTTTATCAGGAGTTGAAACACTCTCATTCGGTCAAATGCGCAGTGATCACATGTTCGTTGTTGATTACGAAGACGGCGAATGGAAAGATGGGCGCATTGTTCCTTATCAGGACTTCTCCATCGCACCTGGCGCAATGGTACTCCACTACGGTCAGGCTATTTTTGAAGGCGCTAAAGCGTTCCAGCGCGACGGTGAAATTTTCACATGGCGCTTCGACAAAAACGCAGAGCGTCTTAACGAATCTGCACGCATCCTTTGCATGCCAGAAATTCCTGTAGACCTTCAGGTAGAAGCACTCAATCGCCTGCTCGACGTTGAGCGCAACTGGTGCCCGGGTATGGATGAAGCATCCTTATACATCCGCCCGTTCATGTTTGCGACTCAGGACTCCCTTGGTGTTCATCCTAGCGCAAAATACACTTACTGTATCATGCTCTCACCAAGCGGCCCTTACTACGCAGGCGGCTTCAGCAACACTGTGACCCTGCTCGTCACTGAAAAATTCCACCGTGCTACACCAGGCGGCACAGGTGCTGCAAAAGCATGCGGTAACTACGCTGCTTCCCTGCGCGCGCAGGAATTTGCAAAATCTAAAGGCTGCGGTCAGGTACTCTACCTCGACACCACCAACACCTTCCTTGAAGAAGTTGGCGCAATGAACCACTTCCATATCATGAAAGACGGTTCCATCGTTATCCCTGAATTCACTGACACAATCCTGAAGTCCATCACTTCCCAGTCAATTCTGGAACTTTTCCCGAATGCACGTCAGGAACGTATCAAAATCTCTGAATTCCTTAAGCAGGTAGAAAGTGGCGAAATCATCGAAGCAGGCGGTTTCGGTACTGCTGCAGTAATCACACCTGTAGGCAAATACGTCACAGACGACGGCAAAGAATACGTTGTAGGTAACGGCGAAATCGGTGAACACACCCGCGCTATCTACGAAAAATACGTAAGCATGCAGCGTGGCGAAACTGAAGCACCAGAAGGCTGGCTCGTTCAGGTTCCTCGCTACTAAGCACCCCGATTCTTGAATTACAAAAAGGCGCTCAATTGAGCGCCTTTTTTTGTATCCGAAAGACAGGGGAAATGATGCTATGCAGCACCCTCTTCAGCTTTCGCCATCCACTGTCGATACAGTGTAAGCACTATGCAACTTAGCGGCAGAGCTAAAACCACTCCTAAGAAACCGAGCAGCTTTCCCCAGATGGAAAGAGAGAGCAGAATCATCCAAGGAGAAAGTCCCAAACTCTCTCCTTGAAGCCGTGGAACGAGCACGGCATCCTGCAAAACTTGAACTATTGCAAAGATCAGCCCAACGCCACCCAATGCATACCAAAAGTTCCCTCCTGTGGCCAAAGCATCGATTCCTGCCAAGAAAAAGGCTGGGATAAGCCCTATGATCTGCAAGTAAGGCACCATATTCAAAAGACCTATCAGCATACCCAAAAGGACTGCCAGCGGAAGTCCTATGATCAGAAAGCCTACAGAAAAAAGGCAGCCTATAATGAGTGCGATGAGAGCTTGCGTTCGAAAATAATGATTGGTGACAGTGGTAAATTCATCCACAAAGGTTATGACGCGATCTCGATAACCAACAGGAACGCACTTGCGCCAGCCACTCAGTTTGTCATAGTCGTTGAGAAGAAAAACAAGGTACAAAATAATTACGAACAGACCAGCAACAGCGGTCAGAGTCTGCGCCGACCCACTAACTATGTGCCAGATGCCCGGCAGTGCTTTCTGGACAGAAGCTTGTAACATATCAGTTAAGCCTGACTCAGTGAGAAAGTTACGGACTTTCTCCTGCTTCGCCAGCTCCAGCACCTTTTGCCAGATATCCGCAGGAATATACTGTTCCGCCCTTTGGGCTACAGCGGAGTTATTGATCACGCTGGACAGTAATTCCCCTGTATGTTTGAGCTCTCCGCCAATCATGCCCAATGCCATCCAAATCAGTTTGGCTGTAGGGAGCAATATGGCGACGAGGGTTATCAACACTGCAGCCGTGCGATTTTTAATGTAACGGCCAGTAAAGTTCACCATTGGGTGAAGCATGTATGCCAGAGTTAAGGCGACCACAAATGGAGTTAGCGCATCACTCAACGTATCGAGTAATAGTACGCTTACCCAAATAAAGCCTCCCGCTAGAAGTAACCGAATCACCCGATCAAAGGTGTATGGTGCATCGTTATCTATCATATATTTTCCATTTTTCTTACGACCAAAGGTTCCCACATATATGCAAAGATCAAGAAATCTTTTGCACTGTTTTTCTGGCAAGTTACTGGCCAACAGGCAGTGCCTTACAAAAGTGATGTCGACCTTTGCAGTCCGGTTGGCCTACATGATGATCAGCCCTATTATCAAGCGAGAAACATCTTTTTGCTCATCTTTTCCGAATTCATAACAGCTTGTTACGACAACATAGCTGGTCTGTAATCAAATTACGATGGATAATCCCTCATTTTTTTTAGTTTTCATGTCTACCCGTCTGTGATTCTCAACAACCACACTGCCTGCCATTCAAAAAAAGTACGCATAAAAAAAGTCCCCTATTTCACAATGAAATACACACCGTGAAATGGGGGACATTCTCTCTTCAATGTTACTAACTATCTTTTTTCAGCGCGGCATCAACGCTGTCTGCATCCAAGACTTCCAGACAACTATTAAGAGACCGCTCCAAGCAACACCATGTGTGCTTCAGCTCCGGATACTCATCGCCAAGCTTCTCATGCAGCATCCGCAAGGTGCTTGCAACATCGTACAATTCAGTAATGGGATCAAACGAAAGGGAAGTGTTGATTTGTGCCATAAGACAACTCCTGAGTGTTATGTTTTTTCTTTACGCTATGTTGAGTTCGCGCAAATAAAAAAGATCGGGAGCTTCAACACCGCACTCAGGTCGGCAGAGGGTTTTCCCCTTACGGGTATTGTATCGCCCTCGTACTCCCGATCAAAAATAGCTTGATCGTGTAAGGTAGGATGCCTTCAAACACAAGATGCACTGCTCCTAGGAACGCCAAGATTGGCAGGAGTTGTATCTCTTGAAAATTGAACGCAAAAAACCACTTCTTACAGGAAGCGGAGAGCCGCTGAGTGTTGGTTTAAATAAAAAACCTAGGTGTGTTGAAGCACCTAGGTGAAAATATGTCGTTTTTTTATGAGAGTGTCAAATAGAAGGAACGACGCTTCCCTTATCTCACAATCGATGCACGCTATTGTTGGCATTGCGAACTAAAAAAGGTCGAGAGCTTCAACAGCCGCCCACCAGAAACGACCAGAGGGGTTTCCCCTTGCGGGTATTATATATCCCTCATACTCCCGACCAAATATTGATTGCTGCAAGCTTACTGCGCTAACAATTTCAAAATATGGATATTTTGTACAGAAAACCAATTCTGCAACGTAGAAAATGAACAAAAAAAAGCTCCCACCTCAATAGAGGCAGGAGCTTTTACACACCAAAATTTGTTTAGACTACTTGAATGCTAGCGACGAGGCGCGCGAGGTTTTGCTTCGGAAAGACTTGCAGGGCGTCCCATCAAGTTCTTACCGTTCAGGGTCTCAATTGCAGCATCGGCTTCATCAGCATCCATATCTACAAATGCAAATCCGCGGGAGCGACCAGTTTCCTGATCTTTCATAATGCGTACACGGATCACTGTGCCACATTCTTCAAAAAAGCTCCGTAAATCATCATCTTCAGCGGACCATGCAAGGTTGCCGACAAAAATACTCTTTATCATCAGATTCTCCATAAAAAGTTCACGAGTATACCGTGTTTCTGTCGCAATATACCTAAATAGCAACTACCCGCAACGAAAATATGCTGGCAGAAAAATATCCCGCCGCAACGTATTTACTTACTGTTTATCTCTCCCGCCTATTCCAACTAAATATTGTGTGGTATATACCACACCTTCTCCCACACTCTGCCGAATATTCTAAGGTAGTGGCGCATAAGCCGCGTTAAAACATAAACAACAGACTGAACTCGCAGTCTTTGGAGATTTTTAAGAACCTTTCTTCCTTAGAGCCTCAGCCGTTCTTAAAGAATGAAAGATTACGGATGAGGACAGTGAAACAAGGTTCTTAAAGCCCTGCTGGCAAGCACTGTCGGAGACAAAAAAAGGGCACCCTCAATGGATGCCCTTTTTACATTATTCAAGAAAACAACTTAGCTAAGCCAGTCGTTAAGTTCTGCGATTTGTGCACGCACTGCATCAGGGCCTGTACCGCCCTGAGTTTTACGTCGTGCTACAGCGTTTTTGTAGGAAAGTACTTCGTACACATCGTCTGTAATAAGATCAGAAACAGAGGTGAACTCGTCGATGGTAAGATCTTCGAGGCCTTTGTTTTTGTCTTCAGCAAGCGCCACCGCAGCGCCTGTGATGTGGTGTGCTTCACGGAACGGAACATCCTTGCCAACAAGGTAGTCAGCAAGTTCTGTTGCGTTGAGGAAGCCTTGTTTAAGCACTTCTTCCATACGCGCTGTGTTAAAACGCAGCTCAGAGAGCATGCCTGCCATAATGGCAAGAGATGCAGAAACTGTTTTATCGGTATCGATAAACGGCTCTTTATCTTCCTGCATGTCACGATTGTAGGTCATTGGAAGACCTTTCACTGTGGTGAGCAGGTTCATGAGCGCGCCGTAGGTACGCCCTACTTTACCGCGCATAATCTCTGATACATCCGGATTTTTCTTCTGCGGCATGATGCTTGAGCCGGTGGCGTACGCATCTGGCAAGTAGATGTATCCGAAGTTAGGGTTTGCCCAGTATACAAGCTCCTCGTTGAGACGTGAAAGATGTGTCATCACGAGTGAACCGGCAAACATGGATTCCAGAACAAAATCTCTGTCGGACACCGCATCCATAGAGTTCTTGAAGGTTCCGTACATGCCAAGTTCTTCTGCAACTGAAGCAGGATCGAGCGGGTATGTGGTACCTGCGAGTGCCGCTGCGCCCAGCGGGCACACACGGGCACGTTTGTCGCAGTCTGCAAGGCGATCAAAATCGCGCTGCAGCATCCACGCGTAGGCAAGAAGATGATGTGCAAGGGATACAGGCTGTGCTGGCTGCATGTGCGTACAACCCGGAAGCAAAGTATCCACGTGCTCTTCAGCCTGCTTTACAAGCTCAGCAACAACGCCTTTAAGAAGCTCCTGCCATTCACGAATGGAGTCAGATACGTACAGGCGGAAATCAAGTGCCACCTGATCGTTTCTGGAGCGACCGGTATGCAGACGTTTGCCGGCATCACCGATAAGCTCTGAAAGACGACTTTCGATGTTCATGTGAACATCTTCGTACTCAGTTTTCCACTGGAAGGTACCGTCTTCAATTTCCTTAAGAATAGCATCAAGGCCGGATACGATGGAATCTGCATCTTCCTGCGTAATAACCTGCTGACGGGCAAGCATACGCGCATGTGCTTTAGAGCCTGCGATATCCTGCTTGTAGAGGTTCTTATCGTAGGAAACAGATTCTGTGTATTCTTCTACGAGCGCAGCGGTCTTCTGACGAAAACGTCCGCCCCACATCTTTTTTTCTGCCATGGTGAAACCCTACTTTTTGTAGCCGAGCAGACGTAAGCCCTGAAGCTTAATAAAGCCTGCTGCGTCTGCCTGATCGTAAACATCATCCTCTTCAAAAGTTGCGAGATCTTCGCGGTAGAGAGAGTACGGAGACTTACGACCAACAGGGATAACGTTGCCTTTGTACAGTTTGATACGAACAGTACCGGAAACGTTTTTCTGTGTTTCGTCGATGAGCTTCTGCATTGCTTCACGCTCAGGTGCAAACCAGAAACCGTTGTAGATGCACTCAGCATACTTAGGAATCATGGAGTCACGAAGGTGCATGGTATCACGGTCAAGGCAGATGCCTTCGAGATCGCGGTGAGCAATGTGCATGATTGTGCCACCCGGAGTTTCATATACGCCGCGGGACTTCATGCCAACGAAACGGTTTTCAACCATGTCGAGACGGCCAACGCCGTGTTTACCACCAACGGTGTTAAGCGCTTTTACCATTGCAGCAGGGCTTAACTTTTCACCGTTAAGGGCAACTGGATCGCCGTTGATAAATTCGAGTTCAATGTATTCCGGCTCATCCGGTGCTTCTTCAACAGGAACAGCCATAAGATAGGAACCCGGGCCCGGCTCAAGCCAAGGGCTTTCCAGTTCGCCACCTTCAAATGAGCAGTGAAGCATGTTTCTGTCCATGGAGTAGAGCTTACGGGAAGCTGCTACAGGAAGCGGAATACCGTGCTGCTCTGCGAAGTTGTTAAGGTCTGTACGGGAACGGAAGTTCCATTCACGCCACGGAGCAATAACTTTGATAGACGGATCAAGTGCCATTGCGGACAGCTCGAAACGAACCTGATCGTTACCTTTACCAGTTGCGCCGTGTGCTACAGCCTGTGCGCCTTCCTGATGTGCAATTTCGATAAGGCGTTTGGTGATAAGCGGACGGGCAATAGAAGTACCGAGCAGGTAGCGGCCTTCGTAGATTGCGTTAGCGCGCATCATCGGGAAAATGTAGTCGCGTGCAAACTCTTCACGAAGATCTTCAACGTAGGCACGGGTAGCACCGGTTGCGAGTGCTTTTTCATCTACGCCGTCAAGGTCTTCCTCCTGACCTAAGTCAGCTGTGAGGGTAATAACTTCGCAGTTGTAGGTAAGCGCAATCCATTTGAGGATTACAGAAGTATCGAGCCCGCCGGAGTATGCGAGCACAACTTTTTTAATTTCATTAGCCATTTCGTACCTTCCATTCTTTTATTGAAAAACGGGGCACATAACGTGCCCCGCATCATATCTAGCTCAAATTCTCAAAAACTGAAGCAGATTGCGCCATGCTCACTGCGTTTTCAGTTTATTCAACAGCGGCGGCAACAATATGCGTCATTGTTACTATTCTGCTGTGAATATCCACTCGAGAATTGCTTTTTGCATGTGCAGGCGGTTTTCAGCCTGATCCCATACAATAGAAGCCGGACCTTCAAGCACTTCTTCACTCACTTCTTCCCCGCGGTGTGCAGGGAGGCAATGCATGAACTTCGCATCTGGATGAGCGAGTGCCATCATTTTCTCATCAATCATGTAGCCTGCAAATGCTTTTTCTCGTCGCTTCTGCTCTTCTTCCTGTCCCATAGATGCCCACACGTCTGTGTTTACATAGTGTGCACCTTCAAGAGCCAATTCCGGTTCGTGGGTACAGAAGATTTTTGCGCCAGCCTGAAGCGCGAATGTAAGCAATTCTTTATCCGGCTCGTAGCCTTCCGGAAATGCCATAAACAGCTCAAACGGAAAGTACATTGCTGCTTCAATCCATGAATTAGCCATGTTGTTACCATCGCCAATCCATGCAACACGTACTGCGTCAAAATTAGGAGTGCGCTCATGAATGGTTAAAAGATCACTCATAATCTGACACGGGTGCCCCTGGTCGGTCAGGGCATTAACAACCGGAATATCACCGTAGTGAGCCAGCTGTTCAATATTTTCCTGACCGAAGGTTCGAACAATCATACAGTCATTGTATCGGGAGAGCACTCGAGCAGTATCTTTGAGCGGTTCACTTCGACCCAGCTGGCTTTCAGCCGGAGTCATAAAGATAGTTTTTCCGCCAAGGTGATATACAGCAGTTTCAAAAGAAACTCGTGTACGGGTGGAAGCCTTTTCAAAGAGCATAATCGCTGTCTTGCCGTCTAAAAGCTCACTGCGGTAATCAGTGTCTTTCATTTCTTTTGCGCGGGCAATCAGGTCATGCGCTGCTTGGCAACCTAAATCTCTGATACGTGTAAAGTGCTTGGTCATCATGACCCCCTGTAATTGTGTGCTTTCCCAATAAAATCCTTACAAATGATTTCAGCCATCAACAAGCAGACTGCTTGCTAAAAATAACCTGAAGCAGATGTTTTAGGCTGAATACCTAAGCTTGTAAAGCCGCAGTATATGAATTTCTCATGGAATTTCTGCACAAAACACTCCTTCGAAGGAGAGTGTCACCTCCATTCTTTCACCCGCCCTGCACTCTCGAATTTTATACAAAGCTGCATGAGTAAAACCGAATGCAAACGGTTCCATTTTCAGGGAGTTGCAAAAGACTACAACCATCGGTATATGTTCACAATGAGTACCAAACCATACAGCAATCCTTTACGACATTATCGGCAGCAGTATACTCGGCACGATGATGAACAGGCCTTTCAGGTTCTCGTTGAGGAGACAGATTTACATGTAACCGCATCCAAAAATCTGTCTTTAGAAATTGCTGCGTATGTGACTGAATTACGCGGCATACTGAAGTCCTACATCACCTTTCATCCCGAGTTTGTAGAAAGCTATTCCCCTGTGGCAGTCCCGGAACATGCAGCACTCATTATCAAGCGCATGGCAGAAGCAGCCAGCATTGCTAATGTAGGCCCCATGGCGGCCGTCGCCGGTACTATTTCACAGATGGTATGTGAAAAATTTGCATACCAGAGTCCCGAACTTATTGTTGAAAATGGCGGCGATGTGTACATGCTTTCATCAAAGCCCCGTATTGCAGGGTTACTACCGGACCCTAACAGCGATGCGACCATCGGCATAAAGCTCGACGACACAGACTTTCCAGTGGGTATCTGTGCTTCATCCGCAACTATCGGGCACTCCATCAGCTTAGGCAAAGGAGAACTGGTTGCGGTGAGATCCAAAAACGGCAGTCTTGCTGATGCCTGCGCAACTGCCCTATGCAACATGCTCAAGCTCCCCGGTGACGTTGAACTGGTAACAGAAGAAGCTGCCCGCTTGCAGCAATACGGTATTGAGGGTGTTTTTGCCCAGTGCGGTGACAAAGTCAGCGTATGGGGAAAAATGGAACTGGCTGTTGTGTAAATTTTAATGGGGAGCGTTACCCCGATTTCAGTGCTGAATCTCGCATATCAACAATCCTTCCGCACATAATGGATGCAGACTGCAGAATATGCTACACTGCTTCATTGAGGTGTTGATATGCGAGAAGCAGCAGTAATTTTCCCCCACCAGCTATTCATCGACCATCCGTCTGTCATAGATGGCAGGCCTGTCTATCTGCTTGAAGAACAACTTCTTTTCGGGGATTACCGCTGGCAGAACATCTACCACCATCAAAAGCTCATGCTGCACCGTGCCAGCCTTAAGGCATATGAGCACCATCTTCAGCAGGCAGGGCACTCCACTACCTATATTCCACATGCTCCATCGCAAAACATGGAAAACTTGTTTGCAGCGCTGGCGAGAGACGATATTAATCTCATCGTTATTGCTGATCCTGCAGACTATCTCATAGAAAAGCGCCTGAAAAAGCTCTGCGCAACTCATAAAATCAAACTGACCATCCAGCCCACCCCTGCTTTTTTTCTGCAACGAACCGAAGCTGAAAAACTGTTGGGGGACTCTCCGCGGCAAGCCTCATTTTACTCTGCCCAACGTAAAACCTTAGGTGTCCTCTTACTGGATAATGGTAAACCGGTGGGAGGCAAATGGTCGATGGATGCCCAAAACAGATACGCCTATGACGGCATGGTTCCCGTTCCTCCTCCACCTCCTGACGTACGCTCCTCCTTTGCAGACGAAGCCTTCACCCATGTAAGCAAAAGATATCCCAATGCATTAGGCAGTAAAACTGCACTGCTCTACCCTCACACGCATGAGCAAGCACAGCAATGGCTGGATGACTTTGTTCAACACAAGTTACCGCATTTCGGTATCTATCAGGATGCCATCCTTCATGACCACGACTTCCTTTTCCATGCCCTTATTTCTCCGGCATTGAACATCGGACTGCTCAGCCCCAAACAAGTACTGGATGCGGTGCTCAAGAACTGGGAAAAGCGTAACATCCCCATCAATTCCATTGAAGGCTTTGTGCGACAACTCATCGGATGGCGGGAATTTATGCATGCCACATATTGTAAACTGGGAGTACAGCAACGTACTTCAAACTTCTTCAACCATACCCGCCCGCTCCCAGATAGTTTTTATACAGGCACAACCGGCATTACACCTGTTGATACCGTCATCCAAAGAGTCTTGAAACACGGGTACTGTCATCACATTGAACGGCTGATGATTCTCGGTAACTTTATGCTGCTGTGCGAATTTGATCCGAAACAGGTGTATATGTGGTTCCTAGAACTATTTATAGATGCATATGACTGGGTCATGGTTCCCAATGTATATGGCATGAGCCAATACGCAGACGGTGGACTCATCACCACAAAGCCGTATGTCAGCAGCAGTAATTATGTCCGCAAAATGAGTGATTTTCCTGAAGGAGACTGGTGTACGATTTGGGACGGTCTATACTGGCGGTTTATCTATACCCATTACGAACTCTTTGAGGGCAACAACCGCACACGGCCTATGATATGGGGATTGCAGCGCATGAACGAAGAAAAACTGCAACAACATCTTGCAGCAGCAGAAGCCTATCTGGATTCTTTGCCATAGAAACGGTTACTGGCGATTTGCGATAAAAATCCCGCAGACAATCAGCAAGCCTGAAACACCATGCACCCATGAAACTGATTCACCTAGGATCAGCCATGCTTCTATGCCGCAAAACAATGGCAGACTGTAGTACACAATAGCAGCCTTGGCAGGGCCAATTGTCGCAATAGCCTTGTTCCAGAAAAAATATGCCATGAGCGATGCCCCGATTCCAATGTAGAGAACTGCACCCAACACATGCGCAGCAGGCAGAACAGGCGGCACAGAAGCCCACTCCCATACAACCCACGGTACCAGCATAATCCAGCCAAGAACAAAGTTTGCTCCAAGATAGGCAATCGGAGAAAGCGTTACAGGCTTTCTGCGCACCAATATGGTGTACACAGAAAACACAAGGGTTCCGAACAACATAAGCAGGTCACCCTGATTAAACTGTAACTCCAAGAGCAACGCCACATTACCGCGTGTTGTCAGCAGTACCACACCACATGCAGCCAGCACTACGCCAGCCATGCGCGATACCGTGATACGGTCGTTCAAAAAGAAATGCGCCAGCAGAATAATGAAGACAGGCGAAAAGATAGCAATCAGAGACAAATTGAGCGCTGTAGTCTTATGCCCTGCAATGTAAATTAACGTATTAAACACCGTCACACCGAGGAACGCTGTAGGGAGCAAGTGCCCCATGTTTGCCGCAACGTCTTTGCGCTGATTCCACAACGCCCGCAGCGCAAACGGGAGCAGCGCAAGCATGGCAGTGCTCCATCGTGCAAACGCCAATGTTACAGGGGCTATTTCGTCAGACAGACCACGGGCAACAATAAAATTACCAGACCAGATTACAGTAGCCAGCAAAGCAAAAACATATCCGGCGTATCGGGCAGAAGAAGCAGGAAGGCGCATTCTATTCTCATTTTCTAACAGGTTAACAGAGAGATACGTTACTCACTAAGATACGGCGTTTCATAAGGCAAGCACCTCATCAGAATACACGCACCACTGATTGCAAAAATCTATACCTGTCCTTCCCATCTATCAGATCAATCAATTTGTTCTATATCTTCTGGTACGCTATGAGAAAACAAACTTTTTCAGGGAGATCTCATGGCCAAACGCATCGTTGCCTCTATCATACTGGCATTACTTATTTCAACAGCTTCATTTGCCGCAACATTCACAGACGTAACCACAGATCAGGTTAATGAATTACGTTCAAAGAACACAACACGCCTCGTGGATGCACGCAGCCCTGACGCATTCAACGGCTGGGCTATGGAACAGGAGGAACGAACAGGTCATTTGCCTGGCGCCACAAACCTTGCAGCATCATGGGTGACAAATAAACTGCCTCGCACCAAAGAAGTCACCAAAGCAAAGCAACTGGACACCGCTAAAAAGGTCATTGTTTACGGATACACTCCTGAACAGGCACGTATTGTTGCAGACTGGCTTGTTTCACAGGGAATCAGCGCAGACAAGATCAGCGTCTATAAAGACTCTTTTTCTGCATGGGAAAAAGCAGGTCTTCCGCTTGAGCGTCTGCCACAGTATAAGCATATCGTCCCGGCTGAATGGGTGCATAACCGTCTTGCTGCCAAAAATATCCTTGTAATTGAAGCATCATGGGGCGAAGGCAAAGTTTACAAGCAGAATCATATCCCCACGGCCGTACATCTGAATACTGACCTGCTGGAATCCGAAGAGCGTCGCTGGAATTTCCTTCCTGCTGATGAGATTCGCACCAATCTTCTTTCCCTCGGCATCACAGCCGACACACCAGTGGTTGTATACGGCGAAGCAGGTATTGATGCAGCCCGTGCAGTTGTTGCCATGCAACTGCTTGGCGTAAAAGATGTACGCATCCTTAACGGTGGCTTGCATGCATGGAAAGCCGCAGGATACAAAACCGAACGAGGTGAAGTTGAGCCAACTCCCGCCACTGACTTCGGAACTGCAACACCGAACAACGCTCTTGTGATCGATATTACAGAAGCAAAGCGCATTCTTAACTCTCCTGATGCAGAACTTGTTTCCATCCGGACATGGGATGAATTTGTCGGCAACACTACCGGCTATTCATACATCAAGCCCAAAGGGCGCATTCGTGGAGCTGTCTGGGGACATGCTGGAAAAGATGCGTACAACATGGATGACTTCCGCAATCCAGATCATACCATGCGAGATTACCACGAAATCGCTGCCTTCTGGAAAGAATGGGGCATTACACCTGACAAAGAAGTTTCTTTTTATTGCGGAACTGGCTGGCGTGCGAGCGAAGCACTGCTCTACGCACAAGCTATGGGATTTACAAAGGTAAGCCTTTATGATGACGGGTGGCATATCTGGAGTATGAATCCAGCAAACCCCACCGCAACTGGCACTCCTAAGCGATAAATATTGCTGGCTGAAAGGTACTCGAGGAGCCAAACCCTACTGTAGTCTCAATCAGACAATCCTTTCGCATATACCCAGCACTCGTACTCCGCCTGAATAACCAGCCACTCCCTGAGCCAATCTATTTGTATAAAAACAACGACATACAGACAAAAGCCCTGTTGATTCTCAACTCAACAGGGCTTCTTTTTTGATCGAAACAGTACGTTGTTAAATTTTTCTTACCGTATAATTAAAAACATTAAACTATACTCGAAGTCGAAATTTTGCCTATAAGGGGTTCAACACATTCACCACAAATGAGGTCGCCATGAACCATCCGAAAACTATCATTCGAGTCGCTGATGTTCCTACTCCTACTGCAGGTCTTGCTCTTGGCATTGCCAGCCTTGGCTGGTGCTGGGAAAATGCCGCCCCTCTTCAGGGCTACGCACAGTTGACCGGTGCAGCCATTGCAGCAGTATTACTTCTCGCACTTCTCACTCGTTTTGTTTTCTACCCTAAAACGTTATTGAACGACCTTGCGCACCCAGTTGTAGGCAGCGTTGCACCGACCTTTGCTATGGCAACAATGGTCATTTCCAATGCTGTTTCAAAATTTGCACCACTGGCAGGTGAAACTCTCTGGCTGGCTGCTGTTGGCATCCACCTTATTTTCCTTGCTTTCTTTATCTTTCACCAGATCAACGATTTTTCTTTGCAGAAGATGGTTCCAAGCTGGTTTGTACCACCTGTAGGTATTATCGTTGCTAACGTTAGCTTTGCCGGAACACACTTTTACTCTTTTGCAACATTACTGCTCTACTTCGGCATGGTAGCATACGCAATCATGTTGCCGATCATGATCTACAGACTCATTTTCTGTAATGAAATCGTAGATGCAGCAAAGCCAACCATTGCAATCATGGCAGCGCCTGCAAGCCTCTCTCTTGCCGGATACCTGTCTATGACCAGCAACCCTTCTGCGCTTATTGTTGCGGTTCTGCTCGGCATCGCAGTTCTCATGACATTTGTACTGTACGTGGCATTCACTAAACTGCTTCGTCTCCCATTCAGCCCGGCATACGCATCCTTTACATTCCCACTCGTTATCGGGTCTACAGCACTCTACAAAGCGAGTGCATGGATGAACGCACAGGGTTGGCAGCAGGAAATCGTGCAGCAGGTGTCTACTCTCGCAACAGCAGAGCTGTACATTGCAACGACAATTGTTACCTATGTTGCAATCCGCTACACACTCTTCTTCTTCCCGAAAGAAGCGGTTGTATCTCACTTCCGTAAACAGCGTCTGGTTGCAGGAGCAGTTTCAAACTAATATTTTCCTTGCTCGGACAACATACTTCCAAAGGAACACAGCACAGCCAATGGAAGGTAACGGCACATGAAAGAGCCACCCTATGCAGCATGCACTGGGTGGCTCTTTCTGTGTAAAACGCGTTACGGCAGAACTTATTCTTTAAAGGCAATCTCCTTCGCCATATGAGCGATTCCGTATCGCAGCTCTTTTGTATTGTATATTTAACACTTAGTTACTTTACTTTCCTCAGCCTGATTATTAGACCTACAGCTACTATAATCTTTCGTTAGAGGTGTTTTCTATGCATACCCTTACTGACTGCGAACAAGCCGTTAAGAACGTACTTCAGGACAGCGCCTATCAGGAAAGCTACAAATGGGACAATACTGATACCGAACAAACTTCCCTTAACCGTACTAATGGCACAGCAATGGCTGTATTTATTGCGGAGATCATTCAGGACAACAACGCACCATGTGTTGAAGAGGTTATCGGCCTGCTTGAAGAATTTATTCAAGAATGCACAGCAACAGAAAAAACTACTCTGCTTGAGGAATTGCGCGTCGCACTGAATAACGCAGGGTAACTGTCCCAACTGCAAACAAGTACGGAACTCTCAACTCAAGCCCGCTACGAACCTGTTGCCAGCCCGTCGGGTAGCCGTTGACTTGCATTTTTCATAACCGTATCATGCATTCTTGCTCTAACAACAATCGAGCCACAGGCTCTTAGCATAAAGCGAGATGATTCATGAACGGATGCCGTCGATGCAGCGATAACAAAATGCTGAACTATTACTGTGAAAAATGTGGTATGCTCGGGTTTTCTAAAGGCCCGAACGGCGCATGGGTTGCCAATACCGGGGACGTGGTAAAAGTTGTTCAGGCAGGTGGTATTAAAAACGGATGCCCTACCTGCGGCAGCAAAGTTACCCAGCGAGAAGAAGACTTCTGCGTATGGTGTAAACCGGAAGACAAATAATTTTTTGCACAACAAAGCCCCGTACAGATTCTGTACGGGGCTTTGTTGTGTTGGCGCTAACTCTCGGCAGGAGCCTCCGTGACAGGCAATCCATCTGCCGAACGAATATGCACGTCCATTTGCGGAAACGCAATTTCAATACCCAGCTCACTAAACGCATCATCAATACTAAACCGTAAGTCAGACATCGTTCTCAAGGTGTAGTCAATATCATCAATCCAGACGCGCAAAATAAAGTCCAGACTGCTTGAACCAAAGTTATTGAACTCAACCCACGGTGCAGGTTCACTCAACACACGCGGATGTTCCTCTGCAATCTTAATCAAAGTCTTTTCCACTAACTTTGCATCTGAGCCGTAAGCAACGCCTACTGTAAGCTGCTTACGCAACACTGCACTGTCCTTCGTCCAGTTGGTTACCTGATTTGAGATCAGATCTGAGTTCGGGATAATGATTGCAGCATTTTCAAATGTCTCAACAACCGTAGTTCTGATATTAATTTTTTTTACGGTGCACAGCACATTCCCCATCTGAATAATATCTTCCTGTTGGATGGAACGACCAAAAAGCAAGATAAGCCCGCTAATAAAATTATTAAAAATTGCCTGCATACCAAAACCAATACCAACGGAAAGACCACCGGCAATAACCGTAAGGCTGGTCAAATTAACCCCAAGCGCCCCCAATGACAGCAGAGCAAACAACGCCCAAAAGGTATATGTTGAAATGCTCTGCAAGGAATGCAACGTCCCGCGCTTGCCGCGCGGCCACTTTCTACCCGTGCGTTTGATATAGGTATTCACAACAGCTATGGCGGCACGGGTCAGAAAAAAGAACGCAACCACAAGAATGATACTAAAAAAGTGAAGGGTAAAGCCTTTCCAGCCTATATTTATCTGGACAGTTTTTTCAAGAATTGCAGCACCGAAAAAGTCATATATCCATATAAAGGCCAGCAATACTGATGCAGCCCAAATAATCGGGGCAAATATTCCCATCAACAAGGCTCTGAGGAAAGGGTACAATCCATGATCCGGCAAATGTGAAATGCCAAAGCTCGCAAGGCATGTCCCTGCTCTACTTATCGTGTACACATAATATCCTGTGAACAAAATCATTCCCAACAAAATAGCCAGCCGTCCGTACCCAAAAATGGCAACAGCAAACGTTACTAACAGCATCCAGAACCAGAATGTCTGCCTGAGCAAAATGGAGTGCTGCACAAGACGGTTTTTCATAACCCCGCTTACCAGCACACCCAGAACTATCCAAACGGGAATGACAACCTGTTCCGGCATTCCGGTTACCAAAATCACTCCACCAGCAGCAAATAGCCACGTAAGAGGTGTTCGTGATGGATAAGCGTATTCACAAAAAGTGCATCGGATAATATGCGAAACCCACATAGAACCGAATCCAACAATGCTAATCCCCACCATATACATGATACCGGTAAACTTTGGATAAAAATGTTCTTTGGTTACTAATATAGTCATCCCAAGAATAATAACAGCGCACGCTCTGACAAATTTGGGACGCTCTGAACGATATTCTTCCTCAAAGAAAATTCTTCTTCCCGCAAGCACCGCTGCTCCAAACAGCAAACTAAAAAAGGCCACGAAAAAAAGTAAAGCATTGGTCGCGCCTTTTTCTGCAACAGAAAAGCGTTCCGCCCATAATGGAAACCGTAGCGCAACCCATCGGGTAAATGGAACCGCGTTATCCCAAAACTGTTCTGAAAAAGGTGGGTTTTTCCCTACAATAAAATATCCTTCCCACTTTGACGGCAGTTCCTTTTCCATCCGTTTGATGAGCAAGGAAGATCTCTTTTCCAGTTTTTCTGCAACCCCCATTTTTCCCTTAATATTTACAGCCTGCTCCTTCAGGGCAGTTTTCAATCGCGTGAGAGTCTGAGTATATGCAATATAGTTTTTATCTACCGTTGTTGCTGCGTCCTGTATTTCCTTATCATCAACACTTCCCGTCGCATTATTAAGACTTTCCAGTCTGGCTTCCACCTGACTTTGCAGGTTTTTCAGCGAAGTCAAAATGTCCGAACTTCTGTCATTTACTCTGGCCAGCTGTGCATAGAACTCACGAAGCACCATAGGTGTTGTGCCAGCGATCCCCAGACTGAGAACTATTTCACGGTATGTTCCCGTAAGCTCCTGCAACTCTGCTTCCATATCTTCTAGCTTAGCCCTTACAGCTTTGCGCATTGCATTTTCATCATCTTCTAGAATCGCAAGCACTTTTAAGCGCTGCAGATAGGCATCAGGAGCTGTACCGTCTTCCTGCCCAAGTGCCAGTACAGGGGAAAAAATAAGAAATGCATATAACAACATGCAGAATAAACGAATCATGTACCCTTCCCGTCTTATTACTGCTCAAAGCCCAGCGGCTTTACGTTACCGCTGATAAAATATGCATCATGTTACCATCTGTTACAGGTAAATTCACCTCTGCGTCGTCTCTTCCTGCTGCATTATTCAGCTTTTTTTCAACCTAACCCTCTGACAAAACACTACATAAGAAACTAACGGACTTCTGAAGAATAATAAAAAAAGTCCCCGCTATACATGCATAGCGAGGACATCATAGTTGCGATTAATCAGCGAGCAGTCGAAAATCGCCTGCACTTACTTTATGCAGACTACACTTTTTGCTGGTGCCTTTTACGCATAAAGTACAATGCGATAAATGGTATTACTCCAGCGATCATGCCCATTTCTCCAATAACTCTTGGCTTATCTGCCCAATCAAAAGAGATAAACTGCATGGCAAGGGCACCAAGAATAAAATAGGTAAATGTCAGGATAGAAGACGCAGTACCAACGTCCGTATCTACTGTTTCCAGAATCATATGGTTACTTACCGGACGACTGACCCCGATAGAAAACGTCATGCAGAACATGGTAATAGCAAACCCTGCAACTGTTCCTCCCAAAAAGTACAACGCTATGCTTGCCAGTACGATCCCGATAAGTGAAGTACGCAAAATATCAGACGCCGTCATATCCACACATAAGCGTGAACATAAAAATGATCCCGTCATAAACCCAAGGGCGTTAAATCCGAACAGCATCGCATATTGCTGCTCCGTCACCCCAAACGATAAAATATAAATATCTGCAGAGCCGGCTAAAAATCCAAAAAAACCAATTCCCATAAATGAAAATGTAAAACAGCTTAAGGAAAACGGTACATTGGAGAGTACGTTCACATAGCGGGAAACCACATTCCAAATGGAACCCTGAATTTTTTCAAACTCCGGCTCATCAAAGCGGATTGTTCCGTACATCGCCACCGATGCCATAATCGCCTGACAGACAAAAATCCAATTCCATGAAGCGTATTCGAGGATAACACTGCCTATAAGCGGAGCCACCATCGGGCACAATGGAATAATGACTCCGATATATGCCAGTATCTTCTGCCGTTCAGCACCCGTGTACAAATCTTTTGCAAGAGCCATGGATAGTGCAGAAGCTGAAGCCGCACCCGCTGCTTGCACAATACGGGCAGCAACCAGAAGCCAGATACTATGTGACAATGCACAAAGCACACTACCAGCAATATATATAGCTATACCACCGAGTAGAACAGGCCGTCTTCCTATGCGGTCGGACAAGGGACCGTAAACAAGCAAGAAGAAGCTGAAAAAAACAAAGAACAGCACCAGTGATAAGTTAACTGTTACCAGTGGTATCCCCATTTGTTGCTGAATAATAGGCAAAGCGGGGAGATACATATCTGTAGAAAGCGCAGGAAACGCTGCAAGCAGCGTAATAAACAAAAAGTTCGACATATCTACCCATCCACCTGATCTCAAAAAACAATCCCAAAAATTTCAGAACGTCAAAGACGCTCTGCTACACAATCAATAGCGTACCCAAACACATTGATGACAAGTCATCAATTGGTCAATATACTACTACAACGAAAACACTACAATCCGTTTTTTACACAATACACAAATATGCCCACACCAACGGCAACACCTATCAATATTATTGCCCACGCAAGTCGAGCATACACGACATCTTCATTATGCATAGCCAATCTTCCCATATAGTTAACGTGCACACTACCCCAAAATGCATCTTGGTTAGTCCAACCGCTCATACTTGCCACAACAAGGTATGTACACTACAAAAGCCGCTTCACAACAAATATTGCATGCCGTGCGACATGCGATAGGTACTATTTTTTATTGGAGGGAATATGGATATTTCCACTTTTGATAAAGAGGTTAAAGCGGCGCTTGGAACACTTCCTGAAGAGCCTATCAAATACGTAAAAGCAGTGGTCAGCACTGCGCAAAATTACACTGAATACTACTTTGTTGATATTACATGGAACGACGGGCTGAACGAAACCACAACCCAGCTTAAGGTTGACCGTACTCTTTCTGCCGCAGAAGTGCATGAAAAGATTACTGCTGCATACGACTATGCATCACTTCAGACTCTTTTATAGCTGACAAGAAAACCCCCTTACCGTTTTCGGAAAGGGGGTTACGGCTGCAGGAGGAAAAATGTCATGCAGCCCGAACGGAACCTTCATCGAGGAAATTTGTAACAAGATACTTTAAAAAAGCATCTTCATAATATAATCAAGCACAATCCAGCTGACACCAAGCAGCGTGAACATTAGTATAATTTTTCCATACGCATTTTTTGCCAGCGTCAATTCAACACACTGTGATGCATCTTCAACGGAACAGACTGAGTAATACTGCTGTTTAGCTTCTGCTTCCTGAAAGACCACAAGTCCACCCGGCCTGATATCTGATTCTTCCCATACCAGATTCTCTGCATTCAACTGCCCGTTTGTTTTCACATCGACAAAAGAATAGCTTGCAAATTGCTCTTCTGTCTCACCACAGGTTTCCTCAGCGATATCCTGACTATCAACCTGCTCATCGACCTTTTGTTCTTCCAGAACTAAACTCATTGCATCTGCTCCTTTACAACCAATACAGGACAATTACTGCAGTAAACCAGCTTGTACACAACGCCCCCCATAAGCAAATGAGCAAGTTTGCTACGGGATCCCGCTCCCACAACAACCAGACCGGCTTTCTTCTTGGCTGCTTCTTCCGCCAGCACGGTGTGCGGTGGGTTGCCATAGCGCACTGTAACATCAAAGCCCCGAACATCCGCCGCAGCGACTATTCTGGTTACAGAAGAGACGGCTTGCTCTGTCTTTTTCAGAATGTCATTCTCCACTACCGGAGAAAGACTAAAGGCTTCCATATCCATTTCATACGCAATTCCTGCCGTCAGATGCGCTCCGTAGCGCTCAGATAATGCGCTTGCCTGACGCGCTGCCGCTTCTGCCTCTGCACTTCCATCATACGCAAGAAATATGGAGTCCAATGACAACGCTGTATTTCCTGTAATTATAAGCAAGTCGCTGGCTGTCTGCTGCACAACAGTTCCTGCAACAGAGCCGACAACAATGGACTGTAACAGCTGACTGGAATGAGTCCCCAGAGCTACAATGTCGCTACCGAGTGCCCCGACCTGTTCTACCAGAATATCTGAAGGGTTCCCCACACAAAAATGACCCTGTGCTTTCACTCCAATCTCTTCACATTGCTGCACTGCTTCATTAAGAGCGTTACGAATGCTCTCGTACATATCGTACAACACGCTTGTGTCCCCATGTATCCTCAAATCCCCTTGATACTCCGGACAGACGGTCACAATATCCACCATAGAATTTTCTGATCTGGCAAACTGCGCGGCTTGCCGGACTATATCCATAGAAGTTCTTGCTCCGTCAAAAGCTACAAGCATTTTTTTATACATTCGTAACGCCCCTTTTTTCTATGTACTCAGGGTATTAGACATTGGAACCGGCAGCCATTGCCATCTTGCGTTCCTGTCTGCGCCCCATAATCATGGATTTCAGGATGATGAACGCACCCACGCCAAGCGCAAAGCACATAAGACCAAAGCTGGTTTTGCTCATACTACTGATAAGCCCTGCATCCCAGTTAAGCACTTCAAGCTGTTTGAGATACTTGGGAATAGCAAGACCACGGCTGAAAGCGACAATAAGCATAATGGTAGCCATTACGTACTTAATTACATAGTCTTTAACGTATGTTGTACCAATAGCACCAAGCTGCACACCGAACAGAGAACCGGCGAGAATAATCAGAGTAAGACGGATATCCACCATTCCGTAAAATGCCCAGATGAGTGTACCGCCAAGCCCCATAACAAATGCCACAACAAGCTCAGTAGCAGACGCCATAAGACTGGACATACCAATGATGTAAATCATACCCGGAACACCGGCAAAACCACCCACTGCAATGGTTGCAGCAAGCAGACCGGCAGCAAGGCCAACCGGTGCGGTGAACCAGAAAGAAATACGGATATTGCTGCCTTTAAAGGTCATCATTGGCCACAATTCAATACTCTGCAGTTTTTTGGCAAGGTCAGTTACTTTTTCTTCCCCGCCGTTACGTTTGGTTGCAATTGCATCTTTCATAACAAAGCTGCCGACAGTAACCAGAACAAACACAAACGCTAAGGAAACGTACAAGTTGGAGCCGGCTGCACCCCACATTTCAAGAATGAATTTTTGTACTTGAATGCCGATCTGTACGCCGACTTCAGCGGAGATACCGATAATCAAGCCCATCTTGATATCTACCTGACCATACTTATAGCGTTTCAATGCGCCCACAAGCGCCTTAGGGAACTTGTGGCACATGTTACTTGCTACAGCCACAGGGCCGGGAACCCCAAGACTCATCATACCCGGTGTAAGAACAAATGCGCCGCCTGAGCCGATAAAGCCACTGACAAGCCCGCCGACAAATCCGACAAAAAACATAAACAGGACACCTGTCAGGGATAAATCTACAAAACGGGAACCGTCTAATAATACATCATGCATGGTATATTCTCCTGATTACGAACCGGCTACGCATTCACCGTAGCTCGGCTGCGGGTGTCTTTACGTTTTGTTGCCTCTTTTGCATCCTTTTTACGCTCTGCTGAGGCTGATGCTTCAATTCCAAGAGCTGTCCAGACATTGCTCGCAAAGTTCCCGTGCACATAGGAAAATAAGAATACGGTCGAAACCGGCAGCAGGCAGTAAGCTCCACCTTTTGAGTAAAGTGTTACCATTGGGTCTGCAAATTTAAATACTGCCGCATATAAACCAATACTGACTGCTCCAAATAACAACGAATTAATTTTCGCTTTCTTTTTTCTATCGTGAGCGGTTTTCATTCTAACTCCTTCGGTCCTTCCTGCTTTATTTCATTATGCTCGTAACTGCGGACGTTTTCTTGCGCTTTCAGTCTGCTTGTTACGTGTTCTTTTATTCCCCTTATGCTCATTGGCGACACGATCTGCCATTTCATGGTCACCACTTTCAGCATACACAGCCGCTACAAAAAGCCTTTCCAGCGTCTTAAACAGATTCACAACGCCCTCCTTTATCAAGCGCAGTTCTCTGCACCGCCCAGTATCTCCCCACACTGAGCTATACTAGGCACTTGTCATAAAAAAATAGGGCACATCGATGTGTAGTTGAGCCAGCTTGCATTCCTCACACCGCAGAAGAACAAACTCTACTTCTCGCGTTTCATCACAAATCTTTCGTACTGCCTCATTGAAACTCTCGAACACAACAATCTGCCGGGCACTAATTTGCTCTGACACACTTGGTAATTTTGCGACCTCCTCTGAAAAAATTTGTTTGAAAGAACGATTCGCGGATTCAAGAAAATTTTTGCCTAACTTTGCGGCCTGCTGACTGCCCAGTACACAGGCAAACAGCAATTCGCATCGCAGCCGAGCCGCCACAGGTAACGCTGCCTGAATGACTTGCCTCTCTGCAGGTTCTCCATGATATGCAACAATGATCTTTTTCTTTGTTTCATCCATCTTCATAAGCTGCAGGGCAGTATCCCGTTCCCCTGCTTCTGCAAACGCGGCTGCCGTTGCGACAGATTCCAGCATTTTCATAATCTTCATGAATAATTCACCATTCTCCCAAAGGTTATGCCCCCCTTGAGCACTATCTGTGCCAAAGCATAACATGTTGATTTTACGAGACTTAAATTCAAGATGCATTTTTTCATCATCAAAAATCGATACAATTTGCAGCAATTGAAAATCAGCTGCTGCAATTTGCAGCAATTGAATTGCAACATGGCATTAGAACATAAAAAAATGCTGCATTTTGCAGCAAAGAGAATACATGGATTTACGCATATCAAGCTGATATACATAGATAAACAAAAGGCGGAATCATGGGACTTTTTAGCAGACCGGAAAGCATTGAACCTGCGCAGGAGCCTGCCGCTACCACGCAGGATGAGTTGCGGAACGCCGTTGAAAAAGCAAAATTGCCTGAAAACATACGGCGCATTGCATTGGACGAAATCACCAAGCTGGATAGAACAGACCCTTCCATCGCCGAATTCGGCATTGGTGTTACGTATGTTGAATTACTACTCTCACTCCCGTGGAATATTTCCTCTCAAGACACGCTGGAGCTTGAAAACGCCGTAACAGTTCTTGATCAGGAGCATTTCGGTCTGAATGGTGTGAAGCAACGTATTTTAGAATATCTTGCGTCCAACATAACCTGTCACATACGAAAAAGTACTGTTCTGGTTGTAGATGATGAACAGATTTCCCGTGACAACATGGCGTATTCTCTCAGCAAGCTTTCCTGCGAAATTCTCACTGCTTCCAATGGACTCGAAGCAGTGACGATTCTGGAAGAACGCAATGTGGACTGCATTGTAACCGACCTTAAAATGCAGAAAATGGACGGGCTTGAACTGCTCAATTATGTGCAGGAAGAATGGCCGGATACCAAACTCATAATTGTCACCGGATATGCAACCGTCGACAATGCTATAGGAGCACTGAAAAAAGGTGCGCTCCACTACCTGCCCAAACCCATTAATCTGGAAATACTGCGCACGACAGTGCAGGAAATTCTCGATCAACAAAAACAGGCATGTTCTGTTTCCGGCCCTATCCTTTGTTTCTCGGGCCCTCCGGGTACCGGAAAGACATCTATCGGCAAATCTGTTGCCAACGCACTGTCCCGAAAATTTATCCGGCTCTCTCTTGCCGGAATGCGTGACGAAGCAGAACTACGTGGACACAGGCGCACCTACGTAGGCGCCATGACTGGTCGTATCATCAGTGAACTGAACAAATGCGGGGTCAATAACCCTGTCTTTATGCTGGATGAGATAGATAAAATAGGTCAGGACTTCAGAGGTGATCCGGCATCAGTCCTGCTCGAAATTTTAGATCCTGAACAGAACAGGCATTTTCTGGATTATTACCTGGATACACCGTTTGATCTATCTCGAGTAATGTTTATTACTACAGCTAATATTGTTGAAAACCTGCCTGCTCCGCTGCGGGACAGAATGGAAGTTATTCCATTCTCCTGCTACACCTTGAACGAAAAAAAACAGATCGGGCTTGATTACCTTGCGCCGCGCCAGTTGCGTACACTCGGCTATTCACAAAATGAAATATCATTCACACCTGAAGCAATGGCTGCGCTGATTTCCGGATACACAAGAGACGCTGGCCTACGTAATGTAAACAGGGAAATAGGCAACGTCTGCCGTAAAATTAATCTTCAGATATTACAGCACACCCAAAAGCCTCCTATTTCCATTTCTCCAGATGATATCCGCACTCTTCTTGGCTACGAGCGATTCACTTTTGAAGCAGCAACTGCGCAACCGCTTGTTGGCGTTACCACAGGACTGGTCTGGAGCGAATACGGCGGACAAATTATTTATATTGAAACAGCAAAAATGAAAGGTACAGGCCAACTGTTAATGACAGGCTCACTGGGGGATGTCTTAAAAGAATCTGCCCAGACTGCACTCAGCTTTCTGCGCAGCAATGCCATACAGTTTGCCATTGATGAAAATATATTTGAACAGACTGACATTCATGTACACATTCCGGCGGGAGACATTTCCAAAGATGGCGCATCAGCAGGTATCACAATAGCTATGGCGCTATTGTCTCTGCTTACAAAACGCCCTGCACGACGGGATGTCGCAATGACAGGAGAGTTCACCCTAAGTGGACGCGTGTTACCGGTAGGTGGATTACGGGAAAAAATACTCGCAGCACAACAGGCAGGAGTACGTACGATACTGCTTCCAGAACGAAACAGACAAGAGGTAGAGATAATGAACGAAGACGTGCGTAATGCCGCAGAACTTCACTTTATCTCATCCATCAATGAAGTGGTTGATCATGTGCTGCTCCCGTCCACACAAAACAATTCTCCATATGGACAACAAGCAAATACTCAACAAACGGAAAGCGCTCTGTAGCCCTCTGCAAAACATCATGAAACGGTACGTACGGCACCATTCGATTTTACAAGCAGAGTATGCCATGTATTGAAAAACAACAAAGAGCAATGGAACGAAGCGAAATATGAGTCTTCACTTCCTGCCATTGCTCTTTGTTGGTTATGTACGCTAGGAATCCAGTCCCAGCCGCTTCATTTTGCGCCATAAGGAACCACGGTTCAAACCTAGTAACTCAGCAGCACGCGTCTTATTGCCGTCTGCCTGCTCAAGCACCCACGTTAAATACCGCCTTTCATTTTCATCAAGGGATACAACATCTTCAAAGTCAAAACCAGACTCTGCAACGTGCGACTGCAATAGCGCATCTCCCCATAAATCAGGGGGAAGTTGTGCCATCCTAATGACTTTGCCATTGCACATGACAACAGCACGCTCCATCAAATTTTCCAGTTCACGGACATTTCCGGGGAACGGATACTCTTGCAAAACATCCAATACGTCATCATCAATGTCAGTAATATTTTTGCCAAACGCAGTGGCAAACTTATTCACAAAAAAGCCTGCCAACAACGGGATATCATCTTTCCTTTCTCTCAGAGGTGGTACCTGCAGCGTGATAACATTTAATCTGTAATATAAGTCTCTGCGGAATGTTCCATGTTCAACCATACTCAGCAAATCTTTATTTGTTGCCGCAATAATGCGTACATCAACCGGTACCTCTACCGTCCCACCGACTCTGAGCAATTTGCGTGTTTCCAGCACACGCAACAAGTTTGCCTGCATGCTCAAGGGCATATCCCCTACTTCATCCAGAAAAAATGTGCCGTTATCCGCAGATTCAAGCAGCCCTTTTTTGGCGCTGTTTGCTCCGGTAAACGCCGCCTTTTCATGTCCGAACAATTCATTCGCCAGCAACTCCTCATTAAAAGAGGCACAGTTCACTGCAAAAAATAAATTTGTTCGTCTAGGGCTTCCCATATGCAAGGCTTTGGCAACAAGCTCTTTACCAGTCCCAGTCTCACCTTGAATGAGGACTGTACAACCGACCGCCGCAACTTGATCTATCTGCCGTTTAAGCGCTGTCACAGGAGCACTATGCCCAACAATTCTGTCCGAACCGGAAGACTCCAGTTGCTGACGCAGCACGGTAACTTCTTCTTTCAGCCGTTTCTTTTCCAAAGCCTTCTGGGTAAGTAACGTTACCTCGTCAAGCCGCACCGGCTTAGCCAAATATTGAAATGCGCCTTTTCCCATTGCTTCAACAGCGCTATCCACCGTGGCGTATCCTGTAAGTACAATAACCTCAGTATCCGGTGTGATCGTCTTAATAAACTGAAGTAATTCGAGGCCGCTTATGTCGGGCATGCGCATATCCGTCAGCACAACATCATAATTCCCTTGCTCAACAGCCTTGCGCGCAAGGGCGCCGCTTTCTACCGCGGTCACTGTTGCACCCTGCTGCGTCAGTACATGCGCCAAATTCTCCCGCGCAATTAACTCGTCTTCAGCTACTAATATCTTTGCATTATTCATACGAACCTGCGTTTGCTTTCTATCCAGCTGCTATCCCACAAAATAGCAAGGAGTTTGTCTGCCTCGAACGGCCTTTCAGGCAACACTTTCATCGCTGCGTACCAAGGGTAAGTCTATGTAAAAACGGGAGCCTACCCCAAGGGTACTTTCCACCCGTATTTCCCCGTCAAACTCTTCAATAATACCATATGCCACAGAAAGCCCGAGCCCTGTCCCTTCCCCAACCTCTTTACGCGTAAAGAACGGGTCAAAAACTTTGGGGAGATCTTCTTTACTAATGCCTTTTCCCGTGTCCGATACAATCAACGTAACGAAATCTGCTGCCTGCTCTTTTGCCACAGAAACAGTAATCTGCCCTGTTGTTGATGCCTTCATAGCCTGAATAGCATTAATAATCAGGTTGATAAGCACCTCGCCCATACGCTGCGGATCTATACGCACAAAAATATCTTCCGGTATCTCCACGTTCATGCTCACACCGGAAGGAATTTGCGAAGAAACAAGCTGAGCCGCGTTAGCCACCACCTTTTCCAAAGAAACAGTACGCAACGAAAGATCAGTACAACGTGCAAACTCCAGCAGACCACGCACTATATCCCGTGCCCGTGCAGTTTCGGTTTCAATATTATCCAGTAATTTTTTGGGAAAGGGCTCTAAAGAATCGTTCAATTCTGTTTGAAGAATCTGTGCAGATGTAGAGATATTATTCAGCGGGTTATTCACCTGATGCGCAATTCCAGCACTCAATGTACCAATGGAAGACATCTTCTGCGCCTGAACAAGCTGCGCCTGCCTGTGTCCCAGCTCAGACACCATGCTGTTAAACGCTTTTTGCACTTGCGTAATCTCATCATGAATACTTCCAACATCCACAGGAGAAAAATTACCCTGAGCAATCTGCGTAGTGGTTTCTTCAATGACTTTAAGAGGATTGATAATTCTTCTGGAAATAAAATAGAGGGTACAGAGAAACAGAAACGAAACCGTCAGAATTGAAAAAAGCAATTGCTTACGCAATTGCCTGTTAATTTTCAAAATATGTTCTCGTTCAAAATCAGCAATATGTTGTGCCTGCAACACAAGTTCCTGACCGATTTCACGCAACTGCCCCATTTCACCATTCAAACGCTGCCCTTGTGTGCTTGCCGCGGCGTGCATTGCGATAATTCTGTCACGGTACTCAATAATAGTTTTGTGCAGCGCAACAATCTTACCAGTCATAATCTCATCAAAATTAAATTCTGAATGTCTGTTCAGCAGCTGAAGCGTATTTTCAATTTCCTGCAGAGCAAGTACGTAACTGCTTTCTTCATCATATAAGAGGTAGTTTTTTTCCTGACGACGAAAATTCAGAATAGAACTTTCGACATCATCAATAAATTCTACGGAGTATGTCTTGTCTTCTACAAGAAGCAATTGTTTGTAGGAAAAGAATGTCTGCCCACCCAGGCAAATGGAAAGAATGAGAAAACCGGCAATAATTCGCTGCCGAACATTAAGTCGTAACATAACTCCTCCTGCACAACATTCACAACTCACTGAATTTATTATATCAGCATACAAAACACACTATTGTGATTTTTAGCACAAAGTCAAGATACTAGAAAATAATCAAGGCAACTACGGGTAACCTCCTGATACGCAAAATCAATTGCACAACTCCATGAAAAACCCCGAAAACAGACAATGTCCATTTTCGGGGTTCAGCAGTTCCTCATGCTCACCTAGGCTGGAGCAATGAGAATACTCTCACAATTTTTTACCAAACTAGACCTGACCACCAAAGACGAGAACGTCATCGCGGCGCTTTTCAATACCCTGATAGTCAACAAAAGATTCGTACAACTCATCCTGCTGATTAATCATTTCACCATGATCTTTTTCAATAACAGTCTTAAAACGTTTACGACCAAATGGCAGTCTACGATCACCACCAACCTGATCAATCAGACCGTCAGTCAGCATGTAGAAGCGCATTCCCTTTTCCAGTGGAATGATCTGGTTGGAAAATTCGAAATCAAGCGGGGTCTTGTTCATTCCCACACCTTTTTTATTACCTTTGTATTCAGCAAGGCTGCCATCTGTATTGCGAAGAATCAGATAGTTACGCGCACCGGAAAATACCATTTCGGACTTATCATCAGCAACATACACAAAGGTGCAGTCCATGCCGTCATCAGGGCGTTCAGCACCGCTGTTGCTGGAAAAGGCTTCTTTAAGAAGTTTGTTCACAGCAGTCAGGACGCCAGCCGGATCTTTTTCAAATGCATTTGCATCAAGTCTATCGAGCATAGACTGAACAATCAGCGTCATAAATGCCCCAGGAACACCATGCCCTGTACAATCGATGATACCGAGAAAGAAACCGTTTGTTGTTTTCTTAAACCAATAAGAGTCACCGCCTACCCCGTCACGCTGTCTCCATAACAAAAACGAATCAGCAAATTCAGCAGCCAGTTCTTTTTGCGGAGGCAAAAACGCTTTTTGAATAAGCTCCGCGTAGTCAATGGAGCTTTGAATCTGCTTCTGTGCTTCTTCAAGCTTGCCCATAGCTGTGCGAATTTCTTTCTGTCGGCTACCGATAACATGCCCCATCCAGAACATATTATGACGAAGCTTCTGGAGTTCATCTTGTCTTGCCGGCTCAGGTGGAATTTCATCAAACGGATTTAAGTTACCGTTTTGAATCTCAAGGCACAGCCCATTCAACTGCTTGATAGGAAACAGCACTACAACGTAGGTCAGCAGCTTTGATAACGGGAGCAGCAGAATTAATCCCGCAATTGCCCATAACCCCAGTTTATCTAGCAACTCAGTACGAGTAAGTGTCTCGCCAGTTACAAGAATGACCAGTGGTGCTCCCACCAGAAGCAAAGCGAGAAAGAAATTCATTTTCATTCCCACATTAAACCAACCGGCACTATCCATAAATCTTCGTGCAAACGACATTAACAACTCCTCGGTTGCCCGCACTCAGACGGACAACCAGTGTAATACATATATGCAAGTCAGACAGCCCACATCAACCACTTGTGACACTGCCAAACTAGAATGACTTATTGCTCCCTCACATCGGTTTTCCCTAAACGGGTAAACTCATCAATGATGGTGCATAACGTTTTAGTGTGACTTGTCACAAACTCAACGGCATCGGATGCTTGTGTAGAAATATCCACTGTATGCTGAGAAACCCGACTGATATCGTGTACCAACGAGCCCATTTTTCCAGATGCAGACACCTGCTGTTCAACAGCAGTTGCTATATCTTCATTATTAGCGGACGCGCTTTCAGCCAATTCAACAATCTCTTTGAGAGATTTTCCTGACTTGTGCGAAAGTTCGTACACATCTTCCAGCACACCACTAGTCTGTGCAACGGATGATACATTTTCTTTAATAACATCACTGATCGAAAAAATGATCTTACGGACATCCGCAGTAGCAGTTACGGTTCGTTCAGCGAGCTTGCGCACCTCATCAGCAACAACCGCAAATCCCCGTCCGGCATCTCCCGCGCGCGCAGCTTCAATCGCAGCGTTTAATGCCAACAGGTTTGTCTGGTCTGCAACATCTTCAATCAACTCAATCACACCGGATATTTTCGCGGCCTGAGTACTAAGTTCATCCATATTTTTCTGAAGAGCAGCATGGGATGTTTTCATCTCCTCTACGGCTCTCAGGTTATTATTCACAACATCTGCACTCTGCTCTGCAACGTGGATTGTTCCCTTTGCATTTTCAGCGGTTGTACTGGTTGTGATAGAAATGTCCTTAGCGGCAGCAGTAATTTCTTCCATAGAATTTGAAGCAGTATCAAGGTCGTCCTTCTGCTCTACAGCTCCTTTGGTAACTTCACTCATAAGAGCAAAGAGCCGTCTTGAATTTTCGTTCAAGCCGGTTGCGACGCCTTCAAGCTGTTCTGCGGCGTGCACAAAAGCTTCAGCACGGGAAGAGCTTGCCTTCTCTGCTTCTTTCTCTGCTTTGCGCAATGCACGCACAGTCTTACGCGACTCTTTAAAAGCTTCTTTCTTTACATTCTCCGTTTCTTCCATTTGTCCACGTACGTGATAAAATACTCGTTCTAACACGCATGAAAACTTAGCAAAAAAAACGTTCCCGCGAATGTTCTTTTCAAAAACAAAGCCATTCTGCGCTGCTTCCTCGCATGCATTAAACAGCAGTACGAGCGGGTTGCATACAGTTACAGAAACCCATGCCCCCACAAGCAACAATAAGATGACTCCCGCAGCCAGTGCGGATAAAACAACCTGATATCCGGCCAGCTCAACCTGTCCGGAACCAAGGCCATAACCAACCACCCCTCCTGCCAAGGCTGCAACTGCGCACAGCACAACGCAGCCATTAACAATATTTTTTCCTAACTCTGAAGCAGTGCCTCGCCAAAATAAATACTTCTTCACGACACATTGCCTCTTCTGTTTAACTATAGCTGACTAAATTAAACGAGACAGACTCTACCTCTTCCATAAAGTCTTCCCCGCACTCCAAAGCTACCTCGTTATCTTCATGATAACGCCAGTCCACGGCAATTTTAGTTCCAGAACTTGCAGCTGTATCAAGCATTTCAAACAATTCCATAAAAGCTTTGGAACTTGAGCTGTTAAAGTACAAAATATCTATAGAAAATTTAATAGCACTTCCCTTTGCGCTCACAAGATACTCTTTAAACCAGTTGAATACCGGTCCGTAAAAAGTAGAGCAATTTTCCGGATACGATTCGCCGGAAATCTCATGCATATGAGTAACAGGGTTCAAGCATATTTTTGGTGTAGATTTAGTTGCTTCTACTACGAATTTATCCATTATAGACCTCCTATGCCTTTACTTTCATGGCAAAAAATGAACTGCTCTCATCGAGCGGCTCAATAGAAAAACTGAGTGGTGCGCTAGCCTTGCGAGCCATCTCTATAAAACCAAGCCCTGCACCTTTTGAATCTGCATCAGGGTCCTTTCTCCGCATTTCCTTATAAAACTTTTTAAGCTCATCCGAGTCCATGTGCTGCACCTGCTCGATCTTTTTCTGCAGCTTATCAGTATCAGCAGAGTTGATCTTATTACCGCAGGAAACAAAATACCCACCCTCATCATCAACTCCCAGAATAATTTGCCCAAGCGCGGTTTCAGCACCGTCTTCTGCATCTGCAAGTCTATCTGTTGAGTAGCGAATAATATTCTGCATTTGCTCAACTAGTATGGTAAACACTCGCTGAATCATGCTCAGACCAGCATCTTCATGCTTCAGTTTTGTGCGAACAGCATCACCAATTCCTTCAACTACTTCCTGTGAAACAGGGCCGTTGAAGTAAAAGACAACACCGTTATCCTGTAAAAACTGCTGTTTTTGACTACAAAAATCCACCGCACCCTCCAAAAAACATTATTGGAACGTGACAAGTTACATTATTTTTCTGTCACGTCAGATTTGTGCAAACATATTGTATACTAGAATTGAACGTCATATTCTGATGTGACTGACGTCCCCCGCTACGTATCACCACTACGCCCCCAAACGAACTGGTAGAAAATAAGATGTGTTACGACTCGTTGATATTGAAATCGATTATCACTGTCAACACCGTCATATCAGTTCATTCTTTTTTATGGGCTGTGTCTTCGACGTCTTGATATTGAAATCAATTTTCATTGTCAACATTTCGTTAATATTTTCGGAATGTTCTAACGCCAAATAAATGGACACCTTCCCTAGTCTATTTCCCAAACAGGTCAGTACTCCAACGCAACCTAAAGAATTCATTCTAATAACCAAGTAAAAAATTATTTTTAACTTCAAGTTGTTATCATTAATTAGCCACACAAACTCTCATGAAATCTAGTAATGGTAGTTTCTCGAGCATACCATAAATAAACAGGCACTTACATTGAATAGCTAGCAATTTGCTTTGACAGCAAAGCATCTCTTGTTTCAACAAGGCAATTAGCAATAACTTTTGATGCAAGATGTATTTTATACATTATCAAATTTGGTATGTACGTGCTTACTACGTAAAAAATAGCAAGCAATGCTATCTACTACAATACTTTTTCATACTTACTACCGTACTTACTGGTTTACACACTCCAACTGTTATGAGTGTTTTGCCACTTTCCTCCTACGCCCCGACAACCTTCCTCCTATATTCTTAATTAAATCGAGAACTTTCTCCGCCCCTTCTTTGGCACATTGAAGTCATATGGTTGTAAAAGACAGAGCGTATTTTCACCCTATCTACTCGTTATTACATAGAACTAAAAAACTGAACGGATTTGGTATGACCGCACGACACACCAACTAATTCTGCTAACCAGTAACTTGTGAGTAATTCGATGCCTGTGAATTGGAACAACCCGTATGCACTTGCTTACCCATCAACATCCCGCTGGTATAAAGGAAATCTTCACGCTCATTGCTCTCCTGCCAGCCCTTGTGCTTCAATTTCTGCTGAAGACTTAATTTCTGCATACAGCAAGCAACAATATGATTTTATCTCCGTTTCAGACCACCTGCATTACACATCTGCTGAGTCCACAGAGCTAACTCTGCTCCCAGGACTTGAGTGGAATTCCAGAATAGGATTCATGCCGGACTCATCAGTCAGCTATCAGCATCACTTAGGCATTTATTCTCTCGAAGCAGAAACTCTCAAAAAAGCAGTTCGTTTTAGAACAACTGAAGAGCTTTTTGCCGCAGCAAGCACCAACCCTCCGTTTTATATTATCAATCACCCCAACTGGCTTGAACCAGCACATTATGACCCCGCAACCCTGCACAGCATTGCAGGAAAAGCTGGCGGCATAGAAATATACAACGCTTTAGTCGAGGAGGAAGAAGGATCAGCATACGCAACACAAGAATGGGACAGGCTGCTGAGTGCAGGGCACAGGATACTTGGTTTTGCAAGCGATGATGCACACTGTGCAACCGACACCGGTCGCGCATGGATCATGGTTTACGCACAGGAGCCGACACCTGAAGCTCTTTTTCATGCAATAACATCTGGTTGTTTTTACTGCTCTACCGGAGTTGTGCTGAACAACATTGGAAAAGAGAAAGATACTGTCTTTATTGAGTTGCCTGAGAAAGCACAGATCAGCGTAATTGGAAAGAATAGTAAACAGTTGGCCTGCACTGTGGATTCTACTTTGCAGTTTGACTGCTCTGCTTGCACAAGCCCGTACGTCCGCTTGTATGTACAGGGGAACTTGGGACAGCAAGCGTGGAGTCAACCGTTTTTCCTGTAACTGTCCCTACATTGAATTAGGCAGAGTCAATACAATTTTGTCTCACGCATTTTTGCAAAGGAGCACACATATGGCTTCCATCACAATGAATACCATCCGTAAATCCTATGGACCTGTTGATGTCTTAAAAAATATTTCCTTAGAGATTAAAGACGGGGAATTCATATCACTATTAGGTTCATCCGGCTGCGGAAAATCTACCCTGTTGCGAATAATTTCCGGCCTTGAGCAACAGACAAGCGGCACACTGCATATTGGCGGAAAGGACATGACCAACGTGCCCCCAAAACAACGCAGCGTCTCCATGGTATTCCAGTCATACGCGCTCTATCCCCATTTGACCGTTTTTGAAAACATGGCAGTGCCGCTTATTATGCGCACTATGAGCCGCACACAGCGTTTCCCTGTTCTGGGAAAATACATTGGCAGCGCACGCTCCATTCGCAAAGAAATCCGTGCAAAGGTGCTTGCTCTTGCCGAAAGCCTCGACATTCATCATCTGTTGGATCGCAACCCCTCCCAGCTTTCAGGAGGGCAACGTCAAAGGGTCGCTTTAGGACGCGCCATGGTACGCGACCCCGAAGTCTTCCTAATGGATGAACCGCTATCCAACCTCGATACAAAAATGCGTGCCCATATGCGCACAGAACTGGCAGAAATTCACCAAAAACTCGGCTCAACATTTGTGTATGTTACCCACGATCAGGAAGAAGCCATGACCATGTCCGACCGCGTCGCACTGATGATGAACGGGCAACTCATGCAGGTCGCAACACCCCGAGAAATATATCGTAAGCCTGTGCACAAAAGTGTTGCAGAATTTATCGGTGCCCCGAAAATCAACATCCTTTCCGGTGCAATTGTTGAACGCGGAGTTATGGAGGTATGCGGAGTACGAACTGCTGTTCCCGGAGAATTGCAGGCAAATGCCTCACTAGGGATTCGTCCAAGTCGACTCCAGCCAGCTCCTGAATCATCAGGAACATGGCAGGCACAGGTCATTACTGTTGAAGATATGGGATCCAGTTTCTTGCTCCACTGCGAGCTTAGCGACGGGACACGAACAATCAGCCGCATAGACAGCCGCTCCGTTGTTCCTGAACGAGGGGCGAACATTCATCTGGCTCCGCAGGCAGATTGCGCCATGTTCTTTGATGCCAACGGTTGGAACCACGCCTGTCATCCACACCTTGATTCAGACACCCTGCACGCGTTCTCTACCACACCACCAGCCGACTCCAACGCTGATCACGCTCAAGGAACAAAAGAATATGCACTTGCGTCCGCTGTATAATAGACTGCTTCCTTATCTGCTTAGTGCGCCTGCATTAGTGCTGATGTTTCTCTTTCTGATCGGACCAATTATGGCAGTCCTGTTTCTTTCTTTTACGGACTGGCAACTGGGTGAAACCGCCTTCAGAATTACGGGACTTGAAAACTACCTGACCCTGTTCAGCGACGAGCTTTTCTTACGCTCCATGCGTAACACAGCGTTCTATATAGTTATGACGGTGCCCACCACGCTCATTTTCGGGCTGGTGGGCGCCATGCTCATCCTGCAAAGCGGCGCAATGCGTAAGCTCTACCAGACAATCTACTTTTTGCCCTTTATGGGAACAGCTGTTGCCATGCTTATTGTCTGGGAGTTTGTATTGCACCCGACCATCGGTGTATGGGGAATGATTGCCCAATGGTTCAATCTCGATCCAGTCAATCTTCTGCGTAATGAACACACTGCGCTCCCCATTCTTGCACTTATCAGCATCTGGCAAAATGTAGGCTTCGCTATTGTTCTTTTTATGGCGGGTCTCTCAGGGATCCCTGAAGAAATGTACGAGGCTGGAGCACTGGACGGTGCTGACGGGGTCTTCTCCAAGTTTTCTCTCATCACATGGCCGCTCATAAGCCATGTAACATTCTTTGTTTTCATACTGCTTACGGTTCATTCCTTCCAAATATTTGAAAGCGTGGCAGTACTGACCAAAGGCGGCCCCAACGACGCCACAGAGGTGCTCACCTACACCATGTACAAAGAAGGATTTGACTATTTCCGCACCAATATTGCTTCCGCAATTACCGTTGTATTTCTAACAGGCGTTGGCGCGCTTGTGCTTATTAAAGCTGCATGGCTGGAAAAGAAGGTACACTATCAATGAGACACTTCAGCTATTTTCTCCGTCACGCTCTACTGGCAGCAGGTGCCTTATTCATGGCTACTCCGTTTATTGTCATGCTCAGTACTGCTCTTAAGAGTCAGGCGAATATCTTCTCCGGATCCTTTTCCATCATTCCTGAACAGTGGGCTGCCTCAGGAAATTTCGGGGAAGTATTCACCAGTCTACCAATTATACAGTTCATGCTTAACGGAGCACTCGTAACCGCAACCATTTTCTGCATTCAAGTGCTCGTTGCTGTACCTTGCGCATATGCCCTTGCTAAGTTTGACTTTAAAGGAAGAAACATACTCTTTAACTGCGTCCTATGGTCATTGCTTATCCCGCCTCAAGCAGTTGCTATTCCAGTCTTTCTTGAGCTGCACTCCCTAGGACTTCTAAACTCATACTCTGCTCTCATCCTGCCATGGACTATTTCTGTATTGGGAATTTTCCTTATGCGCCAATTCTTCATGGCAATACCCGATGACATTATGGACGCAGCGCGAATGGACGGCATGGGTGAAATATCAATTCTTATCCGTATCATGCTGCCCATGGCTGTCCCTGCGTTAACTGCATTCGGCATTCTCTCTTTTATTGCTCACTGGAACGATTTTTTCTGGCCTCTCATCTGTCTTCAAGACGTCCAATATTTCACTCCCCCTCTTGGTATCGCCTACTTCAAAACAGATGATGCCGGAATAAAATACGGCCCCCTTATGGCTGCTGCCTGCGTAATTACCATACCGCTGCTAGTGGTCTTTCTTGCTGCCCGAGACAAATTTATCCAAGGCGTCTCCGTTCAAGCCGGCGTCAAATAACTTGTAACCTGCAATGGAGTGTTTCCCATGCGTGTCCCCGACAATAAAAAATTTCCCCTGCTACTTGCGCTCATCATGGTCTTTGCCATGTGCATGACTGCTGCTGCCAAAACACAAATTATTATTGAATACCCATACCCTAACCTGTTCGATAAAGTGCACCCAAAACTTATTGATCAATTTAACAAAATAGAACCGGACATCGAAGTCAAGGTCCGTACTAAATACCAAAGCTATGAAGACGGTACTAAAAAAGTATTACGCGCAGCCATGACAAACAGTCTGCCGGATGTAAGCTTTCAAGGCATATCCCGTGTCCGCGTGTTGGTAGAAAAAGGCATTGCTCAGCCTATTGATCGGTTTATTAACAATGAGGCGGGGTTCAGTGCTGCAGGATTTTACGATGCCATGTTTCAGACATGCAGGTTCAATAACAAGGTTTACGGATTGCCATTTGCTGTTTCCCAGCCAATTGCTTTTTACAACATGGAGTTAGCGCGCAAAGCCGGATACACAGAGAAAAACCTGCCCAAAACATGGGCAGATGTGTACGAGTTTGCTCATAAAGTGGAAGGAGCTTCCAACGCGAACGGCTTTTTCTACTATTGGGGTGAAACTGGATTCTGGCAATTGCAGGCATTGCTGTTTGCTGAAGGCGGCAGCTTTATGGATTCTGGTGAAAAAAACGTTCTGCTCACCTCACCCAAAGGCAAACAGGCATTCGCTCGACTGCGTGAAATGGTAACCAAAGGTAATATGCGCAAGGACTATGACTGGAGTTCTGCAAAGATGGACTTCTACTCCGGCAAGCTTGGCCTTCTCATCGCTTCTTCATCTATCCTTAACAATGCCCAAGATGCAATTGGCGACCGGTTTACTATCAAAACAAGCTTTTTCCCGCAGCTCCACAAAGGCAGCAAACTTCCTGTAGGGGGCAACGCTGCTGTTATGCTGACCAAAGACCCTGAAAAGCAAAAAGCAGTCTGGAAGTTCTTGAAATTCTGGTGCGGCATTGAAGGAGCAAAAGTAGTTGCCACAAACACGGGCTATATGGCTCCAAACAAATTGGCTGTTGCTGCCCTCCGCGACCAGTTTGAGAAAAACCCCAATGCTCTTACAGTTTACAAACATCAGCCTTACATGACTGGCTGGTATGCGTTCCCGGGGAAAAACGGTCTCAAAATTACTGAAGTATTATACAGCGGCATGGAAAAGATTGTTACAACCAATGCCAACGTTGATGCAACTATTGAAGAGCTGAACAAGCGTGTCCAGCGCCTTGCTAATTAACGCGTTACACAACACGTTGCTTTCCTCTTTCAATTCATAAAAAGGGTCAACATGAATGCAACAGTAGAACAAAGCTCTTCCGCTCCGCTCATCCATCCGGAAGCCTCCATAGTAGACTGTACTCTTGGAAAGTGGACAGATATTGCAGCACGGACAAAGCTGATGGAATGTATCATTGATGACTATTCCTATGTGATGAATGACTGTGACCTCATCTACACCCGAGTAGGAAAATTCTGTTCCATAGCATCACACGTTCGAGTCAACCCCAGCAACCATCCATATTGGCGTGCTTCCCAACATCACTTCACCTATCGGGCATCGTTCTATCATATGGGAAAAAATGATGAACAACTCTTCGAATGGCGACGTGAAAATGCAGTCACCATAGGACACGATGTATGGCTAGGACACGGTGCCGTCATACTTCCAGGGAATACTGTTGGAACCGGTGCTATCGTCGGTGCAGGTGCAATCGTTACAAAAGATATACAACCGTACTCAATTGTTGTCGGCAACCCTGCAACACATCTCCGCTACCGCTTTTCACACTCAGTACAAGAAAAACTGTTTGAAATAGCATGGTGGGATTGGGATCACTTGAGACTTCAGGCTGCGTTACGAGATTTCCAGCAATTATCAGTTGAGGAATTTATTGAAAAACATTCATAGCACATACTCTATTACCATTAACGGACTTCAGGGCTGCATAGCTGCTACTGTAGTCCGTTTTTTTATAACAACACCATGAAAAAGCGTTATCCTATTAGGACATCACATATATAAACAAAAAGTAAACGTATACAAACTTAACCTTTTCTCAACCTTTTTAACTGTATATCTCGACATATCTCTCCTTAAAACTGCTTATGCAATAGGATTGGTTCAGGTGTTTTTCTTTTTATACACTATTACGGAGGTTCTATGTCTAGATTAAAAATAGTATTGTTAATTATGGTTACATTTATTTTTGCCTGCAATGCCTACGCCTCAGACGAAGAGATGTATAGGCCTCCTACTTTTTCAATTGAACCATGCATAATTGGTGAGTTTCCTTTTTTTGATCGTCAGGTAGAAGTATTCGGCATTCCCATTTTTGCAGACCCACAAGTTCCAGATGATAAATTACTCCATGCCGCAAACGTAATGGCACAATATCTGGACAACAACGAAGATGGAAAAATAGATAATCCTTTTGTTATTGAAGCAATGCATGAATCAAAAGCATTTTTATTCATGTGGAGTAATGAAGACATCATTAAAAAAACCACAACCGCTTTAGAAAAGTCGTCGGTAAAACTAAAGGCACAAGACTTAGGAAGTAACGAAACAAAGCCAGAATGGCACACAAGTGGTCATTTAGGTGAATTTGATGCTGCACTTGAAGAAATATGGCATCTAATTACAGGTGCAGGTTACTCAATAGCGTACCCTGAAGCATTTAGTGAAGGATCTGGAAGTACACTGACGAAAGCAATGGACAGAGCACGAGGCGGACATTTCACTGAAATTCCTTCTGGCTACCCAGCCAGTGCATGGTATACATATGATGATACAACATGTGACTACAATTGCATGGCTATTGAATACATATACTGGGGTATGTCATCAATTCTGGGTGCGCAAGCAAAGCGCGCTGGCGAAATTACTGCTGAATGGAAGCTTTACAAAAAAACGGATGTTCAAAAGCAAGATCCAACGCTCTTCGACCTGCTCACAACAGAGAAGTACGTGTTTCCAAAAAAATTGCCTGACGGAAATTACCGTGGATTCATTCACAAAAAATAAGTTTCCACAATCAAGCTAACCTTATCAGACATTGCATCCTAATAAGGCACCGCTTGCTCTCAGTGGCTGCAGGATAAAATCTTGCAGCCACATTTTATGTGCACTCTTTTTTTAGCACTTATGCAGGGCAACGACTTCTTATCCTATAAATATTTTATTAAATTAAAATGTTAGCACGCTAGAACTTAACCCTCCCTCTACCCAACAAGACATATCTTACGACATATATCCTCAATAGAGATACGTAAGACCAAGCTTACATATCGTTTGGCCTTATACGAATCGTTACTTTTCATAAGGGAGCTTATATGTCTCGAATCAAGATATCCATTCTACTCATCTTTTCCTTGATCGTCATCGGCAAGGCACATGCCTCAGCAGACGTCGCAAGCACGCCACCAACATTTGAGATTACACAACCTGCAGCTGATCTGTTGCCACTTTTTGATCGCCAGATAGAGGTGTTCGGCATCCCGATCTACGCTGATTCAGGCATTTCAAAAAGAAGATTGCTGCATGCAGCAAATATCTTCGCACAATACCTCGACAACGACGAAGACGGAAACGTTGACAATCCACTTATTCTCGAAGCCATGCACAAAAACGACGCGTTTCTAGTTATGTGGAGCAGTGAAGAACGGTTAGAGCAAATGATGGAAGCCCATGAACAGTCGCTACTGAAGGGGTACGGGCAAGATCTTGGGAATGATGAAACACGACCAGAATGGCACGCCCAACAACACACAGGCCGTTTTGATGCTTCCATTGAAGAAATTTGGCACCTTATTACAAGTGCCGGCTATGCAGAAGCCTATCCTGAAATATTTGGAATAGAAGATGAGAGCGCATTAACACGCGCAATGGATAAGGCACGCGGAGGTCATTTTACGTCAGTTCCTTCACGCTACCCAGACACAGCATGGTTCACGTACTACGATGACACATGTAATTATGAAGGAATGGCTGTTGAATATATTTATTGGGGTATGACCTCAATCCTTGGCGCCCAGTCCAAGCGTGCTCATGAAATTGATGATGAATGGAGACTCTACAAAAAAGAATATATAGAAAGACATGATCCCGCACTGTACAAACTGTTAACCACAAAAAAATATTCGTTACCCCAAAAATTACCTGATGGTAATTACCGAGGCTTCTTTTACAAAAAATAAATGTAGCAATTCATTCTCTACACCATAAAAAAGGAAGCTGTTTTTTCAGCTTCCTTTTCACATGTACTACTCTACTTCTGCAATTCTCGTTCTATTTCTTCAACATAACTTTTTGCAAATTGCTTTGTAACTATAAGTACATCTTTCGTTTCATCATCATCGTTCATATGCTGTATGAGATACCCAAGCATATTTTCCATCTGATGAATACAAGTTATAGCTTTGAACAGAATATTAGGTGTTGCTGCTTCTGTGTTCATATGTACCTCTTCAAGTATCATAATATAATAACTATAGAAGGACGCATTCTACTTGAATACACTACATTCACAATACATTTTTTGTACAAAGCGCAACTCGTGCACATTCTGTTCAGACTGTTTTATCCGTTCACACCACAAACTCCGCTTCAATGGCTGTAATACCCCCACTGGAGTTTATTGTATGTGTGGCTCTGGTAACGCCCCATTCGCCATCAATTCCTGATCGAAAATCTTTTAAGATAATGCGGGATTCCGCCACTAAGTCCGGAGCAAAGGGGATTGATAATGAAAGAGTTCTCTTCCCTCGTTCAAACACCTTAAGTTGTTTTTGCGCAGCTGATGACGCTTGAACGCTGTCTGAAAAAACGCCTTTAATACGGTGTACTGGTTCGCCTTTCCCAGCTGCCACCTCAACATTCATCGCTCCAGCAGTGTCCCGATATGTTGCAACAACCTGCTTAAATGCCCTGCACTGGGATATTTTAACAGAGCCGCTTGTAACCTGCTCTTTAGTAATATGGATTTTGGGCATTGCTGCCCCCGTTGTACTCTTCCCTTCACCGCGCTTAACAAACAACAGCCTGCCACCATTAGCCTTGGCTATTGCATCGTACTGTTTGGCAATGCGTGTCAGCAGGTTCATATCAGACTCGTCACTCTGATCAATGTGCGATAGCTGAACCTTTGCCAGTCCTGCATCCAATGCCGGCGCAAGGTTATGATCATTAGCAATAGTCATCACAAGGTCATATATCGTTCCTGCTGGAAAGGATCGGGACTTTTGAGATTGTAACGGCGTCATCCCGTTTTTACTTTGCTTAAATGGTGCTGCATTTGCTGAAATAGCCATGCTGTCCGGCGGGAAATTTAATGTTACTGTATCAACAATGTACTTCCCCATGAGCCGCAACTCATTCCTGTAGCCAACGTACGCCGTCAATTCTGCACCCGGCTCCGGCAAAGCAATGCCTGAATCTGCAAGAGTGAGGCTTAATTTATCAGACTTGTATCCAGCCTCATCCGTAATAGTCAGCTGAGAAACTTGTCCACGCAGCAACTCTGTAATGTCTTTCCCATTGGCTTCAATCCGGTAATCAAGTGCATACGCTACCATAAGTGTACACTCTCAACAGCTTGCGGTTTCGGCAAATCAGGAAGAGTGACAAGAACACCCATAGGCAAAACAGCACCTTGGGCTGCAAGCCCCTTATTTGCCTCAAGCACCTGTTCCAGAGCGCCGGATTGACCGTTATACTGCTTACACACAATCGCATCCAGCACATCACCTTGCTTTGTTCTGTATACTACGCTCATATCTTCTCACCGGCATATTTGAGCTCTAATGTGAATTCAATTTTCTGCGGAAATCCGCCCGGCAAAAAGTCACTGCCCTTTTCGGTAATTGCAGTAATGCACCAGAAACCGTGCAAGTCCCCGTAGCTATCAGTCAACGCTAGCGGCTTTCCGTTCCCTGCGTCCGCCCGCATGGTTACAACTTGTTCAAGCCCCCCTCTATAAGTTGGCAGCACAACTCCCTGCAGACTTAATGTGTCTGCGCCTACTCCCGTAAATTGCAGATGCGGATTACTACCAATACGCGCCTGCTCTGCCCATTTATATGAACTGGAACGACTGGAACTTGTATACGCAGCATTTTTCAACGAGAAGGTATAGTCTCCGAGCTTCATCATAGCTTTCGGTTCAGCAATAGCCGGTCTTACTTCCATGTGCCCTCCATAACATTATGCGCAATCATATAATGCTCCGCTTTCACCAGTAAAACAATCGTGCACAGCCTCTGCAACAGCCTTAGGAGCTTGCCCTTCTGCTGCATAGACATTGATCGTCACAGTGCGGTTGTCTGTTACCTGATTACTTGAGGCTTGAGACTGGGTTACCGACACAGGCAGTAGTTCTTTTCTTGGCGTACCACCTGCAATTGAAGCATTTGCCTGTAATGAGGGAGTGTACTCGCCTGGAACTGCACCAATGACTGGCTTTTTACTTTCTTCAGCTTTTTTTTCTTCTTCAGAGTCCCCTCCCATGCCAAAGAAGGTTGCTATCGCACTGCCAATGCCACCTGCGTTAAATGCTGCCTTCAACTTATCCCAGGTAGAGATTAGTCTGCCGACTGCCAATACAGCTACACTAATCGCCAACCCGATAGGGTTCGACATAAAAGCCAGCCCGACGGCTTTAATGCCGCCAATCAACGCAGGGAACACACCGGAAAGGAGCGGAGCAACAGCTTGTCCCACACCAAACAGTGTTTTCACCATCTGGTAGCCGGAATACACAAATTTCATGCCCAACACGCTTCCTACCACGGCAGCAACATTTCCAAATCCACCGAGCGCATCTGAAACACTAACCACGGTATCCAGCAATGAAAAAGCAACATCAACTACCTTCGGTAATACCTCGCCAATCATTGCTCCAAATGCTTTAATAGAATCTCTGTGTTCATTAAATAATGCACCAATTTTCGGACCAATCTCCTCTATAAACGGAGCCAGCGCGCCACCGATGAGCCCAAAGAATTCCGCAGAAGCAGAAGACACCACGCTCCCGACATTTCCCATTGCCGAAGCATACTTCACAGCTCCAGAGCGTCCTTCTTCAGACAGCACATTATATTTAGCCTGTTCGGCATAGATATCCTTCAAACCACCTTTCATCGTTCTTAAGTGCCCAAAGAAAACTGTTGCATCACCACCAAACAATTTTTTTGCTGCAGACTGGGCAACCTGCGCATCGCCAGCACCTTTAATGGCAGTTGCTATAGTTTCAAACTGCTGTTCAGGAGATAGCTTTTCCAGATCCTTAAATGATAATCCAAGCATCTTTAATGATTCAGTCATCGGCTTTACATCACCAGACTTCTTTGCTTCACCGAACTTGGTGTTCATATTCTGAATCATTTTGCTTGCAGAGTCAGACTTCAATCCAGCGTCTGCCGCCAAAGCACTCCATGCACCAAATGCCTTACCAGAAACACCCAGCGATTGAGCCAGCTTTTCCTGCTGTGCTGTCTGCGCATTCACCGCTGACATTTTTTTAGTGAAATCTACAGCCTTACCAATCCCAATGCCTAGGTAGCCTGCAAACCTTGCTGTTGTCTCAAATGCCTTGCCAATCTTTACAATGCCACCTTTGCCAGCTCGCATTTTACTCATACGAACTTCTGTTTTACCAATGGCTTTGGACAGTCTGTCCTGTTCAAGGCTACATCTTTTTGTATCGACGCCTGCTGCACGCAACGAATCCCCAAGCTCTTTTAATCTGCTGCGTTGCTGCACATATGACGATTTTGCTTCGTTTGCTGCCTTGCGGGCAGCGTGCATAGACTGCGTCATTTCCTTTGAAGGCTTAGGTACACGAGCGACAGCACGCTCCAGCTTATCCGCCTCACGTTTCAGGGTACGATACTCACGCCCCGCTTTACGCACCTGCTGAGGATCAAACTTCTCAAGCATATTTTGCTTATTTTTCAAATCTCGAAGAGAGTCGCCAATCTTAATGTACTCTTTTTCCACAGCCTGCGTTACGGCATTGAGTGCCGGGGCAATTGCCCCACCAACCTCAACCATTACTGTTTCTTTATTCTCTGCCATTCAGCCTCCCTAGCTCCTGCACCCACATGGCAAGCTCCTCACATGACATCTCCATCAACTCGCTGTATCCCCAACCTGTATGACTGGACAGATACAACACGTAGTTACGCGCCAGTTCTGGCGTTAGGATAAAAAATCGTGGTACGCACTGTGAAGCTGGCTGTAATCCGCTAACTCAAGCTCCTCGAGCACATCCGGTGTAATTTCACACAGGTTAGCAAACAGAGTCAGTTCCATCTCCTCCTTACCGGATGCCTTTTGCGCCACGATCTGATCACGCACTTTAGGGGCACGCATGGAAAGTTTTTTGTATTCATGTCCATCCACGGTAACCGGGTATTTCAATTCAATATCAACAGTACGCATTGGTAATTCCTTTTTTCTTTCTTGCTGAGCAATTCTACTCATGAAAAAAGTCAGGGCAGCACATGTATGCGTCTGCACCTGACTTTCATAGTGTGTATCCGGTTCCCGCCAACCTTGACCCAACGGGAACCGATACTTTTACCCTGCTACCGAATACATAAACTCCGGCAGCATCTATGCCGACATGCTACAGACCAAGGTTAGCGCGGTGCTGTGCAAGCTGATCTTTGCCGTTGATGATGCGCTTCATATTCAGCACATCAATCTCGTGCACAACAATGCCGTCCTGAGTGTATTTGTAGTATTCAAGATTAACTGTGTACGCTGTGGAAGATTCACCACCAGCTGTCCATGCAGTAGGTGCAATCTTGGTAATGCGACCGAACATAGTCACAACAACCGGAGTCACAGTTCCATTGTAACTTTCAAGACTAGCCTTAATTGTAAGCTGAACCCCACCTGCTTTATTCACACCGAACAAGCTCAGTGTTTCAGTACAATTTTTTGTTGTAGTGAACGTGGCCACAAGCTCTTCCATGCCCTTATCAATAGAAATAGGAGCATCCATACCGCCAACGCGGAACTGTTCAAGCTTAAGGCTCAGATCAGGAAGTTTTACTTCTTTAAGATTACCCGCAAAGCCATGACCATCCACAAACAGGTTAGCACTTTTTAAAACGTTTTCTGCAACTAACATTATTTAAAAACCTCCTGCACGTAGCCATTTGTCATACGGCTGCGGAATGTTACTCGTTCTGCGGTGTATGCCGGTGTAAAATCGAAATCAAAGTAGGTATGCCCCTGCTCAATCTCGCTGGAACTGTTGATTTCTTCATCAACCCAGCACTTACCGCCCAGAATCGCACCTTTCTGTTCCAATGTGCGCAGGAACTGATTTACTGATTCCTGCACAGCTTCAAAGTAGATACGACCAACAGGTCTATCCACTGCCCACAGGTGCGCCTGCTGGATGGATTCGTTAATCATGTCCGCGATACGACGTACAACAAGGAACGCCCAACGGGCATCACCGGAAGTTGTACGGTTACCCCAAAGTCTGTAACCATCTTCGCAAATAATGGTTGCAATCTTGTTCTCGTTCAGCACATTCGCTTCGCTTGCAGTATCGCCCATTTCAAACGGAATTGGACGCGCAACACCGGAGATGCCGAGAATCTGTTTGTTAGAAGGAGACCACCAGAATCCTTTTTCCGCATCTGTGCGGGCAATAACACCAGCAACGCGGGCAGAAGCAGGCTCGTCCACGTACGCACCCTTTCGGAACACAGTGACAAACGGATCAACAATGTAGGTTCGGGCAGAGCCGAACAGTTTTGCATCCTGCATTGCAGCTTCAGAGTTGGTGTTGCAACCGTCCTTAATGGCAATCGCGTTCAGCTTTTCAGCAATAGTTTCCAGTTCAGCAGCAACAGCATTTTTCAAGAACTGACCAGAATTATCCGGATCTTCAACACGCTGATGCGTAAAGCCCGGAGCAATCAGAATTTTAGGTTTAACAGCGCACTTGGATTTCGCACCAAGCAGAGCGTGCACACCCTTCAGGCCATCATTAGAAGTGCCGCCGACAACATTGGTCATAGTTGCAGCTTCGTTATCCCCCTCTGCAACACGCACAACCACAACCAGACCGTGGTGCTGGTCGAAAATAGCATCCATAGCATTCGGCAGTGTACCAACAGCATTACCTTTGGTATCCAGCAACGCAGCTTTACGCGGACTGCCATAGATCAATACCGGTGTATCGAGCGGAAACGCTGTCTCATCCGCGTCCGGAGCAGTACCCACAATACCGATCACTGAAGAACGCACCACCTTGACCGGACGACCGCCCTCATCAATCTCTACAAATTCCACACCATGCAAAAAATCTGTACTCATCATTTACCCTTTTTAGTATGTCTCCGACGGCTCTCCGAGGGGCAAGGGCTTTGCCCTGCACCCACAAGGGGCTTGCCCCTTGACCCGTTTAGGAGATTGGTTACTTCGTTACCTACCCTGCATTTTCAGCTACAAAGTATTCTTCCCCACCATAGTGAACGGCTAAAAAGTAGTGGACTGCCATTAATGCCCGCGCAGGCAAAAGCAGCCTGCTCTTTTTCGTGCACAGATAGATCATATTAGCGAGGAAATAGAGGTCTGCCCTCAATTTGTCCTCCCCTTCCTGATACATCCAATCATGGATATTGCAGGCTTCCGAAATATCTGCCCCTACCAAATTGTCCGGCACAATTTTGCCAATCAACCCTTCAGGCCCACAGCCATTGCAGACTCGATTCTTTAATTCCTGCGAGGCCTCAAGGTATGTTTTTGATGCAAGAAGCTTCATGTCTGTAAATACTTCCTGATATAATTTTATCGTACTATCCTGATAGTCAATTACGGCATTTTTTTACTGCCGATTATCTCTGTCGGGTATGACGCGGTTCGGGAAATATCGACCGCAAAGAACTATCAAGGTAAGACGTGTTACGTAATCTCTATAGCGTCAGCTGCAACAAGCTGTGCCTTTTAATCAAACAACAGTTAAGTTATTAGCACTCAAAACTAGCGAACCAGAACTCCGAAGCTACACCAATCAGACAGAATTCACACAACTAGCCCCACAAATCTATCCAGTTGGCATTAGTAGCTGCTCGTAAGCCACAACATTTGGTCGCTGTTTCACCAACATCGATAACTTCCGCCGATTCCAAACGCTGCACCTTGGTGGGTATTTGCGGCCTTGTTTTTCGTGCCCAAGTTCACTTGATCGTGATGTGTTGGAGTTCGGGAACGATATACCGCAAATAGCTGCCAAGGGATGACGCATGGTTTCACGCGCAAGGCGCAGGGGGAATGGAAAGGGGTATCTGCGCTAGCATATCCCGTCCCCCCGCGGGAGCGTGGCAAAATCATGCTTGGGACTTTGTACGCCCTAACAGAACAGTAAACGTTACCGGCTAACTTGCTTCCGTCTTTTCTGCAGCTTCAACAGCTTCTGGAACAGCAAAAACAACCTTAATGGCAACTACCTCTTCCGGTGTTTTGGCTGCTGTTACTCTGTCCTGCAGGGCTAGGCGCTGCCCTGTCACATTGCCTGCAATTGCAGTCCAATTCTTTGCATTGGCATCAATACGTTTTGCAAGCTCAAGCACATCCATGCCGCGTGTGGCAGCAATGGCGCGCACAAGCCGCGCGGATGCTTTTGCATCTGCAATGAGTGCCTCTGCTTCTACTCGCTGCATATCCCATGTCTGGCGTTCCATGTCGGAATATTCAGCACTACGCTCTTTTAAAAAGGCATCATGCGCTGTTGTGATCTCGCTTTGCTTGGCAAGTTTCACTTGCTCAAGTGACAAGTATTCAACATCCCACATAAGCTGGAAACCGTTTTCTGTATCGCCTTCTACACGTTCATTTGTAAGCTGCTGGTTCTTTGCATTGTACTGCGGCTGTTCTTCCGTAAGAGGGTAGATATCAAGCGTTGCTAAGTCGATGTCGTCATGCAGCAAGCCACGGCTAGTAAGCTGGAATGCTGTATATTGTGTTTCGGTGGCTGGTTCGTAGTATTGCATTATTTACTCCATTTCACAGAGGATCAACTCCCAAAAAAGACAGTCCCAAAGTTAAGGGATAAACATCCGGCATGGCACTACCCAATTCGGATTAGACCTAATGCCATAAACCAGACCGCCATCGATGGGAGGCTGTATCCAAGCACTTGCATCTCGATACTCTGAAGAGCTCCAAATACTATTTGTGCCAATCTCATTAAATTTACTACCACTTGTTTCGTCAGCGGCATCAATGACAGCTTTCTGCTCAATAATTCTGGCTAACTCATCTTTATTGGGCAGAAAGAAATCGTTACAGCCTTCAAAAACAAGATTGTCACAATACTCAGCAGCAGGAGCGCCAAAGGAACCGTATGCATCGTTCATACTGTTATATGGGCTTGAACACAGGATGGCGGTATTCTGAGCCCCAGTCCTAGGATCTTTTATTGATGCGGATGTAATGTCTGTTAGACTTGTATTCGTTCCTCTAAGTCCCCACTGTCTCTGAATACGCTTAGACGCTGGGGCAACGATGAGATAGCCTTGCTGACCATTAGCAAATGTATGAGAGATCGCTATCCCCCCGTCAAACCGTGCACCATTCCCAACGGTTTTAGTCCGAAACGCTCGTACCTCAGACCATGCAGACCAACCGCGTACAGCATCATGCACACGCACGCGCATGGTTAAGGCTGTATTCCGTTCCTGCGTTGGTAAATCTACAAACTTCTGTCCCACGTTTACAGTTTCTGTATGAATCACTTCACCGTTCTTGCTAATTTCTGCTTCAATTTTATCCTGCTGCAGCGTGCCGCCTTCCTCAATAACAGGCGTTGCAATCACAGCTTTCAAACCAGTCCACATAACCTCGCTACCTTCCTGCGGTGCAAGAATGGTAGGTGCTTCAATGAACTGAAACAGATCTGTGGTGAACACATCAATTGTTGTCCAGCCGCTCCATGTATCGCCCCATTTGGTGCGAGCATGAAGGTACAAGTGACTGCCAGTCTGCAATTTTTCAGCTGGTACTTTCCAACTGGTTACGGCACCAAGTTCACCAGACTCTACAACCACAGCTGTGCGTAACAGATCTGTACTGATGACAAACTCTGTATGTTCATGATGCTTGGTTGTGTCGTCAGAAGACCCTGCGGTAATAGTCAGCGTTGGAGTTTCACCAATTCCGGTCGCATGGTTAGCCGGAGAAGTGAATGCTGGTGCATCTACGGGCACATCCACCACGGTAAACTCAACTGGTGCACTCCACAGGCTAGCTAAGCCGCCGTGCTGCCAGGTCTGGAAACGAGCACTGAATACAGAATCAGCAGGAACCTGCGGTGCAGTGAGGGTAACGGATTCTTTTGTCACCTGCGGTGCAAAATCACTGGTTACATCCTCTTTTGCAGCATTGAGAATCTGCAATTTTACCTCTGTTTCCCACAGGGTATTTTCCGGCACACCGGTAACTTTAAATCCGATTGCTTCGCCCTCGTTTACACGATCTACATAGCCATTAGGTAACTTGAGAGAAGGCGCAGCCACACGCATGTCTGGATGCGGATCTGCCGCATGTTTATGCGCACTTAATTCAGTATCTAAATCTTTTTTTGACGCACTCACAAAGCGATCTTCAATCTCAACAACCACCTCTGCACCTGTGCCTGCTTTTACAATCACGCGCAGAGGCATCTCGACAGGAGCGTCGCTTGCTGGCGGCAGATAACTTGCCAGTTCCGGCGGTACAAAGTCTGCCATGTACAGCAGTTCACCATTTTCAGGATGACGGGCAGTTACACCCATTTCTGTCATCATAAAGCCTTCGGTCAGGCCGGTGTTTGAAAGCACACCGTTGAGTACTACTGCTCCGCCCTGCTTTTCGTACTCTGTAATTGCCACTGCACGTTTAGATGTTTTCAACGCCGCAGGTGGTGTGCCTGTACGCTCTTCCTCGCTCCACATGCCGTTACCCACGTGGATGCTTAACAGTTCGAGAGGCTGTCCCTCGTGCACCATGCGAAGCAGATCCACACCTGCATCCGTCAATCTCATGCGTTTGAATAAACTCATTAATTACCCTCTACTCTTGCTATTACCGGTACATACATTTGCGTAATGCCACCGGAGTGATATGTAGTCTCTGTCTCAACCTCTGCCGCACAATACGGGCGCACATAGCATGGCACGCTTATTTGGCCGACCCCGATCTCTGCAATGGTGTGGTCAGCATCGTATTTTTGAAATGTCGGCAGGAATCCGTTAACAGAGGTGCATGACATACCCATGCCCCCCACTGGGACAATGGCCGTATCCACTGCCAAATCATTCGGGAGCCCACCGGATGCGCTCAACCCAAGCTGCGCTACGGCTGCAATACCGACTTCCCCTTCAACATCCTGCGGAACTGAAATGGCGGTTAAATGCGAGCGGGTATTTTTTGCGGAGTTCACAACAGTAAGGATTTCTTGAAAAGCCTCGCTGCTCCCAAGCGCACCTTTAACTTCCAGCGAATAGGTTCCCGCCTGCTTTTTGGGTGTTTCTTCCCACCATTCGCGGGCTGTTACTTCAACCCCAAGCGCCCCTAAAGCATCCTCAACCGCACCGCGAGTACCCTTTTTTTTATGCACGGCAATGGAACGTGCCACCGTCTGCCTTTTTTGCTCTTCGCTCCACTCTTCATTCCACTCATCAACTGACCATTCGTATGCAAGCCAAGGCAACGTCTGCATAGGACATTCAGCCGGATTCCTGAGCGTGTTAATGAGCACAGGAAGTGAAAAAGAACGTGCACAGGTCTTCTCTAACGCCCGTTCATATTTTGTGGCATTTGAGGGAAGCAGCGTCATTCACTTCCCCCTTGTGTCAACGTAATATTGGTGCAGTATGCAGCTTCGCTCTGCTGTGTAAGAATGTCCTGAGCCGGAGAGGTAATCTCCACACGGGACACACCTGCAATATGCAACGCCGCGTTAATGCCTGAACGTGCGATGCAGGTTCCCAGCTTATGGCTGTCTGCAACATACTTTTCCAAATTGGTACGCGCTTCGCGCAAAACATTTTCCGATGACGGCCCCGGCAGGATATGTACAGCTGCCTCAACTTCGTACTCTTTAATAACTGCGGGCAGCACTTCCAGATAGTCCGTAAACGGTCTGGTATCCTTAGAAAACACAGCTTTTACTGCATCAAGAACAGCCTTTTCCGGAACGCCAGTACCTGCCTTGCCGAGTACGTACAGCTGCACGTGCACTGGTTCTGTTGAAGATGGGTACGCATCCTTCACTCCTACAACAGATAGTGCATGAAAAATGTACGCTCCCTCTGGCCCTGCAGTACTGAAACCTTCCGGTGCCATCACAATGCGTTTTCGAAAGTCATCGCATTCCTCATACACTGGCGGTCTTGGTGGATATGCATCCGGATCGCCTGCGTCGAGAAGCTTTCTTTCCAGCGGAATTGATGCCGCTAAGTGATCAAGATCTGCACCTGTGGCATAGGCCACAAGCACTGCTTTTACTGCTTCATTAATACGCTGTCGCAGCAACAGCTCCCTGTACGCGTTTGCTTCAAAAATCTTGTATGCTGGGTCAGAAGGAACCGGCGCTGTAAAATCCGGATCAATTTCCTTGTGATATGCAATAAGTTCCTGAAGAATTTGCTCTACGCTTAAAGATTCAATAATCTCAGGTGGCACGAGACGTGAAAGATCAATTGCATTGAACGCGCTCATGTTACCTCCACTCCTTCAAGTGTGATCTGCTTACCGTCCGGCAGGTATTCACCTGTCAGATTCAGAGCCAGCACACCGTCTGTTAATGATGCAATGCGAACATTTTTCAACGTAAACCTCGGCTCCCAACGATGCAGGGCTTCCGCTGTCGCTGCATAAAACTCCAAAGAAGTGTCTGCATTAACCGGCGCATCAATGAGACTTGGCAATCGCGAACCGTACTCTCGATTCAACACCCGTGTACCAATTCGGGTTGAAAGAATGTCAGCAATGGACTGCCGTAAATGCGCTATGCCGGAGAGTCTCTCTCCGGTGTGTTTATTAATACCGTTCATGAGTGCAAATTAGCAGTGTGCGACAAACTATTCCAATGCAGTTTGTGACTATTGCGTAAAATATGTATTTTTTTCTTTAAGCGTAGCATCCTCGTAACATACATAAACTATCAAATAAGGTATCGATACATGACATAACGATGAATGTAACGACACCTTTTCCCACAACACAAAACAAGTTACATAAAAACAAACAATACATACGATAGATCATGTGTCGGGTTCAAATCACAAACCTCACGAGGAACTGTTCGCTATGAGGGTGAACCTGTTCCGCCTTCTTTGCACGAATGGGTATGGCTGTTCAGCGAAACCCCAGCAACAACATCAGCATCAGTTGAGATGGTTTCTGACGCATGCAGGCTTCCTTTAAAGCTCGCATTCCCTCCACCGGAGCCGCCACCTTGTGTAAGTGCACCGTTTATTGAGGTCACACCATTAAGAGATATCTGAGGAGCTTCAATTGTTGCAGAGGAACCTGCTGTGATAGAAACAGCACCTGCAGCTTTGACTGTTACATCCGCCTCAGCCTGAGCAAGGATGTTGCCTCCGGCTTTGCAGGATATATTGCTACCTGCATCTACTGACACGGCACCTTCTGCCTTAACCGTAACATCGCCTTTGATATCTGCAGTCAAAACATGGCTGCTCCTGTCGTACATGATGACGGAGCCATCTTTATAGATTGTTTTTTGAATATCAGGACTATGTTCCGGTGCGGGATATGCTGTCTGGTTCAATGTCCCCACAATCACCCCCAACGCATGACCAGCTGGAGTAATCACCAGCACCTGCTCGCCCACCTCAAGGGCATCGTACGTACGATTCCCCGCTGCCCTTGCAGCAATCCACGGCAGATAGTCTGTAACCACGGTTCCAAACTCCACACGCGCACAATTTTTTTCGTAATCAACAGAATGTACTGTGCCTATGCGAACCATGGTATGAAACTGCCGTTGCAGTTCAGCCAATTGAAAATTCATTATGCACTCCTCACCCTAACAACTTGTATTTATCGATATGTGCCAACCCAACCTCCGGTGCCATGGACACGTATGCCTTCTCCGGCATTGTGAAATCATCCCCTTCTTCTGTCCCGAGATAGACCGAAAGTGTAAACTCAATCAGCCACGGACAAAGATGATGCAGCGCTGGCAATGTGGTATCAGCCTTCGCACGAACAAACTCTGCCCCACGCATTGGTAAGCCAAATCTATTTCCTTCGATGCATTGCGCTAACGCTCCAGCCAGCTGCCTTGTTTTTCGATCTGCTCCTTCACCACTATATGCGCCAACAATTCTCAACTCGAAATGCAGGTCAACAGGCAGCAAGTCAGCGCATTCACGCTTCTTGCTCTCAAACAGCGGCATAGAAACAATGCAGGCAGGAGCCGCATAAGGTAGTTTCCCCATAGCATCACCCGTATCTGTGACAAGGGGTGCATCTTCTGCAACTGTTTTAAAAAGTGGAAAAGCTTTTGCAACCGTATCAAGTACTGCTTGATGGATGTTCTCAATGGTTACTGTATGGGAACTCTCCGTCCCTGCACCTGCCGACTGTAATTCTGTATCTGCCATAGTAACTCCACACTTATTGCTGTAAGATCTGTGCATTGTATCCAGACCGCATTCCATCTACTCCTGACTCTTCACCCAACGGCTATAGACCATCTTCACTGCTGATATCCCCATGCCCAAGGCATCCGCTATTTCCTGATACCGCAGTCCCTGCTGCCGCATCCGAATTATGCGTGAATTACGCTCAAGCTTTGTAAAGCTTGAGCAGCGCGGAATTGTTAAAGGCTCACCTGCATACTCCTGTGCCAGTTCCAGTGCAGCGTCTTCTCCGATAGTTTTTACAAGCCAGTGCGATGAATGCATTCGTGCCGGACTCGGCACATAAAGGCTGCGGCTTTTTTCTTTCTGTTTACCGCGCACAAGCTGCAGTGTTTTTTCCACACCAATGACACTGGCAATTTCCTGAGCAGTGGGTGGTAGCTGTACAATTTCAGACTGCATCGCTGCTACCTCCTTTGCTTCAACTGCACAGGAGTACTTCCATCGGAAGCAACTGTTGCAAAACACACTGGATGCTTTTCAAGGGAAGCAGGTGTTCCTGACCCTCCAGAACTATTTCCTGAATCATCTGCCACTCTGTGAACCTGAGTCATTCGACGAAGAAACTCATCCAACCCGGGAACATTATGTCCGGCAGACTCAAGTCTGAGGGCAGATTCATACGCTTTAACCCCAAGTCGCAATCCTGCTGAAACCAGATCTACTGTTTCCTGAACATGCACCTTCATTCTAGCAATCTCCTTCACTCTGTGGACGCTGCTGAAGAAAATGCATAAAAGTAGTAACAATGAACGCATTAACCCTAAAAATGCATAAATGATTCTTCATACATCCTCGCACCTATATTTTAAAAACAAAAAAGCACATGCATAAAAGCATGTGCTCACAGTACGAGGTTTATAAAAAGTGTTATGTGTATACACTTGGATACACATAATTTTAATTTTTTATATTAAATCAGACAATTTTTCCTTTGTAATATACTCTAATCCATTTTGCATAGAAGATAAAAACACCTCTACTGAGACAGCTTTGTTTCCACATTGCTTGCAAACACGCTGCCGAACAACATACTCTTCATCTGCTACATTAGATCTTGGGACATGTGTTTTGCCACCGCACTTTGGACATAACATTCTATTCTCCTAGCATAATTTACTGAAATTCACTGCTACCTGAAGTAGACATCCAAACGAACAGATACCATGCGGTTACTCTTTACCGCAATAAAAAGTTGACACAAGGTAACTTTGTGACACATAGTTCCTGCATGACAACACATACCACAGAAAATGCTCAGGCATGGGCAGTAATTATGGATAGAATCCGGCAAGAATATGCCGCAGGGCAAACCCAACTCTCTATTGCCCAAAAAATGGGGGTAACTAAAGTTGCGGTAAGCCGCTGGCTCAGCGAAGAACGAGGAGGTGACCGCACAACGTTTGGCGATATGATACGCTATGCAAAAGCACTAAACATCCCGTTCGAAAAGCTTGTCAACCTGCCAGTCACGCAACCTGCCAACCCACTTACGGAATTTGACAAAGCACTAGGCCGCGTTCTTAAAGAATGCGCTCACGAAGCCGAACTTTCGATACAAAATCTTGTTGATCAAATCGGCATATCGCAAGCACACATTGAAGCAATTCTTGCTGGCACAGCACCACTCACCGGAGAGTTGCTACACCGCTTTTGCAATACAGTTGAGGTAGGAGCTACCGTGCTGTTTAAAAAAGCTGAAAAACAAGCAGCACAGCACAGATAACCTGTTGCTTTTATAAAAAGTTACTTACTAGTCAGAAAAATCTAGGATCTGAAAAACTCTTCTCAACGGCAAAGATACTCATATTTCACATATTTTTTCATGCTGGGTCCAGTAATACGTTTTTCGCAGTGCATGTATCCCTTTTCTTCCAGATAGTCTGTAACCCAAAAGTTAAACACAACCGATGACACTAATCCAACGCTGAAAAAGATGACAAACACACGGGTTATAACGTTATGAAATGCCACAGAGCACTCCTGTCGAGTGACTACATACCACAACGATCCAGCAGCTATCGGAGCACACATAAAAGCAACCACAGCCCAAAGGCACGTTGCAAGGTTATAAGTGACAACCTCCTGTTCGGTATAGATAGCGTACACATCTGCCAAAGCATTATATGAAACCAAAGTTGTAATGGGAAAAACAACAAACAAGTTTAATAAACATCCACATAGTTCAGGCTTAACTAACTTGAAACCTGCCACAGGTATCACCCCTTATTTTTTTAAAACAGCCCATCTATTAACCGCTCTAAAAAACAAGCAAAAATTGCACCACCGCAGCATAAAAAAACGTCTCTGACACCCTAAGAAATCAGAGACGCTTTACGAATTTTATTACTACATCAGGCTAACGCCCTAAGAAAATCAGCTATTCCCAACCTTCTTTTGCGCCTGCCAGAATAGCATCACCTGCCTCATGTGTAGGCACTATTTCTCTAATGTCGTTGTAAAAATAAGGCCAGAAGCGCGCGCACAATTGAATCACTTCATTTTTAGATTTTGCTTCAAGTAGCGCATACCCTTCCGTATTGCTGATCCAGCCGGTAAATTTAACAGGCCCTTCGCCCTCAACCAGCATATCAGCATCCTTAACCATACTTCTCCAAACCCTGATCTGATCCTCATGTTCTACAGGCCACATCGCGGGGTTACAGGTAAAGTGACAAATATACATAGTCATTGATAGCCCTCCTTAAGTACAATCAGGAAGCGATAAGGCTCCCAAACTGGTTCTGCTCATAGTAGCATCATCACTCAATTCTGCAATCAGCAGGTGGACTACTAACGGCCACATCAAGTATTGATCTAAAAAAAAGCCCGCAACGACAGAAGGTAATCTTTCAAAAAAATATAAAAGCAAGTTGAAAGCAGCCTTTCCCCAATTCTCCACAGCTCATTTCGAACTCTCAAATTTTAATCAGCAACGCTAAAAACACTTCAGCAAGTAAGTTAGGAATCCTGGGGTCCTCCTTATGTTTCGACCACACAAAGACGTTGACCTACTGATTACGAACAACACTCTCTCTGCCGCTTCCCTCTTAGTCATGAAAGTTTCTACAGGCTATCAAATAGACCTGAACAAATGTGACGTGGTATTCTTGCGCAACACATGTAGAGAAAGGAGCATTTCATGGCTAACCAAGATTATCCCGGCGTATGCATGTCCTGCACTACCAGCGAATGCCAAGTAGTTGCACCCGATATAGAAGCAGTTCGTGAACGCGTTAAACATGACCCGATCACAGGGTATACGCAAAATATCGTAAACAACCTGACAACTGCGATGAGTGACAAGTTTGCTGATGAATACGAAGCGTATCTTGCTTTCGATGTTGTAAAAGCAGCAATTGTTATGGGATTGAAAAACGGCCAGACAATTGATCTGGGCGGACTTGGCAAGTTTAAGGTCGATACTGTAAACGGCAAGCGTACTGTAACATTCCATGCAGCGCCAAGTTTAGAGGCAGCGATCGACGAATAATGTCCATTGCACGAAAAAGGCGGTATCAAACTGATACCGCCTTTTTACATATAGAATAGGTCACATTATTTTAATCAACGAGTTATAGCAAAGAGATGCGCGACATATGCTCTTACAATAACAACTGGGCACTCCATCATTCTTCGCCATTATGCCCACATTGTTTGCAAGAGTATAAACTAACATTACGGTTTTCCCACTTACGCCACATGGGGTTCCACATACCAAGTTACTGCACGCACAAGATGCAAACTATTCTATCAGAAATCAAACAAATCGCTGTTAAGCATTGCCTGTAGGTATTCTTCACCTTTAGAGGTGATTGTATATCGCATTGTGCCATGTTCGTCTGTTTCTGACGATACATCACACTGCTCAAAATCTGGATACTCTACGTACTCCAGCTCTCGTAGCCGCTTTAAATGCTCTAAAAACTCATGCCCCAACGTCTCAGGACGTTTGGTAGCAATAATTTCTCGGGCTGCATCTACCTGCACCCCATTCTCAGGATACGTTTTCGCACAAGCCAAAATTCGGCAATCAAGCTTGCGATCAATAAACATTCACAATTCCTTATCAGTATTTTCGATATCAACTGTATACTGACCAGCTCGGGAGTATTGCATCAGCAACCGAAACTTTCAGCGTTCCCTATAAAACACTTGCAAACAGTTCCGCTGACACAATGTTCTAGTAGCAGAAAGAGTGCCAACTCAAATACAAACGCACACACAATGAGCAGAGAATTAGATTTAAAATTGTTTTTTCAAATAGATAGCACTAAAAAAAACATCCTCATAATCTTCAACACCTCCACCCCGCCTAAAAACAAGAGAAATCCTTTACCCCAAAAGCGCCCACGTTAGGGGCACTCAAAAAGCTACTCGCCCACGTTAGAGGCATGTCACACCTTTCGTTCAGCCCTGCAGCATCAAACCATGATGAATGTAATAATAAACGAACCAACCTGAAAACCTATGTAGTATTAACCCAACACCCAACTGCCCTTGTAAAAGAGGTTCCCATGAAGAATCGAGGCTCTGTCATAAGTTATGTTGCCATTATCATTATTGCACTTGCACTTATCGTTCGCCTGATTTTTCCAGACATTAACTGGTGGGCACTCATTCTGATTATCCCGATAGCTTTGCTTATCTGGAAATCCTTTAGTGCCTGGGCTTCTCAACGCCGTACCGCACTTCTCCTCATACAAGCCACACTCATTTTAATAACCATCTTTATCGCCTTCTTTTACAAACCATTATGGGGCGTCATCTACATTCCCATCCTCCTGATTATAGGACTTACCGGACTACTTGCAGCCATTTCCAACAAGTAACGAGTTCATTCATGAAGGACTTTCATGCCTAAACGTATTGTCGTCTTTTGCGAAAACACCATTTCTCATCAAAATATTGCAAAAATTTTCCCGAATCATCTACGCCAGTTCATTCTCAACCCTCCTGCCACACAAGGAGATGTGTGGCGACATATACGGGAGGACGTGAAAGCAATCATTTTAGTGGATTGTACTGAAAATGCAGAGGAGAACCTCTGGTACAGAGAAATCACTGATGCCCTTAAAGTGCACATCAAAGTAATCGGCACAGGAAAAATTGGATCATTGCTCGCAAGAGAACTTCGACACAAGGGGATGGAAGGCGTTGGAGAATATTACAACAGTATTGCTGATACAAACGCTCAAGCTGACTCTGCAAACTCGTTACCTGCTGAAGTAGCACGGCGTGATGCGATTACAGCAATAAAATATGCAATCACAGCCTTAACGACACTTGAGCACTCCATATGCGGAACATTTGCAAGCAGTCTGGAGGAACAAGGATGGCGCAAGAATGCACTCAATTTACGGCCATGTATTATTGAACAAGAAATCGTGTATGGCGCAGAGATTCTGCATCACTTTCTCCAATTCACGTCCCCGGATGCTCTGGCTGAAATAGCCACCAAAATGCATGCAACATTCTACACTCTGGAATGGGCGCGGCAAACCCATACCATCTGTCCGCATGAAATACGCACAGCTATTTTTGAAAGGGAGAGAGAGCGGCTACATGATATACGCTGGCTCTTGAGTAACGGCCTTATGCAATGTGAATATGCTTCGCTTTTAGAACAAGAGGCACTGCTCCACTACCTGAGTAGTTCCCCGTGGCACACCTATGTAGAAGCATGGGCAAAGAAAGCTGGAATAATTAAGCCGTCATCTGCTCATTCCATGTCCATGTATGAATGGGTTATCACAAAGAATCCGGCCTTTTTGGGATATGTATGGAAATCCGAAGTGGGGTTATGGGATTGGCTGCAGCGTAACAAACGTGTTGCTGATATTACCCGAGACATTATTTCTCTTCGTTCTTAGCTTACAAGCTCAAACAACAATTTTTCCATCTCGCTGCCACAAGGGTAATAAAAAATCGAATATTCCTTTCAGAACATTCGATTCCTTATTTACTCAAGCCCTACTTCTTTTTCACATAAGGCAAGCGGGGTAATTTTTGACACTCGTTTTTCATACGCAGTCTTTGAATTGTATATATGCCTGTGGGCAAGATCATTCAACACATCCAAGTCCTTCTTTCGTAAGGCATCTATAAACTCAAGATGTTCCTTACCAGACTGAATAATGTTTTCTCTTTTATCCCATGCTGCAAAACGGGTGATGTACAACTTAATGTGCAGATCGTTAATAATTTCAAGCAACGGAATATTGTCTGCGCGCTTATAGATAATATTGTGGAATTCTGTGTTAAGCTTGCTTAATTCCTCAATACTTGCCGTATCTACACTATCAAGAAACTTATGCGCAATTCTTTCCAAGTCGGCAAAGTCTTCTTCACGCATATTGGTCAAAGCAAGGTTATATGCAAACCGTTCCAAATTAATGCGAATGTCAAACACGTCGCTAATCTCTTTAACGGAGAGGCTTACAACACGGGCACCTTTGTAACGCTTGATTTCAAGAAGCCCTTTGCCCTCAAGAATCTTAAATGCATCACGAATTACATGGCGCTTAACACAAAAACGCTCTGCCATGTCTGTTTCGCCAAGGCGTTCCCTTGGTAACAGCTGGCCGGATAAAATAAGATCTTCCAAGTGATCTGCCACCTGCTGGCAAGGTGGAAATTCCTTCATACCAAATTCCTACTATCACTGACTTATTGATAACTACCTCGAAAGGCGGTCTGGATAATACGCAAGTTTCCACAAAAGGGAAGCCGCTGAGTAAAATATCTATCCTTCTATGTCCAGTATTGAAAACATGATGGGTGACAAGTCATACAACAAAATTGTTGACAATCTTGTCAAGCGCTGACACATACTTCTTACCAATTGATGTTTAAAATTTTATTGCGACAAGGAGTGTGATCGTGCGTAGACTTTGTTCCCTCATCGTTATTGCTGCATTACTGACCATGAGCTTCCCTGCCATGGCACAAGATAACAAGCGACTTATTATTGCCACTGCTACTACAGGGGGAACATACTACCCTGTTGGCGTTGGAATCGGCACACTGGTAAGCCTGAAGCTTGCTAAAAAAGATGGTATTACAGCGACAGCCATTAACTCAGCTGGTTCCGGCGAAAACATTGAGATGCTCAAAAACAAAGAAGCGCACTTTGCGATTCTCCAGTCACTGTTCGGCCTTCAGGCATCCCGCGGGATGGGATTCTATGAAGGAAAACCTGTAGATTCCTTCCGCTCCATTACCATGCTGTGGCCTAACGTCGAGCACTTCGCCATCATGAGTAAGTATGCAAAGACTGGCACCGTAGCAGATATTGGTGCACTCTCTGACCGTTTTTCCATTGGTAAACGTGGCAGCGGTACAGAAGGCTCCGGCCGTGCTTTGCTGAAGGCGCTCAATATCAACGCAAACGATCTCAAACTCGAGTTTCTCGGATACACACCATCCACACAGGCCATGCTCGACAACAGAATTGCCGGCGCAAACATCCCTGCCGGTGTACCTGCTGCAGCCATTACACAACTGTTTGCTATGAGCCACGGCAAAGCCACTGTTCTCGACTTTTCTGATGAGCAGCTTACTACTATCCAAAAAAACTTCCCAATCTGGTACCGCTACGTAATTCCTGCGAACACCTACCCGGGACAAGCCAAAGATATCCGTACAATTGCACAGCCTAACTTTCTTGCAGTACGTGCAGACATGCCTGAGGACGTAGTCTACAAGGTTACCAAAACTATCTACGAAAATCTCAACTTCCTAGGCACAATCCACTCTGCAACAAAGAATATGAGTCTTGACTCAGCGCTTTCCGGTCTACCTGTTGCGCTGCATCCGGGCGCAGCCAAGTACTACCGCGAAGTGGGCATTGAAATCCCAGAACGCCTTATTGCAAAATAGTTAGACTCCGCCGGAGGCTCTGCCTCCGGCGAGACCATCCAATAGTAACTGCAACTTTATGAATTTTCTTAAAAAAGCAGTGCTGTCTTAACTGCCACAAACAGCCGCTTCAGGCGCAACGCTCCAGAGATGACTCTTGAGAATAGCGCGCTGAGGCTTGTTCTTTTCATTTTCCGGTGATGCTATCGGGAAATATACTAAGAAACTTTGAATAATTACATAGGGTTCACATATGGGTTTGTTCACTAAGAAACCAGTGGAAGCAACGGAAGATTCAGGCGAAGTAATGGTCAGCACACGTGAGCTTACCGGTCGCACTGCCACAGTATTCTACTGTTTATGCATTGCTGCGAGCGTATTTCACGTACTGACAAACACTGTCTGGCTTATGCCGGAAATCCAACGCAACGCTCTTCACTACGCTTTTTTTGTGCCTCTGGCATTTATGATTTATCCATTCAATGCAAAAAGTCTGGATAAAAAACCATACGTTGACTGGTTTCTTGCGACACTGAGCGTTGTATGCGGATTATATTTAGTATTTTTTGAAGATGCGCTGCATGCCCGTAACGAGCAAATGGTGCCTCTTGATATGGTATTTGCAGGGATAACCTTGCTGCTTATGTTGGAGATTGCGCGTCGCGCAGCCGGTAAAATTATTCCTTTGCTTGCCGTCTTCTTCCTAAGCTACGCCCTGTACTGGGGACAGTTCCTTTCTGGCAACTGGAACTTCCCCGGAGTTACCATTACACGCGTTCTTTACCGCATGTATTTTGCACCGGATGGAATTTTCGGAAGCATTGCTACTATTTCAGCATCATATGTATTCCTGTTTGTACTATTTGGATCTTTTCTTGTTAAATCCGGTGCTGGTGATTTTATCATTAAGCTCGCAATATCTATCGTTGGCAGAAGTGTCGGTGGCCCAGCAAAAATGGCTGTCTTCTCCAGCGGTCTTATGGGGTCTGTCTCCGGCAGTGCCGTAGCAAACACCGTAAGCACCGGCTCTATTACCATTCCAATGATGAAAAGAACCGGATTCAGCCCCAAATTTGCTGCAGCGGTTGAAGCTGCCGCAAGTACCGGTGGTCAGATCATGCCGCCAATTATGGGTGCAGGCGCTTTTGTTATGGCGCAGTGGACACAGATTTCTTACCTCCACATTGTTGCCATTTCGTTTATTCCCGCCATCCTTTACTTCATCGGCGTAATCTTTTTTGTTCATTCACGCGCCCGTAGTGAAGGTCTGCAACCGACAGCGGAAGAAGATATCCCTCGCTTTTTTGATGTCCTCAAAGAAGGATGGCCATTCTTTATCCCAATCGGTGTACTGATCACACTTATGAGCATCGGCTACACACCGACCTATGCAGCATGCTGGGCTATTGGTGCCATTGTCGGTGCCAGCTGGCTGACAAAAAATCACCGCATGGGACTTATGGATATTGTTGATGCTCTGGCTCTTGGCGGAAAAAACATGGTAGCCACGGCCATCATCCTTCTTTGTTCAGGAGTCGTTATCGGTATTGTTCTGCTGGTAAGTCTCGGGGTTAAGTTTTCCATGCTTATTTCCACGGTTGCAGGCTCCAGCCTGCTTGTAACAATCGGGCTGGTGGGAGTCGCATCGCTTATTTTAGGTATGGGTCTGCCAGTAACGGCATCCTACATCATCCTTGCAACGCTGAGTGCACCGTTTCTGGTTAACCTGATTAAGCTGCGGTATGTAATGGCAGTAAATCCGGGCTTCATTGAGTCTATGGGAATGAGTCTGGATATGATTACAGACCCCACCGCAGCTGGAGCCCTGTTTGCGATAATAAACACGCAAGTTCCGCCGGAACATGCCACAGTATTTCTGCTCGCAGCACATTTGCTTATCTTCTGGTACTCACAGTCTGCCAACGTAACACCACCTGTCTGCCTTGCGGCATATACAGCTGCCGGCATTGCGAAATCCGACCCGTTCCAGACAGGAATCCATGCATTCAAGCTGGCGAGCGGACTGTTCATTATCCCGATTATGTTTGTATATGAACCTGCGATTCTGTTCCTTGGGCCTTTATGGCAGACGATCCTGACTATAGCCGTTATCCTTCTGGCACTTTTCTGTACTGCAGTCTCGCTGGAAGGTGTCTATATCCGCAGGCTACATCCGCTACTTCGTATTCTGTTCGGATGTAACGCAGTACTCCTGTATGCACTGCCAGAACTGCAGTGCTGGATAGGAGCAGGCATTTTTGCTATCCTCACCGTAATACTCAAATATACAAGTGCATTTGATCTTGAAAAAGAGGCAGAAGAAGCAGCACTGACTGAAGCAGCATAGCAGGACAATAATGACATACCCTACTTTCTACGACGTTGAGCAAACTTTTGAGACGTCCCGAATTGATAATATAGCAAAGGCCGTGGACACGGCCTTTGCCTCTTTTGACAGTAGCACAGTAAAACCTGAAGCCACTGTAGGCATCACTGTCGGCTCACGCGGAATCGATCGTATTGTTCCGTTGCTGCATGCTGTTGTACGAAACTTGAAGTCTATCGGACTGCGTCCTTTCATTATCCCGTCAATGGGATCTCATGGAGGCTCCACGGCTGAAGGTCAAACCGCTATTCTTGCCAAACTAGGCATCACAGAAGAGTCAGCAGGCTGCCCTATCGTATCCTCTGTTGAAACAGTCAGCCTCGGCCTTCTTGATGAAGGCGCTGAAGTGTTTGTAGCAAAAGACGCTCTGGAAGCAGACTACGTCTTTGTGATGAATCGTGTAAAACCGCATACACTGTTCCACGGAGAGGTAGAGTCCGGTCTATGTAAAATGCTTGCCATAGGTCTTGGGAAACCTCGAGGAGCTGATAATCTCCACAACTTCCCCCTTGAGAAGGTCATTAAACCAGCAGCGCTGCGTATTCTTGAACATATCAATTTACTCGCCGGTCTTGCTGTTGTGGAAAATGCTGTTGAAAAACTCCACACACTAAAATTATGCACCAGCAACGAGGTCGTCAGTACGGACTCTTCCCTGCTTTCTATTTCAGCAGCTATTTTACCTCGAATTCCAGTAGAGACTCTTGATCTGCTCATTATTGATGAAATGGGAAAAAATATCAGTGGGACGGGCATGGATACGAATGTCATCGGTGCATGGCGCCGTATGGCTGGAGAACGTAAGCCCGAGTACAAAACACTTGTTGTTCTCAACCTGACACCGCAGTCTCAAGGAAATGCTCACGGCATAGGCATGGCCGATCTTATTCCCAAACGCCTTGCAGACAGCATTGACCCTGCCGCAACCTATGCGAACTCTCTGACTACAGGAGTATGGGCCAGCGGCCGTATGCCTATAACACTCGCTACTGACAAAGCGGTTATTGATGCCGCTCTTGCCAAAGCGCCAACCACACTCCGAGCAGTACGCATCACAAACACACTGTCCTTACAACATTTCTGGGCAACTGAGGCTGTTTTTTCTGATTTGAAAACTGCTGGAGCCACAGTACATCCCGACAAAACAAACACGCTCACATTTGATAGCACAGGCACCCTCATGCCTTTCGAAACGTGTTAATAATTCGGTCTTAACTTAGCTAGTCCAATGCTACTTTTTAGAAATGTCAAAGCCGGCAAGGCAAAATATAGTCTTGCTGCTTTGACATTTTTTAGTGCCGCACAATTCATTAGATAATCCTCCCCGCTAGATAGCCAGCCTGACTGGCACATAAGTATTCTACCACCTGCCTGTTCCCCTCATTCCAGCAGGGTAATAATACTCAAATCAAGCCAATGCCCTCTGCTATTATCCTTCTAGACACACATAGCAGCAGCGCTTTTACGCACTTTTCGCCGCATTCCGGCAGCGCTGCCAAGGAGACACGCATGGCAAAGAGATTGATATTACTGGTCGGTTGTACCATTGCGCTTGCCTACCTGACAGGCTGCACTGCAACCGTTTCTGGAGGGTATGGATATAACTACGGGTATGACTACGGATACACTAACTATTACAACGTAACCTATGCCCCATACTGGTATAATTCGCCCAACTGGAGTCGAAGACATTACCACAACCATTATAACCACCGACGCTACAATCGCCCACCATATTATAGAGGGAAACGGCCTCCGTATTACAGAGGCAAACGCCCACCTGCCTACAGAGCCCCGCGCCGCGCAACATATTATCGTGGTGGACGTCCTCCGGGCTACAACGCCCCGCGTAGAGCATCCTATCGGAGTGGTAGACGCAACTACAACAACCGAAGCTACTCTCGCAATGTGAGCCGCAGCAGAGGAACACCGCGCATGCGTATTCCAAGAGGCGGCGGAAGCAGAGGAGGCAGAGGTGGCCGTGCAGGTGGCAGACGTTAGCCAGCCCCTGTATAATCTCAGACAACATACAGTTCACCATTAACGACTAGCAATGTTCTCAACAAGAACTGTACTGCCCCCAGCGTACAATGCCCTCCACAATTCATTTTGTGGAGGGCATTCCTCGTTTTTCTACAACCGAATATTTATTTAATTACAAAACTCAAAGCGCAATAATACACCTTTACCTTTTGAAAACCATCAACTTGGCAAAATACATACTGTTACCATTACGCTGTGCTTTGTACTCATTCATTCCACGCAAGCACATATATTTTTTTAATAGAGAGCATCCGCAAAAGACTTATCTACGTAAACACTGCTAACTATCGAGCACAACTTGAATATTTCTTCACAGCTTTACAATAAAAAAACACTCTCCAGCGATATCTTGCTTTGCACAAATTCGTATTTATTTTTTGTATACACTGCTTTTGTAACTATTCTATATAATACATACATATTCAATAATTCACTGTCACACGCAGCATTATCAGTAAGCACCGTCGTTGTTTTAAATATAGGTGTGTTCTCTGCTGTCACCTTATTTTCAAAATTCAGCTATGTAATTTTTCCTGTTATCAATATTGCGTGTGCTGCTGCACAGTATTTTTATTGTACATTTAACATTCCGCTACGTTACAAAAGTATCAGCTGGGTTCTTGAAGCCAGTGAAGCAGAAATCACAAGCTACATTTCAACAAAATTCATGTTGTTTCTCTTTGCAGGCGCCTTGCTGGGAGTAGTCCATGCGTACCTTGCCCGCCCTTTGCTTCAAGCTCCATACGGCAGGAGAGCCAGAGTTGTTCTCTGTCTTCTGTTACTCAGCATTGGCATATACCAATTCAACGCAGCTATTTTTAAAGCTTTTAATCAAAACCAGCTTACTGCCACAATCTCTATGTCAAAGTGTGCTCCGACATCTGTCATCAAAGGATTACAGATGTATGTTAAAGAAGAAAATAAATCCCGAAAACTTAATTCATTACCTCAAGCGGACACACTTTCATCTACGCTCCTCTTTCCCCAAAATGAAAAGCCAGTCATTGTCTTCATTATTGGTGAAAGCACCCGTGCAGATCATCTTTCGCTTAACGGATACCCCCGCACTACCACACCGCGGCTTGAAATAACGAATGGACTGATCAACTTCGGCACTGCACAATCGTTTGCTACGTCCACCCGAGTATCACTTGTAGGCATGCTTACAAACGCTACACGCTCTTCACGCACTCCTACCGTCGGTTCCTTTGTATCCTTTTTTAAAAAACACGGATACAGAACCTACTTTTACTCATTGCAAAACAAACTGGGGCGCAGTGGTCACTTAACCGACACTCTTATTTCCATGTCAGACACTGTCGTATACCACAAAGGGCAAGACCCGTACCTGCTTTCCCTGTTAAAGGACACAGTCGCTCTTACCGCAGAAAATAAACTTATCTTGTTGCACACTACCGGTTCGCACTTTTCATACAATAAAAACTATACAGAAGAATTCCGTTTCTTCATGCCTGATCAATATGAAAACGAAGACCACAAAACAGACATAACCCCATTTATCAACGCATACGACAATACTGTCCGCAAAGTAGACTGGATGATTGCCGAGACCATTGACCTTCTCAAAAATACGAATGCGGTAGTAATCTACACGTCAGATCATGGAGAAAGTCTTGGAGAAAACGGAGTCATGTTCCACGGAGGAACTTCACCGGAGCAAAGTCAGGTTCCATTTATGATCTGGCTAAGTGATACCTACCGCAAAAAACATCCGGAAATTACTACTGCACTACACGCTGTTCCTGCCAATACAGTCTCGCATGACAACCTCTTCCACACGATTATCTCCTTAGGAGGAATCAGCTCTCCCGTTATTGAACCTTCACTAAATCTGGCTCACACTAAGTAATATAAAAGCTGCATCGAAGCATACGCTTCATGCAGCTTTTTTTGTTCCATTCTCTACACAACTTATACTTTCTTCACATCAAAAGTATTTTACTGTACTTATTAGATAAAAATTTATTAATAACCGTAGAGAGGAATATATGCCCCTTCATAATCATAAAGCGAATCTAGATGATCTGTTTACTGTAGAATCCATGACTAAGCCACTGAATGTGCATCGCATATCCCGTAAAGAGCGAAACCCTGAAGCGGTCTATCAGATGATTCATGATGAACTGTTACTGGATGGCAACTCCCGTCAAAACATGGCAACTTTCTGCTCTACTTGGCTTGAACGGGAAGTTCAGGACTTAATGCAAGAGTGCATGGATAAAAACATGATCGACAAGGATGAATATCCTCAAACAGCAGAAATTGAAGCACGCTGTGTATCCATGCTCGCAAATTTATGGAATGCCAAAGAATGCCCCGGTTCTGAAAATGGCACTTGCAAGCCTGCTATAGGTTGCTCTACCACCGGCTCCAGCGAAGCTGCCATGCTTGGTGGAATGGCACTCAAATGGAACTGGCGGGCACGCCAAAAAGCAGCAGGTAAGCCATCTGACAAGCCAAACCTTGTCTGCGGCCCTGTGCAAGTATGCTGGCATAAGTTTGCGCGTTACTGGGACATAGAGCTTCGTGAATTACCTATGCACGAAGGCAACTACATGTCCTCACCTGAAGATGTTATTGCACATTGCGATGAAAACACTATTGGAGTTGTCCAGACTCTCGGTACAACATTTACCGGCCACTACGAACCTATTGAAGAAGTACATGCTGCTCTTGATAAACTGCAGCAGGAAACCGGCCTGAACATTCCTATGCATATTGATGCTGCGAGCGGTGGATTTGTTGCACCGTTCATGCAGCCTGAAATAAAATGGGACTTCCGTTTACCCCGTGTAAAATCCATTAACTCATCCGGTCATAAATTCGGCCTTGCTCCGCTGGGGTGCGGCTGGGTTGTCTGGGCTACAGAAGATGACCTCCCTGAAGATCTTATCTTCCGCGTCAATTACCTTGGCGGCCAAATGCCAACATTTGCTTTAAACTTCTCCCGCCCGGGTGGTGAAGTTATCGCCCAGTATTACAACCTCCTCCGTCTGGGACACGAAGGATATGTGAAGGTTCAGGAAGCCTGTTTTGCAGCTGCAGAATACTTTGCAGCAGGACTTGATCAGTTCGGGCTCTTTGAGTTTCTCAATAACAGTTCGAAAGGGTTGCCGTTGGTCTGCTGGAAGTTCAAGGACGATAGCAAGCCTCCCTTCAGCCTCTACCAGCTCTCTGATGCGTTACGTGAGCGTGGATGGCTTATCCCAACCTACACACTTCCTCCAAACTGTGAAGAAATCCCTGTGCAGCGCATTGTTGTACGGCACGGAACAAGTGTAGACCTGCTCTACCTGCTGCTGAAAGACTTTAAGGAAGTCATTGAAGAACTGACTCAAACACCGCCATGTGGAAAAGATAAGCAGCGCGCGTCGTTTAACCACTCCTAAATTTGATCGTCAGGCAGCTGGGTTAAAAGCTGTTACATATACAATTTCACCATAAAAAAACGCCGGAGTTTCCTCCGGCGTTTTATACTCTCTATTTCAATCAGAATTACACTTTTGCTTCCTGAAGCTCTTCAGCAGTAAAGTCCCACTTAACGTTATGTGGTGGCAGTGCTTCTTCAGTGAACCAACGTGGAAGCTGGTCGTCTTTTTCAGTGAAGCCTGCGCGACGGTTAAAGTCGAGCTCGTCTTTAAGTGCACCCACACCAAGGTTTACAACGTCATCTACGCTGTACTCAGAACCAAGGAGACCGGATACGAGTTTAGCCATACATGGCACACCACGCTCGTCATCGAGAACAGCAAAGGCTACGAAGAGACAAAGACCAAGGGAGTCTACAGCTGCTGTTGCAATCTGAAGGTTCTTGGAAACTTCAATGTTGCCGTCTTTACCGTGACCATCAACGTCACCGCCACATTTCAGAACGTTCTGACATACGCCGTAACCAGCAGTATGGTCAGCACCCATAGGAGTTGTTGCGTAGGTAACACCAACGCCTTTTACAGCACGAGGGTCATACGCTGGCAATGCCTGGTTTTTCACAGTCGGGATACGGTCTACGCCGAATGCTGCTGCAGTAAAGCCTGCACCGTTACCAAGAATACGGCCTACAGGATCGCCAGTACCTACTTTTCTGAGGTACTCAAGTGCAGCCGGAGCATCGCCCCAAGCAATAAGGCCGCCTTCCATTGCCATTGCAAGAGAGCTTGCCATTTCAATGGTATCCATGCCGATTTCGTCACAGGTGCGGTCCATGGTAGCAATGATATCAAGATCATCGATAAGAAGATGTGCACCAAAGCCCCAGATAGTTTCATATTCAAAACCGGTTGTGAGCATTTTGCCGTTTTTATCGTTGTACACCTGAGAGCACTGGATAATACAACCGGTATGACAACCGTGAGATACTTTACCGTCACGCTTGGTGATGGTGTCTGCAAGAGTTTCACCGGAAATTTTCTCTGCATTGTCAAAACGGCCATTACGGAAGTTCTGAGTCGGCAATGCGCCTGCTTCGTTAATGATGTTAACGAGAACTGCAGTACCGAACGCTGGAAGACCTTCACTGGTTACCGGATGACCGCGCAGAATATCTGTCCACTCTTTACGAGCAGCTTTAAAGCCTTCTTCATCACCCATCACAACTTTCCCTTTTACTTCAGGGTCAAGAATGACGGACTTAACTTTTTTGGAACCAAGAACCGCACCCATGCCTCCACGACCAGCTGAACGTGTAGGGAGACCTTCAGGGTCGGAGAACTGGATAGTTGCAGCCTGCATGCAATGTTCGCCAGCAGGGCCACAGAGACAGGTTACTGCTTTTTTACCAAACTTTTCCTGCAGTTTTTCCTGTGCAGGGTAGTTGTGCATACCAACAATTTCGTCAGCAGCAGAAAACGTTACCGTGTCTTTGGAAATGAAAATATTAGTGAAGCCAGCTTCATCTTCCGGCTTATCCTCAAGGATGATAGCCTGAAGATCCATTTTACCCATCTGGTTAGCAAACTGACCACCGGAGTTACTTTCTTTAATACCACCGGTGAGTGGAGATTTAGCACCTACAGATACGCGACCAGAGTTAGCAGCGTTTGTGCAAGCAAGAACGCCGGATGCAAAAACAAGTTTGTTTTCTGCAGAAAGCGCGTGACAGTCAGCCGGTACTTCTTTGTTAACAACGCGGGATGTTAAAGCGCGTCCGCCAAGTCCTGCATATTCGCCAAGCTCTTCGAATGCATATTCCTGAGTACGAGTATTAATTCTAAGAATTCTCATTAAATAACTCCTTGTATTGCTCCGGATAACACCGGTGTATAAATCCTTATAGGAGTTCCTGTATACGCCGTACACATAGTTCCCTCAATCAGGGAAAAGTAGAAAACAACTAAGGCATTCCCTTAACGTGCTAAAATAGCTAGACATTGATTGAGCGTTTAAACAGTCGTCAATCCACAACGAATTGCATACTTTGTGAGCTCTGCCACACTTGTGTATTTTGTTTTCTGCATAATCTGCCTGCGGTGCGTCTCAACAGTTTTGACGCTAATGCACAACTGCTCTGCCACTTCTTTCGTGCTGAGTCCTTCTGCAATCAGCTTAAGCACCTCGCTTTCCCGCGCAGAGAGCGCAACTTCTTCATCCTGCGGATTCCGCAAGGTACCTATATAGTCCAGCACCACAGAATCTCTGAGAGGTTGACTCAGACAAATTTCTCCATTCATTGCAGAGCGCACAGCATGCGCCAACTCATCGAAACAACAATCTTTAAGAAGAAAACCATACGCATTTGTCTTAAGAATTTCCCGCACGAACTGAGTATCCTTGTGCATGGACAATGCAATGATTCGCGTATCAGGGAATTCCTGAGTAATCTTCTGTGCAGCGGTGATACCGTTCATATCCGGCATGCTGATGTCTGAGATAACAACATCAGGACGCAACTCTTCGACCAGTTCAAGCAGCTCTACTCCGTTTGCAGCCTTACCTATTACCTCGATATCTTCTTCATCTTTTACAAGCGAGCAAAGCCCTTCTAAAAAAACCTTATGGTCATCTGCAATAACTACGCGGATAGTGTTATCCATTGAACGTTCCTGTGGCTGCACCTATCGGTTCCCCGAGAGACGGTGCGGTCTGTTTGAAAGGAATAAAAATACGAACATACCCGCCGACACCATCTGATGTATAGTGCACATCACCTCCCAGATGCCGTACAGACTCCTGAATCGTCAACAGCCCGAACCCCTTTCTGAACCCAGTCCGGTCTGTTCCTTCTGGAAAGCCCTTGCCATTGTCATGTACCGTAACAACGAGACCTTCCATCCGGCTGAAAAATGCAATGGCACAAGCTGATGCATCAGCATGCTTTACAACGTTTGCCATAAGCTCTCGAACTATACGGAACAGCATGATCTTGAAATCGCTGTCCCATATACAGCATTGCATTTCGTCTTCCACTGTAAACTCTATGTCATGCTCTCCAGCGTACTTTTCACCAAGCCACTCAACAGCAGAAACAAGCCCGAGTGCATACAATGTTGGCGGGCTTAATTCCCATACGAGTGTCCGTGTCAGCTCAATACCGCTTCCAAGCTGTTCCATGCTGGCATCAAGCAACGCAAGTTCATCACCATCACGCAGACAACGGCGCAGCAAATTAAGACGCATTTTGACAATAGCCAAAATCTGTCCGAGGCTATCATGCAACTCGACTGCAATTTTACGACGCTGCTGTTCTTCCGACAGGGCCAGCTGCGTAGACAAAAGCCGTACAGCTTCTCTATTGCGTTTTTCTTCAGTAATATCCCGTGCAATCCAAACGACCTGGCGTGCACCGCATCCATTCTGCGGCAATGCAAGAGCGCGCCCTTCAAGCCAGTATTCTTTTCCTTCATGTTCGACACGGTATTCAATAACTTGCAGCCGCTTGCAATCAAGGCTTTTCAACAAAGATCGCTGGACAACTTTGGCTACATCCGCATCAAAAAGTTCATTCAGTTTCTTACCGCACGGCTCTGCTACATGGCACAACTCAAGCAAGTCTTCTCTGGATGTTATGACATTCCTGCACACACAAAACTCATCGAACACATAGTACATATTTTGTGATGCGTGAAAAATCGATTGCATCAACGCTTTATTTCGCTGCAATTTATGTAAAGCTAACTTAGTATCAGCCAGTTCAAGCAGCACGCTTCTATTTTGAGCTGAAACCGATTCGCGCCATCTCCGGTGCAGTACACAAACAAAACCGAGAACAACGACTGGCACAACCAACTGCAAAAATCGAATCCATCCTTGAGCAAAAGGTGCAGGCATACTTCCGGCTACAGCAAGCCCTATGCAAGCTGCTATGCCGACAAAGCAGCAAATTTCAACTGATGCGGAACGGTTATTATCAATACGCTTCAAACTATGCTCCCTTACGCAGTGGACAGTGCACGCAGGGAATGCAGACACTGTGTATAATGCATATCCCGAATCAAAGACAAAAAAAAGAGCAGATACTCACCGGCAGCAACAGCATGGCACACTGTCACAATCCAGTAAAATAACTGCTCTCTTCCCCTTCAATATCTCGATCTGTACGAAGTCTATGCTTCGTCATCTGGCTATCTCTTACTCACAACCTGCTATGGAAGAATTGCAGGCATGGTAAAGACATAATCCTTTTTTTCCAACGGAGCATGACACGCTACACACTCCTGTACGGTGGCACCAAAATTTTCTGGAAGCTTACGCTTCTCTTTTTTCCAGATAGAAAATCCCCAACCCAGCGTATCCGCATACTGTTCCTTATTCTTATACATCATGCCGATAGCAAGGAGGTCAGCCGGAACCCATGCTTCAGGCCATTCCGGAAGTCTGCGCTGACGCCAGGCAACTTTCACAAGGATAGTTCCTTCCGGCCAGGGAGGAAAATATTTATTCCGTGCGGCAAGCATTGCAACATCGTTTCCCATAATGGCATGCAATGTCTGCGTATCCTCACGGTAGGATATACTGAATAAATTCCAATCTCTATAGCTATCAGGAAATGGCATTTTGTTTGGAGCCTGCTTCGGCTCATGCCAAACCTGTCTTGCACTGTCCCACTCTTTAAATGCTTTTTCCCACTCTTCCTGCGTTGCAGTGCACTCTCCTTCAAACGTTACGGAACGCACCGGAGATGCCAGAAAAAAAGCTACACACGTCAGTGTCAGAATAAACCGAATCCTCTGCATGGACTCCCCCTATATATCCCCTGACGACAACATACCGCCAGCATTGAACATATAGAGTATCGTCCCGTAAGCACTTGTCGTTCAAGTATATAGAAAGATATACCGGTTACTCTGCTGATTTATTACATCATTCTACAATGATGTTACTTACTACAGTTATGTTTTTTCATAAGCTCATAAAGATGGCCACGTGAGACTCCGGCAAGTATGTGTGCCTGCTTAATATCACCCTGTGTATAGGCAAGCAGTCCTTCAATATATTCTTTTTCTTTTGTAAGCCTATGCTCTTTCAATGACTGCGGAAGAAAAACATTCGGTTCTGTTAGGGAAACAGCAGAATTTATGGTTGGGGTCGAAGCTATATACGCTGTTTCTTGGGCAACAGGATCAACCAGACTTTGCCCCAGTTGCTCTCCTGTAGCCGCTCTGGCAACGCTCACACGTAACTCCACAGGTAAATGCGTGCTGTATAATACGGACTCCTGCCCCACGGTCGTGCAAGCTCTATCCATACTATGAATAAATTCACGGACATTACCCGGCCAATCATAGGCCATGATGGTTTCCATAAAATCGTCCGACACCACTTTTGATCGCAGGTCATGTGATTCGCACCGTTTCTTCAACCACCATGTTACCAGTTCCGGCAAATCTTCTTTACGCTCCCGCAACGGCGGCAAGATAATGGACAATCCACGCAAGCGGTACAGTAGATCTTCACGGAACAGACCTAACCGAACCATCTCGCGCAAATCTTTATTTGTCGCTGCAACCAGCCTAAAATCGCTGGTTATTTCTTTCGTCGAGCCAATAGGTCGAAAACGCTTAGTTTCAAGCACACGTAAAAAAGCACTTTGCTGCTGCATTGGCAACTCGCCTATTTCATCAAGAAACAGTGTGCCACCATCTGCGGCCTGCAATACACCTTCGCGGTCTGCTGTTGCCCCTGTAAACGCACCCTTTTTATGCCCGAACAAATGGCTTTCCAGCAGCGTCTCTGTAAACGAAGCACAGTCCAGCGCCACAAACGGCTTATTTGAACGGCTGCTGTTGTCATGGATAGCGCGACTGAACAGCTCTTTGCCTGTACCGGTTTTTCCCTGCACCAACGTATTTACCGAGGTAGACGCTGCCTGCGCCACAAGGTCAAGAGCCTGCATCAGTGCAGGACTGCTCCCGACAATATCATCCCTCTTCAAAGCAGACTTCATCTGCTGACGCTTTTGCTCCCGAAACGCGATCACACGAGTAAGAGAACGGACAATATGCTCAACAGTAAAAGGTTTATGGAGATACTCCCATACACCGTGGCGTACCGCCATTTCAGCGTCATCTGGAGTTGCATGCCCTGTCATGACAATCAGTTCGGGACAGGAAGATACCTGTCTGATCTCATTAATAGACTCCAGACCATTACCGTCTGGCAGCAGCACATCTAAGTAGATAACATCAAAACAGATTTCTTTTGCAGCAGCTAACCCCTGTGTAAGGTTCTCTTTTGCAATGACTTCATGTCCCAACGAGGTAATAACCTCTGACAGCATAGTGCGAATCAGCAGTTCATCATCAACAACAAGGATTTTAGCCACGTGCTGTCTCCTCTATAACTTTGGTAATCGCATTACGGGTATGCACCAGTACAACACTAAGTTCTTCCACATCGGCAGCAATCCTCCCACAGATTACAGGCTCAGCAGCGTACTGCTCGCTACTTCCCTCTACAGAGTCAATGGAAGCTCCATGTGTTTCAACAATCTTTCTACAGTCGGCTTCAATCCGTGTAGCACTGGCCTGCAACGCTGTTGCACACAGCAGTCCCGCAGAATTTTTTAATGCGTGTGCCGCGACCATAGCAGCCTGCCAATCCTGCTCTGCTACCGCGCGCTGTAAGCTACCTTCTTTTTCAGCAGATTCCTGCAAAAAACTGGAACACAATATACCGAACAAATTTGCATTACCTGCCATGGCTTCCATTGCTTTTTTGACATCTAAAAACACCATAGCATTCTCCTCAATCTGTAAGCTGACCGCTGTTGCATCTACTTCTTCTGCCCCATATAGCATTGACTTTTCTGCATCGCACGGAAGAACGTCATATCCCTCACCATTCTGCGCCTCATCATTCCCCTGAGGCGCATCCTCAACAGACGCTGGTGGTGCACCAAGTACACTCACCAGTACGTCCAAAATATCCTGCGCCTGCAACGGCTTGCTCACATAGTGGCTCATACCGGCCTGCAAGAAACGCTCACGATCACCGTCAACAGTAAACGCTGTAATGGCAATAATAGGAACATCCGCCGCAACAGCAAGATCACCACGGCCGCGTATCTGCTTCGTGGCTTCAATACCGTTCATTACCGGCATCTGCACATCCATAAAGATTATGTCTACGCATCGTGTTTGCAGCACTGAAAGGGCTTTTTCACCATCTTCTGCAAGCAGTACTGTATGCCCATGCGCCTCCAGTGTTTTCTGGATGTACACCCGATTTAACGGATTATCATCCACAGCGAGAATGGTGTGCCCAGTCATAGTACCTGACGCTTCCACACTGGAAACGCACACCTTTCCGTCATCTGGAATACGGTCAGCTTCTGCAGGTAACTCCAACGGTATTTCAAATGCGAATGTGGAGCCTGCACCAAACTTACTTTTTACCCATATTCGTCCCTTCATCATTGAAGTCAGGTGACGGGTAATGGAAAGCCCGAGCCCTGTGCCCATACGCCCATCTTCAAGAGCAGCTTCTCCCTGAGAAAAACTGTCAAAAATAGTAGCCAGATGGGATTGCCTGATTCCTATTCCGGTATCACGCACGGAAAAACGCAACGTACAAACACCATTTACTATTCCTTCATTACGAATTGTAAGCGTAATGGAACCCTTTTGAGTAAACTTCACGCTGTTACCCAGCAAGTTTCCGAGCATCTGCCTGATACGGAACTCATCCCCGATAAACTGATCAGGAACATCGTCCTGTATCACGCTTTCCAGCACTATATTTTTACGGGAACAGGCAAAGCGCACCATATCCAGACTTTGCTGAACAAGACTGTCCAGAACAAACGGACGCTCTTTTAGCTCCATCCTCCCTGACTCAATTCGGGAAAAGTCTGTAATGTCGTTTACTATTTCCAGAAGATTACTGGCAGAAAGCTGAAGAAGAGAAGCATATTCTTCCTGTTCATGAGGTTCTGGTTTGATGCGCAACAATTCGGACATTCCAATGATACCAGTAAGCGGCGTCCGCATATCATGGCTCATATTCGCCAAAAACATGGATTTTATTCGACTTGCAGTTTCAGCCTCGTCGCGCTTACGGATAATTTGAACAGCACTGTACCCGAAGCCAACAAAGCCGATTATCCCTACCACGAGGAAAACCAGTCCCATCCTGTCCAGATTAGCATCAGCAAGCAGCAATAACGGATGAGCAGCTATCGAGACACTGATACCACCACGAATGTCACCACGGATAGAAGAACCAGGTTCCTGATGGCATTGAACACAGGATGCTGTCGCATACAACGGAGCCATATACCGGTACGTGGCATTTTCTGTACCTTGATTGATAAATTCAAACCGTTCCGACTCACCTTTTTCAAAAGCACGTAGCGAATTCTTTTCCCATTCATCAGCAGAGTTCCCTTCGCGCTTAGGATCAAGACTGGTTATATGGAAAGATACACCGGAACTTATGGATAAAATTTCTGAAAGCTGGCGGGTCATGTAGGCAGGGTTGATCTTTGTGAACATTTTCCCATCCACGGTTATGATATCCCTGTCCTCAGTTTCCAGATACGGGTTCGGCTTAACCGTATTGGTCACTTCAACATACACTCCGCCATGCATGGCATTCCACTCTCTTGCAGTCACCACCTGACTGAAAAAAGCTTTCGCCTGCCGCAGAGCAATCTGTTCTATATGCTGCTGTTCGCCCATAACAAACCAACTGAACAAGGCCACAATCAGCCCTGTCCAGAGCAGCAGAACTACCCCCGGAAAAAAGAGAATTTTTGTTTTCACCGCACCACCCGCTTCAGAAAAATATGACAAAACTTTCAGATTTTCCTGAATTATTGTCAGATTTTTCTGACAAGTTCAATAGGAGCAACCACTTTCTTTTATTCGTAAAATCATAACATAATAAAATATAACACCATTTTCTTACGTTCTCTTCTTCACAAGAGCTGGCACGTTTTTTGGATTTATATCACTAACAACATGACTCAGAAACCTGAGGGTAGCGTGCAAATTGTACGCTCAAATTCTCTTCGGAGAACCCCTCTCTACTAACTGTTAAGGGGGTGATTTAATGCCTGAGAAGGCAGATGTAAGAAAAAAATCGAAACGCTCCATATGGCTCAGCGGAGCTGTGATGGGTGTTTTGCTGACAGTCGTCAGTGTGCTTGCATCTGGCTACATGGTTGAAGCAACCAATACAGATACGTTCTGTGTGAGCTGCCACGTTATGAAGCCGTTCCAGACATCGTGGAAGGAATCAAAACACGGCGGAATGAACTCCAAAGGGTTTCAGGCGCAATGCGTCGACTGTCACCTGCCGCATGGCTCCTTTGTGGAATATCTCACAGCAAAAGCAGTCACCGGTGTATCTGACGTAGTCAACAACATGCTTATTGATCCGTACACATATGATTGGGCAGGTGCTGCCGATCGTAACCGTACCAAGTTCACGTATGATAATGCGTGCCGCAAATGCCACGTTAACTTGTTGCCAAAGGAAATCTCAAAAGGCGGGCTTATTGCTCACAGAGACTACTTACGCGGCGACAGCGGTAAAAAGTGTGCAAGCTGCCACGAGCATGTAGGTCACAAAAACATGCGAATTCACACTAAAGAGTACTTTGCTACCAAAAAGTAACAACGCATTACACTGATTATTCTATTTCTTAAGGAGGAACGTGTGAGGACATTTCTGCATAAAATTACGCTGTTAAGCATTTTTGTAGTAGGTGGAGTTATCATGACTGCACTTGCTGCCAATGCAGGCGTAGTTGGCGAAAAGAAACTTGTAATCAAACGCGGCTACACCAAAGAAGCTGCGTCTTGTATCGAGTGTCACTCTGTGAAGACACCGGGCATCATCGAAAGCTGGAAAAACGGACGTATGGGAAGTGCTGCTATTTCCTGTTATGACTGTCATGCTGTAGAGAAAGATTCTCCGATGGCCAGCCAGTGTGAAGGTCTGAAAGGCACAAATACATATATTTCCCCGATGGTTTCCGCAAAAACATGTGCGCGTTGTCACCCGCACGAAGCAGAAGAATTTTCTAAATCTGCTCACGCAAAACTTGCCGGTAAACCGCTTATCGAATCAGAAAAATTCAAAAAACTTATTGCAATTGAAGGTGCTAACTTCCTCGGTGAAAAAGAAGGCACCATGGTTAACCGTGCATCAGGCGCTGGCGGCTGTCAGGCATGTCACGGTACCCAAGTCGAACTCGGCCCTGACAACAAGCCTGTAAACATGACATGGCCGGGCGGCGTTGGTACACGCTACCCTGACGGCGGCATCGGCAACTGCACAGTTTGCCATACCCGTCACCAGTTCTCTGTTGCAGAGGCTCGTAAGCCAGAAGCTTGTGCTTCATGTCACCTTGGCCCTGACCATCCGCACATTGAGATTTACGAAGAATCCAAGCACGGTCAGATCTTTAATGCGCATGGCGAAGAATGGAACTGGGAAGCAGCTTCCGGCGCATGGCAACCGGGCGACTATACTGCTCCTACCTGTGCTGTTTGTCACATGAGCGGAATCGGTACGCTTGAGTCTACTCATAACGTAACCTCCCGTCTCAAGTGGGACCTCGTACACAAACGCTCTGAAATCCGTACCGGCGAACGCGGTGACGGCATTGAAGGCGACAAGAAAATGCGTCAGGTTTGTGCAAGCTGTCACGGCGAAACACACATTCAGGTACAACGCCAGCTTCTCGACAGCACTGTTGCTCTGTACAACAAGTACTGGGACGGCGCTGTAAAAATGAAGAAAGAGCTTGCTGCAAAAGGCCTGCTCAAGAAAGACAAGTGGAAAGATCCATATCAGGAACTTATGTACTACCTGTGGCACCATTGTGGTCGTCGCGCCCGTCATGGTGCAGCTATGAACGGTCCTGACTACGCACACTGGCATGGATTCTTCCAGGTATTCCAGGTCTACAAAGATATGGAAGATCTCTACAACTGGCGTATCAAAAACAATAAAATTGAAGAGCTGAGCCCAGTAATGAGCACAGGTCCAATTTAATAGAAACCTCTTACGCGGGCACCTTCGGGTGCCCCGTACTTAACTATAGAAAACCCCACATGCACACAGCTAGGTAAGCTTCCTTACCATCATAAGTAACAGCGTTAAGCTCCCTTTTACCCAGACAAAGACAAAAAACAACAAGCAGTTACCTTCACACAGCATGCCTCTATAGTTAAGATCAGTGAAAAGCAGGTATCCTCCCACAGGATACCTGCTTTTTTACTGTCACTACATTCCCTTCATTCCGGCATGCATTGTAGAGTGTTTACGACCCACAATCCACATCCATGCCCCCAATCCGCCAAAAACCAAATTCATCAACGCAGTAAACAACACCTTCTGTTCGCTGGCATGCTCGAAAATGCTTCCGGCACGTTGGAATTGAATACTCAACAACCATACTGCGAAATCGACAATCACGCTTGCTACTACCACAGAGACTGTAAGCACCAGAACGAGCTTAACAGTAACCCACAGGCCATAGTACTTTCTGTACATGTTCAGCATGGGAAATGTGAGCAGGCTTGCCAGCATAAAGGCCATAACTCCTCCCGGTGTCACGCCGTTCCACCAAAGGACAGCCCCAAGAGCCACATTACCGATTGAACATCCGAATGTAAGCACTGCAATGGCAGTTCCCACCAAGGCATTCCATCCCCACACAAGCGGATTTGAGCCATATCCGAGCAGAAAAACATCCTGCCACCATGCTGCTGGCACAACAACTCCAAGCGTTGCTGCTACAAATAAGCCGATGCCAATATCACGTTGCGTCATGGAGATATCATTATAAAAGAACGTACAAGACTGTTCCCAGAAACCCATTTCCATACCGTCGTCTTCTTCAGCGCTCTGCTCTTGTGATTCCGGTGCAGGAAGCCTGAAGAGCATGGCGAAATAAAATGCTGTTGCAGCCAGTACCAATCCTGTTGTCACCTCCAAAGCGAGTAACTCTCCACCAAGGAAACCATAGATAGCCACCAGCATTGTTATGCCTATGTTTGAACTGCACAGCATGTACACGAGCGTGTTAGACCAGCTTGCCCCTTTTAGTCGCAAAGAATGACCGACTCCCGCTGTCGCGTAATTACAGACTGAAGAAACAACACCGAAGAGTGCGGACAATATTGCGCTCCACAACGTATTCTTTCCTATATGCCTAACAACTACTTCAGAAGGCACCCATGATCGCACTATGGATGAAAGAATGAAACCGAATGCAATTGGCCACAGCATACTCCAGACTAGTAAGGCAAAAGCCCACAGCACTTTAAGAATAATCACATTACTGCTCCGCGATTATGAGTCACCAATGGCTGTACGTAATCTGTCTTCATCTTCATGCGATAGTGAAGTCTGCATTACATGACCACCGCTGCCTTTTAGTTTTTCCAGCACACGGTCTGAAGTAAGCTTTGAACTCAGTACAAATAATGCGGATGTTCCCGGTGTAAGCTTGCTTCCAAGCTCTTTCATAAAAGAATCACTGATGCCTACATCACTTAATGCACCAGCTGCTGCACCGGCTCCAGCTCCGATAACCAATCCAAGCAATGGTTGCAGGACCAATAACCCGATAAGCACGCCCCAGAAACTTCCGCCGATGGCTCCTGCTGCTGCAAGATTATGAACCTGACGCAGTTTCACTTTTCCATCCTGCTTATGGATCGCAATTGCTGCATCTTCAATATCAACAAGATATTCACCAGCCATCTTCAATAATTCAGTGCGCACCTCTTCTGCTTTTTGCTCTGAATCGTAAGCAATTACCACTAAGTCAGCCATGCTGAACCCTCCAATGTAATGTTAGTAACCTCCTCAGAATACCGTGCTGGCTGCCCGCCCGTTATGATAACTCATCATCCGCAGCCTCAACCCTGTTCATCAATCATCACAATCAATATATACTGAGTGCAGTTTGCTAGTTTTTTCTAGATAAGATTCAGCACACATCATGGGTACCTGCAGACGAAACGCACCATGATTATTCGTACCAACCTGTTATTCCCCTTTTCTTGAACAAGGTATTAGGGTAACAGAACATAAGGATAACCACATAAATTAACGCACCTTTTCCGGAGGAGAACACTCATGAAGTTAGCTTACGTGACGCTGTATGTTGACGATATCCAAGCGGCTATCAAGTTCTATCAAAACGTGCTTGGCCTTGAACTGCGGTTCCTGCATGAAAGCGGCATGTACGCGGAAATGGAAACAGGAGACACCGTCCTGTCATTCTCACACCACGAGCTAGCTACCCAGCTTGTTCCGCAAGGCTACCAGAAGGCGCATCCGGACAACGAAGCTCTGGGAATGCAAATAGGCTTTGATGTTGAAAACGTAACAGAGACCTATAAAAAAGCGCTTGAGCATGGTGCGAGCACCATTTCAAAACCTGAAATTAAACCATGGAATTTTGAAGCAGCTATGGTGAAGGACCCGACTGGACATCTTGTGGAATTTTCCAAAGAACTGCACCCCGTCAACCCTTCCTAATCGCTGAACAGCCAATAACAAAGCCCATGCAAGACCTTATTGCATGGGCTTATTGTATGCGGACACCACCATGAACATGAAGGAATTCTCTCTGACTACCGGACTTACATCTCACACTGTCCGGTACTACGAAAAAATAGGCTTGCTCAAAAACATTGAGCGAACCAAGAGCGGGCATCGTATCTTTTCCCATGCTGATGTCATCTGGGTAGAGTTTATCACACGGTTGAAAGATACGGGCATGCCACTAAAACAAATTCAACAGTATGCCGAGCTGCGCGAACAAGGTGACCACACTGCTACTGACCGGATGCTCTTACTTGAAGACCACGCAGCCACATTAGAGGCGCGACTTGCACTCGAAACACAGCACCTTAAAAAATTGCATGACAAAATAGCGTATTACAAAACACTCATCTCTTCATAAAAGAATTGACTTAGAGTGGACTCTAACTTGTACGCTTGTGTCTTACCCAAACTATATCGACACAAGGAGAGTTCCATGAAAAGCCAACGCTATACTGATGGTCTCAAAAAACTGCATGAAATTGACGGGGAAGCAGGACAGAAGGTCATTGAAAGCCTTCAATCAATCGCTCCGGATCTCGCAAAATACACAATAGAATTCCCTTTCGGTGACATCTATCAACGTGACGGTCTGACGCTGCAACAACGTGAGCTTGTAACAGTTGCGGCGCTCACTGCACTTGGACACAGCCAGCCTCAATTACGAGTACATACACATGGAGCACTAAATGTTGGGTGCAAGCCTGAAGAGATAGTTGAAACAGTCATACAGTTGGCAGTGTATGCGGGGTTCCCTGCAGCATTAAACGCCATGTTCACTGTGAAAGACGTTTTTATTGAACGAGGCATCATCACAGTTGAGTAAATAACTCTACCGTAACCAGAAAAGGCATAAGTAAGGCTGAATTCTGATAATTCGTCTTATTTATGCCTTTGTTGTTTACCGCACAGCCATACAGCGTACCAACATATCATTTTCACACTTTTTACACTCCACAGCACAACTTAATCTTTCATTAACCTTTTAATCTGTACAAGGAGTTCGCTCAAGAAAAACTTATTTATATATTTTCAGGATTCAACAATGAATTTCATTCAAAGAAATTATTTTGTTCTTCTTCTTTCGACATTACTCACATTGATGATGTACAAGCCAATTATGGAATTATCATTTCCATATTTTATAATTTCAATAGCATATCTCTTTTTATTTCATTACAGTATATTTTCTCTTTCTTTGTATCTTAAAAAGATTACGATAGTTTTTCTCCCTTTTCTAATCTTTATTTGTACGATTTGTGCTTATCTTTTCAACTTCCTTAACATCAAAATCAGCGACAATTTACTCTTTTTACTTCTTGAAACAACGCAAGGTGAATCTGGAGAAGCGCTTACATCAAAATTTATTGCTTCAATTTTTCTTGCTTGCATCTTTGCTCTTCTGACATACATAGGTATACGTAAAAGCACACCTCAACGCCCTCTCATCCCGATACTGTTACTGGTACTCCTTATTCCCGTTAATGTTGCACTTGCCAAATGGGACAAGCACCCTATTGCACGAGAGCTTCGACCTGCAATTGCCACAAAGTATGCGTTCCCCTTCTGTGTCATAGACTCTCTTGCAAACTTTTCCATACGCTGGGTACAATATAAAACCCGTCCAGAGCCAAAAAGCTCTGCCCTGCTTGCATCTGAACAAATTTCTCCTCAAAACAATGAGCCTCTTACCCTCGTTTTTGTCATCGGCGAATCTGCACGGGCAGACCATTTTCAACTAAACGGATACACACGGGAAACTACTCCCCGCCTTATGCGTGAACCCAACGTAATTTCATTTGGGGCAATCCGTTCTTTTGCTGCGCTCACACGCATTTCAGTTCCTGTCATGCTCACACCTGCAACTTCTGATGAACCTGAGATCGTCACAAACTCTTTTATCGACCTGTTTGTAAAACACGGGTTCTCGACAGCATGGATATCTGCAAATAGCAAAGTGGCATACAGCAGTGACATGCCGACAACCCGGATTATGGGAAATGCCCAGCGCACGTTCTTTAGAAACGATTTCACAACCGCAGACTATTCAACGTTTAAAGATGAAATGATGCTTCCGGTACTGCAAGAGGTACTCTCCACCTCTTGTGGTAACAGGGTGATCATCATCCACACCCGCGGAAGCCATTTCAACTACTCTACCAAGTACGCTAAAAAATATAGAAAATTCACACCAGACAACTGTAACGAGTTTGATAATCTGGAAAAAATTGTGAATGCCTATGACAACAGCATTCTTGCCACAGATGGATTTCTTGCTGACATCATCGCCATGCTTAAAGAACAAAACGCGCTTGTGATATATTCATCAGATCACGGTGAATCTCTGGGTGAAGAAGGTATCTTTATGCACGGAAATGCAAAGCGTCCTGAACAGCGCAATGTACCGTTCATCATCTGGTACTCAGACAAATACAAAGAGAACTCGCCTAACGCCATCGCAGCCCTCGAAAAGCACGTCGGCAGCGAACTTTCACATGACGTGTTATTCCCTTGGACAATAAATCTTGGCGGAATTATTTTACCAGATTCTGACTTACCAGCTCTGCTCGAAAAATAGTTCTTCTTTTTTGTCTCCGACGGGCAGGGGGAAATAATTCCCCCTGCACCCCCTATTAGCGAGAACTCTCTGAAGCACATTGCCATTCACGACTTACCTCACAAAATATAAAGCTCAGCCCTGATATCAGGACTGAGCTTTTTTGCTGTACGTAGTAACGCATACGGGGAGTACAATCTCGCAGTCGAGAGGGCGTCCCTCTCGCAGGGATGCAAGGGGCTGCCTCCTTGCCCGCCGGAGGCAACAACACTCACAACATATGTCTAACAAGCTAATTACTCAGGAGTAACACCTGCCATCATCAGACCGATTGCGTCTACTTTTTTGGTATCTGATTTCGGGAATTGATCGATGATACGTCCGCGGTACATGACGGCTATACGGTCAGCCAATTGCAGTGCTTCGTTCAACTCAGATGTGATAAGCAGGATACCGGCACGGTTACGTACTTCGAGAAGACGCTGCCATACTTCCTCCGTTGCAGAAATATCAAGCCCCTGTGTAGGGTTTTCCGCAACAATAATATCCGGCTGACGATAAAACTCACGACCGATAACAAGTTTTTGCAGGTTGCCACCGGAGAGAGAGCGGGCATCTGCGTCTATATGTCCCGGCTGCACGTTGAACTGCTCCACAATATCCACGGTGGTATCAACGGCTTTACTACGGTTCAAAAACGGTCCCGTGGTAAAAGAATGCCGTGTCGTAAGCAAAAAGTTATCTACGAGATCGACGAATTTACAGGTTGCCAATCCCTGACGATCTTCTGGAATGTAGGCGAGAGAACGTCCTTTTCTTGGAGGACGCGGATAAAAATCATGCCACTCCAGACCGAGAATGGATACGTCACCCTTGATCGGCTTACGCAAACCACAGATAACCTCCACCAACTCTTTTTGGCCGTTACCTGCGACACCGGCGATAGCGACGATTTCACCCTTTCTTACAGAAAGCATGATTTCTTCAAGTCCGTCGCCATCCAGTCCCTGCACATCCAGAACTGTTGCACCCGGCTCTACAGGCTGTGCGTCGAGAGAAAGTTCCACATCACGCCCAACCATACGGTTGGCAAGCACGGTTTCGTTTGGAACATCTGACTCTTTAAATTCGTCTACGATTTCCCCTTTTCGAAGAATGGCAACCTCGTCCGCAACTGCCATAACCTCTTTAAGTTTATGGGAAATAAACACCAAAGATTTACCCTGATCAGCCATACGCCACATGGCCTCAAAAAGCTGCTCTGTCTCAGTTGGAGTCAATACAGCTGTCGGTTCATCAAGGATAAGTACACGGCTGTCACGATACAACAGTTTGAGAATCTCTACGCGCTGCTTTTCCCCCATGGAGAGAGAAGACACAGTTGCTGCCGGATCAATAGGCAACCCATATTGTTCTGCCAACGCAGCAACCTCTTTTTCCTGCTCTTTCGGGCTGACTAAAAAGGCTTTTTCCTGCCCAAGAAGAACATTCTGGGCAACGGTCATGGATTCTACAAGCATGAAATGCTGGTACACCATACCGATACCTGCTTTGATGGCATCTTTTGGAGAGGCAAACGATGTAAGATTACCGTCTACATAAATATCACCGGAAGTCTGCTGAAACCTTCCAGAAAGAATGGACATGAGCGTTGATTTGCCTGCGCCGTTTTCCCCGAGTAAGGCTTTGATCATCCCGGGGCGGATATCGAGATTAATTTCGTGGTTAGCCCGCACTTTGCCAAAGTGCTTGCTGATACCCTGCAACCGGACAAACGGAGTCTGTCCCGCAAATGCACCACGGTTCGTTCGCTTATTTACATATTCTGCCACGGCTATTCTCCCGGCTCAATATTCACACCGAGCGCCGCAGGAGCCTGACGCCCCTTGCCTCGAGCTGATGAAAAGAGAAGAACGATAATTGTAAGTGCATACGGCAACATAAGCAGCAAGGAAGAAGGAAGCGTTGCGCCTACTGCCTGAAGGCGAAGTTGAAACGCCATAATACCACCAAAAAGATATGCACCGAACATTGCGCGCCCCGGACGCCAGAATGCAAAAATAACAAGTGCAACAGCAATCCAACCACGACCGGCCGTCATATTGTTCGTCCATAAATGGGTGTACGCAAGTGAAAGATACGCTCCCCCAAGACCACACAAAACGCCACCGAAGAAGATTCCTGCCCAGCGTAATTTCACTGGGTTAAGACCTGCGGCAAAACATGCTGCTGGGTTTTCTCCTGCTGCACCAACTGCCAGCCCCCACTTGGTGCGGTTCATAAAGAACCAGAACAGAAACGGCAAAAAGTAGGAGAGATATACCAGCGCGTCCTGTTTAAAGAAGATGTCACCCAGTACAGGTAATGAAGATAGCAGCGGGACGGAGAACGGAGAGAATCCGTCAGCAGACAGACCTACATACGGGGTGCCTAAAAAGTCTGCCAGACCAACTCCAAGAATAGTCAAAGCAAGGCCGGAAACTACCTGGTTCCCTTGAAAAACAAGACAAACAACAGCATGTGCAAGGCCGAAGAGTCCTGCAAGAATTCCAGCACAGGCAAAAGCAAGCCATGGGCTGCCTGTGTAATGGGACACTAGAAAAGCGAAAAACGCGCCGAAGATCATCATGCCTTCAACACCGAGGTTCAATACACCGGAACGTTCTGTAAGCATCTCACCAAGAGTTGCATACAAAATAGGCGTGCCGGACTGAATTGTCGCAGCCAGAATAGGAATAATAAGTTCTAAGCCCACGATTATCCTCGCTTGCTTCTCTGGAATGAGTACCAGTTAAAAAACTGACCAGCCAACACGCTTAACAGGATAAGTCCCTGCATAATTCCGGTAAATGAAGCAGGAACCTGCAATTCAAGCTGCAAGTTTTCTACACCAACGCGCAGACCTGCAAGCAGAATGGAGTACCCTGCAATTGATGTAATGCGCAGCCGTGCAAGCCATGCAACAACAATCGCAGTAAAACCGTACCCCACAACAACTGTAGGCTGCAGGCGGTTAAGTGTTGCGGATGTTTCAATAAGCCCTGCCCAGCCAGCAAGCGCACCACAAACGCCCATAACAAGAACAACAAGGGCACTGTACGGCATTCGTGCATAACGGGCTGCGCGAGGGTTTTCACCACTCACCATGATTTCAAAACCAAGGCGGGTGTGCTTTAAAAATATTGTCAGGGCAATGCCTGCACCTGCACAGACAAGAATTCCCCAATGGATACGACCAAACAATTCACCGATAACAGCTGTGTCCGGGAACATTATGGTCATCGGAAAGCCAAAGCTTGCCGGGTCTTTCCACGCACCGTACACAAGAAATTCTAAAAAAAGAATGCCGATGTAGTTCAGCATAAGCGTAGAAATAATTTCGTTGAGTCCCATTTTCTCACGCAGCAACGCAGGAATAATCGCCCAGATTGCACCAAATGCAGCAGCCGCAACAAACATGAGCGGCATAATCACCCATACCGGTGCTTCCGGCATGCTCAGCACAACCCATGTGGCACCCACTGCCCCCAGTGCATACTGCCCTTCTGCACCAATATTCCAGATCTGCATTCTGAAACAAACGGCAACTCCCAGAGAACAGAGGAAAATCGGAATAGCTTTGAGGATGGTATCCTCAAGCGCCCAATCATGCGCAAACGCTCCGTCCCATAAAAGATACATGGCTTCAAAAGGTGGTTTCCCCTGAATAGCTAACAGCAACGCACTTACGCCGAGGGAAAAGACCAACGCAACCAGAAAGATAAAAAAGGAGCCCCACTTGAGGGGCTCCTGACGTTTTTCAATAGTAAAACCTAGCATAAGCTAAGATACTCCAGATGAGCCCTAAGGCTACTGGTTAGAGCCCTCAACACCTTCAACAAACCAGTCCATGCCTGTAAGCATTTTGTCAGAAGCAACTTCGCCTTTTTTAATGCGAACCTTGCCGGACTGATCTTTGATAGGGCCTGCAAACACCTTGAAGGTACCGTTTTTGATCTCTGCTTTACGAGCATTAACCATGTCCTGAACCTTCTTTGGAACCATGTCGCCAAATGGTGCAAGATCAACTACGCCTTCGGAGAGTCCCCACCAGTAGTTGTCTGCTTTCCATTCGCCTTTCTTCACTTTTTCAATCACAACCGGATAAAATGCGCTCCAGTTCCAGATTGCAGAAGTAAGGTGTGCTTTAGGAGCAAACGCAGACATATCAGAGTTGTAGCCGATAGAGTATACACCAGCTTCCTGCGCTGCTTCCTGTGGACCAGGAGAATCCTGATGCTGTGCAATTACGTCTGCACCGATATCGATGAGAGACTTAGCAGCTTCTTTTTCTGTTGCTGGGTCATACCATGTTTTTGTCCATACAACGTGTACTTTTGCTTTAGGATTTACAGCACGTACACCAAGAGTAAATGCGTTAATACCACGCTTTACTTCCGGAATCGGGAACGCACCAGCGTATCCGATGATGTTGGACTTGGTCATAGAACCTGCAACAAGGCCTGCGAGGTAGCGAGCCTGATACATACGACCGAAGTATGCAGACATGTTCGGTGCTGTTTTGTAACCGGAACAATGCATAAAGGTAGTATTAGGAAATTTCTTTGCCACTTTGAGCATTGGGTCCATGTAACCGAAGCTGGTACCAAAGATTACATCGTCCCCTTTACGAGCCATGTTATTAACAACACGGGTTGCGTCAGCACCTTCCGGCACAGATTCAACATAAAAAGTTTTTACACCGTCCATCTTGGCAACAGACTGACGACCAAGATCATGTGCGTATGAGTATCCGGCATCTCCAATTGGAGATACGTATACGAAGCCAACTTTTAAATCTTTTGCCTGAGCTACCGTTGTGCCGAAACCAGCAACAGCTACCATTGCTGCGAGCAGTGCAATACCTACCAATTTACGCATTGTTTCCTCCCATGAAACACAAATGCCGAACATAAACAGGAGCCACTAAAAACAGTAGCCTCCAAGTACATACAAACTAGCTGTCACTTACCCTCTTCGCGAGAGGCTCTGTGAACTGCACCTCAGAATCCCACGGAAACAAGATCCATGTATCCTGAGAGTATTCTCTGATAAATGTGTCCACCAGCGGTCTGCCCTCAGGCTTTGCATACAGCGTTGCAAAATGTGCCTTAGGCAGCATTTCACGAACCACCCGTGCAGTTCCGCCAGTGTCAACCAAATCGTCTACAATCAACCAGCCTTCGCCGTCCCCTTCTGCTTCCTTCAAGACATTCATCTCACCCTGATTTTTCCAGCTGTAGCTGTTCAGGCAGATAGTCTCTATCTGGTAGATCTCCATTTCCCTTGCGAGAATTGCAGCAGGAACAAGCCCTCCACGCGTGATCGCGTAAATGCCTTTCCATGTACCTTTGTTAAGCAAGTCCCAAGCAAGCTGCTTGGCATCTCGTTGCAACAACTCCCATGAGACAGGAGTAACTTTTGAATAGCGGTTGGAGTCAGCCACGGTATTTGTCCAATATGTATTTAAAGTGGAAGTAGTACGGTAACGTCAGTATATTCAGATGGTGAGAGGCTGCAGCCCCTCACCACCCAAAAGAAAAGTCAGCTACAATCAGTCCTGCTTGCCGGATTTTTTAGAACCGGAGTACAGCTGGTAACCGAGCAGCTTACATTCAATTTTAGCACTGAAGAAAGTAAGTCGCTTAAAGGTTCGCAGACCAACCTGTTTTGCCAAATCCAAGTTACCGGTAAAAATAAACCCGTTATACCCTTGGCACTTCTGCTTAAAGAAATCACCAATGGCCTGATACACTTCGCCAAGGTAACGTACATCACCCAGTCGTTCGCCGTATTCAGGGTTCATAATCACTATACCGCCGCCTTCAGGAACTTCCGTGTCACGGAAATCACACACATCAAATTCGATGTAGCGATCAACACCCGCAGCAGCAGCGTTCTTTTTAGCAGCTTCAACAGCTTCAGCACTTTTGTCTGTAGCAATAATTCTGAAATCAAGTTCACCGTTCTCAGATGCTTCAGCTTCATCAAGGAGACTATCCCATCGAGCCTGTTCAAAATCTGGAAGGTGCATAAAGCCGTAGTTATCACGCATCAGCCCAGGAGCACTGTTCAAGCCGATCAATGCAGCTTCAATGGCAAGAGTACCACTGCCGCACATCGGGTTTACAACATTACTTTTTCCATCCCACCCACTGGCAAGCAATGAAGCTGCGCCAAGCGGCTCGGACATAGGTGCCTTCCAAGGAAGTTTACGGTATCCACGACGGTTGAGAGGTTCGCCGGAAGTATCAAGATATAATTTGCAACGGTTATTCACCCAGTGCAGAAACAGAACAATGCCTGTTTGCTCAGGGCCTGAATCCGGTCTGCGACCATGCTTATCACGCATAAAGTCACAAATTGCATCTTTAACGCGAACGTTGGCATAACGGGAGTCACGAATAGACTCGTTCTGCACAAAAGAAGAGATAGAAAGGTAGCCGTCAGGACGAATAATTTCGTCCCAGTCGATATATTCCCGAACGTACTTGTACACATCGTCGGCATTATATGCCCTGAATGATGCTAACTGGAACTGCACACGGTGCGCGGTGCGCAAGTGCAGGTTCAGCCGCATGCAGCCAGCCATAGTGGTAAATGTTTCTACAGCGGCAATACGCTCATGTTTTACTGGGAAATTACGTTGTCTGATTTCTTCAGCCAAGACAGGTGCTGCACCGCGCGGGCATGTAATCAGCACCTCTGACTTACGATTAAAAATACTCATGATTCTCCTGCACGCTTCGTGCAGCTACAAATAAAAAATCCGGCTAGATTACACGTTCCGTCCGCATAACATTGCCAGATACAAAACAAGGCATCTGCCCTGTACCCTTTCACTAACTCCGCAGCAAAACTCAGCAGATTTCCACCTGCTCGAATACTGTTTTACGGAGCGAATCTTATCCATTGATTTTCCTAGATCTTTTTATAAAAAACCCGTGTCAGCTGTTAAGATGAACACGATATATATGACTCCGAATTAAGATGCAAATAGCAGCAAGCTGAGACACATTTCACGTCTCAACCTGTATCAATCATCTCAATAACTGTATCACGGATCTTTCCAAATAAGATCTCGCCGATCTCGTTACAGCACTTTCACGCTGACAGTTGCCTGTTTTCTCAGATACGTTTACTAGTTCAGAACACTTTTTCAACAATCAGGAATCTGTTTGGCGTATGTCATATCAAAACAGCCTGCTAAACTGGGTACCCAAACAGTATCATTATATACGACCTGACTCGAGGACTTGATTAAGTCCAAGCAACCTTCAATTCAATACACCGCAGAATGCATACTATGACATCAAAAACTCTCTCTATTCTCATTTCATGCACAGGAAGTGCAGAAGCAGCCGCATTGTCTCTCGCCTCATGCGTCAACCTGCCTCACAATATTGAATGCGAGATCATTATCGCAGCATCCGGTGAAGTACTGCCTGCGGTCTCAGCGTCCATTAAAAAAGCAAAACAGCTTCCAGCTTCTCCCAAACTTGTTGAACTTACAGCACCAATCAACACAGCACAATCTTTCAACTGTGCTGCTGACGCTGCTGACAGTGAATTTTTGTTCTTTCTCGAAGCTGGCGCTCAACTGACTGCGGAAACTATTACACCGCTTCTTACCCATCTTGCTGAAACACCATCAGCAGGCATTGCCGCGCCGCTGATCATCTGCCCTGAATCCGGTCGAGTACAAAGCTGTGGCACCACCTTCACGCCTGCATTACAGGCTCAGCCGCTTTTTGCATCTTTTCCTTCAACACACCCTGCTGTTTTAAAACAACGTTCATTGCAAGCTGTGCCTGCAAACGGAATGCTTATGCGCGCTGAAACCTTTGAGTGCGCCGATCAGCTCGATACCAAATATAAAACAGGCATGGAGATACTCGATCTATGCTGCTCTGTCCGCAACGACGAAAAGACTATTGAGCTTATACCACAAGCTACACTGCTCGCTCCCGACACCAGCAAGCCGGTTACTGAAGACGATCTCAGCATTGACACCATGCGTCTCAACGACCGCTGCAAAGGCTGCTTCGGGCCGGACAAACATCTCTTCGCCACTGAGGAAGGATATCAGTTTACCATCTCCCCTTGGCTCGAAAGCTATATGACCTTAACCGCAGAACGCGAACAGGAACTGAATGAGCGAATGATGCAGTCGCCCGACCCGTCAACCTGTCTTGCTCTCATCCTTGAAGAGCCACTCTGGCAAACCGGTTATGTACAATTAGCCGCATATCTGGAGTCCACAGGTAAATTTGACGAAGCATGCGGCATTCGCCTGCTACAAACATTTTTCTTCCCGATGTTACCGCGTTACCGCAAACTTGCCGCCGTAGCCGAAGCAGCGAATAACGCAAACCTGCTGCAAATGGCTAATGACAAGCTTGAACATATTAACACGCAGCTGGAAGATATCAGCGCGCTGACTAAAAAAGCAGCAGGACTGGCAAACTGGGCAAGAAAAGCAAAAGAACACCAGCTTCAAGCACTCTATGAAGGCTGGCTTACTGATCTGGGCTTACTGTAACAAGCTCGTTTTTTCAGCCTGACTAAAGCATTCCATCTCACGTTTTTTTATCTACCTACTTGAATAAAAAAAGGGCTGTCCTGCA
>NZ_JXMS01000010.1 GCF_001672295.1 Halodesulfovibrio spirochaetisodalis | reverse complement strand
GGGGTACGTGATGAGGGGTATTGGAAATGCGTTTTTAATGAGTGTTATTAGAAATATATATTTAAAACAGATAGTAACTTAGTTGAATCTAATTCAACAGTACAATGGGGCAAAGGAAAAACTGTATGTTGTTCTATGCTGTAATACTTCTTGATACGTCTCTTGTTGAGTTTAGATTTTCTTATAATGCAGAGTAATAAGACTATTTTTGTGGAGTGCTCTTGGTAAAACATCAGTAACCAGAGGAGTTTTTGATGTTCTATGCAGTGGGATACGGCTTGTGTTTGGAGCTGAGAGTGTTGATGTCATTTTTTTTAGTTTGTTTTTGAATATGAATAAGCCGGTATTATTTTATGCAAAAAAAATGAATTAACGTAAAATTTAGAGAAAAACTTGCATTTTTCATTAGCGTTTTTAGAAAAATCCGGTGATTCATAATTGGTTTGGTATGTTACCGCTGCATTTTTCGAAGGCGGTTTGCAGTGGGAGGCAAGGTTGCTGACCAGCTATAATTTCTTGCTTACGTCAGGAACAGTAAGCTCGACTAATGAGAAATGGTATGGCGGGTTCGAAAAAAGTGGCAGTTATCGGGGCAGGGCCATCCGGTATTGCCTGCGCGCGATATTTATTGCTTCATGGAGCAGAAGTGACGGTCTTTGAGCGGCATGTTGATATTGGTGGCCAATGGGATTGTTCCTCTCCCTACAGTGCCGTCTGGCCTTCTATGCATTCCAATACATGCTCCCTAACAACGCGGTTCAGCGATATGGAATATCCCGCTGATGTTTCCATGTTTCCAGAAAACACATCTATTTTTTCCTACTTGAAGCAATACGCTCAGCAGTTAGGTGTACTTGACGTCACTGAGTTGGGGACAGAAGTACTCCAAGTGGAACCTGCCTCAGCAGACGAACATGGAAGAGGGAATTGGCTGCTTACGTGGAGGAGCCGTCATGACCGTGAAGAAAGCAGCTATTTTGATGCGGTTGTTGTGGCAACCGGACGTTGCTCAATTCCTGCAATGCCCGACATCTCAGGATTAGCATCTTTTTCGGGCACGGGCGGTGTAATCCATTCCAGCAGATATTCAGGAAAAGAAGACTATGAAGGGAAACGTGTTGTTGTCGTGGGGGGAAGCACCAGTGGATGCGAAGTTGCTTCAGATATAGCCAAGCTTGAAACAACTGTGGTTTCTTCCGTGCGTAATTCCCGCTACGTTTTTCAAAAAATTATGTGCGGAAGACCTGCGGAATACATAAATCTTACACGATACGGTGCATTGCATAGCGAATTGAATTCTCTTGAACAGGATTTGGATGAGTTCAAAACGTTCATTACCTCCCGTTGCGGCAGCCCTGAACAGTATGGCGGTATAAAGCCGTCAGAGAATATCGCTGATGCCGGTGCAACTATGAGTCAGGAATATTTATTGTTCATTGCTGAGGACAGGATCAGGCAAAAGCCACGCATTAAGCATGTTGCAGGGCAGACAATCTATTTTGTTGATGGAACATCCGAGGAAAATGTCGATGCTCTGGTATTCTGCACTGGATTTGATTTGGATGTGCCTTTTCTCAGTGAATCGATCCGCGAAGTTCTGCAACCGCAAAAACACCATATTCCTCTTGCGTGGTTCACGCTTCATCCTCAATTGCCGGAACTGTATTTTACGGGATTCGGGTTGCCTAATGGTTCCATGTTCCTTGTGGCAGAACAGCAAGCACGGTTTATAGCTTATCAGTGCTGTGGTGTAGTGCCGCCTGTGTCTGAAGCTGCCGTTGAGCGTGCTTTGAAAGAATATATGGTAACTCCAAAGCTGCATGGTATGCTCCAGATAAACCGCTTAACAATACAGCATGCCCGGTTATGTGGATTCGAAGCTGATATTAGCGCATATCCTGAGCTTGCCAGATATTTACTTTTCGGCCCGTTAACTCCGGCTTCATTTCGTCTGACCGGCATTGATGCATTACCTGATGCGCCTGCGAGGATAGTCCGTGAAGCAGGTACGTTTGAGCAAATGACAAGCCCTGTATTGACCAGTACAGAGCGTGAATTGCTGAAGGAACTGGCTGCACGGAAGAACAGTACAGCGTTTACAGCCCTTGTACACAATATATTGCGTGTGCAAAAAACAGTACGGGGGCGCGATGTCTGGGCGTAAAAGAGTAGCTGTAATCGGTGCTGGAGCATCCGGTCTTGTCACTGCACGCTATCTGAAAAAACATGGGGCTGAGGTTGTTGTTTTTGAGCGATACTCTGGTGTAGGCGGGCAATGGGATTCTGCTTCACCCTACAGCGGGGTCTGGCCTTCCATGCGTACTAATACGTGTTCTGTAACCACAAAGTTCAGTGATCTTGAGCACCCGCAGGATATTCCATTGTATCCGCGTAATCAGTCTATTCTTTCCTATCTCCAAAAATATGCTGCAACCTATTGTCTCCTTGAAAATATACGATTTAATACGCGTGTCACCTTGTTGGAATATGCAGAAGACCGTTGGCGAATAACAGCGCTCCATAAAGAGCAAACAGTAATTTGTGAGGAGTTTGATGCTGTGGTGGTTGCCTCAGGAAGGTTTACCAGACCGTATATACCTGATGTGGATGGCCTCTATGCGTTTACGGGAAAGGGTGGTGTTTCACATTCGTATCGGTATAAAATTCCACGGCAATTTCGTGGCATGCGCGTGCTGGTAGCAGGAGGAAGTATCAGCGCTTATGAGATATCCACGTCACTGGCAATGGAAGGGGCTGAACAGATTATTACAGCAAGCAGACGTGCAAAATATCTTGCAGGACGTTTGTATCAGGGACGCTCTCTCGAATATTTCAAGCATACACGGTATGAACGCTTGCTGAGTGAGACGTTGTCGAAAAAAGAGAATGTTGAGCGTACTAAAACATTGTTGCTTGAAACAATGGGGAGACCGGAACGGTATAATTCGATCAAGCCTGACCCTGATCCGGTTGTTGCAGGTACTTCCACCAGCGAAACATTTCTTTCACTGGTTGCTGAGGGATATATTTTTCCAAAGCCATGGATTTCACGTATTGACGGTAGAACTGTCTATTTTAGTGATGGAAGCTGTGTACACGATGTGGATGCGCTGATTTTTTGCACTGGGTATGATCTTGAGCTTCCGTTTTTGAGTGAGCCATTGCAGCAGATTATTCAGCCAACCCGTAAGCATATTCCTTTGGCGTGGCATACCTTCCATCCAGATATTTCTACGTTAGCATTTATCGGGTTCTGGTTTCATTCCGGTTCTGTCTTTGTTTCCACAGAGCAGCAGGCACGAATGATTGCATATGAATTGTGCGGAGTGAATAAGCCAACAACTCGTGCAGCGCGTCTTGCAGATTTTACAAAATATATGGCAGCGCCACAGCAACACGCTAAGGTTAATTTGTTTACCTTTTCGTATCTGCTTTCCGAACTTGGGGGATTTGCTCCGGATATGTATGCGCACCCTGAGCTTGCACGTTATCTTCTTTTCGGGCCCATAACACCAGTGACGTACAGGCTGAGTGGCGTAGATGCGCTGACGGATGCACCACAACGGATTATAGAAGAAGCAGCGAAATTTTCTGTGATGACAAGTGGACAGTTTACTGAAGAGGAAAAGCAGAAGTTGGAGCAGCTGGCGGTAAGAAAAAACGATGGCACATTTTCTGCCTTTGTCCGCAAGGTGATACGGAATAATAACTGATGTTGCTGGAGGGCAGATATTCATAACATGCTAATTTATCAAAAGGCATGTGCCGCAGAGTGCCATTTTTGAAATATAAAAAATCTTGCAAGTGTGTACTCGTTACTATAGTTCTTGCGAAAGCAGGCAGGCTGTAACTTTTGCACATTTTTAATTCGGATTACGCGTCCATCCTGTTTTTTAGGACAATCCGTACAGACTGGCTGTTCAACAGGAGCGTTTTACAATGCTGTTATCAGGTTCGCGCCAGCGAACGGACTACATCAAGTACGGGATAAAAACCGCACTTGCCGCACTTCTTTCCTATTTTTTTGCCTCCCTCACCGCTCCGGACTTAGGGTTCTGGGCAGTCATCAGCGCTGTGATTGTTATGCAGCGAAATGTTGCTGCGTCTATTCAGATGTGCATGTACCGTCTTGTGGGTACGGCTATCGGCGCTGTAATGGGTATGACAGCACTATTTCTTATCCCTGAAACCGAGCACTGGCGTTTGGCCGGATTTCTTGTGACAGTGGCACTGTGCGGGTATTTGAAGCGCTATACCAACCGTTTTTCAATGGCAGCGATAACCGTGACCATTGTTATGCTCGCCCCCCAAGCTTCCGGTGATTACATTCATTATGCGCTGTACCGCGTTTTAGAGATCGGCATAGGCGTGTGCTCTACCTTTATTGTTGCGCTGCTGATCTGGCCGCACCATGCGAGTGCGGAACTGAAAGAGCGCTTGCAGGAGCAGTTTACGCGCTGTGCTGATAAGTACGATATTATCGTGAACTCGTTCATGGCGCTTAAGTGTGATCCCTGCAAAGAGCTGCTAATCGATCTGGAAGACGAGATTCACTATAATCGTGAATTATTCCGTGGCTATCTTCGTCATGAACGTTTGTTTGTTGATGATGATTCCGCGATGCTTGATATTAAGATTGAGACGCTGGTGCAGAGTATAGAGCACCTTCATGCCATGCTGCATGTGGTGCATGAACTGCATGACAGTAATTATTGTATTGTGATGGAAACAGAGATTCGTAAGCTTGTGAAGGAATCGCAGGGAGTCATGCGGGCAATCGGGCGAAATGTGATACCTGATACCCGTAAGCTTGAGCAGGCGCTGTACAGCGCTGACAGGCGTCTTGATTCGTTGAGGGCTGACGGTTTTCAACGAGTTTCCATGCGGGATATGATGCAGATTGTCAGTTTTTACCACAGCGCTCAGCAGTTGGGTGAAGATTTGCTTCTTTCTGTTACGCGCCAAAATAAATACAAACGAGTGTAATACCTTTTACGTATCGAGAATGTCACTACCTATGGGTGAAGTAGTGTTTTGATTTCCCTTAGTTATGAAGTCTCTGTAAAAAGAGTAAGAACTCTGGGCATTGCTGCAAACTGAAGGTATGGTGTGGTGTCTTGTTAATATGGACACCCTTTCAAAGGATGCACATCAGGGCAGTGAGGAACTATGGAACACCGCGCAAGTAAAATGCTGGGTAAGCTGTTGTATGAAAAAGGTGGCGACAGACATATGCCGCTTGTGCCGTTGTGGCAGAACTGGGATATGGTGATGGGAGAGGAGCTGGCTGAGCTTGGTCGTCCTTTGGGTCATAAAGACCGTACCATCATCATCGGTGCTGACGATAACATGGCGCAATATGAGCTTTCTGCACAGACGTATGAAGTACTGGAGCGTGTTAACGCGTTTTTAGGCAAAGATATGTTTGATACCGTGCAGGTCGAATTGATGCAGGGACGCGAGTCTCTGGATAATATGACTATGCCTGTATTTAAGCAGGCGCGTCCGAAAATTCCACCACGCCCTAAGGATTTGGGGAATCTGGAGCATATTCTTGATCCTGATTCGCCGGTAACCAAGTGCTATAAGAAGTATGTAGCAATGTATGACGGAAAGAAAGAGGATTCAGAAGACAAGTAATTTGTCTCGTAAAAAGAAGAACCTTGCTCATACTCTGACTTCGGCAATGAGTACCCATTACGGTATCCCTTAAAAGGGTCAAGGGGGATTCCCCCCTGCGGATGCAAGGCAGAGCCTGCCCGCCGGAGGCAAAAAATAAAAGCGTCGTAGATCCGCCGGAGCAGCCTACTGACCCATTTACTTATTCTGCGATAGAAATGGATCTGCCAGTCTTGAACTCGCGGGCAGCTCGAACAAAGTTCACTGCCCAGTGCGGTTCGCCTAATGCAAAGAGGTGGGTGTAGGATGCAAACACGTTTTTGTAGATGAGACCGTCAAGTCGCTCACCCATTCCAAATCCCTTTGACATACGGAAGCCGAAGGTAGGCTGTTCGTCTTCTACTATGCACTTTGAGTAGTGGAACTCGTGCCCTCTGACTATGGAGCCAACAGGGTGATACGGGTTGGGTTCTATGACTTCTGCATCAATATAGCCTAGTCCTTGAGGACGCTTACAAAGTTCTGTCTTTACAGGAAGCACGCCTGACATTGGTGAGGTTGCTCCTTCTTGAACAAGAGCTTTGCACAGGTACATGAAGCCACCGCATTCAGCGTAGATAGGCATATTTTTTTCTGCGAGCGCATGAACATGTTCGCAGATTTTTTTGTTTGCAGTTATGGATTCGTGCAGAGTTTCTGGAAAGCCGCCACCAAGATAGAGCGCATCAATCTCAGGCCAGTCTGCATCTGAAGTCACTGAAAGGCGAATGAGCTGCGCGCCTGCGTGTTGCAGGGCTTGCAGGTTTTCGTCGTAGTAGAACCAGAGTGCATCATCATGAACGTAGCCGATACGCGGAGCTGCGGTTGCTGTTGCTTGCACTTCAGGACATTGTGGCATGGTGGTTGCGCATTGAGACTCGATGTGCGGCGCTGCATTTGCCCCTGTCACAATCTTTTCTGTCATGTCCCACACGTCTGGCTGTTCTGGAAGGTTTGAAGCGGCTGTGGCGATTTGCCACATGGCTTCTACATCAAGATGTTCTTCGATGATGTCTGCGACCTGTTCAAGGGCGGTATTTGTCCCTTCATACTCAGCGTTGGAGATAAGTCCCATATGTCGTTCAGGGATCGGGTTCTGCTTGATCTTTGGCAGACAGCCAAGGACAGGAACATCTGTGTAGTGCTCAATCGTTTCACGCAGGATTGAGCGGTGGCGATCTGTTGCAGTGCGGTTGAGAACAACGCCTGCGATGTGTACCCCTTCTTCAAAGTTCAGCATGCCTGTAAGGATTGCAGCGGCTGTACGGGTCATTTTGGTACAGTCCATAGCGAGGATAACCGGTGCGTTGAGGATGCGTGCAAGCTCTGCTGTTGAACAGGTGCCTGTTACATCTTTTCCGTCAAACAGACCGCGGTTCCCTTCGATTAATGCGCCTTCATATCCTTTTGTTGCTGTGGCAAACAGGGAAAGGAGCGTTGCATTATCCAGAAGATACGGGTCCAGGTTTGTGCAAGGGTGCTGAGCAGCAAGTGCCAGCCATTTGGCATCAATATAGTCAGGCCCTTTTTTGCAGGGCTTGATGATTCTGCCTTTGCGGCTCCACGCACGGGTAGTGCCGAGACTGGTGATAGTCTTTCCTGTTCCGCCGTTGAGGCCGGCAATGATGAGTCGTGGAAAGTTCATAATCTGTCTTGCTGCTTATTAAATTCTATAGGGGAAAAAAGAAAGGGCGTATGAACAACAGTCCATACGCCTTACGCTCTTTGAGAGCAAAAAGCCTACTCTTCGTGCTCAGCAGCAGCCTGTTTACCAGCGCCTTTGAGACCGTACATAGTAGTGGAACCGGAAGACCAGTATTCCATTACTTCTTCTTTTACGAGAGCAGAAAGAATTTTCTTCACTTCACGTGGCTTCATGTCAGGGAAAAGAGGGAGAAAGTCATTGAAGTAGAATTTAGATTTAGACTTAGATTTAGACTCAATAAATTCTACAATAATGTTTTTTGCTTCTTCCATGGGGAACCCCTAGTGGTGGTTAAAGCGTTAAACCGGGTGGAGGAGTCCTCCACCCGGCATTAATACAGAATAAACCGTGCTTAGAACTTGAACTGGGTAGTCTGACGCCAGGTGTAGTAAGCGTGGTCGCGGAAGTCGTCGATGAGGTGGTGGGAGAATTCGAAGCCGGTAAGCTCGAAGAATTTTTCCCAACCGATACGCTCAATCCAGTCACCGATACGCTCGTATTTGTTAGCGTGTTCAGCGTAAAGGTCAACGATCTTCTTGATGTCTTTAGTAAGAGTAGGCCAACGAGGAGTCTCGTTAGGAATGTATGCTACTACTACTTTAGAGAACTTAGGCTCGGAGATACGGTTAGAAACCTTACCACCAACCATGATTACAACGCCGTCGCCTTCGCCATCGGAGATAGGAAGAGCTGGACACATGGTGTAGCAGTTACCGCAGTACATGCAGCGCTCGTTCTTAATAGCGATGGTGTTAACTTTCTTACCGTCGAGTTCAACCTTGGTAGGACGAACAGCAGCGGTAGGACAAGAAGCAACTGCAAGAGGGATCTCACAAAGCTGGTCAGTCCACTCGTGGTCGATCATAGGTGGTTTACGGTGAATACCTACGATACCGATGTCGGAGCAGTGTACAGCACCACACATGTTGAGACAACATGCGAGAGCAATACGAACTGGTGCAGGAAGACGGTGATCCTGGAAGTCAGAGAAAACTGTATCCATAACAGCTTTAACTGGACCGGATGCGTCAGTTGCAGGGGTGTGGCAGTGGATCCAACCCTGAGTGTGAACGATGTTGGAAATACCAGCACCAGTACCACCTACAGGGAACTTGTTAGAACCACCGTCGAATTTACGAGAAGCAAGATCTTCTTTGAGAGCAGCGAGTTTGTCTTCGCTGTCAGTCATAAATTCAACGTTGTTACGAGTAGTGAAACGGAGGTAGCCGTCACAATGTTTGTCAGCAATTTCGCAGATTTCGCGAATGTGAGTAACAGACATAAGACGTGCAGCACCTACGCGAACGGTAAATACTTTATCACCGGATTCACCAACGTGAACCAGTACACCAGGCTCGAGGATTTCGTGGTATGCCCACTTACCTTTGTTAGCCTTGATTACTGGAGGAAGGAATTCGGTAAATTCACGAGGACCGATATCTGTGATACGGCCTTCCATTGGTTTAGCTGGATTGTAACCAGAAGAGATGAATGCCATGTTATTGTACTCCTCTTCTTAGCGCTGGTGGCGCTTACGGTATTCGTTGATGTCACGGTCCCAACCACCAGGTACTTCTTCTTCTTTGAAGAAGATGTATGGGTTGTGACGAGGTTCCTGTACGTTGCGAGCAGTTGGTTCCTGACCAACAACTTCGAGGAGCTTCTGGAGGGAAAGACGACGCATGGTCTCACCGAGACGCTCGCGGTTCTTACCTTCTTCCATCCACCAATCCCAAATGTTTTCTACAACTTCTTTGATTTCATCAAAGTCGTCTTTTGCTTCAACAAAAGGAACTACGAGGGAAGACATCTGAGCACCGTCGAGGATAGGAGCTTTCGCACCACAGAGGATGGAAGCGCCACGTTCGTCACCGATACGCAGAGCACGAGGCATGGTGTTGATGCAGTGCATACAACGAACACATTCAGAACGATCGATAGCGAGTTTGCCACCTTCCCACTTCATAGCAGCGGAAGGACAACGGTTAATAACTTCAGCTTCGATGTCGAATGCACCCCAATCTTTACCGGAGTGTGCGCCTGCGTTTGGCTTGAATTCGCCAGCAACGTAAGCAGCTACAGCTTCCTGATCGATTTTGATGCTATCTTTCCAAGTACCAACAACTGAGAAGTCGGAGCGAGCCATAGCAGCTACACAACCGTTAGGACAGCCGTCGAACTTGAATTTAAACTTGTATGGGAACGCTGGACGGTGAAGTTCGTCCTGGTATTCCATGGTCAGGTTGTAAGAACAAGCCTGAGTGTCGTAACATGCGTACTGACAACGGGACTCACCGAGACACGCTGCTGGAGTACGGAGGTTAGAACCGGAACCACCGAGGTCGTTGTTGAGATCGTGAGTTACTTCCCAGAAGATTTCCTCGAGCTGAGGAGTAGTGGTACCGAGAAGTACGATGTCACCTGTTGCACCGTGCATGTTGGTAAGACCAGAGCCACGGAGGTCCCAGATGTCACAGAGCTGACGGAGGAAATCAGTGGTGTAGTATTTACCAGCAGGCTGGTTCAAACGTACGGTGTGGAAATGAGCAACGCCAGGGAACTGCTCTGGCTGGTCACAGTAACGACCAATAACGCCGCCACCGTAACCGAATACGCCTACGATACCGCCGTGTTTCCAGTGAGTTTCACCGTCGTTGTAAGAAAGTTCCAGAACACCGAGGAGATCGTCAGGACAATCTACAGGGATCTGGTAATCAAGACCTTTAGGGTTAGCAGCACGGTTTGCTGCCTCCTGCTTAATGTCGGATACAAAGCTTGGCCATGGGCCGCTTTCGAGCTGATCCAACATAGGAGTTGCGTGTTTCGCCATTACCTTACCTCCACAAAAAGTTGGTATGTGTTTTTACACCAGACACTTTCCATCCCACCGCAGGCGATCTGAGGAGCGGTCGAGATGGACGCACCTTATAAGGAGTAAATCTGGTCTAAGATTTTGTTCCTGAAAAAGGGCGTGATTTTTTGGACAAAGTTATCTCTTGCTAGAAAGATCGCCTCGGTTTGTCAAGGAGATTTCATAAGTTTGTGTATAGCATTCTCTATTTCTAAGTTGCAGAAAAACAACGCAAACCGCCCGTTATACGCTGACAATTTAAGTTTGCAGCGGGGTGCTAACATAACGAACTTTCATAAAAAGAAAGTGCATATTTTTATAAGTTCTTTTTTTCACAAAGCGCCGTTTGTATGAAAAAAGTAAAAAACACAAAGTGTAATAAGATGTAAAATATCCTGCTGTGCAAACGAGCTGTCGTTAACTTACAAAAATCGGCTGTCAGCAGGCTTGACCTGAATGCGTAAATAAGGTCAAAGCCACTCAAGAACTATGTGAGGTTTGCAATGAAAGATCAGCTTGGACACTACTACTATCCGGCACCGAATGATAAAAAAACCCGTGTGTATGTTCGTCGCAACGCAGATGATGTTGAGTTTCGTCTCTGGCGTGCAGATAACGAACAGGTATGGGATCAGCACGGCTGGGTGCCGTACGAAGCCATTAAACAGGCGGCAGAAATGTACAAAGAGATGGGGCGCGATGCTGACCCTATGCTTTTCTACGATATTTCTGTTGCAAAAGTGTTACTTAACGAAAATTAGCAGCCTTGGGCTGCATGTATACATGTGCTTTGTATGCAACTAGCGGCAGTGCTGAATTCAGCATTGCCGTTATTTTTTTAACTACCTGTGTAGAGCAGTGCGTATATATAATGTTAGTCTCATGGGTTGCAGTAAGAATAATGGAAAATGGTTTTCATGCGTATGTTGATCAAAAAACATCTTGCGCGGAAAATCGTTCAGTTGAATAATCAACGAACTCTGGCAGTTGAACCTGTTTTTAGCTGCGGAAAGTAGACTGAGGAATTTGTTGAGTTGTCAATTTTGCCTTTTTTGTAAAATTGTGTACTGTGACCGATGCAACAATAGATGAGGTGATCATGTCCCGCCGATGGATAGAAGCCAATAGAGAAGAGTTTGCGCGCGATATTATGCGTGATTTTTGTATGGTATCGAGCATTCTTGAAGAGCAATTTGCACGGTTTGCAGATTCTGGAGCGGTTTCGTTTACACAAGTGCGTGACCTGCTGGGCAGCTCTATGAACAAAGGGTTGCTCTGGCGTTTGAAGGATACCGCTCATCATCTGCTCAGAACAGATGCACAGGCGCCTGTGGTTGCCAAAGCGCTGGACTGGGCGATCAGCTATGTTTTTCATGAATGTATCAAGTTAAAAGAGGATGCGTATCAACAGCAGCATTACGCCCCGTTGTTTCTGGCAATGGAGCAGCCTGCAGCTGAAGATGGCATTCAGGATATCGTGGAGCCTTTTTCGCAGCTGCTCGGGGAGACCCGTGAGAGTATGTCCCGCGAAATTGCGCGTATTTCGTTTTTACTTGCACGCTGCAAGACTCTCTTTTGTATCTATGGTGCGCACCACAGGCAGAACCGTCTGCTTGCCCGCTTGTTTTATTCAAGAAACACGCTTGTGCGTAACGTATTCGGCAAGGACTATGACACGTTAATCTCTTCTATCTACGGAACGGTGCCGGAAGAAATGTATATTCTGGCCGCAGAAGGGCTTTCGGAAGGAGGACGCCTGGATGAGGCGTTGGAGGCAGCTACAGAAGCAGCGCAGCTTAACTCTGCGTGTACCAGAGCTGCCGCAATGCGCCAACATATTGAAGAATTGTTAATGGACTCGTCTCCAAGGAGGGTAAAGAACTGTGACCTTGTTTCATCTAAATCGCGCGACGTCGAAACTTAAACTTGAGAACCTTGAACAAGGTGAGTATTTCCGCGATCTGTATCCCTATAAGCAGATCAGCCGTATCGCGTTTGATGATGTTTTGGTGGCGCCGCGTCCAGCGGAGCCAATGTTCATCACCGATACGACATTTCGGGATGGTCAGCAGGCAAGACCTCCGTACACGGTAAAACAGATTGAAACTATCTTTGACATGCTGCACAGACTCGGTGGCAGAAGCGGGCTTGTCCGTGCTTCCGAGTTCTTTATGTACTCAGATAAAGATAAACGTGCCATTGATGCCTGCCGGTCAAGGGGCTACAAATATCCTGAAATTACAGGATGGATACGTGCCCATAAAGATGACCTGAAAATAGCCAAGAGCATGGAGTTCAGAGAGGTCGGTATGCTGACCTCGGTCTCTGACTACCATATTTATCTTAAACTTGGCCTTGATCGTGAAAAGGCAATGCGCAACTACCTTGAGGTGGTTGAGCAGGCTCTTGCATGGGGAATTTCACCCCGCTGTCATTTTGAGGACATTACCCGCGCAGATATCTATGGATTCTGCCTGCCGTTTGCAGAAAAGCTGATGGAACTTTCCCGTCAGAGCGGGTTGCCGGTTAAAATCCGTATGTGTGACACCATGGGATATGGTGTGCCGTATCCGGGAGCAACGCTTCCGCGTTCTGTTCCACGTATTGTGCGTGCATTTACGGATGAGGTAGGTGTGCCGAGTGAATGGCTTGAATGGCACGGACATAACGATTTTCATAAAACACTGGTTAATGCAGTAACAGCATGGCTGCATGGCTGTGCCGGAGCAAACGGGACATTACTCGGCTTTGGTGAACGAACCGGTAACTCGCCGATTGAGGCGCTTATTATTGAATACATTTCACTTACCGGTGATGATGAAGCAGCCGATACTCGCGTAATCAGTGAGATCAGTGAATATTTTGAAAAAGAGCTGGAATATAAAGTTGCGGACAACTATCCGTTTGTCGGACGTGACTTTAACGCAACCAGTGCGGGTATTCATGTGGACGGACTCGCAAAGAACGAGGAAATCTACAACGTCTTTGATACCTCCCGCCTGCTTAATCGTCCTGTACCTATCATTATCACAGATAAGTCAGGCAGGGCTGGGGTTGCGTACTGGATTAACCAGACACTGAAGCTGACTGGCGACAGTGAGGTTTCCAAGCGTCATCCTGCAGTAGGCAAGGTGTACAAGCGCATCATGGAGGCATACGAGAACGGCCGTTCAACCTCTGTTTCTAACAAGGAAATGGAACGACTCGTTCGTAGATATATGCCGGAAATGTTCCGTACTGACTTTGACAACCTTAAAGAGGTTGCACACATTCTTGCTGCGCATCTCATTACAAAGCTGTCCGTTGACTGCAACGTGATTCTTGCAAAAGAAAACTACGGTTGTCTGACAAACTTTGTAAAAGAGTATCCGTTTATTCAGTACCTCTACCTTACCGATAATGAGGGTGGACTGATTGCTGCTGAAATTACAGATACCCGCTTTAAAGAGAAGTACGACGAGCTTGGAATCGGGTTTGATTTCTCATCCCGAGAATGGTTCCAGAAGCCGGTACAGACTGGCAAGCTGCATATTACCAATCTGTATACATCGCACTTTACAGGTCAGCTGATCCTGACGGTATCTGCTCCGGTTACAGACGGTGATGATAATATTACCGGCGTCATTGGCGCAGACATCATGCTCGAGCAGCTGCTCCAGCGTGAGTGCGAGCTTGAAGAAGAACGCAAACCAGATACTCTTTGTTAGATAACGTAAAGACTATTAAAGAACGCATGTTGCCTCTTGCAGCATGCGTTCTTTTAATATTATAGCCAACGGGTACCCTTTTTCTGATGTCTTATTTTTTAGGAGTATTCGTTGCGAATCGTAATTCTTTCGCTTTGTATTGCTTTGTCGTTTTCGCTTGCAGGTTGCGGGAAAAGTCATATTGGAACACCGCATGCCCCCTCTACACGATCAAAGTCTCAAAGCGCCGGTACGTATACTGTCTGGGGGAAAAAGTACCATAAACTCGCTTCGTCGAATGGCTTTGTACAGCATGGCAAAGCTTCCTGGTACGGTAAAAAATTTCACGGTAAAAAAACAGCCAATGGTGAACGGTATAATATGTACGGCATGACTGCTGCGCATAAAAATTTGCCGTTCGGTACAATGGTGCGTGTTACAAACAAGACCAATAAACGCTCTATTGTTGTCCGCGTAAATGACAGAGGCCCTTTTGTGAAAGGGCGCGTAATCGATTTGACATACACGGCTGCAAAAAAGCTTGGCATGCTCGGGCCGGGAACAGCACCTGTCAAGATTGTCGCCATCGGGGGACCCAATCACAGCGTTGTTGCATCTGCAAAAAAAAACACCAGTGGCACGTTCTATGTTCAGGTGGGGTCATTTGATGATAAGTTTAATGCCCAGACACTTCGCAAGCGTCTTGTTCAATCAGGGCGATCATGCCGTTTGCGTCAGGACTTGAACAGAGGCATATGGAAGGTTCAGGTGGGGCCGTATTTCACATACGGAGCTGCAGAACGCGCGCGGAATTCTCTTGATAATAAATATTCCGGTGCATTTATCTATGCCGGCAGATAGTAATAAAAAAAACCCGCGTAATGCGGGTTTTTTTTATTAGCTGCACAGGCGCTGCTGCGCCTGACAAACCGGGCTTAACCGTTAAGTTCAGCGCGGAATTTGCGGGACAGACGGAATACTACTACTTTGCGCGGAGGCAGAGTGATAGTTTCGTCGGTCTGCGGGTTGCGGCCTTTACGAGCTTTTTTGTCATAAGCTTCGAGTTTACCGAATCCGCTGATAAGAAGTGCGTGATCTTTTTTGATTGCACTTTTCATAATATCTAACAAGGATTCTACGAGGTTTTTAACCTCTGCACGGTTCCTGTCAGTTTTCTCGTAGATAGAATCTACAATATCAGCTTTTGTAAGGGTTTTCCCTTCCATATTATCCTCCCATTTTCGTGGGGTAACGGCTCTTATATGTGCTGCCGAATGCTGGTGGCTAAATGCTGTGCCTCTTCAATAGAGTCGTATGCTGCCTGTGGCCAATGCTTCAGCCCATCATTACTGAAGCGAGGAATCAGATGCCAGTGAGCATGAAAAACAAGCTGGCCGGCATCAGAGTGGTTGTTCATGAATATATTCAACCCTGTTGCCCCCGTAGTGGCAAGTATAGCTTTGCCTACAATCTTCTGTGCATGCATGATGGCAGGGGCAAGTTCAGCAGGAATATCAAAGATATTCGGAAAATGCTGTTTAGGAATAATTAGCGTATGACCTTTGCTTACCGGACCAATGTCGAGAAAAGCCAGTACGTTGTCGTCTGAGTAAATTTCCGCGCACGGAATCTCGCCTTTGATAATCTTGCAAAAAATACAATCTTGAGTACTCATAGTGCAGTAATGATTTTTTGTTACATTGTTCAGGTAATCGTCTGGATGATTTTATCTTTTCCAGACGTGTGTCGGGCTGTGTATATACTCAATTTATGTAAGCAATCAAGTTTTTTTACGTAATTTTATGTGTTTACAATATTGAACTGACGAAACCTTCTGTTTCAGGGGAAAACCGCAGTTTTGAGGTGTTTCCTGACGTCTGGCAGTGTGAAATATGTTGTTCAGAACAAAAGAATGTAAAATAAAATCAAAAAAGATTAATACATAAAGGTGGTTACGTCCTAAATGATTTTTTCTCACCCGGAACCTGCCGGTCGAAAAATCCGCATTTTACCTGTGTTCATGCCATTTGCAGGTTGTAAAACACGATGCGTGTATTGTGCTCAGACAGTCCAGACAGGAAGAGCTAAGGCGCAATTAGAGCATGTTTACAGTGCGTTACAAGCCACTCTTGAAGGTGCGGAGTCCGGAGCCGGATATGAGGTTGCATTCTACGGTGGAACCTTCACCGCTCTTCCGTTTGTGTGGCAAAAACGTTTTGTTGCTCTTGCTGCACAATTTACAGAATCTGGCGTAGTGAGCGGTGTGCGCTGTTCAACGCGTCCTGACGCGATTAATCAGGAGGAGTTGTCTGAACTGCGTGATGGAGGTCTGCGCACGGTAGAATTGGGCGTACAAACGTATAATAACAAAGTATTAGCGAATAGCAAGCGCGGTTATACTGAAGAGGTGATAGTAAGTGCTTGCAATACTGTCAAAAATGCTAATGTCACTCTCGGTATTCAGCTTCTTCCCGGGCTTCCCGGAATGAATGCAGAAATTTTTACGAATGATATTGCGAAAACTTGTGCGCTTTCTCCTGATGTTGTTCGCTTGTATCCATGCCTCGTTTTTAAGAATACTGTACTGGCGCATTGGTTTTCGCAGGGTAAATTTCAGCCGTGGACTCTTGAAGAAACAGTTACTGCGCTTGGAGAAGGGCTATTGTCGTTATGGCAGCATGGAATTCGTGTTATACGTATTGGTGTTGCTCAGGAGGATGGGCTTAACGAGAATCTGATTGCTGGCTCATTTCATCCGGCTATGGGTAATATGGTGCGCAGTGAAGCGTTGCGCCTGTTGCTTATGGAGAAAATACAGCAGCTCCAGAAACCATTTTCACGGCTGTTTCTTCCGCAGAAATATCAGGGTGAGCTTTGGGGCTACAAAGGAGTGCACAAACATTTTTGGGCAGAGCATGGAGTGCTTCCTGAAAAAGTTGTTCATTGGAAGCTGCCGATCTTTCAACTTGATTGATTTTGAGCTGTTGAACTGATCGCAACAGTTACCGTGTATTGTGGTTGAACATGATGCACGGTTTTTTTTTAGCATAAAAAAGCCGGAGAGCATGTGCTCTCCGGCTGGGACTGCATTGTGTGCGCCTGTTATGCGCCTGACCACGGATACATTAACTAGTAAGAGTACTGGAAGCCGATTGCAGCTTTCCAAACAGCTTCTTCACCGTCAACACCTTTGTAGTCAGGGTTGAGGTAACCGAGTTCTACGATAGCTGCGAGGTTTTCGTACATCTGCCAGTTAGTATCGAGGTTGAATTCCCAAGCACGGTCTTCGTCAGTTGGGAAAGTGTTAACAAGGCTTGAGCTTGAGTACTCAGAAGTACCCTGCATGTAAGCAACTTTGAAATCGTGAGTTACGTCTTCAATAAAGGAGAAGTCTGTGAATCCAAGTACTGCACCAAAGGTACCGATACCGGAAGTTGTGAATGCGTTGTCAGTGGTATCAAAGAAGCCACCGTCAGTACCGAGGTTGGTAAGAGCAAGACCGCCAGCAGAGATTTCAGGCATGAATTCGCCGTCGCCTGTTACGCTGTCGTCATCACCAGATGAGTACCAGAGGTCGAGAGTAGGAGTGAAGTATTCCATTTTGTAATCAGCGTGGAGGAGAGCGTAGAAGCCACTCTGGTCACGGCTGTTAGGGTTGCCAGCAGCGCCGACAGCCATATCGGAACCATCAGACCAGCCCCAAACGAAGTCGAATGCTAAGTTGAGGTTTTCCCAGTAATTGGACTTAGCAGAAAGACCGAGCCACCATGCATCACGGTCAGCAGTAGCGGTGATGATGCCGCCAGCACGGGAGTTTACGTCAGCGTTACGGCCGATTGCACCGTAAGCGATGTAAGGAACGAGAGTTACAGGCTCAAAGTTGAGACCCAAGATAACGGTGAATACGTCGTATTTAGTTTTGCTGGTTGGGCTACCGTTAGTGCTGTAGTTTTCAGTGTCAGCTGCACGTGCCCAAGCTGCTACGATGTTGTACTGATCTGTGAAAGAGTAGTTAGCTACGATAGCTGCTACGTCATCATCAAGAACAGGGTTGTTGTTAGCAAGGGAAGGAAGTGCGAGACCCTGGATACCCATACGTAACTGAAGCTCAGTGTCAGGTACCTGGAAGTCAAGGTAGAGACGTTTGGTTTCAACGTTAACGCCGTCAGCGCCAAGTGCACCACCGCTTCCGCGGCCTAAAGTGATTGGGTCACCCCAACGGATTGTACCAACTTCAAGGTAGTAAACACCCTTGAGTGATTCGTTGGCGATGATGTCGATTTTGGTACGCAGACGCTGGATAGCGTTGAAGTAGTCGCCGTTGTTAGCAGATTTTGGATCAGGGTTGTCCAGCCACTGGAATGCCATGTCGAGTGTACCGGCTGCCTTAAATTCGGTAGCTGAGCTTGTAGCAACAGCGCCAAGCACCATAGTACAAGCAAGCATCAGGATAATAATGCGTTTCATGTGTGTAAATCCTTCTTTTTTTACTGCAAAAGACTGTGGTCAGTAGTCTTTTTCGAGATTGTGGTCAGTAATCTCAATGCAGGTCTGCAGATGTTGTAGCGTAAAAAAAGGAATGCGCACAAGTTTTTTCTCATTATTTTAAGTAATTATAACACCTCTCTAATCTCTCGGGCGTGAGTTTTCGGGGCTTTTGGACGGTAAAAAAAATTAAACGAAGCTAGATTGAGTGCTTTGATTGAGCGCTTAAACCAAGTTGGTTGAAAGTGTTGTAATGTGCTGAATTTGCAATATATATAATGTTTATTGAAAGAATTGTTAAAAAAAGACTTGCGCGGTGTTTTGAAATTACGTAGAAGCTCTTTCTCTTGAGCGGAACTGCTTTCTGCAAACACAACAGTGGTTGGAAAAGTATTGACTACTCAGGTAGGATTCACTAAATAGTGTTTCTTCATATCGGGCGGTTAGCTCAGTTGGGAGAGCATCGGCCTTACAAGCCGAGGGTCACAAGTTCGAGCCTTGTACCGCCCACCATTATGCGGAGCCGTAGTTAAGTCGGTTATAACGCCGGCCTGTCACGCCGGAGGCCGCGAGTTCGAGTCTCGTCGGCTCCGCCATGCGAGCAAAGGGTGTAGTGAAAACTACACCCTTTTTTTGCGTCTGCCACCTAGACGCGCAGCCGCGTTTATTGGTCGCTTTGGGCTTTAGTTCCACCGAGCCTGTCACGAAGAGGTAGCGCTTACTATCATTTTTTGCGCTTTTTCTTTTTGAAATTCATGTTGTTATATTGTCCCTCTCCTTGAGGTTCGGGACATAATTTGCTGCCTGCTATCTTTCTTATCCTCTCTCTCAACACATGCTGTACTCACAGCGCGTTCTGATATTACGTTGCGTCACGTTGCTGTCAGTATGCGCTCGTATGCGTGGCTTGCCTCTTGGCTCGTTCCTTATTAATAAGGCTATACAAATTTTTATTCGGAGCGCCTGTGTATTTTCTTTCTATTATTTATGAAGACACCAAGCTTGTGGTTGTTAATAAACCCGGTGGTCTTTTGTCTGTGCCTGGAAAGGGAGAGGAGAATCAGGACTCTGTTGAGACTCGCATTAAGGAACGGTATCCGGCCTGTACTAAAATACCTACTGTGCATAGGCTGGATATGGATACTTCCGGCTTGTTGGTGCTGGCTTTGACAAAGCGTGCAAAGCGTGAGCTTTCGGAACAGTTTCAAAACAGAGAAGTGAGCAAGCGATATGTTGCCTTGATCGAAGGAGAGCTTGCGGATCAAGGTGGTTCTATTTCTTTACCGTTGCGTATGGATTTGGACAACAGGCCGTACAGTGTTGTTGATCCTGAACAGGGGAGACCGGCACATACGGAATGGCGGAATCTTGGAGTAGAAAACGGATGTACAAGGGTTGAGTTTGTTTTGCATACCGGCAGAACACACCAGCTTAGACTGCATGCCTTATATGGGCTTGGGTATCCGATTGTCGGTGACAGGTTGTATGGAAATGGTACTGAGCCGGGGCAGATGAAATTGCATGCAGCTTATCTGCGTTTTATGCACCCGAAGACAAAAGAAATTTTGGAATTCGAGAGTGAGCCGAGTTTTTAAATAAATAGAGGCTGTAATTATAGATAGTTGTGTTGTGTATGCTGTCTTGTGTTTAGTCTGTTTTTTAGAAGAAAGCGCTGTCTGATATTAGCGATTCAGCAGTGAAAATAAAAAAAAGTAAATTTTTGAAGCTTTCCTGTTGACACCTGAGCGGGTTTTCCCTAAAACGTGTCCTCGTTGAACGGGCGGTTAGCTCAGTTGGGAGAGCATCGGCCTTACAAGCCGAGGGTCACAAGTTCGAGCCTTGTACCGCCCACCATTCAATACCTGCGGAGCCGTAGTTAAGTCGGTTATAACGCCGGCCTGTCACGCCGGAGGCCGCGAGTTCGAGTCTCGTCGGCTCCGCCACTTGAAATCAAGAGGCGCAAGCTTCATACAATTGAATATATATTTTTCTCGTAAGAGAATGCGGAGCCGTAGTTAAGTCGGTTATAACGCCGGCCTGTCACGCCGGAGGCCGCGAGTTCGAGTCTCGTCGGCTCCGCCACTTTTTTAGTATCGCGGATATATCATCTTGTGGTGCGAATGTATTTTGGGCGGTTAGCTCAGTTGGGAGAGCATCGGCCTTACAAGCCGAGGGTCACAAGTTCGAGCCTTGTACCGCCCACCATTGTTAGGACTGGATTTTTTCCAGTCCTTTTTTTTGTGCATTACTTTCGGGAGTTGGTTTTTTGCTGTGGCACAAATATCTACCATGCCCGATTGTTGTGACGATTTTGCAGCGTTGACGTGATAATTGAACCTCGTAGTTTATAATGTGTTAGCGCGGCATATTTTAGTACATACTGAAGTTCTGAGAAAAAATGCATGAAAGCCTGATTTTCTGTTGACTTCAGGAGGTAGTGCATATAGAAACTGTTCCATCGGGCGGTTAGCTCAGTTGGGAGAGCATCGGCCTTACAAGCCGAGGGTCACAAGTTCGAGCCTTGTACCGCCCACCATTGTTAGGACTGGATTTTTTCCAGTCCTTTTTTTTGTGCATTACTTTCGGGAGTTGGTTTTTTGCTGTGGCACAAATATCTACCATGCCCGATTGTTGTGACGATTTTGCAGCGTTGACGTGATAATTGAACCTCGTAGTTTATAATGTGTTAGCGCGGCATATTTTAGTACATACTGAAGTTCTGAGAAAAAATGCATGAAAGCCTGATTTTCTGTTGACTTCAGGAGGTAGTGCATATAGAAACTGTTCCATCGGGCGGTTAGCTCAGTTGGGAGAGCATCGGCCTTACAAGCCGAGGGTCACAAGTTCGAGCCTTGTACCGCCCACCATTTGCGGAGCCGTAGTTAAGTCGGTTATAACGCCGGCCTGTCACGCCGGAGGCCGCGAGTTCGAGTCTCGTCGGCTCCGCCACGCAAATCTAGTCCTCATACGAAAGTATGAGGACTTTTTTTTTGCCTTCTGTGTAGCTTTCAAGTGCGCAACTCGTTTAAGTAAAAAAGTTTGCCATGCTCCTATTACTAACTGATTTGTATATGGGTATGTAGTAAGGCTCGAATCAATGTGCTGCAGTACAGGCTGTTTGTATCACTATGTATTGTGGACACATCTAAGTAGTAATTTTGAAGAATCTTACTTGATATGGGAATAGTTACTAATGTAGCAGTAGTGTGACGTTGCGGTATTGCCAGTATACACCGACTAAATACTATGTGTTATATTCGTATGGTAATGCTGCGTAAGCTGTGCTGAATACTGTGGGGTGAGATGCAGGAAGGCAATAAAATAAAAATTATATGCACTGCTGTGCTTTGTATAGCAATGAATCTTCTGACAATTGGTTTTGTTGAAGCATTAATTCGTTGGGATGCAGAGCATGAAGAAAGATTGTTGCGTGATACTTTGCTTAATACAGGCTCTATAATAGGGCAGGAAATACAGCGTAAGATATCGGACGGAAGAGTTCTGACAGAATCATTACATGCCCTTCTTAAAGCTACTGACTATAATACAGCTGACTTTCAAGAATGGGCAGAACTCTTAGTGCAAGAAAAGAACGGGTCATCAGTTGTTCAACTCGCAAAAAAAGGTATTGTTTCCAATATATATCCGCTTTCTGGGCATGAAAAGGCGTTAGGGCATAACTTGTTAGCTGATGCGCAGCGCAGCGCAGGCGCGGTTCGGGCGTTACGCAGCGGTAAAGTCACATTTGTAGGGCCGCTCAAGCTTATTCAAAATGGTGCGTATGCTGTGATTGCCCGAAAACCTGTTTTTCGTGTTGCCAACGGAATAAAAGAGTTTTGGGGATTTACTATTGCGATTCTTTCAGTTGATCAAATTTTGCCGGAAAGAATACGCAGGCTCGAAGAACAGGGGCTGTATATTGCGCTTGAGGGGGATAATCCGGACTCGAAAAACAGACCTGTATTGTTTGCTTCCAAAGGGCATAAAAGTGCAACTGCTGTGGATATGGATATTCAGGTTCCCAACGGGGTATGGAAGCTGCAGCTTGGATATGATCCAATAGAGAACAAATATTATGGCCTTGCTCGTATTTTCACGATTCTTTTTTCATTCATCATTTCAGCGTTCATCTTTATCCAGCAATGCATGGTAAGCGTGAAGCAGGAACAAATTACCTTTTTGAATGAAAGGCTTACTAAGCTTTCTTTGAAAGATGATCTGACGGATATTGGTAACCGCAGGGCCGGTATGCAGGCGCTTGAAGAGCATATTCAGCATGCAAAAATGCATAATGAGAAGCTGTCTGTTTTGATGTTTGATTTAGATCTGTTTAAGCAGGTCAATGACCAGTACGGGCATCCTGCAGGAGATAGTATCTTAAAGCATTCAGCATTTTGTTTGAACGCTGCTGTGCGACAGACAGACTTGGTTTTTAGGATCGGGGGAGATGAGTTTTTGATGCTGTTTCCTGGAACAGATGTCGCGGGCGCAATTTCCGGTGCCCGAAAGGTTCAGGCCTTTTTAGATAAAATGCCAGTTACCTATGACGGGGAAGAGCTTTCAGTCAGTTCGTCCATCGGGATAGCTGAATACCGTGAAGGCGAGACAATGGAGTCGCTTCTTAACCGTGTGGATATGAAGCTTTATGAGGCAAAAGAAAGTGGTCGTAATACCATTTGTTTTTAGCAAGTGAATGGTAAAAAGCCTTCAGCGTATAGAGCGAAGGCTTTTTTCTTGTCTTGCTTTTCGTCAGGTGTTCCTTGTTGCCCGGTCGTATAGCTAGTTATAGGCTTCATTCTGGTGTGTTATAGGTGCTCAGGGGGAGCTTTTTTCTTTTTTGATGTCCTGATAGGGTGAACTGGTTCTTGATTGAGAACTTGAATGGCGCATGCCTGTAATACTATTCTTCCCGAATGGGGAGAAATAAACAATACATTGGAAATGATATGGAAAACTTACCGAATTGCCCTCAGTGTGGCTCTGAATATGTGTATGATGATGGCAGCATGCTTATCTGTCCTGAATGTAGCCATGAGTTTACCGCTGAAGATGTAGCGGAACGGGTATACAAGGATGCTAATGGTAACGTGCTTGTTACCGGTGACACTGTTATTGTTATTCAGGACTTGAAGATAAAGGGCGGCTCTGGTGCTATTAAAAAAGGGACTAAGGTGAAGAACATTACCTTGGTTGAGCCTGAGGATGGAGTTCACGATATCTCCTGTAAGATTCCGGGATTTGGCTCCATGTTCCTTAAAACTTCTGTGGTGAAAAAAGCGTAGTTTTTTAATCACCTGCTGGATAGAAAGAGAAAAGCCTTCGCACATTGTGTGCGGAGGCTTTTTTATTATGGCACGGAAAGAACGTTCAAATTGATAAATTAGTGCGTATCAGTTGCGTTTTTGAGGTGAAATAATGAATAAAATTTTACTAAATAAATTAGATTGTTATTCGTTTTTTTGAGCCTGTGCTCATTTTTTGTATTGACTTTGAGGGGTAGATACATAAAGTGTAAACACTTACTAACCGAACAGGAGAATCTGTGGGTAGACGAAAAATCCCTCGCGTCATCAGGAAGATGCCACATGTGGTTTTTTATAAGCCGCAAGGAATACCTATGATGGACTTAACAACCGTTGAGTTATCTGTGGACGAATTGGAAGCACTGCAGCTGATAGATGCAGAGGGATTGCTACAAGAAGAAGCAGCCGCACAGATGGGGGTTTCCCGTCCTACTCTTGGGCGCATATTAGCAGGGGCACGTAAAACAGTGGCAACTGCACTTTCACAAGGATGCGCGATTCGAGTTGAAGGTGGAGACTATACATTCGAAGCAGACGTACAAGGCAAGCGGAAAGCCGGACAACCTTGTTGTTCAGGTGGTAAGCAGACAGAGAGGTAGATTCGGCGCACGAAGTGTGTGTGAATCGTAATGATGACCATTTTCTGATGCAACGACATCACCAAGGAGTCCAACATGGAATCAACTACATTAGCAATCAGTACCAACGGCCCAACATTGGATGATACTGTTAATCCTCGTTTCGGACGAGCGCCGGGGTTCTTGATTGTTGATTCTCAGAGCCTTGAATTTTCCTACCTTGATAACGGCCTTTCTCAGACAATGGCACAGGGTGCGGGTATTCAAGCTGCTCAGAATGTAGCCGGAAGTGGAGCCAAAGTCGTACTGACAGGGTATGTTGGTCCTAAGGCTTTTACTGCACTGGAAGCTGCGAATGTTCAGGTCGGACAGGATGTTGAAAACATGACTGTGCGTCAGGCAATAGAAGAATTTAATAAAGGCAATATCACAATTGCTTCCTCCCCTAATTCGCAAGGTAAGAGCGGAATGGGTGGTGGAACTGCTCAGGCCAGCCAGCCAGCTCCGACAGCTCAGGCGGAACAATCCTGTCAACAGGGACAAGGTGCTGGACGCGGACAAGGCGGTGCCGGTCGAGGACAGGGTGGTGCTGGTCGAGGCCAAGGGCAACGCGGAGGTCAGGGCAGCGGACGCTGTGGCGGACAAGGCGGCAGAAGAGGCGGAGGTCGCTTCTAGTGATTATTGCAGTAGCCAGCGGTAAAGGCGGCACCGGTAAAACAACAGTTACTGCTGCATTGGCAGCAAACTGGAATGCCCCTGTTGCTGCGGTTGATCTGGATGTTGAAGAGCCTAATCTTCATCTATTTTTACATCCTGCAATTACCGGAACAGAGAAAGGATATATCGAGATTCCTAAAGCAGACGAGGGGATGTGCACCTCTTGTGGAGCCTGTGCTGAGTTGTGCCAGTTTAAGGCAATTGCATTAATAGGGGATACCTTATTAACCTTTCCTGATATGTGTCATGGTTGTGGCGGTTGTATTGCTGTGTGTCCAACCGGCGCGTTAACAGTCGATTCTCGCGAGCTGGGCGAGCTGTGCCATGGCACTTCCGGTAATATTGCGTTCCATATGGGTAGACTCCGCATCGGTGAGGCGATGTGTCCTCCACTAATGAAGTTGGTTAAGCACGATGTCTTTTCAGCATATGAAGATGATTCTCGTGATATTATTCTAGATTCTCCTCCCGGTGCGAGTTGCCCAGCAGTCTGTGCTGTTTCAGATGCAGACTGTGTTGTGCTGGTTACGGAGCCTACCCCGTTTGGATTCTATGATTTCAAAATCGCATACGAAGCCTTTTCCGTATTCGAAAAACCTATGGGCGTTGTTGTTAACAAGGCTGGCATAGGGGACAGGCAGGTGTATGATTTCTGCGCAGAACACAATATTCCTATTTGGGCGGAAATTCCGTTTGAAAGGCATATTGCAGAAGCTTATTCCACCGGTGCGGTGATCACACAGGCAGTTCCAACATTACAGCCAGTGTTTGAAACGTTACGCCAGTCTATTCAGGAGTCCGTCCATGCATGAGATCCTCGTAATCAGCGGAAAGGGCGGAGCCGGCAAGACAACAGTTACCGGAGCATTTGCCCATCTTTCTGAAAATACAATTTTATGTGATCTGGATGTGGATGCACCGGATTTCCACCTGATAAGCCAGCCCGAACAATACCAGCATCATGAATTCTGGTCAGGGTATGAGGCAAAAATTCGTCAGGAAGACTGTACGCAGTGTGGTGAATGCTTTGAACGTTGCCGTTTTGATGCAATTACCCATGAAAATGGAACGTTTGCTGTTGACCCGATGAAATGTGAGGGCTGTAAGGTCTGTGTCGCATTATGTCCTGCTGAAGCTGTTGATTTTACCTTAAAAAACTGTGGTGAATGGTACAGGTCAGAGACACGTTTCGGGCACCTTGTCCATGCGCAGCTGTATCCCGGAGAAGAAAACTCCGGCAGACTGGTTGCGCTGCTTAAGGACGAAGCACGCAAAACAGCACGGGAACACGGGCACGATATTTTGTTGGCCGACGGCGCACCGGGAATTGGATGTCCTGTTATCAGCTCACTTTCCGGAACTGATCTGGCAGTGTTTGTAACGGAGCCTACTCCTTCAGGTCTGCATGATCTGGAACGCGTTGCGGCTTTGTGTGACCACTTCCGTGTTAAGGGATGCGTGGTCATCAATAAATATGATTTAAATACCGACATGACAGAAAAGATCGAATCCTTCTGTGCGCAGCAGGGCTATCCGGTTGCAGGACGAGTTCCGCATGCCGACGCCGTGACAGCGGCAATGGTGGAACGCAAGGCTGTTACAGAATTTGATTCGACTATGTACGCTGCCTTTGACGGTATATGGAAAAACGTACTTTCACAGCTGTAATATACTATCAGCAAAGAAAATTTGACATGTTACAAGGAGAAAATATGTCTTCAACTCTCGTAGCAGTTCCTTCTGCAGCACCAGGTGGACTGGAAGCAGGCGTGGACGCACACTTTGGTCATTGCCAGATGTACACTCTTATTTCTGTAGAAGACGGTAAGGTCGGCAACGTGGAAGTTATTCCTAACATCCCGCACGAACAAGGCGGATGTATGGCTCCGGTTAACTACCTTGCAGAACATAAAGTACAGGCAATCATTTCCGGCGGTATGGGTATGCGGCCTCTTATGGGCTTCCGTCAGGTCGGTATTGATGTTCTTCATGGCAATGGTGCCCAGAGTGTTCAGGACGCAGTGAACGGCTTTATTGCAGGTTCTCTCCCGCGTTTCTCTCAGGAATTTACTTGTGGTGGCGGCAGCACAGGCGGTTGTGGCAACCACTAGGATTAGTTTTGCAGCGGTGACGGAACGGTAGTGTACCTGAATATTGGAAACAGCGCTGTGAGCACGGCTTTAGCCGTTCTTGCATTCCATTGACCCAGAGTACATTATCAAAGCCTCCACGCCTACCTGCAACGCAAGCGGTGGGAACACCGTAAAACTGCCGGATGTTCATTTGATAAACAGATATTCTCTCCTGACGGTGTTACTGTAGGCTTTCCGCCACGCAGGTTGTGCCCGTAAACCAGAGGCTCTTTATTTGGATATTGTGGTTCCCCCCGGCAGGTTTGCAACAAAAAAACGAGATGTGTATCATCTCGTTTTTTTTGTTTAGCAGACAAACTTGTTTTAGCGTGCCCCCCCCACCTGATCTTTTCTTGCCGTTCTGGCGTTCAGTGCCTATATACCTTGCGGTGCAGAGTGATGAATTCTGCCATTCAGACCCAAGGAGTTCAGAGTGTTTATCCCGTTGGATAGTTGTGCTGAAGAATTTTCAGAAGACGCAGCCGCATTTGGTTATTGTACAGCATGCGGAAAAACGCATTCACTGCCGTACGGAAGTGCGCAATATTATGCCCGTACGCTGCTGGCAGAGCTGGAGGCTAAAGGCGATATGCTGCTTGCTGTTCCTGAAGGCGTTGAAGGACGGCAGGAGCTACAGGCGCAGCTTGATTCTCTAGAAGGGAACCCTCGTTACAGCATGGATTACTTGTGGGGAAAGGCGTTAGGACAGATGCTCGGCGTTATGGTCTGCAAAAAGCAGGATGGCACTGTGGGGATTGTCCGTGCGTTTTCTGGTCAGTATGATCGGATATACGACATCCCCGGATGGGCTCCGCCTGTTATGAATCTTCCCCGATACAATGCGGTGAATGCTGCGGGAAGCAAGGTGGTGAATGAGTATTCAGACCGCATAGATTCCCTGGCGGCTCATGAAAAGGAGCTGCTGCAGCAATTGAAGAAAGAACGCAAGGCCTGTTCCCGCGCGCTTATGGATGAATTATATGCCCTGTATATTCTGGGTAACTTTAAGGGTGAAAAGAAGCCGCTTAAAGAAGTGTTCCACAGCACACAGGGAATGCGAACAGGCACAGCAGACTGCTGCGCTCCTAAATTGATTCATTATGCACAGGAGAACCGGCTTATCCCGTTGGGGATTGCTGAATTCTTTTATGGTGCAGAAAATAAATCGCAGACACGGCAGCATGGAAAATTTTATGAAGCATGCGAAGAAAAATGCCAGCCGATTCTCGGCTTCATGCTCTGCGGACTAGATCACAATTCGGAATAATGAATGTTTGATAAATACGATGCATCGCATCTTTCTATAGATGTTTTATACGAAGATGAGCACTGTGTAGTGGTATATAAGCCTGCCGGTTTGTTGTCTGTTCCGGGAAAAGGGCCGGAGAAAGCTGACTGCGTGGTAAGCCGTGTGCGTGAAATGTATCCTGAATGCATTGAGCATCCAGAGGCACACCGTCTGGATATGTCCACTTCCGGCCTGTTGATTCTTGGATTGACAATAGAAGCAAAACGGAACTTGTCTACAGAATTTCGTGAGCGCCGTGTGGGGAAAAAGTACGAAGCCATTCTGGATGGAGAAGTCCGCGGAGCGAGCGGTACTATTGACCTGCCTCTTCGTTTGGACTGGTTCAACAGCCCTATACGTATTTATGATCCTCTTCAGGGAAAGCGGTGCATTACCTTGTGGGAAAAATTGGATTATCAGGATGGAAAAACCCGAATAGCCTTTGATCTTATTACCGGTCGTACGCATCAGCTTCGTGTTCATTCGTCCCACAAATTTGGTCTGGGATGTCCGATTGTAGGGGATAATCTGTACGGAACCCGTAATCCCGGTGAACGATTGATGCTGCACTCACGGTACTTGAAGATAGCGCATCCAGTTTCCGGCGAGATGCTGGAGTTTGACAGGGCACCGGATTTTTAACGGTATCTGTAGATAGTAAGGTTACTGTAGCTGTGTTCTGCAATCAGAGATTCGGAGGATTGTTATGCTGACATTCAAATGTGCTGCCTGTCGTAGAAAGCTCTGGAAATATTATAAGATAGGTAAAGGCGAAGTAGTGCGGTGTCACAAGGAGCGCATCACAAAGATTTTCGAGATAGATGAGCGTGACGGAAAGGTCTTTTGTCTATGCGGGCGTCCAATTGGCGTGGATAAGGAAGGACACTTTCGGATGATCCGTAATGCGTGCACCTACTCCGGTACAAAAGATCCTAAAAAGTAGAAAAAGGAAAGGGTTGCTTAATGCCTCCCTTTCCTTCTTGTTTGTTCAGTACATTACGCTTCTTTTTCAAGCGTCTTTTTCATGATTTCAATAACACTTCCGCGCTCCTGCGCGAGACGTTGCCACTTTTTCTTTTCTTTCTTTGCAGCTTCAATTGTATGCAGTAAATCGCGGATAGTCTGTGCAGGGTATCCATAGCTTGGCTGCTCTTTGCGCAGCTCCTCATCATTGCGCTGACGCAATGCCTTCAGTTGACTTGCATTCAAAATCATAAGCACATCCTCTCAGCTTGAAGACTGTTCAATCAGCGAAAATAATTCCAAACTTACTTATGGTTGAGTTTTTTTAGCCGATAGTTAGTGCAGGTTCGTTTCAGCCATTCAGACTGATTTGTCCTGACACCAGTGTCTTCCGGTACTGTGATCGGGGCAGCATGTGGTGACGATGCCTCCAGAAAATCATCATTGTGTATATATACTGCCTGTACTTTTGATACTAATCAACCTTAACAGACCACCTTTACTCTTCTTTTACGGAGCGTTTGTTAAGTGCAGTGCCCTCCGTACCTTCTGTTGAGTATTCATCAGCTTTCCCGTGCGGGATAGTATCTTTTGCCTTTGGCATAATTAACCGTACGCCGCGTTCGAAAAGAAAATACTCAAACGCCCAGTTAATGAACACAATAGTCCGGTTGCGGAATCCAATAAGGTAAAGCAGATGCACTACCAACCATGTGATCCATGCAAAAAAACCGGTAAACTGGAATTTTCCCAGATGCACAACCGCGCTTGAGCGACCGATTGTGGCAAGTGATCCTTTGTCAAAGTATATGAATGGCTTGAGTTCTTTTCCTTCAAAGTGATCTTGTAAATTTTTTGCAGCAAGGGCTCCTTGCTGGATAGCATTTGGTGCAACAGTAGGGCCGGTAACAGGCTTGTCACCATCCATTGGCAGGGCAATATCCCCTGCAACAAATACTTCAGGATGATCTTCAAGCTGGAGTGTCGGAGTCGTAATAATACGGTTGGCATGTCCCAAAGGGACGCCCATGTTTTCTGCAACCCTGTTGCCGCGAATTCCGGCTGTCCAGAGAACTGTACGGGTGGAAATTTCGTCACCGTTCTTCAGGGTGACTTTGTCAGCTTCCACTTGCACTACGTGCTGTTTATACAGGCCGCGAACATTAAGATTTTCCAGTCGTTTATTGGCGTAGTTTCGGAGCTTTTCGGGATATCCGTTTAACGGACCGTCTTCACCTTCAACGAGCATTATTCGGACGTCTTCGTGGTGAAGCCCCTTAAAGTCTCTGTGGAGTGAGTTGTTGACGAGCTCGGAGAGCGCTCCGACGTATTCCACACCAGTTGGGCCGCCGCCTACAATTACGAACGTGAGGAGCTCTTCGCGTACTTTGGGATCTGGCTCATATTGTGCGTATTCAAAGCAGGAAAGAATATGGTTGCGGATGTCGATGGCTTCTTCTGCGTTTTTGAGTGAAAAGGCGAATTCACTGGCTCCGGGAACACCGAAATAGCTGGTGACGCTTCCAAGAGCAATAATCAGCCCGTCGTACTGAATTGGCCCTACGTCGCTGTGAAGCGTTTTGTTGTCTAAATCCAGTCCGGTGATTTCTGCCATGCGGAATTTCACATTCGGCATTTTGCGAAAGGTGCCGCGAAGCGGGTATGAAATTTGTTCCGGTTCAAGCCCGGCGGACGCAACTTGATATAGCAACGGCTGGAAGAGATGGTAGTTATTACGGTCTATTACTGTTATTTGGTAGCCATCTTTTTTACTGAACTCTTTTGCAGCCCAAAGTCCGGCGAAGCCACCGCCGAGAACTATTATTTGCTTTGTATTACTATTGTGTTTTGACATAGGCACACCACCATGAGTGATTGGTTACTGTACTATTGAAGTCTGAATTGTAGCACAAAAGTTACAAGGTGCTTTCTTTTATAGTTATGTATGATTTCGCTATCAGTGTATAGATTTTTTTAGTGCAATGAGGACTATGAATTACATCACATTTTAGATAGATAGTTAGTGTTGCATTATGATTAGTTATAGCAGGAGTTGGTTGTGGGAAAATTACGAATTGACCAGCTAGAATCCGGCATGGTGCTTCAAACAGAAGTTCTGGGCATGATGGGAAAGCGTCTCTTTCCTGCCGGAATGACGCTGGATGACCAAAAAATAACCATTCTGAAAGCATGGGGCGTGGTTGAAGCCGACATTGTTGCAGGAACGGGAACAAGCGCCAGACAGGCTCAAAAGGAGAAAGAGTCTGTTGTGGATGAGGCACAGCTGCTCGCCAAACGGTATGTGACTCAGGCTTTTCGCGAACAGGAGAATGGTTCAAGTTTTTTACGCCAGTTTAAGTCTCAGTGTGTGAAGCGCACAACAAATGCCATTCGCCGGCGCAGATTTTCTGTAATGACCGCAGAAACTATGCGTGATTTGTATGAACGTGCATCAAAAAGTACACTTAAGCCGGGTGTCATTACGCCGGAAACAGTTGTTGAAAAAGAGTTGGAGCTTATTTCGTTTCCGAACATTTACTATGAAATTGTTCGTGAATTGAACTATGCATTCACAACGTCTCGTAGACTCGCCAACATTGTTTCCAAAGACACAGGACTAGCTGCACGAATATTGAAGCTCGTTAACAGCCCTTTTTACGGCTTTCCGGCTCGTATTGAGAGTATTGAACGTGCGTTGACTATTTTGGGATCGAATGAGTTGACTACACTTACCCTTGGGTTGAGTGTGGTGCATAACTTTTCAGGTATTCCTGATCTGGTCTTTAATGTTCAGGATTTTTGGGAATATGCCATTTCTTGCGGTATTCTTTCCCGCTTGCTCGGCTCACAGTGTCAGGGACTGATGGAAGAACGCTTGTTTGTAGGTGGATTGTTGCAGCCTGTAGGTATGTTGCTGATGATCAGCTATGATCCGGCTTCCATGTGTAAAGCTGTTTTGATCAGCCGAAAAAAAGGTGTGCCGCTTCCAACTGCGGAACGGGCTGTGTTTGGTTTTAACCATGCTGAAGTCGGTGCCGCATTACTGGAGTCATGGAATATTCCAGAAACACTTACCAATATTGTACGTTACTGTTACACTCCGTCTGCTTCGCCATCTCCGGTGGATACCAGTGTCGTGCATTTGGCAACCGTTATGGCAATGGGATTACGCAGAAAGGATTTCTGCACCTACCATTTGCCGGACTTTTTTCCTGATTCTTTAGAGTACACTGAAATTTCTCCATCTGCGCTGGTGCCTATTCTTTCCCAATATGATAGGCAAGTTGCAGAGACGTATGAAATCCTGACCGACGGCTTGTAGGTTTGCGGGTGTTGCAGCCTTGTTCTTGCTGGTGTAATTCAAGAGGAGAAAGGCAGCGGGCTGCGTCTGTGCAGTTTACGAGTTGCCGTGGGAAATGAGCCGGAGAGGTTACCTCTTCGGGCTGTTACATCGTACTTAAAAAGTAAAGTTGGGTGAAATGCTAGAGCATGAAGCACTCGGTTCTCCAGACAAAAAGAATACGCCGGAAAACAGACAGGCGCTGTTGAAGATACTGGAGGCTGCAACTGGTATGGGGCATTTTGGATATCGGCTCAGTGAAGCTGCCGATGTTTCAAGCATGCTCTCAGAGATTGCTGCCAACGTAGAGGCTATCCATCCGTTCAAGACGATGGCTTTTTTACTGGTGGATGAAGAGTCGCATGATTTTGTGATGACGTGGTGCTCTTCCCGTGAGGAAGAAGATCGTATTACGAAAGAGTGCCGACAGCTCATGGAAGACCACATGTTTTCATGGGCATTGCGTCGAAATCACCCTACAACTGTGACCTCAGAAGGTCTTGGAGATGTACTGCTGCATCCGTTGCAGACTTCCTCAGGCCCTGTCGGCATGTTTGTTGGTGTCCTGCCAGATGATAAGCCCGCAGAAGATGTTTCCTATTATCTCCTCTCCATGACGCTGGTTGCGGCAAGCATCGCAATCGAAAACTTCTTTCTTTACAAACAGCTGTCAGAAAGTAACAGCGCTCTGGAAGAAAAAGTTGCCAGCCGTACAGAAGAATTGAGCGCATCCAACATGCAGCTCAGACGAACTCTTCAGGAAAAAGAAACGTACAAGCAGCATTTGGAGCTCCTCTTCTCATCCATGCAGGATGTGATGATTTCTGTTGATCCGGAGCTTACTGTGCAAAGTATCAACCGTGCAGGTGAAGAGCTGTTCGGTGTTATGCAGGATGAGGTTGTCGGTAAATTGTTACCGCAGGTTATGCCTGATCTTGCACTGCGCTGTGATGAGTTTTTCCATGACGTTCTTTCATATGGGGAACGAATTGTTGAAGAGCGTGTTGAGTTGCTGATGGACTCTGACGCGCGTCATATCTTCATGATCAACTGCTCTCCGTTTGAATCCGGTGGAAGCGGGCAACGCGGGGCAATGCTCATGCTGCGCGATATTACCCGACTTGTATCTTTAGAAGAACAACTTCAGGAACGACGTTCGTTTAAAAATATCATCGGTACAAGCAAGAGTATGCTCAATCTGTACTCTATGCTGGAAAACCTTGTTGATCTTGATACCACCGTTCTTGTCACTGGTGAGTCCGGTACCGGTAAGGAACTGGTTGCGGAAGCACTGCACCATAATGGTGCCCGCGCAAACGGGCCGCTTGTGCGCGTAAACTGTTCTGCCCTGTCAGAAAACCTGCTGGAAAGCGAGTTGTTCGGGCATGTGCGTGGTGCATTTACCGGTGCTACCAAAGATAAGGTCGGTCGCTTTGAAGCCGCGGAAGGCGGTACAATTTTCCTTGATGAAATTGGTGACATTTCATTGCGTATTCAGGTACTTCTACTCAGATTCCTGGAATCGCACGAATTCGAGCGTGTTGGTGATACCGTGACACGTAAGGCAAATGTCCGCATTGTAGCTGCAACAAATGCTGACTTGCAGCAGCGCGTAGCTCAGGGTGTTTTCCGTTCAGACTTGTTCTATCGCTTGAATGTTATGAACGTTCATCTGCCGCCGTTGCGTGAGCGTCTGGATGATATGGCGCTGCTCGTACAATTTTTCATCGATATGTTTAATGATACGCTTGGTGTTTCAATCTCCGGTGTTTCTGAACAGGCTATGCAGATTTTTATGAATCATCCGTGGCCGGGAAACATTCGCGAACTGAAGCATACTATTGAACATGCAGCTATTCTTGCACGCACCGGTCGTATCACTCCTGATCATCTCCCTGTTCAGATTCTTGGAGCAGATCCTCTTTCCAGTTCGGATGTCGTTCGTCATCCTCCATATGGCGGGTATACAGGTTCGTATGGTTCCAACTATTCTCCTCAACCGCTTATCAGTCCTAATGCATATATGCCTGCATCAATGCAGCAGGTGCGTGTGCCATGTCATACTGTTACTGCTGAAGAGGTTCAGGCTGCTATTGCATCCGCTAATGGAAACAAAACAGCTGCAGCTAAATTGTTAGGAATGGGACGCGCTACATTGTATCGCAAGCTTAAGGAGCTCGGGCTGGCTTAACGTTGAGTGAGACATCAGTGTCACATGCGAATTGTCTCAAATTGTCTCAAAGTGTCTCGTGATACGTCTCACGAGACACTTTTTGTTTTGTCTCATTTTTACCTAAGTCTATAATTAATTGAAATTTAACATTTTTTTGTTTTTAAAAAGTTGGCATCCTGTTTGCTATAGTAAAAGCAACTAACGTAGCTAACTGCTCTTCATGAACGCGATGAAAAGTCAGTGAGAAAAATTTTGGTCACAACATCAATACGATGTTGTACTACGCCTACATGATGCAAAATCTTCCGATAACCTCGGGGAAAAGGTTTTATGAAGCCCGCTGGGGAATAGTTAAGGCTTCCGGGAGATTTTGCATACTTAAACTGACCGTTGGTCAGCTTGGGGGGAAGCCGGTTGAAGCAAATGCTTCATCAGGTTTGGGGGGTATAGTACTCCAAGGACTATACCGAAAATTAAACAGGTATGCCTCTTTTGGCTTCGCAGGAAAGTCTTTAGATTTGTAAATGCGGGGGAAAAGCTGACAGATGGCATAGCCTGAAACAGTGAGCGCATCTTACTGAGATTGTTATTCGGCTGAACAGCCGCAAGTGAGTGCTATAGAAAAGGCTGGGTATCTGTCTCGATACTCAGCCTTTTCTATGAGAAAAAAATGGGAAAGTAAGCCTGAAAGGCTCATGATTTTCATCACGCTTATCGCTGGTGATTTTGAGCATATCCCTGCGTTACGCCCGCAGGAGTGCTCCTGGTTGATAACAGCCTGTATGCAAGAGCGTCTCATTTTGTATACAGGCTGTTACCGAAGAAAAAAGCACTGAACATATATATGTTCAGTGCTTTTTTCTGTGTTATCGGGGGGAGGAATCCCGAAGGTAGTACGTGCTTTTTGAAGAAACCAGAGGAAACATTGCTGCCTTGTGGATAAGCTTCACCGTGGCGCCCTGTTTGCCTCTGGTTTCAAGAAGACCGGCAAAGTGGAAAAGATTAACTTCCTGTCAGTTCAGTTCGTCCTTCAACGAGTTCCGAGATGACACTTGGGTCGGCCAAAGTGGAAGTGTCACCGAAATCTCCTGTACTTCCAGAAGCAATTTTACGTAAGATTCTTCGCATAATTTTACCGCTTCGGGTTTTTGGCAGTTCTTCTGCAAACTGCAAAATCTCCGGCGTTGCAATGGGGCCGATTTCTTTACGAACCCATGTACGAAGTTGTCCGCGTAATTCTTCTGTCTCTTCCTCTTCTGCCTTTAAGGTAACGTAGGCATAAATACTTTCGCCTTTGATAGGGTGCGGCATTCCGACAACCGCAGCTTCCGCAACTGTTGGGTGGGCAACAAGTGCTGATTCTATTTCAGCAGTACCCATGCGGTGGCCGGAAACGTTAATCACGTCATCAAGGCGTCCCATGATCCAGAAATACCCGTCATCGTCTACGCGCGCTCCGTCACCGGATTCATACATTTTCGGGAAGCGTTCAAAATAGGTGCTTTTGTATCGTTCAGGGTCATTAAATACCCCTCGGAGCATTCCCGGCCATGGTTTACGGATGATTAGGTGGCCGCCTTCATTCGGCTCAGCATCCGTGCCGTCAGCCCGTACAATACGGGCATCAATTCCCGGCAATGGTAAGGTGGCTGAACCTGGTTTCAGCGGTGTTGCAAAAGGCAGAGCCGCAATCATAATGCCACCTGTCTCAGTCTGCCACCATGTATCGACGATAGGTCTTTCACCTTTGCCGATGTTTTCGTGATACCACATCCATGCTTCAGGGTTGATCGGCTCACCTACGGTTCCCAGTACGCGCAGGGATGAAAGATCATGGCGCTGTGTCCATTCAAGGCCTTCACGCATAAGAGCACGGATTACAGTAGGTGCGGTGTAGAAGATGGTGACACCAAATTTTTCTACAATATTCCAGAAACGGTCAGGGCTAGGGTAGCTTGGTACACCTTCGAACATAACGGTGGTGGCTCCCAGAGCCATCGGGCCGTAGACAATGTATGAATGTCCGGTGATCCAGCCAATATCTGCGGTGCACCAGTAGACATCGGATTCCTGAATATCAAAAACCCACTGCGCACTATGGGCGGCATAGGTAAGGTAGCCTCCGGTTGTATGAACTACACCTTTTGGCTTACCTGTAGAACCGCTTGTGTACAGAATGAATAACGGATCTTCAGATTCCATAGGTACACATTCGCAGTATGGTGCAATGTCATTCTGGCGCATTTCCTGATGCCACCAGAGATCGCGTTCATTGTGCCATTCCAGCTTATCCTGTTCCGCAAGCCCTGCACGGTCGACAACAACAACGTGTTCTACGCTCGGGCAGGATTTGAGTGCTTCATCCGCATTTGCTTTCAGGGGAATTACGCGACCGGAACGTAATACTGCATCTGCGGTAACAAGCACTTTAGCTTCGCAATCCATTACGCGACTTTGCAAGCTGAGGGCAGAGAAGCCTGCAAAAACGATGGAATGAACGGCGCCTATGCGGACACAGGCAAGCATGGCAATGGTTAATTCCGGAATCATGGGCATGTATAAGGCTACACGGTCACCTTTATTGATTCCGTACTTTTTTAATACGTTGGCGAAACGACATACTTCTTCGTAAAGTTCTTCATACGTGTATGTCACAACATCTTCTTCCGGCTCCCCTTGCCAGATAAGGGCTGTTTTATCCTTGCGGCCAAGCTCCAGATGCCGGTCAAGACAGTTATGGGCAACATTAAGTGTTCCTCCGCTGAACCAGCGGATATCCGGTGTGTCCATATCTGCATCCAGCACACTGGTGAACGGGGAAAACCAGTCGAGTAACTCATTCGTACGTTCTGCCCAGAATCCTTCATTGTCTTCCATTGAACGCTTGTACTGCGTCTCATATTCTTTCAGGGACTGGATATGAGTACCAGTGACGCCGGAAGGGGAAGGGGTGAACAGACGTTGCTCATCTTGCATGGAAATGATGTTGTGTTGACTCATTGTGTTCTCCTCGAAATAAATTGGCAGTCCGTGGTCTTGACTCAGGGCTTTTGCCACGTGCTGAACCGTAAAAAAGTGTGTTCCGGTTGTGGCATGCACTGGTGCTGCAAGGAATAGTGCACGCCACAACCGCAAACAAACCATAAGGGAAAGGTGGAAACATGTTGCATGGTTCCTGCGAGAGCAGTCTCGGTTTGTTAATGAACAACTGCACTATGCAACCACCTGCAAGAAAAAGAACACTCATTTTCGGTGAACGGCACAAATCAGGGGGTGAATAGCAAGGCTTGCGGTGAACGGTTGAATTGTCCCCCATGAACGGCAGGCACGTGCACTTTCTTGAGGGGGATTTTCGGCAAAAGGAAATACAGCACAAGTGTTTGAACTTACGTTGAGTTTCCACTACAGTATTTCATACATACTGTTGCATAATACCAACCGGAACCAATCGTAGGAGTCTGTGTGAGCCATTCGACGCTGAAACAGATGTTTCAACCGACCTCTGTGGTGATAATCGGTGCTACTGAAGAGGCAGGTACGCCCGCTTGTGAGTGTATGCAAAACCTGCTCGGCGGTACGTTTCTCGGACCGGTACTACCGGTTGTGACCGGAGCTGATTCGCCGGATACAATTTTCGGACAGCCGGTATATTCGGCTATTGATACTCTTCCTATTACTCCGGATCTTGCCATTGTCTGTGTCGATGCAGATGATGTTCCGTTCTATATTGAAGAATTGGGAAAGCGCGGGACACAAAACGCTATTCTTTTTTCCAGCGGCTTTTCGCGGTTCAGCACCAAGGAAGCTACGCGAAAACGTGAGCGATTATTCGAACTTGCCCGTAAATTTTCAGTCCGCCTGCTGGGGCCAAATGGCCTCGGATTCATCAATCCTTCCCTTGGTATTAATGCCAGTCTTGCTTCTTCCTCTTTCTCCACAGGTAAAGTTGCCTTCATCACCCAGTCAGATTCTTTGTTCACTTCAGTGCTGGACTGGGCTGTGTCAAAATCCATTGGGTTTTCTCATGTGATCTCCTTAGGGGACATGCTGGATGTGGGATTCAGCGAAGTGCTGGACTATCTGCATCGTGATATGAATACCCGTGCTGTGCTGCTGTATCTAGAGTCAGTTGCCAATGCACGTGAGTTTATGTCCGCAGCCAGAGCTCTTTCACGGTCAAAACCTGTACTTGTGGTTAAAGCAGGGAAATCTGCCGCTGCGGAACAAGCTGTGGCTGCGCATACAGGTATGATTCTCGGTGCTGATGATGTGTATGAAGCCGCATTCAAACGTGCTGGTATGCTGCGTATGGATTCTATTGATTCCGTGTTTGACACCATTCAGGCGCTTGCATGGTCAAAGCCGTTGAAAGGCAACAGACTGGCAATTGTGACAAATGGCGGTGCACCTGCATTTATTGCAACAGATCTGCTGTTACAGGGCGGCGGCGAACTGGCGGAGCTGACAGAGGAAGCTTGTCTGCACCTTGATACAGCCTTGGGCAGCGGCTGGTCATACTGGAATCCTCTCGTGATTGATGCCAAAGCGGATGGAGACATGTACGCAGCGGCAATCAAGCCTTTGCTTCGGGACAGCTCCGTGGACGGAATCCTTATTTTACATGTTCCGGCGGCAGGAGTGGATAGTGCAGCCATTGCAGATCAGGTCATAAAAACATGCAAGCGGAGCAAGAAGGTGATTTTAACCAGCTGGCTTGGTGCCGGTGATGCTGAGCTTGCCCGTAATTCATTTTTCAAGGCCAAAATTCCGTCGTATTTCACACCGGACAGTGCGGTGCGCACATTTCTTAATCTCGTGCAGTACAGAAGCAACCAGATTAAGCTTGCAGAAGCTCCTGAGTCGAGACCGGACAGTACGATAGATGTTCTCAAAAGCCGTTCTGTTGTATTGCAGGCACTGGAAGAAAAGCGCCAGATGCTCACGGTGGAGGAGTCGGAAGCAATTTTGGGTGCCTACGGTATTCACTGCATTACCACTCGTAGCGCGGAGTCTGCCTGTGAAGTGGCAGCCATTGCAGATGAGGTGGGCTATCCACTGGCGATTAAAGTCATTTCACCTGACATCTTCAGAAAGTCACAGGCTGGCGGTGTAAAACTTGATATCCGTAACAGCACGGAAGCCATGGCTGCTGCGGAGTCTATTCTAATGAACGTTGCCCAGTATCAGCCTTCTGCGCGTATTAACGGCTTTGCTGTTCAACGAATGACAAGACGTCAGCGTGGTGTTGAGCTTTCTGTTGAAGTGGAAACAGATCCGCAATTTGGGCCGGTTATCCGCTTCGGGCATGGTGGCTCTATGGCGTCACTGTTGCATGACAAGCAGACAGAGTTGCTTCCGTTGAATATGAGTCTTGCCAAAGAGCTGGTTGCGACAACACGGGTAAGCAAGCAGCTTATGGGAAGCGATACCGTTGCAGGTGTTGATATTCAGGCTGTATATGAAATGCTGGTAGCGATTTCTCAGATGCTGATTGATATTCCGGAAATTTTTGAACTGGAAATTAACCCTGTTCAGGCTACTGTGGACGGAGCATTCGCATTGGATGCAGCTATCCGTGTGGCATGGACGGATGTAGGCGGGGCAGAGCAGCTTGCCATTTGTCCATACCCTGCCGAGTTGGAAAAAGTAGTGACTGTCGGCGAGAATTTGACCGTTCTGTTGCGCCCGATCAGGCCTGAAGATGAAAAAGCGCATTGGGATTTTATTGAACACCTGAGCCCGCAGGACAGAAGGTTCCGTTTCTTTGGTAATGTGGGCGAACTGCCGCGTTCTGAGATGGTAAAGCTGACTCAGATTGACTATGACAGGGAAATGGCTTTCATAGCACAGACAATTCCTGAAGAAGGCGAAGAACCGCTTACTGTCGGGTCAGCAAGGGCGATGATTTCTCCTGATAACGCCACTTCTGAATTTGCCGTTGTTGTGCGAAGCGACTGGAAACGTAAAGGACTTGGGCGCATGCTGATGTCACATCTTGTTGAATATCTGCGCTCCAGAAATACCCTTCAGATTACAGGGGAAGCACTCGGGGATAACAAAAACATGGTTGAGCTGGCGCGCTCACTCGGGTTTGTTGTTTCAAAAGACTTCAACGACGATACCTATCATTTCACCTTGGATTTGCGTGAAGAGTCTGAAGAGGGCACAGCCGTGGAGAATCATCAGGAAGAGTAGGCAGGAGCGCCGAAGACTTTGTGCTTCTTCCTTGTTTTTCAAACAAAAAAAAGAGCGGGCGTATGCTCACTCTTTTTATTTCTTTGCATCGTATACTTGCGAATTCCACAGGAAGGCGACCGCTCATACGAATATGAGATGAGGTCCGGAGTATTGCTGGGTACCGCACCACCACGCGCATCTTGCACGGCGCAATGAAACCGGAGCGTGTGTCTCAAATTGCAAAGTTATAAGTCTGTTGGGAAAAGATACTTTATTTGTTGACCAGTTCCTTGAGTTCTTTTCCTGCACGGAAAACAGGCAATCTTTTTGGAGATACTTTCACGCTCTCGCCTGTTTTAGGGTTACGTCCCTTGTACCCTTTGTATTCTTTTACTTTAAAAGAGCCAAATCCACGGATTTCTACTCTGCCTTCTTCGACCAGAGCTTCGCGGATACTGTCAAAAAAGACGTTAACAAGCATTACTGCTTCATCTTTGGACAGGTTGTGTTCCTCAGCCATTACTTTAACAAGTTCGCTTTTATTCACAAGAACCCCCTATGGAATATCAATTCGTAATTTAGTCCACGATATTAGAGTAGTACCTATTCACCATGTTTGTGACAAGAGGGTGATGGTTATTTCTTCTGTTATTCAAAGGGGTTTTGTTTATAAAAGTATAATGGGAGTGAGCAATAAAGTGTAATGTTTGTACATTTGAACAGTGAAAAATTAATTCAATTTATAGTGTATGTTGCAATATATAATTAAAAGTACCATTAGAACTAAGCAAAAATGCGGTGTATAGACTGTATCTATGATGATAATAACCGGACGTAGTAATGTTTAAACGTGGTTTCGCAGTTTCAATTCTATAGGGTGCGGATTAAGATACCACTGTGAGCGAAGGTATTTTTCATCGTATTTGCGAACATAGTGATTACACAATGTCAGTGGAACAATAAGTGGAACGAGTTGAGAGTGATACTGCTTAATCACTTCTTGAAACTCCTGCTTCTCATCAGCAGAGAGAACTTTTTTGAAATACCCTGCAATATGCTGTAATACATTAGTATGTTTTTTTACAGTTGCTTTCATCTTTAATGCAGTGAGAAATTCGGTCTGATACTGTTGTATGAGTTCTTTTGGATCAATTTCTTTGCCGTGAGCAATAAGTTTTCCCATTGAACGGTAGTGAACAACGCTGTGTGACATAATAAGTAACTTATGTCTGGTATGAAATTCCAGTAGGTTATGCAGTGAAAACGGTTGATCAAGTAATTCCCGCCACCGTTGCATGGCAAAAATGCGTTCAATGAAATTTTCCCGCAGACCGGCATCACCAAGTCTCCCTTCTTCTTCAACAGGAAGCAGTGGAAAATGTTCCATAAAGGCTCTGGCAAAAATGCCGATACCTTTTTGACTTGGGGCACCTGTATCTTTAACTGTGCTTGGATCAACGTCCTTATACACTTTGACCCGCTCCATTCCGCTGGAAGGTGAAGCGCGTTTGAAGACAAAGCCGCACAGGTTTTCTTTTTCAAGCTCGTTAACCCGCTTTGCAGAGTACTCTTTCATTCTTGGTGTCATGTCCTGATATGTTTTGGTCGTCACAAGACGCGGATTGTCAGGATCACCAACCAGCCGCAGTGTTTCACGCGGTATGGGCAGGCCGATTTCAACTTCGGGACAGACAGGCACGTATTCGACATACTCACCGAGTATATTTACAAGCCAGTTGTCTTTTTTGTGTCCACCGTCAAAGCGCACTTTGTTGCCAAGAAGGCAGGAAGAAATACCGATTCGGATTTTTTTTGTACTCTGCATGTTGCCCTTTCCTTTCTGAGCCATACTATAAGAAGGTCTACTTCTTTCAGAGTGGCTGAGTTGCCGTAGCAAGGCAAATATAAACTTTTGAAACGCAACGTTTGCATATTGGGAGCAGCCTTATGAAAACTGAACAGCCTAAACAGATTGATGTTGTTTTTTTTGATTTCAGCGGCGTACTGGCCGATGAGGGCTTTGTAGACGGATTGCGTAAAATTGCTGTCCGCAATGGGTTTGATCCTGACGAATTTCAGTCCGTAGCAACTGAAATCTGCTACGAGGGCGGCTATGCAACAGGAAAGGCTACGGAAGCAGAATTTTGGGAAGAGGTACGCAAGAAAACCGGACTGGTAGAGCAGAGTGAGTTGCTGCATCTGGAGATTCTCACGGGCTTTGCTGTACGGTTGTGGATGCTCGAAGTTGTGGATGTTATCCGTGCCAGCGGAGTGAAAACAGCTATCTTAAGTGATCATACTAACTGGCTCGAAGATCTTGATTTTGAACATTCCATCTACGCTCATTTTGACAGAGTGTTTAATTCCTACCGGGAAGGCATCTCCAAGCGTTCACACGACTACTTCCATCATGCTTTGCGCGCAATGGATGTGAAACCAGAACATGCATTATTTGTAGATGACAACCCGTCCAATTTGCTGCGGGCAGGGGAAATAGGCATGCAGACTCTGTTGTATGATGAGCATGAGAAGGTGCTTGAGCGTCTGCAAGCTGCATTTCCTGATCTGATATTTCCTACAATGTAAGTTATTACAGGAAATAACATTGCGTATGAGAGCGCTACTTTATGGAAAAGTTGCGTTTTATATAAAAATTGAATAACGTGCGCGCTGATTTAAACAAACAAGCAAGTCCGGAATGAGAATTTCGGCAAAGATATTTATGAGAAAAGCTTCAAGCGGTCTTACACCGGAAGGTATTCCTTCCCTTCTGTTAACCGGTCTCGGTACCTTTGCATTTGCAATGATGGGATGCTGGGTACTTTCCACTGTATTCTTTATTCTTTTCTGGTTCAGCTTACATTTCTTCCGTGATCCGGAACGTGTAACGCCGACTGGAAAAGGACTCGCAGTGAGCCCTGCGGACGGTAAGGTGATTAAAATTAATCCGATGGAAGATCCGTTTACCGGTGAACGTCGCATGTGCATCTGCATTTTCATGAACGTGTTCAGCGTACATGTGAACCGTTCCCCTGTGGCTGCAACTGTTCGCGGCATTAAATACTTCTCCGGTAAGTACTTGAATGCAGCATGGGACAAAGCTTCTACCGATAACGAACGTTGTGCCTACGACCTCGAGCAGGCTGACGGAAGCCGCTGGACAATGGTACAAATCGCCGGACTTATTGCACGCAGAATTGTTTGCCGCGTAGATGAAGGTGATGCCTTAACCCGCGGAGAACGTTACGGAATGATCAAGTTTGGTTCTCGGGTTGACCTTTATCTTCCAGAGGACTATGCTCCGGCTGTTACTGTAGGTGAACAGGTATTTGCAGGTGAAACTGTAATTGCCAGCCAAGCTGAAAACGAAGATTCTAAATAGAACTCGTCACCGGCAGTTTTTCGATTTTAACAAGGAAGCACATAAACATGCATCAATCAAAAGCCCGCAAGGGAATCTACATTTTGCCTAACCTCTTTACCACTGCGAGTCTCTTTGCAGGGTTTATGGGATTGGTGTGGGCATCTGCGGGAAAATTTGAATTGTGTGCTGCCGCTATCTTGTTTTCCGCCCTCATGGACGGTTTAGATGGTAAGGTTGCGCGTCTTACCGGTACAGCCAGCGAATTTGGTGTACAGTACGACTCATTGTGCGACCTCGTGGCGTTTGGTCTCGTGCCATCCTTCATGATGTACTCAATGTATCTTCATCAGTACAACCGCCTCGGCATTGCCGTAGCTTTCTTGTTTGCAGCGTGTGCTGCCCTCAGATTAGCGCGTTTTAACGTATCCACTGCAGTGGTTCCTAAGAAGTTCTTTATCGGGCTTCCTTCACCTGCTGGTGGCTGCGCTCTTGCCGCTTTCGTTTTCTTTACTCAGTACATTCCTGCTGAATTCAACGGTATGCTCCCAGCGTTCGCGTTGGCTCTTACCTTTGTTGCAGCATTTTCAATGGTCAGCCGTGTACGTTACTTCTCTTTCAAAGAGTACGGTTTCGTAAAGGCTCGTCCATTCAGCACTCTCGTATCTGCTATCCTTATCTTTACCCTAATTATTAGCGAGCCGAAGCTACTAGGCTTCATTATTATTGGCGGCTACATTATTAGCGGACCTGTGTATACATTCCTATTTCTATCACGCAGGTCCACAAAGTTACTGGGTGACCTTTCCGAGAGCTAAGAAAAAGGGAAGGCACGGTGAGTAACAAATCGCCACACAGCCTTTACCCATAAAGTACAAGCAAACCAAAGCTCCGGTTTCTTCTACACAGAAGGAACCGGATTTTTTTATACCCTGAAAAAAACTTAACAAATATGTTATAAAAAGGAGCCAAGATCATGAAATCAGTCGACGTAACGACGCATTTTATTACAAAAATGAAAGAATATCGTCCTCATGGTCCACTACTATGCATCCTACTAGCGAACTAAGAGAGGTTTATGTGAAATTAGTTTATGAATTAGAATAAAAAAGTAACTCCACAGGAGAAAACAATGTCCGATCGCTTATACATTTTCGATACCACTTTGAGAGATGGAGAACAGTCTCCAGGCGCAACCATGAACCAGAACGAAAAGATTCGTCTTGCGCGTGAGCTCGAGAGTCTGGGTGTCGATATTATGGAAGCAGGTTTTCCTGCTGCAAGCCAAGGGGATTTTGAGGCAGTACGCAAAATCGCACAAACCATCAAACACTCACAGGTAGCTGGTTTGTGTCGTGCGATGGCGGCGGATATTGACAGGTGCTGGGATGCAATTAAAGACGCGGAGCATCCACGAATTCATACCTTCTTAGCAACCAGTCCGGTGCACATGGAGTACAAACTCCGCAAAACACCGGAACAGGTTTTGGAAATGACTGAAGCGGCTGTGAAGCATGCAGCCAAGTACACATCCAACATCGAATTTTCTGCTGAAGATGCTTCCCGTTCCGACTGGGACTTCCTCGCAAAAGTTGCAGAAACAGCAATCAACGCTGGTGCTACTACCATCAACATTCCTGACACTGTGGGGTATGCACAGCCTCAGGAATTCGGCGACATGGTTCGCCACGTGATTGAGAACGCCAGCAACAGCCACAAGGCTGTATTCAGCGTGCATTGTCATAATGACCTCGGCCTCGCCGTGGCTAACACTCTCGCTGCGATCAATGCCGGTGCCAGACAGGCAGAAGTGACTATTTCCGGTATTGGTGAACGGGCAGGTAACGCAGCGCTCGAAGAACTCATTATGGCTTTACGCACCCGTGCTGATTACTACGGTATCGATACCAACGTTAAGTCTGAACAGTTGTTCCCGACTTGTCGTTTGCTCTCCATGATCATTGGCCAGCCGATTCCTGCGAACAAGGCAATCGTCGGCGCAAACGCTTTTGCTCACGAGTCCGGTATCCATCAGGACGGTATGCTCAAGAACCGTGAAACCTATGAGATCATGACACCTGAATCCGTAGGACGCGAAAAAACAGATATTATCCTCGGCAAGCACTCCGGTCGTAACGCCATTAAAGGCAAAACAACCGAACTCGGCTACCCGTTGGAAGATGACGAATTACAGATTGTTTTTGAGGCAGTTAAGCGCCTCGCAGATAAAAAAGAGAAGGTATACGACGCAGACATCGAGGCGATTATCCTTGAAGAAGTCTACCGTATCCCGGACAAATACAGACTGGTACATCTCTCCGTTCAGTCCAGTGATGTGGGAGTGCCTCCGTCCGCTGCCGTGGTAATGGAAATCAACGGTATCCGCAGAGAGCACACTACATTCGGCGCAGGGCCGATTGACGCTGTATTTAAAACCATTTCCCAGATCGTTGGCCGCTCACCAAAGCTGAAACGATACAGTGTAAACGCCATCACCAGTGGCGGAGATGCACAGGGCGAGGTAACCGTGCGCCTCGAAGAAAATGGATGCAGCTCAGTTGGTCGTGGATCCGATCCTGACATCATTGCAGCTAGCGCAAGAGCATTCCTGAACGCTTTAAACAGACTCGATAAAATGAACTCGGAGGGCTAACAGTCATGGCGCACACACTCGCACAAAAAATCTTACAGAGACACACAGATCAAAAAATCGAAGGAACCGGACAGATCGTTCAGTGTGACGTATCTTTGGTTCTTGCAAACGATATTACTGCACCGCTTGCCATTAAATCTTTCAAGGCAATGGGCGCAAAATCTGTGTTTGATAAAGACAAAGTGGCTCTCGTAATGGACCACTTTACTCCGCAAAAAGACATCGCATCCGCAATTCAGGTAAAAAACACCCGTGAATTTGCGCAGGAACAGAACATTACTCACTACTACGAAGGTGGTGATTGCGGCGTAGAACATGCACTTTTGCCTGAGCTTGGACTCGTAGGCCCTGGTGACATCGTAATTGGTGCAGACTCCCACACCTGTACTTACGGCGGTCTTGGCGCATTTGCTACCGGTCTTGGTTCTACTGACGTAGCTGGCGGTATGGCACTTGGTTCCACATGGTTCAAAGTTCCTCCTACAATCCGTGCAATCTTCAATGGTGAGCTTCCTGAGTTTGTCGGTGCAAAGGATCTTATCCTCCGTCTCATCGGTGAAATCGGCGTTTCCGGTGCTCTTTACAAAGCACTCGAATTCGGTGGCTCCACTGTGGATGCTCTCGACGTAGAAGGTCGTATGACTATTGCCAACATGGCAATTGAAGCTGGTGGTAAGTGCGGTCTCTTCCCTGTAGACGCAAAAACACTCGAGTACACCGCTGCACGTGGTCGTAACGACGAAGCACTCACACCGGATGAAGGCGCAGAGTACGAACAGGTTATTACCTTTGATGTCTCAAACATGTCTCCAATGGTTGCATGCCCGCATTTACCGGATAACGTGCATCCAGTAGAAAATGTAGATCCGAAAAAAGTTGATCAGGTCGTTATCGGCTCCTGTACCAACGGTCGTATCAGCGACTTACGTGAAGCAGCAGCAGTGCTTAAAGGCCGTAAAGTGGCTTCCCACACCCGCGCAATCGTACTTCCTGCAACACCAAACATCTGGAAGCAGGCATTACGTGAAGGGTTGATTGAAACCTTTATGGATTCCGGTTGTATCGTTGGTCCTGCAACCTGTGGTCCTTGCCTTGGCGGTCACATGGGCATCCTTGCTGACGGTGAAGTGGCAGTAGCTACTACAAACCGTAACTTCAAAGGACGCATGGGCAGCCTTGAGTCTGAAGTTTACCTCTCCAGCCCTGCTGTAGCAGCAGCAAGTGCGTTGGCTGGTGAAATTGCAGACCCACGCAAGTTGTAGCGGATATATGGAGGCTTGCTGCCTCCGGCGGGCGGGGCTTTGCCCCTGCACCCCACAAGGGGGACGCCCCCTTGACCGCGAATAGGTGAGTGGTGATTGGAGAACAAGAGTACGCCAGTCAGCTGGTGGTTCTTGGGTTCAATCACAAACGATTTGATTCTTTTTTGGGAGAAATGACCATGACCTTACAAGGTAAAGCTCACAAAGTGGGCGATCACATAGATACAGATGCCATCATTCCGGCGCGTTTTCTCGTAACAACTGACGAGAAAGAACTTGGTGAAAACTGCATGGAAGGCCTCGAAGAAGGCTGGGTAGAGCGTGTAACAGAAGGCGACATCATGGTTGCCGGTGAGAACTTCGGTTGTGGTTCATCACGTGAACACGCACCGATTTCTATCCTCGGTGCAGGTATGAAAGTTGTTGTGGCACACTCTTTTGCCCGTATTTTCTACCGTAACAGCTTCAACATGGGACTCCTTCTCATCGAAATCGGTGAAGAGATTGTTCACATTGAAGACGGGCATGTTGTTTCCGTAGATATCGAAGCAGGTACCGTAGTGAACGTCACTACAGGTAAAGTTATCGAATTCCCGCCGCTTCCACAGTTTATGCGTGACTTCGTTGATAACGGTGGACTCATTCCATACGTAAGCGAAAAGCTGAAAAACAAGTAAGAATGTTACGACAACTACTCCTGAAATTAATGAATGATGGAGTATGAGCCGCTGAGTGTGTACCGAATATACGTACAGCTCGCATATAAAAGTTTTAGGAGAGTTTAAGAGAAGCCTTTTTGAAAAGGGGGCTCTAGCCACCCGAGGCTTACTTCTCCTGCTAAATTACGAAAAGTTTCATCGAGGAAAGACAAATGGATATGAACATCGTGTTATTGCCGGGTGACGGCATCGGGCCGGAAATCACCGAGCAGGCAGTTGCAGTCTTAAAAAAAGTCGCAGACAAGTTTGGTCACAACGTAACATTGACTGAAGAGTTAATCGGCGGTTGCGCTATTGATGCGACTGGCAAGCCGTTACCGCAGGAGACTGTAGACGCGTGTAAGAAAGCTGACGCAGTATTCCTTGGTGCTGTTGGTGGCCCTAAATGGGATAACCTTGATGGTGCTACCCGTCCGGAAGCTGGTTTGCTCGGTATCCGTAAGGAACTTGGCTTATTTGCTAACCTTCGTCCTGCAAAGTTGTTCCCTGAGCTTTCAAGCGCATGCTTCCTTCGTCCTGATATCGTAGAAAACGGTATTGATGTGATGGTTGTCCGTGAACTTACCGGTGGTATTTACTTCGGTCAGCCTCAGGGACAGGAAGTGCGTGACGGCATCCGCTACGGCTATAACACAATGGTATACAATGAAGACGAAGTACGCCGCATTGCACGTACTGCATTTGAAGCAGCCATGAAGCGTGACAAGCGTGTGTGTTCTGTGGACAAAGCAAACGTGCTTGAAGTGTCCCGTCTCTGGAGAGCTGTAGTTGAAGAAGTGGCAGCAGAATACCCTGAAGTTGAGCTTTCCCACATGTACGTTGATAACGCTGCAATGCAGTTGGTTCGCGATCCGAACCAGTTCGACGTTGTTGTGACAGGCAACCTCTTCGGTGACATCCTTTCTGATGAAGCGGCAGTAATCACCGGCTCTATCGGTATGCTTCCGTCTGCTTCTTTGAATAAATCAGGCTCCGGCCTTTTTGAGCCTATCCACGGTTCAGCACCGGACATCGCAGGTCAGAATAAAGCAAACCCGCTTGCATCCATCCTTTCCATGGCAATGATGCTGCGTCATTCCTTCAACCTCATTAAAGAGGCAAACGCAATCGAAGACGCTGTACAGAAAGTGCTTCGTGAAGGCTACAGAACCGGAGACATCATGTCTGACGGTGGAACCCTTGTTGGCTGTAACACCATGGGTAACCTTGTAGTAGAGCGTTTGTAGAAAAAAACAGAGTCTGCTCTTTCTATAGTAGAGCAGATAGCTTGATGATACTTTGCACAATTAGTGCGTCATGACGAAAAAGCCAAACTCAACACATCCTTGCGTGTTCGAGTTTGGCTTTTTTGTGTTTTTTATACGGCTTGAAATGAGTTAGGTTACTAGCTGTTATCTTCTGCTGCCTTGCGGGAACGCTGAATAATACCCATCATTGAGTAGGTGAGTTGAGCAGCAGCAAAATCAGAAGCATGATCGCCTTCCTGCGGTGCAAGTTCAACCACATCGCATCCGATAACATTTCTTTTTTCAACAGCTTTCTCAAGTAAGGTGATAGCCTGCCACCATTGAATTCCACCTGGAACAGGCGTGCCGGTTGCACGGATAACAGAAGGGTCAAGCCCGTCTACATCAAACGTAATGTATATGTTCTCAGGAAAATTTTCAGGCAGCAAATTTTCCGGCAGTGGTTTAAGTGCCAGGTCTTTCGCATCAATATGCGGGATATTATGCTTAGCGCGAACTTCGCGTTCTTCTGTACAAAAAGCGCGTACACCAAGCTGAAATACAGGAAGTTCCAGTTCAAGTGCACGGTGCATAACTGATGCATGGCTATATGGATCGCCTTCGTACGCTTTACGTAAGTCAGCATGGGCATCAAACTGGACTATGCCGAATGTGCCGTGCTTCTTTTTTAACGCACGTAAGGCACCCAGAGTGACAGAATGTTCGCCACCAAGCATGACAGGAATACCATGCGCAGAAGCAGATGTTACTGCTGCTTCAATACGGGCAAGAATCTGTTCTGCAGGGCCAGTACAGTCAACCGGTTCGTGAGTGAAAATACCCTCATCTGCAGGAATGGATTCACCATCCCATAATTCGAGTTGGTCGGACGCTTCAAGAATAGCTTGTGGGCCTTCCGCAGTACCCCCGCCATAGGAAACCGTTGCTTCAAAAGGAACCGGAACAATTTGAAAAGTGCATTGTTCCGGTGTTGTTTCTTCAAGTTCTGATGCTAAAAATCTATTCATAGAAAAATTATACGTTGTGTCGAATTTGTTGGCAATACTGCTGGTGCCAACACAGGAATACTGTTGGGGATGGGGGAAGCAGCGCGAAATGTTGCTGGTGTTTTCATCTTCAGTCCCTCGGGCTATTCGCGGAATCACACAGTTCAGTGTACAGACAGCGTTAGGTACGAAAAACAGCGCGAGGGTCTTACGTTGAAAACACCAGCGACACTTCGCTGCGTGAGTCGGACTGATGGAATTACGAGGGAAATGCTATTGTCTTGAGATGGTCAGATAGTAATAAAGAGGAACTGAGAATTTGGTGGAAGATATGAAGAAAGATGGGAGAGAGAATGAATTGAGTTGGAAGCGTAAGCGGATTGAGTAACAGGGGGAGTGCAGCAAGATTTTAAAAGGAAATGTTATACTGAATAAAGAGACGTGAGGGATGAAAGGTCGTGGCGCAAAAGCCGCGAGGTGGGGGAAAAAACGGGATTGAATCGCAGGTAAAGTTTTTTGGAGAGTCCAGAGGACCTTTTTTTCAAAAAAGGTTCTCTGGTCGCCGAAGGCAAAAAAAAAGAAAAATAAGAACTACGCCGACAAAACAACCTACGATAAGCGGCACTTGAAATCGTCGTATCCAAATTCGCGGACGATGTGCAGTTCATCAGAGTTCGGGTTGTATCGAGCGATTGCAGGAAGCTGCAGCCCGTTAAAGGTGTTTGTTTTCACCATGGAGTAGATTGCCATGTCTGTGAAAGCGAGCCTGTCTCCGGCTTTGAGCGGAGTATCGAAGGAATATTCTCCGATAACGTCTCCTGCAAGGCAGGATTTTCCGGCAAAGCGGTAGGAGTGGGTTTTGCCACCTTTTTCAGCGGAATCAATGACGAATGGACGGTACGGCATTTCGAGCACATCCGGCATGTGGCATGCAGCGGATGCATCAAGGATGGCGATATCCATGTCTGCTTTGATTACGTCGAGGACGGTGGCTACGAGGATGCCTGCGTCGAGCGCTACGGCTTCTCCCGGTTCAAGGTATACCTGAACATTGTAACGGTTTTTTGCGCGCTCTATGCAGGCGCAGAGGCGTTCAATGTCGTATCCTTCACGAGTGATGTGATGTCCGCCGCCAAAGTTAAGCCACTCCATGTTGTGGAGGAGATGCCCGAACTGCTTTTCAACGGCTTCGAGGGTACGGTCGAGTGCATCGGCATCTTGTTCACACAGCGTGTGGAAGTGCAGACCGGACACTCCTTCGAGGTCGTGTTCATCAAAGTTTTCAAGGCGTACACCAAGGCGTGAACCCGGAGAGCATGGGTCATAGATAGGCGTTGTGCCTTCTGAATGCTGCGGGTTAACGCGCACCCCAATTTTGATGGTGCGTTCTGCTGCCTGAATGAGTGGACGGTATTTGCGAAGTTGCGCAAAGGAGTTGAATACGATGTGGTCAGAGTATTGGATAAGCTCTGCCATATCGTCATCAGAATATGCAGCGGCGAAGCTGTGCACTTCGCCGCCAAATTCTTCACGTCCCAGTCTCGCCTCGTGCGGAGAGCTGGCGCAGGTTCCGTGCAGGATGCCCTTGAGCACAGGGAAAGTGCTGTAGGTTGCAAATCCTTTGAGCGCGAGGAGGATTTTAGCTCCTGTACGCTGTTGAACGGAATCCAGTATCGCCGCGTTATCCGCAAGCTTTGCTTCATCCACAACAAAGCATGGAGAAGGCAGGCGGGTCAGGTCTAATTTTTGAAGGTAACTTCTGTCCATGGGAGACCGTGAATGTTGAGTTTTTCCATGAATGGATCTGGGTCAAGCTCTTCCATATTGAATACGCCTTCGCCTGTCCATTTGCCGGTGAGCATAAGCATTGCGCCGATCATGGCTGGTACACCTGTGGTGTAGGAAACAGCCTGAGAAGCAACTTCTTTGAATGCTTCTTCGTGGTCGCAAATGTTGTAGATGTAGTAATCTTTCGGTTCACCGTCTTTCATACCTTTAATGCGGCAACCAATGCATGTACGCCCTTTAGTGCGTTCGCCAAGCCCTGCAGGCTCTGGAAGAACTTCTTTGAGAAACTTGAGCGGTACAATGTCCTGACCGTTATACTTAACAGTGTCGATACGGGTCATGCCTACGTTTTCGAGCACTTTAAGGTGGTTCAGGTACTGGTCTGAGAAGGTCATCCAGAAACGTGCACGTTTAAGACCTTTCAGGTGTTTGACGAGAGACTCAAGCTCTTCGTGGTACATGAGGAAACACTTTTTAGGGCCGATGCCTTCAGGGAAGTCATAGTTCATGGAGAAGCTGAGCGGGTCAGTTTCAATCCATTCGCCGTGTTCCCAGTAACGGCCGTTTGCGGTTACTTCACGGATGTTGATTTCCGGGTTGAAGTTGGTTGCAAACGGATGACCGTGGTCGCCTGCGTTGCAGTCGATGATATCAAGCTGATGAATTTCATCAAACTGGTGCTTCATTGCGTGTGCGCAGAAAACGTTGGTTACGCCTGGATCAAAACCGGAACCGAGGAGCGCCATCAGGCCTTTTTCTTTAAAGCGATCCTGATACTCCCACTGCCATTTGTATTCGAACTTTGCTTCGTCGAGCGGCTCGTAGTTGGCAGTATCAAGGTAATGAACGCCAGTTTCGAGACATGCGTCCATGATGGTGAGATCCTGATACGGCAGGGCAAGGTTGATAACGAGAACCGGCTTGTGTTTGTTAATAAGCTCAACAAGCTCAGGTACGTTATCCGCATCAACGGTGTCGGTCACGATATCGCGACCTGTTCTTTCTTTTACGGAAGCTGCAATTGCATCGCATTTTTCAATGGTACGGGATGCGAGAACAATCTCAGAGAATACTTCAGGAACCTGTGCACACTTGTGTACACATACGCCGCCGACGCCGCCAGCGCCGATGATCAACACTTTGGACATAATTGTACTCCTTGCATGAGCGGGTGGAACGTGTAGTAACGGTGTGCGAGAGTCAGCAGGCTTCGTACTTTGCAGGAAGTAGAAGACATTACGACACGCACGGCATTGTGCTGTTACCGCAGGTTCTGTCCGCAGAAATTATCTTTCAAAATATGTGTAGCCGCGCAAACCGGCATAGAATGCCTGAAGAAGATCGTACCGTTCCGCAGCGGTGATACGGCCTTCGCGCACAGCTTGTTCAGCCATAGAGCGCAGGTCTTCCATGATTCTGCGCTGATCGTACTCAACGTATTCGAGCAATTCGCCCACTGTATCGCCTTCAATCTCCCTGACAAACTCATAGCTGCCGTCTTCGTACATGCGCACGCTGACAACATTTGTATCGCCGAAGAGGTTATGCAGGTCGCCAAGGGTCTCCTGATATGCACCGACAAGGAACGCACCGAGGTAGTACTCATCGCCGTTTTTCATTGGGTGCAGGTCGAGCAGGGGCTTTTCACCTTTAGGGTCAATGAAGGTATCCAGCTTGCCGTCAGAATCACATGTGATGTCTGAAATAATGGCGTGGCGGGTAGGCTCTTCCTTCAGCCGATGCAGCGGCATCAACGGGAACAGCTGATCAATGGCCCATGCGTCCGGAAGGGACTGGAATACACTGAAGTTCGCGTAATATATGTCTGCAAGAGCTGTATCAATTTCTTCCAGCTCTTTGGGAACTATTTTCAGTTTGTCTTTCAGTTTGGCAACGGCTTTAGTTATCGCCCAGAAGAGGTTATCCGCCAAAGTACGCTGGCGAAGGTTGACTCTTCCGTCAAGGAACATGCGGCGCACTTCGTCACGGTAGAACAGTGCGTCGTTGTATGCTTCCTGAAGGTTACGCAGAGTGAGAGACTTGTATGCCTCGTACATGTTAGCAATAGCTTCAGGCGTGTCTTCTGGAATTTCTTCAGGAACACAGCCGTCTTCAATTTTGCTTACGTCGAGGATGTTGAACAGCAGGACAGAATAGTAGGCAACCACAGCACGACCGGATTCGGTGATGATGTGCGGATGCGGAATATCCTGCTTATCGAGGGTTGTCATGACCGCTTCCACAACGTCCATTGCATATTCATTGACGCTGTAGTTTCGGCTGGAGACGTAGTTTGTATGTGAACCGTCATAGTCGACTGCAAGCCCGCCACCAAGGTCGATGTAGCCCATTGGCGCGCCTTCTTTTACCAGCTCGGCATATACACGGGAGGCTTCCTGAACAGCGGAGCGGATGCTGCGGATGTTAGGAATCTGTGAACCGAGGTGGTAGTGCAGTAACTTGAGGCAGTGAAGTTTATCCTGTGCCTTCAGCGTATCAATAATGTCAGTTATCTGCGACATAGAAAGGCCGAAGGAGGAACGCTCGCCGCCGGATGCAGTCCAGTGACCGCCACCTTGTGCGGAAAGTTTTACACGAACACCTATCTGCGGCTCAACGCCGAGTAACGCGGCACGTTCCAACAGTGTAGACAGCTCCCAGCCCATTTCCATAACGAAGATGCAGTTAAAGCCCATGCGCATGGCGTGGAGGCCAAGGTCAATGAACTCTTCATCTTTGTAGCCGTTACAGACAAGGCATGCTTTATGGTCACGCATTTGAGAGATGGCGGCAATAAGCTCTGCTTTGCTGCCCACTTCAAAACCGTGATGGAAGGAAGAGCCGAAGTTGGCTATTTCTTCAAGCACCTGCTGTTGCTGATTAACTTTAATAGGAAAAACGCCCCGGTATTCCCCTTTATATTCAAGGGTGCTGATGGCGTCGCGGAAGGAATTGTGCAGAGAGGAAATCTGTGAATCGAGAATATTTTCAATGCGCAGAAGAACAGGAAGTTCAAGACCGCGCTCTTTCAGTTCTCTAATAACCTCAGGAATACTGACAGCTACGTTGCTGCCACGTCCAAACGGGTGGATGGCAACGTCGCCATTTTCAGTAATGTCAAAGTAGCCGGCACCCCAATTGCGGATGCCATACAGTTCAGCAGAGTCATCAATACTCCACTGCTGGAGGGCGTTCTTGTTTGCCAACTGTCGTACCTCATACATACTCCATTAATGGTGTGACCACCGGCAGCACCATATATTATTCAGCTGCCGTAACCGCTACAGATGTGCGCTATCCCGTCGGACGGAAGGCACACGAACACGCATATTTCATACTATACGCGTGCGAATTTTTAGTGGGCATTAGCCAGTCCTGTCAATATATAAAATGTCTACTATAAAGCGTGGTGGAAGAAAACTTTTAAATAAGTTCGTAAGTCTTCAATTCTACAGTAAATCCTTCAGGGTCAGTAATGTATATGGAAGTACCTTTTCCGCGTGACCCAGTCATGATGAACGGGCCGTTGATGGTAATGTCATGCTCATTGAGGCGTTGAAGCAGTTTTTCCCATTCATTACGAGTGTATGCAAGGCATACATGGTTTGCTTTCCCCGGAGAACAGATAAGGTCGCCCATGTCTTCCCACATATCGGGAGGGAAAAAATGAATCATGTTGCGGGCATTAATTCGTACAGAAGGAAATTTGGCGTTTCCTTCTTTCCATGCATCATGATTTTCCGGCGTGAGCCCTAAAATAGTACTGTAAAATTGTACACATACTTCTGCGCTTTCTACATTGAGCGTAAGGTGATCTATCTCAATATTCATAGTGCTGCTCCTCTGTGCAAAGCGGTTTATGGCCTCTACGGTATCACACCGTCAGTTTCGGCGGCAGTATAGTTGGAAGGCAGATTCTGTGTACAAAAAAAGGTTGTACTCCATCAGGAGTACAACCTTTTAATTGTAGTAAGATATCTTGGTAAGAGTTGGTGTTACACACCCTTGCGAACAAGCTCAAGCAGAGTACGGACACCAAAGCCTGTTGCACCGCCTTTTGCGTTGTATGCAGGGCCTGCAATATCAAGGTGTGCCCAGCGTACATCTTCTTCAATGAACTGCTTGAGGAAGAGTGCTGCGTGGATGGAACCACCTTCGCGGGAGCCTACGTTTTTCATGTCCGCAACATCAGATTTGAGTGTCTCAAAGTAGGAATCCCACATAGGCATAGGCCAGTAAAGATCGCCAACTTGATCGCCTGTAGCATTGATTTCTTTGGAGAGTTCGTCATCATTTGAAAAGACTGCGGCAGCGTGCTGACCAAGGGCGACGATGCAGGCACCGGTTAAGGTTGCAAGATCGATAATAGCTGCTGGCTTGTATTCTTTCTGTGCGTAGGTGAGGGCATCCACAAGGATGAGTCTTCCTTCTGCATCAGTGTTGATAACTTCAATAGTTTTGCCGTTGAGGGACGTTACCACATCACCCGGATGAGTTGCTGTGGAGCTTGGCATGTTGTCGGTGCACGGAGTAATGCCGATGACGCGACGCTCAATATCTGAGTTGCCAAGTGCTTCGAACAGACCGAACACGGCACCTGCGCCACCCATGTCGCATTTCATGTCCTGCATACCGAGGGACGGCTTTAAGGAGATTCCGCCTGTGTCAAAGGTAACACCTTTACCTACTACTACGATAGGGTCGTCTTTTTCTGTCCCTTTAGGTGCGTGTTCCAGTACAATAAATTTTGGTTCCGCATCTGAGCCGGCAGCAACAGACATGAATGCACCCATGCCTGCTTCGATGATTTCTTCACGACCGAGGATGGTGCGTTTGAAATTGTATTTTTTGCCGAGTTGTTCAGCTTTTTCAGCCAGTGCTGCTGGAGTGATAATGTTGGCAGGTGCGTTAACAAGATCGCGGGTGTAGTTTACGCCAGCTGCTGCAGCTTCACCGCGGCGGGCTGCTACGTGGAGGTCATCAGGGAAATTGTCTTCTGTGGAAAGCAGACCCATCCAGCGAGGTGTATGTGCTGGTTCTTTCTGGGTTGTTTTAAGCTCATCGTAGGTGTGCAGGCTGATTAATGCAGAAGCAACTGCCTCTTCGATAAGCACGGCATTTTCTTCTTCGATGGTATCCAGAGTTTCAACAGGAATAGCGCAGGTGTCTGTTTTAAGTTCTCTGCATTTAAGAACCGCAGTTTTTACTGCGTCGCGCAGAACTTCAAGCTTAAATTTCTTACGTTCACCAAGGCCGACAATGACAGCGCGTGGCATTGGAACAGACGGGTGACCGTACGCCACGACAACCTGATTTTTTTCGCCTTTTGCATCCTGAATTGCCGGAGTGATGGTAATCCACGGAATAGAATCACGAAGGTTCGGGATACTTTCAGTAATCGGTTCGTCTTTGAAGTTAAAAAGAAGAACTGTGTTTGCCTGCCACTCTGCGGCTGGTGCCTGTTGAAATCGAAGATCCATGTTTGTCTCCACAGCAGATTATCCGGAATGACCGGTAGTTGATACGTCTATGTGTAAGAGCGGCGCGAAATGTATGACAGAACGCGCCGCTTTTTAAATCTATCCGGCAGTATAAGGCTGGAATGAGCCGGAGTCCAGATGCTATACGTAAACTTACTTGGAATAATAGCTTTTTACGAATGTATCAACACGGTTATGCGATGCTTTGAGTCGAGCTGTAAGCTCGCTTTTGTAAGCATCAAGGTCGGCAATCTGGAAGCGGGCAACATTGGTATCCATAGCGGCTTTGGCTACTTCCGGCACAACCCATTCAAGAATACGCGGGTCGAGCGGCTTCGGGATGACATAGTCTACACCAAATTCCAGAGACTCAACACCATAGGCTTCACAGATGGTTTGCGGAACTGGCTCTTTAGCAAGTTTAGCAAGCGCATGTGCTGCAGCAATCTTCATTGCTTCGTTGATTTCGGTTGCGCATGTATCCAGTGCGCCACGGAAAATATACGGGAAGCCGGAAACGTTGTTGATCTGGTTAGGGAAGTCTGAACGGCCAGTGCCCATAATACAGTCAGGAGAAGCTTCTTTTGCATCCGGGTACGGAATTTCCGGATCAGGGTTTGCCATGGCAAAAATAATAGGATTGTCAGCCATGGAGGCAACCATCTCTTTGGAGAGCAGGTTTTTGACGGAAAGTCCGAGGAAGCAGTCAGCACCTTTGAGGACTTCTTCAAGTGTGCCGTGATCTTGGTCTTGCGCAAATTCGGCTTTGTATTTGTTCAAGCCTTCTCTGCCGGTGTGGATGAGACCGCGGGAGTCGAACATAAAGATGTTCTCGCGCTTTACACCAAGCTCTACGTAGAATTTTGAACAGGCAATGCCCGCTGCTCCGGCACCTACCACCACAACTTTCAAGTTGCTGATTTCACGGTTGGTGATTTCGCAGGCATTAATGATGGCAGCACCGGAAATAACTGCTGTTCCGTGCTGGTCGTCATGAAATACCGGAATGTCCATTTCACGCTTCAGTGTTTCTTCAATGTGGAAACACTCAGGAGCTTTGATATCTTCCAGATTGATGCCGCCGAAGGTTGGCTCCATTGCCTTTACAGTTGCAATGAACTGGTCGGCATTGTCAGTGGCGAGGTTGATGTCAAACACATCAATGTCTGCAAATGTTTTAAACAGAACGCCTTTGCCTTCCATTACAGGCTTTGCTGCAAGAGGGCCAATGTTACCGAGGCCGAGCACTGCTGTGCCGTCAGTAATTACGCCGACAAGGTTCGAGCGGTTGGTGTACAGAGCGGCAGTTTCGGGGGCAGCATGAATTTCCTTACATGCTTCTGCTACGCCGGGCGAGTAAGCCAGAGAGAGGTCTTTTTGTGAGCTGCAAGGTTTTACCGTAACAACTTCAACTTTACCGCAGCGAGGAGACTTGTGGTACTCCAGCGCTTCTTCTTTAGTGAATAACGCCATTATTTTGAACCTTTGTTTACGTTGGGCGAATCGCGCACGCTGTAAGTTGTGTTCGGAGGCGGAACTGGCTAGCAGGGCATAAGCTCTCTGTTCGTAAGGTCAGTTACCGGAGCCGTTACACTGCTTATAGAATGCGTTGAAAATTGCTTGCGAGATGGCTTTAAGCGTCTTGTCCGGTGAAATCAAGAAAATCCTTATGAGACAAGTAGGAACAACTTCGGATAGATACTTGTTATAAAAAACCGTGAACGGTACTTTGGGAGTATGGCTAAACGAAGCTATCTGCCTTTTGTGCTTCCTCTTTTGGTCTTTGTTATGACCATTCTTATCGGAACGGTGTTGCTGCATGAAACATCGGCTGATGGTAAATTGTCGTGGATTGATGCCATGTTCACGGCAACGTCAGCTCTGTGTGTTACCGGACTGGGCGTTGTTTCGTGGGAAACAGGATTTTCCCGCGAGGGGCATTGGATTATTCTTTGTCTGATGCAGTTAGGCGGTCTGGGGGTAATGACATACTCCACGCTCGCCTTTTATTTATGGAGAAAAAAGGTATCTCTCACGGACAGGCTTGCCGTGGGAGCTGCGCTACTGCACGACAATACGTTCCATCTTGGAATGTTTTTGCAGCGTCTTCTGGTTATCGTACTGGGGCTTGAAACCGTTGGTGCGGTGCTGCTCTATGTGCTGGGCAATGGTCGATTTTCACCCTTTACAGCAGTGTTCCATGCTGTGTCAGCTTTTTGTAATGCCGGAATATCCCTTTTCCCGGACAGCCTTATGCAATTTAGGACAGACACAGGTATTACTTGTATTTTTATGGGACTTATTTTGGCGGGAGCTCTGGGATTTTCTGTTCTGGATGAAGGCTTTTTGTGGCTTCGTGGTTACAGGCGTAAGCGTATGAGATACTCTGTGCGAATAGTGCTTGAGACATCCTTCTGGCTCGTTTTAGGGGGCGCCGTTGCCTTGTACGGGGTAAACCTGATCGTAGTTGCATCCGGGGAGGAAATCTCAACTTCATTTCTTACATCGCTCTTTTTCTCCGTATCTGCGCGTACTACCGGTTTCAGTACGATTCGCCTTGAAGAAATGACAAACATGTCTCTGCTGATTTTGTTGTTTTTGATGTTTGTCGGCGGAGCACCCGGATCATGTGCCGGCGGTATAAAAGTGACGACGTTTCGTGGTTTTTTGGCTTTTCTGGCGGCACAATTCAGAGGGCGTGAGCAGGTAGTAATGAACGGCAGGGCGCTTGGGCAAAAGACCATTCATAAGGTTTTGATGCTGGTGTCCGGCTCTGTTCTGCTGATTTTTTTAGCAACGTTTGCGCTGACATTAACAGAAGGCAAAAACTTGTCACAGTTTGAAGTGCGCGGGCAGTTGGTAGAGATCTTCTTTGAAGTTGTTTCTGCGTTTACGACAGTAGGGTTGAGTGTAGGGTTTACCGCAAAGCTCACTACAGCAGGTAAGGGCATCATTATGTTTATTATGTTTGTGGGGCGCGTAGGCCCTGTCTGGGTGCTGACCGCTATGCATAATATTCGGTCAGATGTGCGGTATCAGGTGCCGGAGGTGGATCTGCCTGTGGGATAGGCTTGGTGAACTTGGTTGCTTGTGGAGTATTCATTACCCGTAAAAGCGATTCGTTGTGACACTGTATCGTACTATATAACAGTTGGGTATTATGACGTAAGGAATGCAGAAGCAGACTTACGTTTTTTTATGTCTGTTGTTTGGCAGCATGTTACGTCAGTAAGTTGACGAGACAGGAATTTGTTGCATTGTATCATGTCCTGAACAGGTAACATGCTCTCTTGATTGAGAAAAAAACCAAAAAGCTTTTTTTTTGAATAAAGTCATGTAAATTAATTGGTTATAGGGTGTTTTTGGTGTCGGAAGAAATATGTTTTTGAGTGTTTATTCATTTTTTCTGCAATTAGTGAATATTACGTGGCACAGAACTTGTACTAAGAGGGGCAAAGGAAAAAATCGCCCTAACAGGCATCAGGAGGCTCAATAATGATTGTTATTGACGGTAATGCAGCAGAATATAATGTAAACACCTTTGCTAACCTTGAGGAATTACTCGTTAAGGTTATGGAAGACGAGCTTGAAAACAGGATTGTTACTGATGTGCTTGTAGATGAAGCACAGTTTCAGGAAGAATACCCGAATCAGGCTGGCGAACTGGAAACCAGTTCCTTTGACCGCGTAGAGATCAAAAGCGTTCCTGTGAACGAGTTTGCTCTCGGTATTGTAGATGAGCTTGAAAAAGTTGTTGTCCTTATGGAAAACAGCTCCCGCCACATTGCCGGTATGTTCCGCAATGGTCAGGAAGGCGAAGCTCTGGCACTGTTTACAGAATTACTCAACGTTCTTCATGACTTTATGGGCATGCTCGCTGTTCTGCGTGCTGAATATGTAGAAGGTAATGAAGATATGTTCGAAAAGATTGTAGAAGAAGTTTCTTCTCAGTTTGAAGCCATGAGTGAAGCTACCGGTAGCGAAGACTGGCAGGCTCTTGCCGCTATTCTTGACGGTGACTTTGCAGCAGCAGTTTCCAATTGGAAAGGGCTTGTTGCTTTTATGCGTGAAAAACTGGAGATCGTCTGCGAGGGATAACTGGTATGGCAAACAGCCTTACATTGCTTGACGAAGCCCTCCGGATTGGAGAGCAAGAACTGGAAGCCTTAAAAAATGGTGACATGGATGTTGCTGACGAGGCTGCTGTGGAGCGTGAACGTCTTATCTCAGAGGCGTGGGCTCTTCGCACAGGTGATATTGAGAGTGAACTTCGGCAAAAATTGCTGAAAATGCAGAATGTTCAACTGTTATTAACAGATGAATTGAAAAAACTGCACGCCTCATTGAAGTCTCAACTTTTAGCAAGCAAACAAAAGTCATCAGGTTATAACGGGTACCAGAAGTCGGTTACTATCCCGGAAGCTTCAATATCCCATTATGTGGACAAGCAAGGGTAGCGGCTGTGTGCTATTGCATACGCTTTGCTGCATATTGCTGATGACCTAAAGTATATAGTTCAGACCGAGTGTCCGAATAATGCGTTTGGTACGCGGTATATTCTCAGATTTCTATGAGAGTATACCGCGTTTTTTATTTTTTGATGATGTCACGCTGTTGACCAAGTTTGGTTTGATATTGGTAGTGAACATATCAGTTTAACAAGGAAAAAGTACGTTACATTTTGAAATTTAGCATGAAAGATACTGTACTATTGCGCAATGAGGATCGAAAAAGAATTGTAAAGTGCAAAAGAGTATTGAAATCATCATGCGTAGATAAAAAAAAAGACTGTTGTGACAGCGATATAATCAGATTAACGTATTCAACAACAGTGGATATAAAAACAATCAAACATGTCGGACGGTAAAAAAGTATTCCTTTGTGCGTATGAAAAAATGAACAAGCCAGAAGTGTAGTAAGTTGTTATAAAGAATGATGTTATTTGAAAATATTATGGCAATCGATTTGGTATCCGCTATTGTTGAAATGCTGAATAGAGCAGAGTCCCTTGGCAAAGAATTATAATGATTATTCTTGTTAAGCAGTATTTTCACATAACTCTAGTGAGGAATGCTATGAAATTAACACGTTGCTTGTTTGTTGTGATCGCCCTTATGGTGCTTGCAGGCTGCGCTCAAACTCAGGCTGGTGAGCCGATGCGAGTGTACGGTAGTGCAAAGACTGTTGTACCTGTTGGGTATTCATTAGTTGGCACCACAACCGTTGGTGTATTGCCTGATACCATTAATATCCCGATTGAAGGTCTGTACCCGTACCAATGGTGGGACACAGAAATTTATGGACAGGGACAGTGCTACGTTCTTGTACAGAAGATGATTTTCAAAACTCCATACTATCATGTTAAAGCCCTTCAAGGCTCCACAGCAGAGATGTGGGGAAGCGGCTGGAGAAAAGGAAATTACTCCCTTTCATCAGGAACTACTGATAAAGAGTATGCACGATACTTCTCCTGCATCCGCGAAAAAGGCGGTCAGCTGGCTCCATTATACAGAGTTGCCATGTACGACCAGAAGGTTACACCGAATGTAGTTGCACGTGTTATCAGCCTTACCCCGACTGACGTTGGTGGCGTGGCGGCAATGCCTTCATTCAACGATTTATACCAGTACTACGACTACGGAAACGGTTTCGGTGGCGGCAGATCTTAGCTGTCAGGTAATCATATAAGTAAAAAATGCCCTCGGAGTATACTTCGAGGGCATTCTTTTTTTAGGGGGAAGTAATTGTGGACAAAAGTTATACAATAGCGGTGCGGCTTATTGTGGGGCTGTTCAGCCTGATTGCGGCAGGTTGTTCAAGCAATGTTATGTCTACCATATACCCGGGCACCTTCGGAGAAGAAGTTGCTATCGGTCAAAAAGCAGAGGATGTGCGCAAGGTAGTTTATGGTCATGTCTTTATAGATATTCCATCAACATATTCTAACCTTGGCACAGTTGAGGTTGCATGGCAGCCATCTGTACCCATACCGGATCTGACCGTTCCGCAATATTTATCTACAACAGTGTATGCGTATAACGGTACGTATTATTTTACCCAGTGGACACGTCTCGGAAGTGATAAATATTATTTTGAACCACTAGTCAATGAGGATGTTGAGCGTTGGGGCACCACATGGCAGCTCACAACATTTACAGTTCCTGCAGATACAGCTAATTCTGAGTATTCTCAATATTTCAATTTTTTACAGCAACAAGATGAAGAGCTTTCGGACTCGTTCGCTATAAATGTATATGCAAAACGTTTTTCCGGTCGCGTGATTATTCGTGTTCTTGAGTTACGTCCTGCAACAGGTGCAAGTGTGCTTGTGCCGCAATTTCCCGAATTATATCCAGTCAGAACATACAGAACAGTTGAGTGACGCTGGGAACGGTACAAGCTGTATTAATAATGACAATTTTTCGACCCGGTATTCAGGTCATAAAAAGAGATGAGGTGCGTAATGGTTAAACTGGGCAAAATATTGCTGCTGCTCGTTACTGCAGTAATTGTTGTAGGTTGTGGTTCCAGATTGAATCCTGAAACACGGATGTACACTGTCTATGGTACTTCCAAGTTCAAGTTGCCTGAAGGATATGAGAAGGTAGGCAATGTCAGTGTTAATGTAGAACCGCAAACATGGGAAAGCGGGGCATTCCCGTATCAGACATTTAACACAACAGTGTTTGGACAAGGCGAATCGTATATTTTATCCCAGACAATGAATGTTTCCGGTAACAGATACTTTGTCCGCCCATTAAAAGGCTCAACTGCCTCAAGATGGGGGACAGGTTGGCGTAGCGGTTCCTATCAACTTGATACAGGGAATACCAGTCTGGAATATCGCAGATATCTAGATTACATCAAAAGTACAGGTCACCCTGTCGCACCGGGCTACAAGGTTGATGTGTATGACCGTTTGATAGGCCGAAAAGTGATTGCCCGTGTCATGGTACTCAGTCCGGATAAGGTAAGCGGCAGACCTCCGGCTCCGGAAGCCAGAGATTTGTATACGCTTGATAGAGATGATTTCCGATCCCGCTAACTGCCAGCAGTCATTTGAAAGCGAGCAGTCGTACAAAAACAGAAAAAACATCCTGTCCGAGCAAGTTCGGGCAGGATGTTTTTTCTAGAAAATTTGATGGGGAAAATGTTGATAGAAAGTGGCTGATAGCCAGCAGGAAGACTACAGAAACAAGCCTTTAACCTGTGAGAAAAAGCCACCGATACGAGGAGCTTTTACGTTTGCCGGAGAAGCAGAAGTAAAGCTTGCCATGAGTGCCTCGTTTAATTCGCCGAATGCTTCATTGATCTGATCAAGCTGGTGCTGTAATTTTCGAGCACTTTTTTCCTGATCCTTGGAAAGGCGCTGCATTGTCTCAAGATGCTGAGCCTGAAGGTGATCCACTGTGTACATAGTCTTCTCTCTTACCGTTGCCCCCCGGTAACGGCGTGTTGAATCTGAACGCGATATGTGTCCGCCCCTACCGGACACGATGCCAGAGGCACATTATCTAGCAGATATAACTTATGTCAATTGGATTTCCGTTATTAACGCATTTTTTTCGTTTCATGTAGGGAAGTTACGGCTTACTGCGGAGTGTTGTTTTGCCATGTTTTATGCAAAAAAAGTGGGAGAACAGAACATCTGGATAGATGTTTTTATGGAAAAGTGCATGTGCAGGTTGTGAACAGGATATAAAAAAAGAGCGGAAGCTGTGCTTCCGCTCTTTGACGTTTTGTATACTAGCGGCGTCCGCCACCACGACGGTCATCGCGGCGACCACCATTGCGACGGTCATCACGGCCGCCACCACGGCGATCATCACGACCACCCGGGCGACGCTGCGGGCGTGCAGTGGATTCCGGAGTCCAAGGGGTACCCTGAGCTTCGAGAAGTACTGCTTTGCGGGAAGCACGAACACGGCCATCATTAATTTCGATGACTTTAACTTTCATGTCTTCACCGAGGGACACGAGGTCTTCAACTTTTTCGATACGAGCGATATCGAGCTGGGAAATGTGTACAAGAGCTTCAACGTTAGGAAGAATCTCTACAATCGCACCGATTTCGAGAATTTTCTTAACTTTACCCATGTAGTCTTTGCCAAGCTCTGCGCGCTGGTCGTAGTACTGAACCATCTCACGTGCCTGTTCAAGGGATTCGAGAGTAGGAGCAAAGATGGTTACTTTACCGCTGTCTTCAATATCAATGGAAGCATCGGTTGCAGCAGTAATAGCTTTGATGTTCTTACCACCAGGGCCGATGATAACGCGGATAACGTCCGGGTTAACTTCAAGAGTTGCAATCTGCGGAGCGTATTTGGAAAGCTCTTCGCGGGAAGCAGGAAGCTCTTTTGCCATTTCATCAAGGATGTGCAGACGAGCGTCACGAGCCTGTTCAAGAGCGCGTACCATAACCTCAGAAGGGATACCGGAAATTTTGATATCCATCTGAACTGCGGTGATACCTTCAGCTGTACCGGCAATTTTAAAGTCCATATCGCCGAGAGCGTCTTCGTCACCGAGAATGTCGGTAAGAACGATGTAGTCGTCGCCTTCTTTGATAAGACCCATTGCAATACCAGCAACAGGAGCTTTAACAGGGATACCTGCGTCCATAAGGGACATACAACCGCCGGTTACCGCTGCCATGGAAGAAGAACCGTTGGATTCCATAGTTTCAGAAACTACGCGAACAGTGAACGGGAAGTCTTCGCTGGAAGGAAGGATTGGACGGAGAGCTTTTTCAGCAAGTGCACCGTGACCGATTTCGCGGCGGGATACACGAACCATTTTAACTTCGCCAACGCAGTACGGAGCAAAGTTGTAGTGGAGCATAAAGCGTTTGGTTACATCACCCATGAGGGAGTCCATACGCTGCTCGTCTGTGGTTGAACCAAGGGTAGCAACTACCATGGACTTGGTTTCGCCACGTGCAAAAATAGAAGAACCGTGTGCACGAGGAAGGACGCCGGTTTCAATAACAATCGGACGTACAGTGCTTACGTCACGACCGTCAATACGCAGGCCTTCTTTGTGGATACGGGTACGTACAATATCTTTTTCAAGTGCGCCGAGAATATCGCCAACTTCTGCAAGCGGGGAAGGATCTTCTTCGTACTGTTCTTCAGCAGAAAGAGTTTCCATAACCTTAACTTTAACAGCTTTGCGAGCTTCTTTACGTTCCATTTTGTCTGCAACCTGAAGCGCTGCTTTGAGGTCTTCAGTTGCCAGTTCTTCAACGCGCGCTTTGAGCTCTTCGTTTGGAACAGGTGGAGTAAATTCGAGCTTTTCTTTACCGCAAAGTTTGCGAAGTTCGTCCTGCAGGTCAAAGAGAGGTTCGATTTCTTTGTGACCCCAGCTGAGTGCGTCAGCAATAACAGCTTCAGGAACGAAGTTAGCTTCACCTTCTACCATTACTACAGCGTCACGGGATGCTGCGAATACGAGGTTAAGGTCAGCACCTTCCTGTTCTTTAACAGTCGGGTTCAGTACGAACTCGCCGTTAACTCGACAAACACGTGCACCTGCAATCGGGCCGTCGAATGGAATGGAAGAGATGGTAAGTGCTGCAGAAGCACCGGTAAGAGCAAGAACGTCAGACTCGTTGAGCTGGTCAGAAGAGATAACGTTTGCAAGAACCTGAACTTCGTCGCGGAAGCCTTTAGGGAACATTGGACGGATAGGGCGGTCAATTACACGTGCGCAAAGAGTTTCACGCTCGGATGGACGACCCATTTCACGACGGAAGAAAGAACCCGGGATACGGCCTGCTGCGTACATTTTTTCAGTGTACTCAACAGTGAGCGGGAAGAAGCCGAGATCGCGGTCAGTTGGCTGTGTACAAGCAGTTACGAGAACTACTGTGCCGCCGCACTGAATCCAGATAGAACCGTCAGCCTGATTGGCAAGGCGGCCTGTCTCAATAGTAATTTCTTTGCCGCCGATGGTGGCGCTGAGGCGCTGTGCGCCAAATTTATTTTCCATTATAAAATCCTCATCGTTTATTAGCGAAGGGGATTCCGGGGAGAGTGCTTTTAGCAAGCAACTACATGCCGTCATTCGGCAGGCTGGGAAAAACCTTCTTCCCGGACCCCCCTTTCGCGATACTGCATAGGTATCTCGCTGATTACTTCGCAGAGTGTACTGCGGTTTCAGACTGACCTTTCGGTTCAGTATACTCAACGGATACAATAAATATATGAGAACAGGGGAATCGTTAAGATTCCCCTGTAAAGTTGCCTACTTACGGAGGCCAAGTCTTTTGATGAGATCACGGTAGCGCTGAACGTCCTTGTTAGCAAGGTACTTCAGAAGCTTACGACGCTGACCTACGAGCTTCAACAGACCAGTACGGGAGTGGTAGTCGTGTTTGTGCTCTTTGAAGTGCTCGGTAAGGTATTTGATACGGGCAGTCAGAAGAGCTACCTGTACTTCTGGAGAACCGGTGTCTCCTTCTTTCTGAGCAAATTCATTAATAACTGCCTGCTTGGTTTCAGGTGTCATTACCACAGCGATATCCTCCAAGGATAATAAGGTTAATTAAGATTGCCAAAGGCCGCGCAGGATGGACCATACAGGCTGACGTTGCACGATGTTGGTTTCAGCAAGAGCCAGAGGCGTTCTGTCTGCATCCAGAAGCATTGCGTTAATACCGATAGAAAACGGCATCTGCGCAACTTTTTCCGGATCATACGGAATCGGGTTGCCGTTTTTGACCAAAGCAGTTTCCTCATCGCTGAGGACAATCTTAGGCCATGTAGGCAGTGCCTGCTCCAAAGGAATAATCTTTGATGCAAGCAGTTCTGGGTTCTCAACCAGTTCATCGGGCTCGCAGGCATTGTCCAGCGAGAACGGATGGCTGTATTCCCGGATAAGCTCGGTGAGTACCGCCCCGCACTGCAATCGAATCCCCAAGCTGTGGGCCAGGGACCGAATATATGTGCCGGAGCTGCACCGAACCCGGAAACGGAGAAACGGCAACTCAACCGATAGAGTTGCTGCTTCAGAAATTTTAACGGTTTTTATCTTAACCGGTGTTTCTTTACCCTCTCTCGCCAGCTTATACAAGGATTTCCCTTTGTGCTTTGCCGCTGAGAATGCAGGAACTTCCTGCTCGGTAATTTCAAGCCAGTGCGCTACTTCATTACGCACATCTTCTTCAGTGATGTGCTGCCAGTCCGCAGTGGCTGTAACCTGACCTTCGGCATCCCATGTATCCGTAGTTTCACCAAGTTTAATGGTACCGGAATACACTTTTTCACCGCCGGCCATAAGGTAGTTGGACAGTTTAGTGCCCTGTCCGAGTAAAACGATCAGTACCCCTTGTGCCATAGGGTCGAGAGTACCAGCGTGACCGATCTTTTTTTGCCCGAGGCGTTTAATCTTTCCGATACATCCACCGGAAGAAGGACCTTTGGGCTTATTGAGAAGCAGAATACCGTGCTGTTGTGGTACTTGTGCCATGAAAATTTATGCCTCGTTTAATACCAGATTCTGATCAATAGTGGCAAGCAGGGTTTCTACTGCTGCATCCAGCGGAAGATCCAGGCTGATACCGGCAGCATTTTTATGCCCGCCGCCGCCAAGGCTTGCTGCCATTTTCTGTACATCCACAGCACCGTGAGAACGCAGGCTTGCCTTGGAACCTGTCTCTGTTTCACGCACGGTCATAGCCACGTCAACATTCTCTATTTTACGGAGATAGTTGATGATTAATTCTATGTCAGAATATTCAGTACCGGTACGTTCGAAAAGTGCTTTGGGAAGTGTCAGATATGCTACTTTTCCGTTAAGCGCAATTTCAATATTTGAAAAGAGTTCAGCCCAGAGTCTGATTTTGTTTACACTCCAGTCACTGTCCAGTTTTTCGTTGAAATCACCGGCTCTTAATCCGGAACGTACAACTTGAGATGCAATTTCATGCGCGCGAGCAGTTGTGTTGTTGAATGCAAAACGCCCTGTGTCGGAACTGATCGCAAGATACAGTCCTTCTCCGAGAAATCCTTCAAAGGCAAGACCAAGCTCTTCTGCAATGTTCGCAACCAGTTCACCTGTGGAACTGACTGCTGTATCAACAAGATTGATTGCACCGAACATAGGGTTATGCAGGTGATGGTCTATGTTGATGACGGAAGCTTCCGTTTCAGCAAGGTAGCTGGTCATGATTTCGCCGGAACGTTCTGCGTCGCCGCAGTCCATTACAATAATCTGTTCCGGTTTGCAGGTTGCAAGCTCTCCTGCTGTGGAGAGAACAGCACATGGAAGTTCTACCCAGTCAAGATACGCAGGAATGCCTGACTCAAGAAAAATAATCGGCTTTTTATCAAGCTTGGTAAGCAGCCATGCCATAGCAGCAACAGAACCGACAGCGTCACCATCCGGATTGATGTGGGCTGTCAGAAGAAACGCTTCATTGGCGTGAATCGCCTGTGCAATTTGTGATACTGTGTTTGGCATGTACTATTCTTTGTTGAGTGCCTTTGGCGAATCTTCGACGGGTAAGGGCTCTGCCCTGTACCCGCAGGGGGCGCGCCCTGTGACCGCGGAAAGGTGTAAAAAATTATGTTGGACTACTATGTCCGCAAGTGATGGTGTTGGATGGAGTTGAGTTGGGAACGCATACTTTTCGTGTTTGGCTACTCAACACCAAAAAATTCCATGTCACTGTATGTCATTTCTTCGTGGCACACTGCTTCCATCATGCTCAGACATTTTGTGAGTCTGCTTTGCAGGTGCTTTTCACTATTGCTCACGCTGACAAGGCTGAGTGCCAGAGTCGACATTGAATTTTCCGAGCCGACTTCAGCAATGGACACATTGAATTTGTTACGAACTTTTGTTTTCAGACTGTTGGCTACACGCCGTTTGTCTTTCAACGATTCATTGCCATGCAACGCGTATTCAACTCGCAGGACTCCGATAATCATAACAGCACCAAAAAACGTTTGATCATGCTTTTTCTGTCTCGCGTGGATACAGAAAATAAATATAAATAGCGGAACCGGACGAAACATCCGGTTCCGCTCATACTAGCATTGCTTACAGAGTTGCGGCTTCTTCAACTTCTTCGAATGCTTCGATAGCGTCACCAATTTTGATGTCGTTAAAGCGTTCGAGTCCGATACCACACTCGTAGCCCTTCATTACTTCTTTAGCATCGTCTTTGAAGCGTTTGAGGGAAGAGATAGTACCAGTATAGATAACCACACCGTCGCGAAGCAGACGAACACCAGCGTTACGGCTGATTTTACCGTCATCAACGTGACAACCGGCAATAACACCGATTTTCGGTACGCTGAATGTTTCACGAACTGTTGCCTGACCGAGGTACTGTTCCTTAACGATAGGAGCAAGAATACCGGCCATAGCTGCGCGAACTTCTTCCACGAGCTTGTAGATGATGTCGTAGAAGCGGATGTCTACGCCTTCCTGTTCAGCAACCTCTTTAACTTTCACTGTAGGGCGAACGTTAAAGCCGATGATAACAGCGTTGGAAGCAGAAGCGAGGAGAATATCAGATTCGGTAATGGAACCAGCACCGGAGTGGATTACATCAACCTTAACTTTCTCAGTTGCCTGCTTCTTAAGCGCATCAATGATTGCTTCTACAGAGCCCTGTACGTCAGCTTTAACAACAACGTTCAGAACCTGAGCTTCTTCAGCATCAGCACGGCTTGCAAGGAAGGTTTCGAGAGTAACTTTAGACTCACGGGCAAGCGCACGTTCACGTTCTTTAATGGAACGCTGATCCGCAATGCGGCGTGCTACTTTTTCGTCATCAAGAGCTACGAACTCTTCACCAGCTTCCGGTACACCGTCAAAGCCCTGTACTTCTACCGGAGTAGAAGGACCAGCTTTTTGAACTTTCTTGCCCTGATCGTTGAACATTGCACGAACACGACCTGAGAAGGTGCCACATACGAAGATGTCGCTCTGTTTCAGGGTACCTTCCTGAACAAGAACGGTAGCTACCGCACCGCGACCTTTGTCGAGCTTAGCTTCAACAATGTGACCGCGAGCAGGCTTGTTCGGGTTAGCTTTCAGTTCAAGTACTTCAGCCTGCAGTGCAAGAATCTCAAGGAGTTCTTCCAGACCGAGGCCGGTTTTTGCAGATACGTTAGCGAAGATGGTGTCACCGCCCCATGATTCTGCAACGAGTCCGATTTCGGAAAGTTCGCGCATTACACGGTCAGGGTTGGCACCTTCTTTATCCATTTTGTTAACTGCTACGATAATAGGTACTTCAGCAGCTTTGGCGTGGGATACAGCCTCACGGGTCTGTTCCATTACACCGTCGTCAGCAGCAACAACAAGGATAACAATATCCGTTACCTTAGCACCACGGGCACGCATTGCGGTAAACGCTTCGTGACCAGGAGTATCGAGGAAGCAGAGGTCACCGTTAGGGGTGGATACGTGGTACGCACCGATGTGCTGGGTAATACCACCTGCTTCACGGTCGGTAATGCTGGATTTGCGGATAGCATCAAGCAAAGAAGTTTTACCGTGGTCAACGTGACCCATGATAGTAACAACTGGAGGTCTGATTTCCAGATCTTCCGCTTTATCATTTTCACGTGGAGTGAGGTAATCTTCTTCAGAGAAACCTACTTTTTCGATTTCGTACTGGAATTCGCCAGCTACAACAATCGCAGTGTCAAAGTCGAGTGACTGGTTGATAGTAGCCATAACGCCCAGCTGCATGAGCACTTTAATGATCTCGGAACCTTTAATACCCATCTGGTGAGCAAGGTCGGATACACGAATGTGGTCATCCACTTTAATTTTACGCTTTGCAGCCTTCAGAGGCTGGGTAGAAGGAGCCTGTTCCTGCTTCTTACGCTTACGCTTACTGCGCTGCCATTCATCAGAAGCAAAAGCATCCTTACCACCGCGTTTTTTCTTATCGAAACCGTCACGCTGGTTGAAATCTACGGTGCGTTTGTTCTTACCACCGCGTTTCTTATTACGTGCGCCGCTTTTATCCGGTGAAGGAGCGTCGGTAAAGTTTGGAGCTGGACGACCACCGCCGCCACCTGGACGCGGAGCACCGCCAGCAGGACGACCCTGTCCGCCACCCGGACGACCCTGAGCGCCACCTGGGCGACCCTGACCACCGCCTGGACGACCTTGACCGCCACCCGGACGACCTTGGCCTCCGTTTGGACGACCGCCGCCGTTAGGGCGACCACCACGATCATCACGACGCTGTTGCGGACGAGCAGCACGCTGTTCGCGTTCTCTGGCCTCTGCTGCAGCTACAGCAGGGTCAGGACGGGAAATAATTCGAACCTGAGGTGCAGCCGGAGCAGCCGGTGCTTCCTCACGTTTTTTAGCTGGCTTTTTCTTTTTCTTAGCATCTGCATCTGCAGGTGCTTCAGCTTTTTCTTTAGCAGCAGCTTTAGCAGGAGCGGCTTTTTTCGGAGCAGGTTCAGCCTGTTCCACCTTTTCTGCTTTTTCAACTTTCTTAGCTTCAGCTTTCGGGGCTGCTTCTTTTTTAGCTTCAGTAGCTGGCTGCTCTTTTTTAGGAGCCTCAGCTTTAGCGGACTGCTGGGGGGTATCAGCTGTCTTTTCTTTAGCTGCAGGCTTTTCAAGTTCTTCAGGTTTCACTACGCGCACCTTTGGTGCCTCATCTTTAGCAGGTTTGGCACTTTCAGCAGCAGGAGCAGGCTTTGTTTCCTTTTTAGGGGTAACAACTTTAGCGTTAGGAGCTTCTTTTTTAGCAGGAGCTTCTTTCACTTCTTCCTGAACCTTTTCTGCGTCGGCTGCCTGTTTTTCTTCTGCAGGCTTAGCGGCGGCCGGCTTATCAGCCTTTTTACGGCGACGAACAATAACGCCGGAGGAGGTCTCCTTGCGCATTACTTCTTTTTTAGCCGGACCGTTTGTAATGTGTTCGCGAACCTGCTCTATCATTTCAGTCGGTATAGAGGTTTCACCGCTTTTAGCGGAGACCCCAAGCTCGCGCAGAGCTGAGAGGATATCCTTGGTAGGAACACCCAGCTCTGTTTTTAATTCTTTAACTTTAATTTTCTTATCACTCATGTAGCAAAAACCCCCTTTACTTCCGCCAGCCTTTGAACTTTGCGAAACGTTTTTCGCATTCCTGGCTGCTGCAGATATAGTAACCTCTACCCGGCATTACTTGCTTATCGTCGAAGACTGGTACTGTATCACCGGATTCTGTCTGTGTGCAAACATACCGCCTAAGCTCACTCTTAGGAAAGTTTGTGCGGCATATTACACATCTGCGGACGGGTGTATGGTGTTTCCGGATGGCTTTGTGCATCCGGTATTATTCCGTTTCTTTCTTACCGGTTACGTCTTCCTCAGTCTCTTCTGCTTCTTCAACTTCTTCTGCAGGTGCTTCTTCAGCTGCTACAGGAGCTTCGGCAGCGTCATCTTCAACTACAGATTCATCAATGTCCTCTGTGGAAAGGGTTCCTTCAATTGCAGAGGAAAGGAAGTTGATGGCAGTACGAAGGTCGGTAATCTTAGACTCAGTAAGTCCCTCAACTGTGAGAAGTTCTTCATCAGAAGCTTCCTGCAGTTTTTCAATGGTCTGGAATCCGGCGTCAACAAATGCCTGAAGCGGAACTTCTGCAACACTTGCAAGCTGGTCGAGACCTTTGCCGATAGCATGACCTTCGTTGTAGCGGGTTTCAGTAAATATATCGATTTTCCAGCCGAGAAGCTTGGATGCAAGCTTAACGTTCTGACCTTTACGGCCGATGGCGTTGGTCAGCTGGTTATCTGGTACGATTACTTCCAGCATGTTTTCTTCTTCATCCACAACAATGCGGGTGATAACAGCAGGAGATAATGCATTACGCGCGTAAGTTGCGATCTCAGGGCTCCAGACAACGATGTCGATGCGTTCGCCGCGCAGTTCCTGAACAATGTTCTGGATACGGGAGCCACGGATACCAACACATGCACCTACAGGATCAACATCACGATCGCGGGTCATTACAGCAGCTTTTGCGCGGCTGCCCGGATCACGTGCAATGTTCATGATAACAACGGTGCCGTCGTCAACTTCCGGTACTTCACGCTTGAAGAGCATAGCCATGTAGTCCGGGTGGGAGCGGGAAACAATAACCTGAGGGCCGCGGCCTTCTTTGCGAACGTCGATAACCAGTGCCTGAACACGGTCACCGCGTTTGTAGTGTTCGCGCGGGATTTGCTCGTCTTTCGGCAGCAGAGCTTCAGTACGGCCAAGGTTGATGATCCAACCCGCTTTGTCACGGCGCTGGATAATACCGCTGAGGATCTCACCTTGTCTGTCTTTGAATTCTTCGTAGATAATTTCCTGTTCAGCATCACGCATACGCTGGATAATTACCTGCTTGGCAGACTGCGCCGCAATACGGCCGAGGTCTTCTACCTTGAGGCGGAAGCCCATCTCGTCGTCGAGCTGTACTGAAGGGTCGTGTTCACGAGCCTCATCAATAGAAATTTGGGTAATATCGTTTTCGATATCTTCGTCGCGGGTAACAACTTTAAACTGGAACACCTCAATTTCGCCGGTGTCTTCGTTAAAGCTTACTTCCACATCAAGGTCTTCGCCGTATTTGCGAATAACAGATGTGCGAACCGCTTCTTCTAAAGTGTCGATCAGCATGTCACGGTCAAGGCCGCGGTCTTTGCTGATCTGATCGATGGCTTTTTTAATATCCATGCTCATTTGAATTCCTCCGACTCGCTCTTGCGCTAAGTCTGCCTACTTCTTTTTCTTGCCTTTGCTGGTATCAGGAAAAATATGTACCAAGTGTGCTTTTTTCAGATCGTTCCAATCGACAGTCAGGTCGCCCTCATCATCCGGAAGGGAGAGGACAATAGTGTTGTCTGTTACGGACTTGACTTCGCCTTGGAATTTACGGCGTCCCGGGAACTCGTCATGCGGGTCGCGCAATACAATCGCCACAGGTTTTCCTACATACTGTGAAACCTGCTCGGCGGTGAAAAATGGTCGTTCAAGCCCCGGGGAAGAAACTTCCAGTGTGTATGCATCAGAAAGGACGTCTTCAACTTCGAGCGTCAAGCCAATGTGTCTGGAAAGCTTTGCGCACTGATCGATGGTGACACCGTCAGAGCCTTCTACATAAATTCTAACCACCATGCGCTGTCCGGAGCCGAGCTCGAAACCCCAAAGGGTGAGTTCCGCATCTTCCACGAGTGGTGTGATAATATCTTTGATCTGCTGGTACAGTCCGTTTCCGGTCATTTTTGCTTCCTTATTTCCTGTCGCTCAAATAAAAAAAAGGAGGCCCCTGAACAAAGGCCACCCCGTAAACGACGGCCTCACGGCCACAGGATGTTTTCAGCAAACAGTGCGCAGGGCGAACCCTTATGCTCTATCTTGGCGCGCAACAATAGCACGACAGCAAGCGCTGAACTGGTACTAACTATGCCCTTACGTATCCAAAGTCAAGGGATGGGGCAGAAAGTTTTTGATAACCTGTCAAGCTGTTTTTTTATAAATGTAAGCGGTTTCTGGCTTTTATAAATAGGTATCTGGCAGAAGATTATAATGCCAATGCATTATAATGTACAGGCAGGTGTTACACCCGTGGCGGAACAGAGTCCGGCTGGTTTTTCGGGCACAAGGATGTGTCGCGGATAAGATCAGCCAGAGAGAACTGGTTCAGCTTTTGATACATGGCCTTGGATGCTTCTTCCCACATGGTGCGGGTAAGGCATACATGTACTCTAGGGCAGCAGGAGTGATTTTCATCACAGCCGTAGCATGGTTCTGTTTTTTCCAAGGCCTGAACAAGTTCGCCGAGGCGTATTCTGGAAGGATTACGTGCTAAATGATACCCGCCCTTTGCACCCAGAGTGCTGGTGAGGTAGCCCTCTTTTTTGAGGTCACGCATCAGTTTTTCAAGGTATTTAATGGAGATTTCCTGCCGCATGGCCACGTCCTTAATGGATACGGGACCATCTTCCTCGTTCATGGCAATGTCGAGGAGCATACGGGTTGCGTAACGGCTTCGTGTGGTGAATTTCATAACCGGACCAGACGTTAAAGCTATTCGCCGAGAGTCTGTCGAATGATGTTGAGCATTCGATCGGGGTCAAAAGGCTTATTTACGGTTGCCACTGCATTGGGAATGGCCTGATGGATTTCCTGTGGCCCGCCCACAAAAATAAACGGGGTTTCCTTGTTACAGTTGCCGGAACAAAGCTGCTTATAGACGACTGCACCGGAATCGTGCCGCATTTCCATATTCAGTGTGATTAAATCAAACGGAGTTCCTGAAGCAAGATCAAGGGCAGTATTCCCGTTTTGGGCACCCACTGCATCGTAATCACCAGACTGTAGAAAATTGATCATGTACTCGAGGACATTAGGATCATCCTCAATAACAAGGATACGCTTTCTCATACCGTACTCTTTGGATAGACGTTGCGGGCACCGGCAGGGCACCAAGATAAAAACCGGAGCGGATAGCGGTAGCTCTCCGCTCCGGTTGCATAACCAGCTAACTTGAAGACGACATAGACTGAAACCTCTTTATGCAAGAGGAGCAGGGATGGCCTTCAAGAAACATGGACTATTCTTCCGGAAGCTTAAGGTGATCCGGAACAATTGCCATTTTGATGAGTAACGGCTTGAGGAATGACCAGCGGATGCCGATTTCGTATTCCTCTTCGAGGTCACGGATTGCGTCCCAGCAGTTGTGACAAGGAGCAATAACGAGCTTACAGCCTGTAGCAAGAATCTGGTCGCGTTTGGTCTGGAGCGCTTTGTTACGCTCTTTACGGTATTTACCGATACCGTTAAAGCCGCCACCACCGCCACAGCAGTAGTTGTGCTCACGGTTAGGACCCATTTCACGGAAGTCTTCAGCAATGTAACTCATGATTTCACGGGTAGCTTTTGCTAAGCCGTGGTTACGCACGTAGTTACAGGAGTCCTGAAGAGTAACAGGTTCTTTAATCTTTTTCTCAGGGTCGATTTTAATCTTGCCTGTGCGCAGTGCTTCAGCAACCCATTCAACGTAGTGAATGTACGGTGCTGGCGGAAGACCGTCTTCACGACCGGCCCAGTAAGGACCTTCGATTACGGTTGCGCGGTGTGCGTGGCCGCACTCGGTACCGATAACACGCTTTGGACGAAGTTTTTCGATAGCGTTGTATACGGATTCAACCTGCATCTTACATGCTGCCCAGTCACCGGCAAACATGGAAAGGGAGGTCTGCTCCCAACCTGTGCTCGGCACAGTCCAGTTTTCTCCGGCGAGGTGGAACAGGATAGCAGCTTCAGCAAGGTCTTCCGGGTAGTGCTTAGGCTCGCGAGCGTTCAGAGTGTACATGATGTCCGCGTCTTCCTTATCAATAGGAATCTCAAGACCCGGCCACTCTTCTTCGTACTCTTCAGCCATCCACTCACAGGTATCAATCCAGTCCTCGGTGGTAACGTCCATCTGGGCGTTGTACACACGGTGCATACCGGAGCCGATTTTCATTTCCCAAGGCACAAAACCCTGAGAGTTGAGAATACCGCGCAGGTAGCTGAACATGACACCCATGTCGATGCCGTGCGGGCAGTACATGCCGCAGCGGTTACAACAGGTACACTGTGACCATGCAACGTCTACGCAGTGGCGCATAAACTCGTTGGTCACTTTACCTTTTTTCTTAACCAGTTCACCAAGGGTAGACTGGATTTTGTATGCAGGAACCTGTTTAGGATCGCGATCGTTTACGCGGTACAGGAAGCAGGAATCTGCACACATGCCACAGTGGGCACATATTTCAAGCCACGTACGGATACGGGACTGACATGTTTTTTCAAGTAAAGCAGCAATGGCGTCGGAATCAACGTCAAGCTCTTTCATTTCTTCGTAGTACTGAGCGCCACCTTTGTCACCGAGCAGAGCTTTGAGCTCATCTTCGGTACCAATAGGTGTGGTGTTACAAAAAGTACCTTGAGGCATTGGTTTCTCCTAGCGACTTGCTGTTACCACGGGAATGCGGTTTCGCGTTTAGCGCCACCGCGCTTGATGTTGTAATCCATGCCGAGCTGACCACGGGACATGAAGAACAGAACGATGTGGGACAGCTTGGTGAATGGTGCCAGAATCAATACAGCTTCACCGGTAAGGATGTGGCATGTGAGCCAGAAATCGTAGTTGCCGAGGTGCAGACGGGCAATGAAGCCGGTCACAAACGGAGCTACGGAAATGGCAAGAATAAACCAGTCGTAAGTAGTTGTGAGAATACGTACTTCAGGAAGCGCAATGCGACGGATGGCAAGCATAAGGCCACCGATGATTGCGAGTACTGTAAGTGTATCTGCAACGCTGGAAGGTAATGTCGGCAAGCTGAAGCCGAATGCCATCTGAAGAAGTTCCTGATGGCCGATCAGGAACAGCGGAAGCAGGATTGCGCCGATATGGAACAGGAAGAAGCCTGCTGCCATGAACGGCTGCTGACGCCATCCGTATGTGCCGCCCGGAATGAGCCACATGCGGATGGAGTGAACTGCACCGCGAAGGCCACGAGCCATATGCGGCTTATATGCAACACGGTCGAGCTGCCAGCTGAGACCGCGTACGTACATTACGGCACGAACTGTAAGACCGCCAAAGAATACCAGCAGTGATACCCACAGCATCGGTCCGGTAAGAAATGCTATCATTGTTATCTCCTTGTCTAGAGGGAGGTTGCCCTCCCTTCCTGACTAGTACTTTCTCATTTTTTCTTCTCTGCCGGTCAGGAACTTCCAGTAACCGACAAAGCTGACCAGTGCCACACCCATCAAAACGTATGTGATGGTTTTTGTGTGGAGCATGAAGTCGTGGAGAGTATAGATAAGGTTTTCCATAGTAATATCCTCCGGACTAATGAGCGTCTTTGTACTCCGGATGCTCGAACAATACAGGCATACGGGTAGTGATGAAGCGGTAAGTTGTAATAATAAGAGTTACAACAAAGATAGAAATGCCGACTTCCATGAGGCTCGGGAAGTAGCGCTCAGCAGCAGGAAGCTGCCAGTTGAACGCAACCATGCTTACGTTGAAGCGGTTTACTACAATGCCGAGTACGCCTAGCACGGATGCGATACGTACAATCTTGAGGTTCTTTTCACGTACGCCGATTGCGTAGAGGAAAGAAGGCAGCAGTACAAAACCGAACATTTCAACGAGGAAGATAGCACCGTAACCGGTAGCAAGGTATTTCCAGTCGTCATCCATAGTGATGTCGAACACTTTGATGAAGAAGTAACCGGCAAGAATGAAGGAGGCGGCTTTAGCAAAGCCGAACGCAACGCCGTTTGCTTCTTTCAGGTGTGTTTCGTCCATCATACGGTGCAGACCTTTATGCGCTAACGTGCCCTCAAAAATTACCATGGATGTTCCAGCTACCATGGAAGAGATGAAGAAGAACACCGGCATAAAGCTGGAGTACCAAAGTGGGTGGAGCTTGCCAGGAGCGATGAGGAACAGCGCGCCAAGGGAGCTCTGGTGCATGGTGGAAAGTACAACACCCATGATGGTGAGAGGCAGGGTAAGCTTAACCGCAATGTTGCGGAGCTTGCGCATGCCGAGCCATTCGAATGCTGCAGGAGACCACTCAATGAAAAGAACGGATACGTACAGGGATACACACAGACCAACTTCGAAAAGAAGGGAAGTGGTGCCCTGAGAGTATACCAGCGGGTACGGGAGTCTCCATGGGTGACCCAGATCGTACAGAAGAGCTACAACTACGAAGAAGTAGCCAAGAAATGCTGTGGTGATAGCAGGACGCACTGCAGAGTGGTAGTGCTTCATGCCGAAGAGGTAGCAGGAAGCGGAGGTTACATAACCACCAGCAGCCAGTGCTACGCCACACATAAGGTCGAAGCCGATCCAGAGACCCCAAGGGTTGTTATCATCAAGGTTGGATACAGCGCCGATGCCTTTATAAAAACGCAGGAAGGTAAGAACCAGACCGCCGGCAAGAATGATAGCGGTAAGGATGTTTCCTGCATGCCAGAATTTTTTCTGATCGTGACTCATTATGCATCTCCCTCAGGCTTGGAGCTTTCTTCTACTTCTTCGCTCTCAGGGTTCTGGAGTGCAGCAAGCTTTGCTTCAAACTCTTTCTCAGCGTTAGCGACAGCTTTCTTAGTTTCACGCTCAATGGAAGCTTCTTTATCTTTAGCAGCTTTTTCCATTGCAGCTTTGAGCTTGTCGTCAGCAGCGGACTGAGTTTCGTTGATAGCCTGTGCTACAGCGGCTTTCTGGTCTTCAGCAGCGATTTTTTCTTTACGCTTGCTGATTGCATATGCACCGGTGAGGAGTACAGGCCAGATGCCTACTACCATAGGAACAGCACCAAGAGCACCAGCGGTAAGCTCTGGAGCGGACTTTTTACCAACTACAGGCTGACCGAGTTCGGTGTGTTTAACCGGAGCAAGGTAGAGCCAGTTGGTTCCGCCAGCTTCTGTTTCGCCGTAAATTTTATTTACGTAGCGTTCAGGGTACTTGCGGATACGTTCGCGTGCGATTTCAATAAGGTCAGAACGCTTACCGAAGGTAAGAGCTTCCTTAGGACATGACTGAACACAGCCCGGGAGTTTGCCTTCTTTGATGAGCGGGTGACACATAGTACATTTTTGAATGAGTGGATCTAATGGATCATCGTATTCAAAAGTAGGAACAGAGTACGGACATGCGATCATGCAGTAGCGACAACCAACACAAACGTCGCCGTTGTAAGTAACGGAGCCGTCAGAGTTTTTGGTGAACGCTTTAACAAAACATGCAGACGCACATGCAGGTTCCATACAGTGGTTACACTGCTGTTTACGGAAGATAGGGTGATCCAGACCGGCAACATTGTACTTGTTCACTACAGTGTGCACGGTGGCGGAGGTTCTGCGTTTTGTGTCTAAAACAGAGAGGTCGTCAAAGCTTTTCTCTGGTTTAGGCAGATGGTTTACAGTGTTACAGCCTTCTTCACATTTACGACAACCGATACAACGGCTGCTGTCATGAAGTACGCCCATTGCGTCGGGATATCCGTCAAATGAAGCGTTGCTGGCAGCCTTCGCCTTAGTAGTTCCCAAGGTGGAAGCAATACCGGCGCCGCCAAGCAGGCTTAGGAATTTTCTGCGATGCATAATTGCTCCTTGATTCCTAGTTAGCGCGTGCGGCGTGGCAGCCTGCGCACTCAGTGTTCTTTGGCTTCTGAATATTCATTTCGGTGTGACAGGTCATGCACTGCTGATGGAAAGCAGCTTTAAGACCCGGACGGTCACCGGTAGTGAATGCTTTGTTATGACAGCTCTGACATTTCGGAGGCTTGATGCTCGCAGGGCTCTGGTGGTGACAAGCCTGACAAACTTTGCCTTTTTCAGCGTGGAAGCTGCCAGCAAGTTTGCTGTTCACAGTACCCTTAAGCATAGACTCTACGATCTTGCGGTGCGGCATGTTGGATGCTTCGTATTTGTCAGCAATAGCGTCAATTTTCACGAATTCAGGAATTTCATCAGCGGTGTAGGTCACTGTGCCTGCTTCACGGGCAGCGATAACAGCATTCGCAACAGCGGTGCGTTCTTCTTTGCTCATGTTTGCAGCCTGTTCTGCAGTAACGCCGTTAGCGTTGTGACAGGTAGCACAAGACTGTTCGTTGAAGTTCTGAACTGGAATCATGGTGTGACAGCCTGCACAGGATGCGTCTTTGGTAATACGCTTAGCGTGACAACCAACACAGCTTGCTGTGGACTTTGCATCGTGCATGTCGCTGTAAAGCGGCTTGAAGCCGTCTTTTTTATTACCGATACCGTTGATGTGACAAGTGCTGCACTCTTCTACGTTTGCTTCGTGAAGTTTGTGGTCAAATGCCACAGGTGCAATGTCACTCTTAGCGGAAGTGGCAGGTACGATGAGTGTTGTGTCCGGCTGTCCGCGGAAGAGACGCTCAGGAGCAACAGCATTCATTTCTTTTTCAGTTTTTACACTGTGACAGCCACCACAGGTAACAGGACCTGTGAATGCGGAATCTTTTTTCGCTTCTGTCATGTGACAGCTAATACAGCTGGAGTGGGCAGCAGCACGTGGGTTCTTGTACTCAAGAGGTCCTTTGCCGTAGCCGTTGTCAGCGTCTTCTGTGTCAGGCACGTAAGTCGCAGTACCTTTAGCTGCATCAACCTGCATATGACAGGCGCCACAGTTTTTGTCCTGCTGAGGGACAATAATTTTTTTAGAAGAAATATGTTTGTAGTGCAGGGATTTATCCATGTTGACAGGAAGCGCAGAAGCTTTCACGTCAGGGTTTGGATTGTGACATGTACGACATTCGCTTTCCAGCGGGCCAGTGTCCTGACCGGCTTTAGCCATGTCGGCATGACAACCTACACAGTTTTGGTGATACAGATTCTGCAATTCTTTTGCAGACATCTCACCGGTTCGCTTAAACATAAGATCCATGTTGCCGTCTTTGTTTTCGTGACAGCTAGCACAGTCTTTATTCATTTCTCTCAGCGCGTCCGTATGCAGATCGTGACGATACGTAACGGCTGGCAATTCCATATCACCCAACTTGCCGATAACATCAATTGTAATGACATCAGCATGTTGCTTAGCAGGTGCAGCTGTAACATTTGAGCTGTGTGCTTTGATACCGACAATCGATACAAGCGCTACAACCATCAGCATGCCCGCCCCGCGAAGCAGTGATCTTCCCTTCATCATAGTGGCAGTCCTTTCGATGAAATATTAACTCGTCCTCAGACACCCCTTAGCCATCAGCCTCTTGAAAGTTCCCCAACCTCAAGAGAAAAAGCAGAACCGCGCAGAACTAGCCATGCGGCCCAAGGGCACTGTGGCAGTCTGGATATGTATGCGGTTGCACGAGCGCCGCAAAAAAGTCTGCATTGCTCCGTAACTCATCGTTTATTCGGCGATTTTAAAACCTACCGATTCGGTATGAGTTATTATCATACCGACGGGGTAGGGTATTTGTCAGGTTTCGTCAAGAGAGGGAGAAGAGTGAAGGTGGAATGTTTTTGTATTTATCTGTTTGAAAAATAAGGATAAAAACTTTTGTTCAAAAATATACAAAAAAAGTAGGATTTATTTTCTCACTCTTGAGTAGACAATCAAAATGGCAGGTGCGGAACGTAGTGTCCTGCGCTGAAAACGTGTATCATGCATACAACCAAATAGGCTGCTCTGAGAGGAACAGCCTAATCAACACGCATTATCAAGAAGCCGATATGGAAGGATTGAACGTATGAGCCTGTATGTTAATTTACCGTTGAGCTTTGCCGCCAAGGAACCACGGTATATCGAGATGTTGATAGAGCAGGGTGTGTCGCCTGAATTAGGGATGGATACATACGCAATTCAGGAGCTGCCTATGGAGTGGCATAAGGAAACCGCTGCGCGGTTCAAAGATGCAGGACTTTCCTGTGGTATTCATCTGCCTTTTTTTGATCTGGCAGCGGGTAGCCTGAACAACCGTATTCTCACAGCAACACGCGAAAGCCTTTTGCAAGCGCTCGAACTTTCACAAGCGTATGAACCTGACCATTTTGTCGGACATCCTCATTATGATGCCGGTCAGCATGAACCATATTACGAAGAATGGCTTTCACGCTCCGAAGTGACATGGTCACTACTTATTAAAGAGTATGGCGGAACTGCTCCGTTCTTTCTGGAAAATACGTTTGAACTTTCTCCAAAACCAATTGTAGATCTTGTTCAGATGCTCCCTGTGGAAAAAGTGGGGCTCTGTTTTGATGTGGGGCACTGGTATTCTTTTGCCAAAGGTTCACAAAAGAACAATCTTACTGAGTGGCTGGAAGCTTTTGCACCGCGTCTGGGACATCTGCATCTGCATGATAATGACGGAACAGCAGACCAGCATCTGGCTCTCGGCGCAGGAACCATCCCTCTCTACGACCTGTTTGACTATATTCAGACACAAGACCTTACCCCGTCAGCAACACTGGAACCGCATACCGAAGATGCCTTCCCCGCATCTATTGAATTTTTAGAAGCGCACAGTACCTCTGTCTGCTTTCTTGTGAGTGAGTAGCAAGGGGGATGCGGTTGTCTTTGACTGGTCTGCGACGCTTTTTTTAGATGTCTCCGACGGCTGGGGGAAACCCTTTTTGCAAAAAGGGCTTTCCCCCAGACCCCCTTCCTAAAAACTTTATTAGAGTAATGTCATTTCTGTATAATGCGACGTTATTATGAAAGAGGTCAGAAGTGACACATATGTTGTCTACGTGTCACCTCAAATCTCTTTTATCTTCTTAGTACGCTAGAGACTTGCCTGATTTGATCGCTAGGTGCTGGTGTAATAAAATGTCGTGGTATTTATGATGAATGATGGAATACCCATATCTTTTACACAAAAAACGGCTTGTCCTTGTACTTAGGACAAGCCGTTTTTGTTATTTTGCAAGGTAGTGTGTTCGCGGCTTCCAGCGCTGTAATAAACGTGCTGGGGACGCGTATACTTGGGGTCAAGGGGACGGTGTCCAGGGGGCAAAGCCCGCCTGCATTTCTTCCATAACTAAAATTACCTAATCAACTTAACCCTACACTGGATGTTCTTCCATTCCTTCTGGTTGTTTCTTTTTGGACGAAATAAGCTGCCCTGCGTCGTCAAAGACAAGGTAGAAGCATGGCACCAGCACTAGCGTAATGATTGTTGCGAACAGGATACCGAATCCGAGTGAGATTGCCATCGGGATAAGGAAACGGGCTTGTCGCGATGTTTCCAGAATCATCGGAGCCAGTCCACCGCATGTGGTGATGGTGGTCAGCAGGATTGGTCTGAAGCGCTTGATTGCACCGGCGACAACTGCTTCTTCCGGTGAATAGCCTTCGCGGCGTAGCCTGTTGGTAAAGTCAACAAGCACGAGGGAATCGTTCACAACAACCCCTGCCAGTGCAACCAGACCGAACATACTCATGAGGCTGAGCGAGTAGCCCATAAGTAAGTGTCCGATAACGGCACCGACCATGCCGAACGGGATAGCCAACAGAACAATGAGCGGCTGGGTATAGCTTTTAAACGGAATAGCCAGCAGGGCATAGATAGCCAGCAGCGTAAGCAGCAAGCCTGATATCAGGCTGTTTGTGCTGTCGCGCATATCGGCTTGCTTTCCTTTTAAGGAGTAGCTGAGGCCGGGGTACTTGTTCATGAGCTCCGGTAGAATATCAGCTGTAACAGTGTTGACTACCTGCTCGGAGAGCTTACGCGGTGTTACGTTGCCTGTGACGCTTCGTACGCGTCTGCCGTCTTCACGTTTAATAGAGGTATCTGCATAGCCTCGGGAAATGCGGGCAGCATCGCGCAGCAGCATCTCACCACCGGATGGTAATTTGAGGATGAGATCATCAAAGGCTGCCACGGAGGCTCGTTCTGCTTCTGGCAGACGCACGCGCACGGTAACTTCGTCCTGTCCAACCTGCTGCTTGACTGCTTCTGCACCGTAGAAGGCGTTACGCAGCTGGTTTGCGATTTCGCGGGAGGTTAAGCCTGCTGCTTCGCCTGCTGGCAGGAGGGTGATGTCAAACTGACGTTTGCCGCGTGCGGTTCCGTCGTCAACATCGCTGACGCCTTTGAGTAGTGACAGGGCGTAGGCCAGATCTTCTGCTGCTTTTTCCAGAACTTTGTTGTCACGGTGCGCAAGCTGAATAGTAACCCCTTTACCGGAGCCAGGGCCGCCTTTGTCTGCAAGAAAATCAACTGTCTCCGCTCCTGCAACAGTGCCTACTGCGTCACGCCATTCGGCTGTGACTGTAGAGGTTGATGCAGGGCGTACATCCGGTGGTGTAAGGTAAATGCGTGCAGAAAGCTCATTGTTTGAGATGCTTGTGAACACACCGGTACTGAGCTTGTCGCCGCCGTGCTTTTCAATAACTTTGTATGCTGCGTCGAAAAGCTGGTCTTCTACTTCTTTGATGCGGTGTACCGGTGTGCCGTACGGCATTGTTACAGAGCCGTAGGCGTAGTCGGATTCAACGGTCGGGAAAAGAACCATGCCGAGTCGACCTGACATTGCAAAACCCACTGTCAGGAGAAGGATAGCAATGGCAGTGCCGAGAACCGCATATCGGTAGCCGATAAGTTTTTGAATAAAGTTACCGTAGCGATGGGCAATAAACGCTTCGAACCGGTGACTGAATCGCTGCTGGAATGCCACAAGCCAGTTGAGTCCCGGCAGATTGGTTCGGTTGCTCCCGTGCGCAAGGTGTGCCGGAAGAATGAAGACACTTTCAATAAGGGAAATGGCAAATACAATGCCGACAACTACCGGAATGTATTTGAAAATTTTTCCCATGGTTCCCGGAACAAAATAGAGCGGAAGGAAGGTGATGATGTTGGTAATAACACTGAATGTTACCGGCACCATAACTTCCTTTGCACCGTCAATAGCTGCTTGCAGCCTGCTTTTACCAAGATTGCGGTGGTAGTAGATGTTTTCGCCCACAACAATGGCATCGTCCACAACAATACCCAGCGTAATGATAAACGCAAACATGGTAATCATGTTGATGCTGAAGTCAGTGAACGGCAAAAACACAAAGGCACCAAGGAACGATATCGGGATACCGAGACTTACCCAGAAGGCAAGACGGATTTCCAAAAACAGAGCAAGGAAGATAAATACAAGCGCAAGACCTAGATAGGCGTTGTTGAGAAGCAGCTCAGTACGGTCTTTGAACATGATGTAGCGGTTATGGTGCGAACCGATTTTGATCCCCGGAGGAAGATCCTGTTTAAACTCTTCCACTACTTCGAGGGCAGCGGTTGCAATACTCATAGGAGTCTGGGAACCGACACGGTACACGTTTACTGAAGCTGCTCTGTTACTGTCAAAACTGCCCCAAGTGTCTGTGTCCTCAAACCCGTCCCAGATAGTTGCAATCTCGCCAAGGTAAATGGAACCGCCGTCCTTGTCGGTAAGGACAGGAATCCGTTCAAAATCTTTGGCAACAAGCTTACGGTCTGCTACCCGCACAAGGATTTCTCCTTGAGTCGTTTTCAGGCTACCGCCGCCAAGCTCTACAGAGGCTTTTCGTATCTTTCCAGCCACGTCAGTGAGGGTGAGATTGTATTTACGTAACGTGTTACGGGATATTTCAATATGGGTTTCCAGATCCCTGACACCTGCAACTTCAGCCTGTGTAATTCCCGGGCTTCTCAGCAGGGCGTCCTCAAGCTGGTTCGCATAGTCGCGTAGCGCTAGTTCAGATACATTTCCGCTGATCACCAGCGTCAGTACACTTCGCTTTTTGGAATCAATGGTTATGCGCGGGTCTTCCGCTTCGTCAGGGAATGTGGAAATTCTGTCGACTTCTGTCTGTATATCCTGCCACACGCGATCAACATCTGCCCCGTCCAGCAGCTCTGCTCTGACGGTTGCCAGATTTTCATTGGCGGTGGAGGTGATGTCCTTGATGCCTTCGATGCCCTGAATAGATTCCTCAACGGCCTGAACAATAGAACGTTCAATTTCCTCGGGGCTTGCACCGGGGTAGGAAACAGAAATAGTAACAGAATCGAGTGTGATTTCGGGAAAAACTTCTTGAGTAACTTGAGAGCTTAGAACTAAGCCGCCTATGAGAAAGATAAACATGAGCAAGTTGGCTGCAACTGAGTTGCCGGCCATCCATGCAACAGCTCCGCGTGGTTTTTCTGGTTCAGGAGTACGTGGTTTTTTGTGTTTTGATGCAAGCGGTGATGTTCCCATGTATTACTCCGCGCTTGCCACATTGCTTTTTGCAGCGTTCTTGCCAGATTTATTATTTTGACCGGACGAGTTGTTTTTGACCGGTTCACCAGCAACGTTCGGAGTGGTGTCACCTTCGAGTGCCAGTGACATACCTGAGTAAGCGTTGCTGAGGTAGGAGCGGATTACTGCATCAGACTCAGAGACACCGTTTGAAGCATAGACTGCGTCATTAGATTTCCACACAATATTGAGCCTGTTCACTTTCAGTGCGCCATTCTTGTAGACCCATACTTCATCGTCATTACGCACGAGATCGCGCGGGATTCTGTATACAGATTCAAGAGTCTTACCCTGAATGGTTACATCCACATAGTCTCCAAGCATGAGCGGCATGGAAAAGTCACTGGATTCAAGACCGCGCGGGTCTTTGATGGCGACAACAACACGAGCAAGACGGGTGGATTCAGTGAGTGTTCCTGTAAGTCTGAGAACTTCGCCTTTCCATTTGGATGTGCCGCCTTGGCGCACGATTGTTGCTTTAACGCCAGTGCGTGAGAGACCGAGATATTCAAGGCGGTCAACAGGCAGGGCGGTTTCAACCCAGTATTCTTCGATACCGACAAGGGTTGCCAGAGTGGTGGAAGCGGTAACGCGTGATCCCAGATTGACGCCGGTAGTCTGTACCATGATGTCAAACGGGGCACGCAGCGTACACCGTGAAAGATTCAATTCAGCCTGTTCAACATCCGCCTTGGCCTTGTCCAGCGCTGCCTGTGCTTTCATAAGCTGTGGCTTACGCAGTGCCAGCTCGGTACTGTATTTCCCTGAACTTTTATTGGCATCCAGAAGACGCACGCTTTCCTTGGCAACTCGCTGCTGCCCTTCTTCAAGCATGAGTTCTGCCTGTGCGCTGTCGAGTGCGCTGACGCTCTTACGTAGAGCAATTTCATAATCGCTTGTGTCGATGCGTAGAATGACATCACCTTGTTTGATGATGCCACCTGCAGCAAACTGCGGTGAAATCCAGGCAACGGTACCTGATACATCAGGCTTGAGCTCTACTTTTTGGGCAGCAATGACCGTACCTGTTCCTTGGATTTCAACAGGTACGTTTTCTTTTGATATGTGTGTAACAGCAACGGTAGTGACTTTTTGAACAGGTGCTTTCTTGGTTACTTTCGGCTTTGAGGTCATGAAGTATTTGTAGCCGCCAACACCAATGAGAAGCGTGAGGATGAATATGCCACCGTTGATGAATATTTTTTTGCGGGATGAAGAATGGGTCTGCATGCTGTTTAAATCCCTTTATTGTTAGCATCGGTTGAAGCTGTACTCCGGACATCTGCAAGGTCGTAGGTCCAACTGCCTCCCAGTGCGCGGTACAACGAAATTCTGAATTTAATGAGTTCAGCCTGCTGCTGGATCATTTTCCGTTCCAGACTTTGTACATTCAAAACTTCCTGTAATAACGGAAGATAGCCGCTTTGTCCTTGGAGATAGCGCAATTGCGCATCTTCAAGAGTTTTAGCTGTAGCGTCGCGTTGTGCAGAAAGCAGTGTGATGTACTTTTGTTGCTGCTCTTCATTGATAAGAGCATCTTCAACTTCTTGAATGGCTTTTGCCACGGTGTCGCTGTAAAGGGCTGAGCGCTCTTCAACAACGGCACGGGTTCGTTCCACTTCTGCGGCACGCAGGCCGCCGTCCAGAACAGGCTGCATAATTTTGCCAGCCAGCGTTGCTGCCCAGTTATTGAAGAGTACGGCCGCGACACTGCTGGTCAGGGCAGCATCAGCGTTTATGGAAAACTGGGGCAGTCTGTTCGCTCTGGCTTCGGCTACGCTCCACTTGGCTGAGAACAGCTGGAAGCCTGAGGCGCGGACATCTGGCCTGTTTACAAGCAGGTCTGTAGGAAGCCCTGTAGGTGGAAGATTGATGAGTACAGGCAGTGTCTGTTCCTGAACTTCAGGCGTATCAAGCGGAGTGCGCCCGATCAGAACTGCCAGTGCGTTTAACAGCACCTGCTCCCGTGCAACCAGTAACGGAAGTTCCGATTGGCTGGATGCGAGAATCTGACGTTGTTGAAGTACGTCGACAGATTGAGCAAGACCGTTGGCAAACCGCAGCTCCTGAAAACCGAGCTGTTTTTTGTTTGTTTCAATCTGGGACGTTAAGATGCTTATCTCTTGCCGAACGCGCAGCAGATCCACCCATGTGCTTGCAACAGAGGCCGCTACGGTAACTGCTGCAGCATCAAGGTCTGCCTGTGTGGCATAAAACTGCTGTTCACTGGCACTTCGTTGAGCTTCGATGCGTCCCCATAAATCGACTTCATACGCAGCGGCGGCAGCCAGACTGTAGCGCTGGGTATCATCGTATATGGAAGGGGAACCGGAATCTGCTTTTGAACCGGTTCTTCCGGCTTTGGCGTCACCGGTAAGATTCAGTGTCGGGTACTGCGCAGCTCCGGCGCGTTCTAAATTAGCGCTTGCCTGTTTTACACGGGCGTAAGCAGCATTAATGGTGAAGTTATCCGAAAGTGCTTCCGCAATGAGTGCATTCAGCTCATTACTTTGGAAGTTTTTCCACCAGAGTACGTTAGAGGGTTCGTCAATCACTTGAATTGAGTACGGCTTATCAAGTGGTACTTCAGGTTGCATTGTTTTTGTCGGTGCAAAAGGAGCGCATGCAGAGCACAGTACAATGCTCAATAATAGCGCAGGGAAATAAAATTTCGGCATACAGTCCTTCTAAAACTAGGTGTGATGACAGACGTTTTTTTATTTTAACGTGTTGATTTGAAAGTAATAAAACTGGATTTTTTGTTTTGTTGTCATGTCAATAGTTGTGTAGTCTGTTTGTTGTTGTCATGTCAATAATGCACGATTGAGTTTTACAAAACTTTATAGAGAAGCTGTCGTTTTTTAAAGCCGAAAACTGTATTGATTTTATACAATTTTTGTTGAGCAGGCATAACGAATGGCAGATTTTTGCAGTGTTTCGCTAACAAATCTTCTATAGTAGCGTTACTAAGTTGTAATATGGCGCGCGTTGACGAGTGTTGCATGGCGCATTATGCTCGTTGGTCGCACCAATACTATTGCAAGATTATTCGGAGTACCTGTGACTGACACCACGATTACCCTTGACCCTGCCAACGTAAAAAAAATTCTGGTCTGCCAGCTCAGGCAGATTGGGGACGTAATGCTTTCCACCCCTGTGGCGGAATTGCTTGCCAAAAAATTTCCTGATGCGCAGATTCATTACTTCACAGAAAAGAAGTGTGTAGCTGTGCTGGAGAACAATCCATATATTTCGAAGATATGGGCGTTGGACAAGAAAGAGTTGTCCAACCCGATTAAAGAATTTGCCTTCTACAGAAAGGTGGCACGGCAAGGATTTGATTTGATGGTGGGGTTACAGCACCTGCCAAGAATCCGGTGGATATCCTATCTTACGGATGCACCGGTTAAGCTGAGTTACCATTCCTCGTGGATTAACGATATAGGCTACACCCATTTAACGCCTGCTAAAGATGGATATGCATCTGAGTCCAAAGCGGCAATCCTTGCTCCGCTTGGTATTGAGTGGGACTGCACGACTCCAAAGCTGTTCCTGACAGATGCTGAACGCGATGCCATGTCAGCACGCATGCAGGAGTGGGGTGTAACAGATGAACATAAGCTTATTACCGTTGATGCCACCCATCATGATCTTGGACGTAAATACCCTGCAAAGAATTACGCCAAGGTCATCAGCATTCTGGCAAAAAAACATCCTGAATTGCGGTTTGTTTTACTGGCAGGGCCTGGTGAAGAAGGTATTTTTGCCGAAATTCTGGATGACTGCGACACGCCGGACGCAGTGATTGTTCCAACTCCGAGTTTACAGCTTCGTGAAGTTGCTGCCTGTCAGGAGCGGTGTGTTATGCATTTCGGCAACTGCTCTGCGCCGCGTCATATGGCCGTGGCTGTGGGTACGCCGACGTTTGTTACACTTGGTTCCAGCAGCGATGCGTGGCGGTTCCCGTCAGATGCTCACACTACAGTTAATTCAGATATTGACTGTCGCCCATGTAACAAAAGCACATGTCCTGTGGGCTACACATGTTTGACCGGCCTTGATCCGGAGTATGTGGCAGGTCAGCTTTTAAAACATCTGGATGTGGTGACTGATTAGTCTGATGAATATACTATGACAACATACCGCTATACTTACATACTAGTCTGAATCCCTCGTGCAGTGCTTTTGCTGCATGAACTTTTTAGAGTGAGAGGCGGATATGAACAGACTGGTAATGGTATGGGTAGCTTTGTTGACTGCGGTGCTATGCACTTCTGCTTTAGCTCATGACTACAAGTATCAGAAAAAATCTCCTGAAGAGCGTATGCAGCGTATGAATAAGTTGCTTGATCTGACTCCTGAGCAACAGACAAAGGTGAAAGATATAATAACCCGTAGGGACGCAGAAATGGAGCCGCTCTTTGTATCGTTAAGCAAAGCAACCGATAAAGAAGAGCAGCGGGAAATAAAAATGGAGATTCTGGAGCAGCATAAACGTTTCAGAGACGAATTGAATACTGTGCTGACAGAAGAGCAGCAAAAGAAATATCAGGAATTTATCCGCAGTAAAATGGAACAGCGGAAAATGCATAAAAAGAAGTGAAGCAAACAGGGGAAAGCAGGTCGCTCTCCCTTAGCATAGCGAGAATAAGCTCTCTCCGAAACATGAAGTGCGGGGGGAGCTTTTTTTATGTCCGTTCGAATCTGTTTCGTGGAACGGCAGGGTAGATTGCAAAACGCGACAGGTGCAGTACAGTGGAAATGTTCAATAGGAAAAAGCCGGATGCGCATAAGGTTTGTTATGCATGCATCCGGCTTTTTCAAATTGTGTGCACTGGACAGACTAAATGCCCATCTGCCAGTGGAGACCGCGCAGTGCGATCTCAAAAAGTGCGGCTTAGAAGCCTTTGATGGAATTAAGGCAGAAGGTAACCGCGGCGTCGGTAATTTCCTTGCTTTCAGGCCAGAAAATGCGACGTCGATTAAGACCGGCAATGAGCCATGTGATGATTTCTGCGGTATTATCTACCTCAACATCCTCGCGCACAGTACCGTCGGTGATGCCTCGCTCAAGACAGGCCACGATGGTTCCTTTCAGTGCGTCGGTCATATTTTCCATAGCGATTTTGGCGCTTGGAATAGTGGCGTGTGTCGTCAAGATTACTTTGTACCCTGTTTCATGGTCGTTTACGAAGACAACAACGTCCTGAATGAGGGTTTCCAACAGACAATAGCCGGACTTTTGGCGAGCTTTGATCTCATCAAGCATGCTTTTGTATTCTGTCAGAAGCTCTTCAATAATCTGATCGAAGATTTGCTGCTTGGACTTGTAGTGTCTGTAGATAGCAGCGTCTGTTACATGAGAAAGTTGAGCTATAAGCGCAACTGTAGTGCCCTTAAAACCTTTCTCTGCAAAGAGTTGGCGAGCGTTATTAAGGATTAGTTCTTTGGATGAACCCATATCTGCCCCACAATGTTAAATGATGGAAATTATCCTGCCAGATTGTGGAAAAAGGAAGGATAATCAATGCGTTGTGATGTTACAGCAAATCCTTTGGAGTTCCTGTGTAATCACGGGCACTTTCTTTGCCCCGAAGTACGCGTAAAACACCGCCTGCAAGCGCATGCATCTCTTCCACAGCAGGAAAGATAATTGCCGGAGCAAGCGGAGGTAAATTGTTAATGATAGTTTCAACAAGTTTCTTGCTGTTTGCCATGCCACCGGTAAGGACAATGCCGTCGATGACAACAGGAGCACATTCACCTTCTTCAAGGTGCATAAGTGCCGGAGTAAGACCTGAAAGCTCTTTCGCAATATTGTACGCAAGAGCATCGAATACGAGCTGTGCTTTTGCATCGCCTTCGGCCATACGTTTTTCAACAACTCGCAGGTCGTTAGTACCCAGGTGTGCCCAGATACCTCCGGTTTTGATGATGCGTGACCGCAGCTCTTCGTACGTAAAGGTACCGTCTTTGACCAGGTCGAGCACTCCCAGTGCAGTAAGGCGGCCGGTACGTTCCGGAGAAAATGGTCCGTCGCCTTCCAGCGCATTGACCACATCGCAGATTTTACCGTTACGGTGAGCTGCTACAGATACGCCGCCACCCATGTGGCATACGAGAAAACGGCATTCTGCATATTCTTTTCCAAGCTGTTCTGCCGCTTTTCGTGCAGCTGCTCGTTGAGACAGAGCATGAAATACGCTGCGGCGTGGAAGTTCCGGTAGTCCGGTGATTCTGGCACGACTGTCCATCTCGTCGGTAACGACAGGATCAACAATGTATGCCTGAACACCGTGCTCTTTCGCAAATTCAAGTGCTATCGGGGCACCAAGGTTGCAAGGGTGCTCTCCGTATCTGGCAGAATTCAGATCATCAAGCATGGCAGGGGTTACATTCCATGTACCGCCCTGCATTGGTGCAAGTAGACCGCCCCGGCCTGCGATGCCGTCAAATTTGATCGCATCCATACCGTGTTCTTTCAGCACTGCTTTAATGGTATTGTGGCGCATACCCATCTGTTCTGCGGCAGTGTTAAAAGCAAGGGTCTCTTGCTTGTCATGTTCAACGGTGTGGGAAAAGAGCTCTTTTTCCCCGTCGAATACAGCAACTTTGGTAGAGGTAGAACCTGGATTGATAACCAGAATATGCTCAGCCATTAAGGCTACTCCTTTTCTTCCATGGCCATAGCAATGGCCAGAGCAATCGAATAGAATTTAGTACGATCAGTGTCACCACGAGATGGAAGTACAATAGGTACTTCGCTGCCGGCTACCATACCGGCCATATCCAGATTCATAAGTGCGGTAAGGGATTTGTAAAGAATGTTACCGCTCTCAATGTCCGGCGCAACAAGGATATCGGCCTTGCCTGCAACCGGATTTTCAACACCTTTACATTCGACTGCACGTTTTGAAACTGCAAGGTCGAGTGCAAACGGGCCAGCGACTTTTGCATCGCCGAATTCACCCTGTTCTGCCATTTTAGCAACCATCTGAGCATCAAGGGTTGCCGGCATAGCAGGGTAAATAACTTTTTCTGTCGCAGCGAGCATTGCAACTTTAGGTTCTTCAATCTTGAGTACCTTTGCAACACGCAATGCGTTTTTTACAATGTCCACTTTGCGCTGCATGTTCGGCGCAATGTTGATACCTGCATCTGTAATAAGCATCAGACGCTCTTCATTAGGCGCATTAAACACACCGATATGAGAGAGAACGCCCTTTGGAGGCATGCCGGACTCTTTGTTAAGGACACCGCGCAGCAGTACGTCGGTGTTGACCTTACCTTTCATAATAGCACTGGCATGGCCTTCTTTAACTAAAGTGATACATTTTGCAACAGCTTCAGCAGGTTCGGGAACGTGATATTTCTCAAATGGGGAAAGATCAAGACCACGTTCAGCAGCAAGTTTTTCAGCAAGTTCAATGTCGCCGACCAGAATTGGCTCGGCAATACCTTTGGCGTGTGCTTCCACACATGCACGCAAAACAAAACCTTCCGCACAAGCCGCAACAGCGAGTTTGGTGTTTGCGTGGCCTTCTATAATGTACTCTGCAAGGGACTGAAGGGAATTAATAGGCATAGTGCGTACTCCGGCCTGTTATTCGTCACCACGTTTAAGGGCGACAACGCCGGTTCTGCATAAGCTGCGGATTCCATGCGGGCGGAGCATCTTAATGAGACCGTCAACTTTATCTTCATCACCTGTAATTTCTACAGTGATAGTCTCCTGCCCCATGCTGACAACGTCTGCACGGAATACTTCAAAAATTTGCATGACCTGAGTCATGGTGTCTTTTGTGAAACCTACTTTGATAAGCGCCATCTGACGATCAACAAAGTCGTTTCGCTCAAGTGTGTCGACTTCGGAAACCGCGGAAAGATTAGCGATCTCTTCGAGAAGAGATTTGATGATGGCAGATTCGCAATCGAGTGTGATTACAAGTCTGGACACTTCAAATTCTTCAGTCTCGGCACAGGAAATAGATTTAAAATTTATGTTGCGGTCACGGAAGACAGCGGTGACATCCGCAACAACACCCGGCTGGTTGTTAACCAACGCTGAGATTGTATAAATCATGTAACACTCCTTAACTACCTGTAGCGTATATATCTTGTACTTAATATGGGAATAAATGGAATATTGTGAATAAAAGTACCCGCGCAGGCCTCTTGTTCCTAATATATTCAACAACGATAGGAAAGCTTGAGTCAAGCAAAGTACACAAGTTAGTTATTACAAACAAGGGTGCACAATGTTCACCTGCTCAACATAATAACAGGGCTACCGTTAGAACGATAGCCCTGTCTGAAATTCTATTATGCTGGAATATTATAAGTCAAAGCGCCCTTTTTCATCCATCACAGGACACACCAGATCTACCCCGGAACGAATATGAAGATCCATCAGCGTCCGCAAGGAGTATGGTGTGTGCCTTGAAAGACGGATGATGAATGTCCGCAGAAGCGAGGACGTGGCTCGTCCTTGCAGGTAGAGACGCCGCATCCACTGCCACCGTGCCCGGTACGGGTAGCATTGTTTGACACCTGTGGCTTTTACAGCCCGATCCATCGATTCAATGGCTAAATCGCCGCGACGGATGAGTTGGAAATCAATATCCGGTACTCGCTGGCCCATATCATCACCTCGTTTTCACTAAAAAGTGGGGATTTCCCATCATATATTTCTGCCACCCGGCCACGTTAGGAACAATTATTGTTTCTTTTGCTGGAATATGTATACTGAAAGATCTAATAAGGAGAACAGGATGAAGCAAAAAAGCATGGTGTTTTTTCTGCTGTTGTGGGCAGGAACAGTTTGCTTGTCTTTAGCGGCTGTTTTGAAGCATTATTCAGCAGAAGAAGTACGTCAGTTTTTGATGAAAACAGATGGACATGTAGTTCTTCTGGATGTCCGAACCCCTGAAGAATATGAACAGGCGCATCTAACCGGATCAACATTACTTGATTACCATGATGAGGATTTTGAGCAAAATCTTGCCGCATTACCACGGGATGTTACATACATTGTCTTCTGCGCCACCGGCTATCGAAGTATCCGAACTGCCCGTATGCTTCAGGATATGGGGTATGAGGTCATACACATGGATGGCGGCATAGAAGAGTGGAAACGTTTACGATTTCCAGTGGTTGAGTAGTCAGGGCGCTTTTCTTGCCTAATACTCGGAAAGCATATACATAACCGTAAAAAGACTTGAATCTCTCTAGATTAGGAGACGTATTATATGTGTGGAATTATTGGGTATACAGGCCACAGGCCTGCTGTTCCCCTTGCTGTGAAAGGACTTAAGAGTCTTGAATATCGTGGATATGATTCCGCCGGTGTGGCTTTTGTGCAGAACAATAAGCTCACAACAGTCCGTGCGGAAGGCAAGCTCGGAAACCTCGAGTCCAAGCTTGAAACCATGAATATCTCGATAGCCACTTCCTGCATGGGACATACCCGTTGGGCAACACACGGTGCGCCGATTGAGCGCAACGCTCATCCGCATAAGTCCTGGGACGAGTCTCTTGCCATTGTTCACAACGGCATTATTGAGAACTATCAGGAACTGAAAGACCAGTTGAGCTCCAAAGGGTATGGCTTCCGTTCTGAAACTGATTCTGAAGTATTTTGTAACCTCATTGCTGAAGGGGTTAAGCAGACCGGTTCTCTTGAAAAAGGGTTAAGCTGGGCTGTTACTCAGGCGGAAGGCGCGTATTCTGTTCTTGTTATGGAAGAAAGCAACCCGAATGTTATTTACGGTGCCCGTTGTGCGTGCCCGTTTGTACTGGGTGTAGGACAGGGTGAAAACTTTGTTGCTTCCGATGTTCCAGCGTTTCTTGCATACACACGTAATGTTGTTTTCCTTGATGACGGTGAACTTGTGCGTATTGATGCAAACAGCTGGGAAGTAAAGAACGCGCGCACACTGGAACCTATTGAGAAAGAAGTACACCATATTGAATGGGATGTGCAGGCTGCGCAGAAAGATGGATACAAGCATTTTATGCTTAAAGAGATTTTTGAACAGCCGCGTGTTGTAACAGATTGTTTAGCTGGTCGCGTTGACTGGCAGAAGCAGGAAGTACTGTTACCGGAACTGGGAACCTTGCCTGTTCCGAAACGTCTGCACATTGTTGCATGTGGTACAAGTTTTAACGCAGGTATGTGGGCGCAGCATCTTTTTGAAAGCTGGGCACGTATTCCTGTTTCCATGGAAATCGCCTCTGAGTTCAGATACCGCGACGTTATCCTCGAAGAAGGGGATATGGTACTGGTTATCAGTCAGTCAGGGGAGACTGCGGATACTCTGGCAGCACTTCGTATTGCTAAAGAACAGGGTATTCCGGTTGTCGGACTGTGTAATGTGGTGGGGTCATCCATCGCACGTGAATCCAATGTCACAGTATACACACAGGCTGGCCCTGAGATTTCCGTAGCCTCTACAAAAGCAATGTGTTCCCAGATGGCTGTGCTGCTGCTTATGGGGCTTTCATGGGCTGAAAGAAAGAATCTTCTCGATGCCTCATTGCGGACTGAAATGTTTGACGGCCTTCGCAAGCTTCCTAATTTACTTGAAGCGGAATTACCGCGTATCCGCGAAGATGCGAAACGCCTTGCCCGTGAATATTCATCAGCTCGCAGCTTTTTCTTCCTTGGTCGCGGTGTAGGATACCCGCTCGCTATGGAAGGGGCTCTTAAGCTTAAAGAACTTTCCTATATTCATGCTGAAGGGTATGCCGCCGGTGAAATGAAACACGGTCCTATCGCCCTTATTGATCCCGAGTTTCCAACATTTGCCATTGCGCTGAATGACCAGTTCTTTGCCAAGGTTAAATCAAACCTCGAAGAAGTACAGGCTCGCGCCGGTGATGTTATTGCTCTTACGAACCCGAACTCGGATCTTTCTGTGAAACATAAATGGGTTCTTCCGGATGTTACCTACCCGCTTTCATCGTTTATGGTGCTTCCGGCATTACAGCTGTTCAGCTACGAATCTGCTGACTATCTTGGTAAAGACGTGGATCAACCGCGTAACCTTGCGAAGAGTGTTACTGTAGAGTAGCAGGTCAGTTTTTATTGGTAATCGGAGAGAAAAGCCTTCCTGCTTTGGTAACAAATTAAGGAAGGTTTTTTATTTATACATAATGGTTGAGAAAAACGGATAGTCTGCTGCGTTGGAACTGCGAAGGCTGCTGCGCTTTTTATAGCCTTTGCGAACAGGTGTTTTGATTTTGCCAGAACCTCGGTTTGTTACTGCATAATCAGAACGGTGCTGGCCTGTATTCTGCGTTGCCGTGTATCCGTATGGATTACATATGGGGGAAAGAGAGAGCTGTTTGACATCTAAGGAAGGAAACATGCTGCATTCAGAACCGTTATGGGCTGAAATTGATCTTTCTGCAATTCGTCACAACATACGTGAGATCAGACGGGTGGTTGGCAGCCAGAAGTCTATGCTTGTTGTTGTAAAAGGCAATGCTTACGGGCATGGAGCTATTCAGGTGGCCAACGCTGTTGTGCGTGAAGGGGTAGAGTACCTCGGCGTTGCCCGGTTAAGTGAGGCTATTGTTTTACGCAATGCGGGCATTAAGGCGCCTATTCTTATTCTTGGCTATACTCCGCCGGATTGTGCACCGCGTCTTGTTGATCTTAAACTGACGCAGACTGTGCATTCATGCGAATATGCAGATCGCCTCGCTTCTTTTTTACACTGCGCCAATGCAAAACTTACTGTTCATATCAAGATAGATACAGGTATGGGACGGTTAGGGTTATTGCCTGATTGTTCTCCGGGGCAGTCATCCATTGTGGACAGGATTGAGAGCATCAATCGCCACGGGGTGTTTGAACTGGAAGGTATCTGTACGCATTTTGCGGCAAGTGATGCTGAATGTCTGGAGAATGCCTATAAACAGCTTGCGCTGTTTACACAGACGATTGATTCATTAAAAGCCGCCGGATATGAATTCCCGCTCATTCATGCTGCTAACAGTGCAGCCATTATGACTATGCCGGAATCCCATTTCAATATGGTGCGTCCGGGGATAGTGACGTATGGTTTGTATCCGTCCGATGTTGTTGACCGGAATATCTTTGATCTTAAACCTGCCATGACCGTGAAAGCGTCATTAGTGAGTGTTAAAGAGGCGCCGTGTGGTACTACTGTAAGTTACGGGCATACACATGTGTGTGACAATGACACGCGGATAGGTGTTGTCCCTATCGGTTATGCAGACGGCTACGACCGACTTCTTTCTTCTAAAGGAATAATGCTTGTTCATGGTAAGCGTGTTCCGGTTGTCGGCAGGGTCTGCATGGATCAGACAATGATTGATCTTGGTGAAGTGGCTGGTGCTGATTGCGGCGATGAAGTTGTCATTCTTGGAACACAGGGTGAAAGCTCCATTACTGCAGACGAAACAGCACGGATGCTTGGAACCATCAATTATGAAATCGTTGCCCGCCTTATGGCTCGGGTTCGCAGGGTATATGTATAGCCCGCATGACATTTGTAAAACGAAAGCCGGAACATGCAGTGTTCCGGCTTTTTTATTTAGTGATACAAAGAAGGCTGATAACATATTGTAAAAAAGCGCATAATAGAGTGGCACTACTGTTGTGTGCAGGGCAAAATGAAATGTAAAAAAAATTTACATGAATTGGTGAACACTATTTTCTCCTAGTGAACTGCGAGATTCTTCGTGTCCAAGGTCTTCAATAAAAATTGTTAACGTACTTTATTTTTTTTAAACAATTTAGTAGTGTTGCCGCTAACAATCTCGGTTGATGTTATTGCTGAGAACAGTAGGTGTACCGTTAATTTGTAAGAGTAGACATCGGTAAATAGTTTTTTATCCAGTTAGCTAGCATGGGGCAATGTTGCTGGGGGGGAGTGTTTGGATTTTTACAGAGGATATGATGCCTTTGTATTAACCGGTAAATCGCAACTCTCTCTTTTCTGCCATGGAGTTCTTAAGTGTACGGCGATGAAGATCGGCGGAAGAACCTCCGGTGCGGGTAGAAAGAAGTAATGTAGCACCTGACTGAGCCATTCTCGCAAGTAGTCCTGCATTTCCCACAGGAAGTAGAACGGATGCAATTACGAAATGAGTCTAGCTATAACTGCTTTTGTCCGGTAGCTGTGCGTCATGGTGATAGCACTAAAGAGGGGATGTTAATTAACATCTCTGGAAATGGTGGTAGAATCTTGCTCGCAACGTCTTCAGTTACTGGTGAGGCGCAGCAGTTTGCGTTTATGGAGGATCAGAAGATCATGCTGGATATCACACAGTTTGGCGCAACGCGCTCTGTGATGATCGATGCAGTCATTAAGAGAATCGTGACAGATGACGGTGCGGTCACCCTTGGTGTCCACATGAGTCAGCGTGGAGAGCACAGAGAATTGTTCTCCGAGTTTATGCATGCCTGCTAAGGGTTGTTATACGATTTTTTACAGATTTTCTGATACAACACATTGTATTTGTAGAACCATTTTTTGACAGAAGTAGTGTCCAGTGGTGCGTACAATCTGTATGCTATTTTTTGTCAGTCTTTGTTTGAGAAAGCGTTTGCGTAACAGCAAGCGCTTTCTCTTTTGTGTGGTTCTCAATGCTGGTAGAAGCTCTGCTTCAGAAGCTTGTGCAAAGGTAAAGCCCCCTTCTGGTGAGAAAAGGGGGCTTTGAAGAGCGTTTCATAAAGAAAATTTTATGAGTGCGGCACCTGCCAGTGGTGGTGGAGCAGTGATGCTTGCGGAATCGCATCGTGTGCCTTGGATTGATTACTCAATCAGTAGTTAAGTAGGTAGTAACTCTTGAGAGCCCTGTCAACGAAAAAATACGAAAACATGAAAAAAGCCGCTATCCTGAAAGATAACGGCTTATTGTGATGATTGGTAAATTCAGATGTTGAATTATGCGCAAAGCTTAGTAGCGACTGCTGCTGCTACGCGTTCGCCGTCAATTGCGGCAGAAACGATGCCACCTGCATAGCCTGCACCTTCCCCGCATGGGAACAATCCCTGCACAGAAGGATGCTCAAGTGTCTGGCGGTCACGCAGAACGCGAACCGGTGAGCTGGTGCGGGATTCAACTGCCATCATTTTTGCTTCGTTGGAATCAAATCCCTTATATTTTTTGCCGAATACAGGCAGCGCTTTGGCCAGACGGTCAGCAACAGTGTGCGGGAGCAGCTCGTTGAGCGGCGCTGAGTACAGCCCCGGAACATAGGATGAGTCCGGCAATGAGCTGGAGAGCTTTCCTTCGATAAAGTCTCCTACACGTTGTGCAGGTGCTTTTTGGGAAACACCGTCTCCTGCTTCAAACATGGTTTTTTCTACAGCAGCCTGAAACGCAAGTGCTGCCAGAGGATCTGAAGGATCACCGCCAACATCATCAAGGCGGATTTCCACAACCAGTCCTGCGTTGGCAAACGGTGCACTGCGGCTGGACATGCTCATGCCGTTGAGCACAAGCTCGCCCGGAGCTGTGGACGCAGGGACAACGAATCCGCCAGGGCACATGCAGAACGAGAATACTCCGCGTTCTTCAACTTGCGTAGTAATGCGGTAGCTGGCCGCAGGCAGGTTTTCATGGCGTGGTGATTGGTGATAAAAAATCTGGTCAATCAATGGCTGAGGGTGCTCAATGCGCACACCCAGCGCAAACGGCTTTGCTTCAACAGGAATGTTGTTGCGAACCAGCATATGAAAAATGTCGCGGGCAGAGTGGCCTGTTGCAAGAATTACCGCATCAGCATCGATACGTTCTCCTGATGCGAGTACAGCGCCGGTCACAGTATCCCCGTTTTTTACCAGGTCTGCCACATGAGCACCGAAGTGGATTTCTCCGCCTGCTGCGAGAATAGCTTCACGCATGCTGCTCACAATACGCGGCAGCATGTTTGAACCAAGATGAGGATGCGCGTCGATGCGGATGTCTGCATCGGCACCGTTTTCAATAAACAGGTTCAGAATGCGTTTCACGTTTCCACGTTTAGTGGCGCGTGTGTAAAGCTTGCCGTCAGAATACGTTCCGGCACCGCCTTCCCCGAAGCAGTAGTTTGAGTGAGGATCAACCACACCGTCTGCCTGAATTTTCTTCAGGTCATATCTGCGTGTTGTCACATCTTTACCGCGTTCAAGGATGATCGGTTTAATCCCTTTTTCAAGAAGTGTCAGGGCGGCAAAGTATCCGGCAGGGCCGGCGCCGACAATAACAACACGCTTACCGGTCAGCTTTACCGGACAAAAAACGGAGCCACTTTCTTCTTGCGGGGCTTCTCCAAGCTGTATCTGGCATACATACTTCGGGCTTCTTGAGCGCGCATCAATAGAGCGCCGCACAATGTGCAGTTTTATTTCCCGTGTATCCGGAAGTCCTGCCTTTCGCAGGGCAGCTTTGCGTACAGCTTTCGGATTATGGATGTCGCGCGGGTCAATTTTGACCTCAACCGTTTGTTGTTCGGTTACTGGTTTCATTCGGTACTCTTTCTATGAAATGTATAGTGCTGGTTGTCGTTACAATAACGCAGCTCTCTATATAATCATCATGGTTGGTTCGTCAAAAAGGAAAGAGCGCGTGTAGCGCTCTGTAATTGTGGAGTTATTCGGATGCCTGTTTTTGCATGGCAATGTAAACATCAGTAATTGTGCGATACGTGTGCGTTGTGCCGTCCGGTAAAATTTCCGGTTGCGCAGCCAGCATGAGCCAGCATGCGTCGATACCTGCGGCGTGTGCGCCTTGTATATCTGTTGAAGGGTTGTCGCCAATCATCAGGCATTCATCCGGTTCAAGCGCAAAGTCTTCCATGATGCATTCATATGCATACCGTTCGGGTTTTCCGAACGTGCGGGGACTGTTGCCGGTCATTGCCGTAATAGCAGCGGCAATGGCTCCTGTTTCCGGTTCTTTGCCACCGTCCAGTGATGGATGCGTATTGTCGCAGTTACATGCGTAAAATGTGGCTCCGCGAAGAATACGGTTCGCACAGGCTTTTAACCGTGAAAATGAAAAGGTCAGGTCGCGTCCGAGTACGAAAATATCGGTTTCCGTGTCAGACTCAGGAGGAACAATACTATGGCCTTGTGCGCGCAAGGTTTCGATCAGGTCGTCGGTTCCGGCAACACACAAGGTGCTTTCTCCATGTGCCTCCATAATAAATCGGGCAGTGATGGATGATGCCAGATAAATGTCTTCAGGTGCAGCCGTAATTCCCATTCCGTTAAGCATCAGGTTGATGGATTCTGGTGAATGAGTTGAGTTGTTACTTAAAAATAACACGCGTTTTTTTCGTTTGCGCAAAAAATGAATAAGTTCAGGAGCACCTTCTGCAACGGTGTTTCCAAAATGGATACAGCCGTCCAGATCAAAAATATATGTCGAATAGTCAATCAATTGCGTAGGGGAAGATTTCATTAGGGTATCCGTGCAGGGGTTAATACCGCTTGATAAGAAAAACAGAATTACGGTATTGGGAATAAATTTCTTCAGAAGAGAATTCTTCTGTGATGGTAGGCATCGGAGATATACCGACTTGCGCAAACAGAAGTGCAAGTGCGGTTGACTTCTTAATATATCCGATTCCTTCAAGTTCGAGGCTGACAAGTTTGGCGCTGACAACGCCGATAGCTTTACCATGCGCGTCGAGTACAGGGCCTCCACTGTTTCCGCCGTTTATGGAAGCATTAACCTGATATTCTGTGATGTTGTTTTTAAAACCGAGGTTGGAACTGATAATGCCGTCAGACATTTTCAGGGCATTGCCTATGCGCTCCCCTTCAGGGAAACCGAGTACATAGATTTTTTCACCGGTATTGCTGATACCGCTCAACGCAACAGGGATAGGGCGGTATTTTTCAGGAAGCGGGTTTATTTTTAAGATAGCAAGATCGTTTGCCTTATCCGTAATAACCACTGCCGCGGGATGTGTTGTCCCATCGGGAAGAATCACCTCGAGTGTTTTTTTGTTTCCAGCAACATGTTCACAGGTGACAAGATACCCTCGGGAATCCACAAGCCAGCATGTACCGGATGATCTGCTAAGCGAACCTTGTACCATGCTTTTCTCAAATCCGCAGAGCACCTTGCGACGAACTTTTTGGATTGCAATGTAGCTTTCCAGTTCCTTGGCAAAGTCCTTGGCTACATATCCGGGCATGAGTGTACGGTTAAGGCCAGCGCCTTTTGCGTAGACATCATAGACAAAACCGGAAGCATGTTTGTTGCTTTTAGATCGCATTTCCACAGGTTCAATCGTCGCACGGGCTTGTCCGGCGATGATACCATAGTGGTTTATGTGGATCTGGTTTGTTCCCGGTGTTGCGGAAACCTTATCGAAGGCATTGGAAGCAGCAGCTATACCTATTTTCCATGCTTCATTCTCAGATACATCCAACACGTTTATGCAGTTACGACTCTGGTAAGTACGGGTACCAGAAATAAACTGTCGATTAGAGCATCCGCAAATGAGCGTAAGCAGTGCCAGGGTCATGCACAAGAAAACAGAACGATAGCGATAAGGCATAGTGAGACTCCGGTAGGGCGGGTGATTCTGTATGCGAATAGCGATCAGTGGTTGTTGTAAAATGGATAGACTCATATCCATTTATATAAAATAGTGGGTAAATTTGTATAGGATGTCGGAAAGAAAGTCGAAAGAAAACCTCTGCATACGAATGCAGAGGTTTTCTCAGATTGATGACAAACCCGCACATTGTGGCGTTGCTTCGAAAAACTCAAACGCCCTCATAGAACATACGATGCTTCGCCCTTGAGTTTCTCTCGCGCCTTACACTGCACAGATTTGTCTCAATCTGGGAGATAAAGAAGTCTTAAGCAGGGACTCCATATATAATGTTACGTAAGGTCGTGGCTGACTTCCACCAGACCGATTTTATACCGTTGTGCTTTGCGTACAATGGTGGACTGACTTGTTCCGAGCAATTTTGCAGCCTTATAGGTGCTTTTGCCTTCAATTAATGCTTGCTTAATGAGTTTCCGCTCAAGAGTTTCTACTTCGTCTTTCATATTGATGCGCGTTGCGCTGGACATGGCAGCCATGTTTTCATCATTTCCAGAAATGAAGTGGGGCGGAAGATAATCAGGAGTAATGAGATCCTGATCACACATGGCAACGAGGTAGACGACAGCAGCTCGGAGTTCTCGCACGTTACCCGGCCATGTGTTTTGAGAAAGTGTTGTCAGCAGATCCGGTGACAGGGTTTTACGCAGGTTGTATTTAAGATTTGCGCTGGTAAGGAAGTGCTGCACCAGAAGTGGGATATCTTCTGCACGTTCGCGTAACGGCGGGATGGAAACAATGAGAACACGCAAACGGTAGTAGAGGTCTTCCCTGAATTTGCCGGAGGCAAGGAGCTGTTCAAACGACTTGTTGGTAGCGGCAATGATTCGCACGTTCGGTTTCAGCTGTGTTGTACCGCCAACTTTCCGGTAGCCGTCTCCATCCAGAACGTGCAGCAGTTTTACCTGCATGAGCAAAGGGAGTTCCGCAACTTCATCAAGAAAGAGAGTGCCGCCGTCTGCCAGTTCGAACATACCGGCTTTACCTTTATCGGAAGCACCGGAGAACGCCCCCGGTTCATAGCCGAAGAGTTCGGCTTCAAGCAGTTCACTCGGGATAGCACCACAGTTGATGGAAATGAAGGCACCTTCTCCTCGTCCACTTTTGTTGTGGATCGTGTCCGCTGTAAGGGTCTTACCTGTACCAGTTTCCCCAAGCAGCAGCACAGGAGCATCGACCTGCGCAGCGCGCTGGATATCCTGCGAAAGTTGCAGCATGGCAGGGCTGTTGCCAAGTACACCCTCAGTTTGTCCTTTTTCCAACGTTTTAAGCTTATCTTTATATACCTGTGCTTCCAGCTCATATTTACTGAGCTTGCTTTGCAATGACTTCAGTTCACTGATGTCTCGGATACACGCAATGGCTCGCCATGCTTCACCATTTGCGTCAAAGATAGGGGTACTGGTGTTCAGGCAGCGCACACCGTTGCTGTAGTCGTCAAACATTGTTACAGAGTGACCTGCTTCAAGAGCTCGCAAGGTTACACACGTGGTTGTGTAGCCCATTTCTACCGCTTCCGAAACATGCTTGCCTATCACCCCTTCTGCCTTAATTCCGGCAATACGCTCCATCGCTTTGTTTACTCGCTGGGTAATACCGTCGCCATCAATAACCCAGATGCCGTCGTGCATGGACTCAAACAGAACATCCAGTTCCTCTTTGTGCAGCGCAGCGTTTTGGAAGCCTTCATCTGCAATGCTGTAGATAGTAACAGCACGAAACTTGGTTGAGTCATCAATCCAGTGCCAGGTGACCCCGTAGTTAACATTGTGAATTTTTACAAAAATTGTTCCTCCTTCTGGCATATTTGTAAGTTGCAAAAGGTCCGCAGGAAGTGCGTACTGTTGCATGTGATTCAAAAATGACTTAGGAGTCTCAGTTTGTGAAAAAGTAGGGAAAAGTGTACGTAGGTTGTTAGTAAATTTTTCTATAACCCACTCTTCTCCTTTACAAAGTACGGTTGAGAAAAAATTCTCATTTGGCGAGTTGGAAAGAGTTGTTCGAGATGTTGGCATTGGGTCCCTCATTTCTAGTTAATGCATTTCTGCATCGTTTTTTCAGAAAATTTATACATCTCATTAAGTTTTTTTTAAAAGCAATGCAAGAATGACTTGCCTGTTAGATGGTGTTCATCGGGCGTTCAGTAAAAATCCTTATAATGCGAGAGGTTGTGTAAAATGTGATTATTGGCACAAGGCTTGCTCTAAGAGAAGTGTTGCAAAGCAGTAGAATGAACTTCGTGGGACAGGTTACATACTACTCTATAGGTTTGACGTATCTTATTACGTCAAAAAAAGTGAGATTATGCAGCGTTACGCTGCTGCCGAAAGGTTTTGGAGGGCAAAACTACATGGCTGAAACACAGACTACATTAAAAAAGACAATTAAGCCTAGTCAGGCTTGGGCGTTAGCGCTTGGCGCAATTTTGGGTTGGGGCGCGTTTGTACTGCCTGCATTACGATTTTTGCCTACAGCGGGGCCACTTGCTTCATGCATCGGTTTCGCACTCGGCGGAATTATGCTTCTGTTTGTTGCCATGAGCTATGGTGACATGATTGGCAAGTACCCAGTAGCTGGTGGCGAATTTGTATTTGCATATGTCGGATTCGGCCCTACAGCGGCATTTATATGCGGCTGGGCATTAGCGCTTGGTTATATTTGTATTATTGCACTTAACGCGTCAGCGCTTGCGCTGCTCTTTAGATTCCTCCTTCCAGGGGTATTTGAAGTTGGATATCTGTACACAATCGTGGGTTGGGATGTTTACGCCGGCGAACTGGCAATGCTTGTTGCTATCCTCGTAGGCTGTGGCTGGATCAACTACCGCGGTGCGGATCTTGTTGGTAAGATTCAGGTTTTCTTGGCAATTGCACTCGTGGGCGGCGTTTTCGCGCTCTTCGCCGGTACAACAATGCACGAAACCTCTTCACTTTCCAACTTGTTCCCTCTGTACGCAGAAGGACGCAGTCCTATGGCATCTATCATGGCAATCGTAGCTATTGCACCTTGGCTCTACGTTGGCTTTGATACCATTCCACAGGCTGCTGAAGAATTTGATTTTCCGCATGAGATGGCAACTAAACTGATGGTGACAGCAATCATCTGTGGTGTAGTTCTCTACTCAATGGTTACTCTCGCTGTAGCCGGTCTCATGCCTTACAAAGAACTTTTAGCTCTGGATGTACCTTGGGCTACGGGCCATGTTGCTCACATTTCCCTTGGTAAAGCAGGTAGTGTGATTCTCGCAATCGCAGTATCCGCAGCGATCTTCACCGGCATTAACGGCTTCTTTATCGCATCTTCCCGACTGCTCTTCAGCATCGGCCGCGCAAGAATCCTCCCTGCATGGTTCGGAGACATTCATCCACAGCACGGTACTCCGCATAAATCCATTGTGTTTGTAACCCTGCTTACCATCATCGCACCGTTCTTCGGTCGTGAGGTACTCAACTGGGTAGTAGACATGTCCGCGGTTGGTACTGTTATTGGTTACCTCTTTACCTGCCTTGCTGCATACAAAGTTGCTGTAGCGTTCCGCAGTGAAGAGACAACCTCTAAGAAGATTATTTTTGCGGCGATTGGCTCTGTGAGCTCTATCATCTGTATCCTGCTTCTTACCGTTCCTGGTTCCCCTGGTTCCATCGGTACTGAATCCTGGGTTGCGCTGGTACTCTGGACCCTTCTCGGCGCGTTTTTCTACAAAATGAAAATGAGCGAATTCAAAGGCCTTGATCTTAAGACACAGCGTTCACTGATGATGGGCGGCGTAGATCTTCCGGTATTCTTCAAAAAATAGAAGAATCATAATTTCAAGGTACTAAACAAATAAAAAGGATAGAAAGTGATGCATCACACATTCCATTCAGTAAGCAAAACTGTACACGGCGTAGGTTCTATTGCACAGGCTGGCGACGAAGTTAAAAACCTCGGTGGTAAACGTGCAATTATCGTAACTGACCCGGGTCTTGCTTCTCTCGGCCTTCACAAGCCGGTAGAAGAGGCTCTCGAAGCTGCAGGTGTTGAGTTTGTTCTCTACGCAAAAGCAGAACTCGAGCCAAATGCTGACTCTATCCAGGATTGCGCCAGCGCAGCAACCGAATTCAAAGCTGACGTTATGATCGGTTTCGGTGGCGGTAGTGCACTCGATACTGCAAAAGCAGCTTCTGTTCTCGCAGTACACGAAGGTCCTATCTCCAAGTACTTCGGCGTAAACGTTGTTCCTGGTCCATGTATGCCGATGATCGCAGTTCCTACTACTGCGGGTACCGGTTCTGAAATGACTTCCATTTCCGTACTGACCAACAACGAAACTGGTGCCAAAATGGGTGTTGTGAGTGATTACCTGTACGCGAACACAGTAATCCTTGATCCAGCAATCACAACTGGTCTTCCAGCTCACGTTACCGCAATGACAGGTGTAGACGCATTTGTTCACGCTATGGAATCTTTCGTAGGTCTGCGTGCTACTCCATTTACCGATGCTCAGAACCTTGCAGCTATGAAGATGATCGCAGCGAACATCCGCAAAGCTTACACCAACGGTTCCAACCTCGAAGCACGTGAAGCAATGCTTTACGGTTCCGCTCTCGCAGGTCTCGGCTTCGGTAACACTCAGAACGGTGTTATCCACGCAGTAGGTACCTCTGTTCCTGCAAAATACAAACTGCCTCACGGCCTTTTGATGGCATGTTTCGCACCAGTTGGTATTAGCTTCAACTACATGGCTAACCCTGAGAAATATGCAATCGTAGCTGACATCCTGAACGGCGAAGAAACTTTCGGTCCTGTTCTTGAGCGTGCAGAAGGTTGTGCAGACGCATTCATCGCAATGCTCGAAGACCTCGACATTAAAGTTGGTCTCGCTCCTTACGGTGTGCAGGAATCTGATCTCGAGGGTATCGCTACCCGTGCAATGGCTGCAAAACGTCTTATGGACAACAACCCGCGCCAGTGTACTGAGAAGCAGCTTCTCGACCACTTACAGAAAACGTTTTAGCGCATAGGGGCCCCCTTAGCAGCGCCGGAGCCGTTATCACCGTCGCGACTAAGGGGTTCCCCCTCCTAAAAGCTGACTATATATTTTATTATTATACTTTGATTTTAGTAGAAGGGTAAAAAAATGAGCAATGCAGAAGTAACAAACGCTGTACAGCAGAATAAAGAAAATGTTTGGCACCACCTCACCCAGCACAAAGCTTTCGATGGCGATGCAAGCCCGATGGTTGTTGTTGAAGGTAAAGGCATGCGTATCAAAGATGCAAACGGTAATGAGTTCCTCGACGCTGTTTCCGGTGGCGTATGGACTGTTAACGTAGGCTACGGTCGTGAAGAAATTGCTAAAGCAGTTTACGAACAGCTGAAAACTCTTTGTTACTTCGCTGGTACTGCCGGCAGCATTCCTGGTGCTCAGTTCGCTGACGCTCTCATTGACAAAATGCCTGGTATGGGCCGTGTGTACTACTCAAACTCCGGTTCCGAAGCTAACGAAAAAGCATACAAAATTGTACGTCAGCTTGCACACCTCAAAGGTGACGGCTCTAAACACAAAATTATTTTCCGTGACCGCGACTACCACGGTACTACCATTGGTGCACTTTCCTCCACTGGTCAGTTCGAGCGTAAAAACCAGTACGGTCCGTTTGCACCTGGCTTTATCGAGCTTGCAAACTGTAACTGTTACCGCTGTCCGTTCGGTAAAGAATACGGCAGCTGTGGCATTGAATGTGCTCACGCTCTTGAGACTCTCATCCAGAATGAAGGTCCTGAAACCGTTGGTGGCGTTGTTCTCGAACCAATCACCGCTGGTGGTGGCGTAATCGTACCTGTTCCTGAGTACTTCCCAATCATTCGTCAGATCTGTGACAAGTACGATGTACTTCTCCACATCGACGAAGTTGTATGTGGTCTTGGTCGTACAGGTAAATGGTTCGGCTACCAGCACTTTGACTTCACCCCAGACATGGTAACCATGGCTAAAGGTGTTGCATCCGGTTACGCAGGCATTTCCTGTACTGTAACTACTGATAAAGTTTTTGAGCAGTTCAAAGCAGATCCTTCCGATCGCATGCACTACTTCCGCGATATCTCCACTTTCGGTGGTTGTACCGCAGGTCCAGCAGCTGCACTTGCAAACATGGAAATCATCCAGAGAGAAAACCTTCTCGAAAACGTTGTTAAAATGGGTGACTACTTCCAGGATCGTCTCTTTGAACTGAAAGACAAGTACTCCATCATCGGCGATGTTCGCGGTAAAGGCCTCTTCCAGGGTCTGGAACTCGTTAAAGATCGTGCTACTAAAGAGCCTGTTGAAGAATCTGTTGCAGCAGCTGTTGCAGGCGGTTGTGCAAAAGAAGGCGTTATCATCGGTCGTACCAACCGTTCCTTCAAAGAATTCAACAACACTCTTTGCTTCAGCCCTGCACTGATTGCTGGCAAATCTGAAATTGATGAAATTATTGATGCACTTGATAAATCCTTTGCATCTGTTTCTGCATAAGTAAAATAATTCGATATTCTTAGGAGATAAGACAATGATCGTAGGCGTACTTAAAGAAATTAAAGTTAAAGAAAACCGTGTTTGTATGACTCCAGCTGGCGTTACCACTATGGTATCCCGTGGTCACGAAGTTCTCGTTGAGAAAAATGCTGGTGTTGGCTCCGGTTTCGCTGACGAAGAATACGTAGCAGCAGGTGCAACCATCATCGATACTCCGCAGGAAATCTGCGACAAAGCTGAAATGGTAATGCACGTTAAAGAACCTCAGCCTTCCGAATACGGCATGCTCCGTAAAGGCCAGATCCTCTTTACTTACCTCCACCTTGCAGCTGACGAGCCACAGACCAAAGGTCTCATGGAATCCGGCGCTACTTGTATCGCATACGAAACCGTTCAGAAAGCTGACCGTTCCCTCCCGCTTCTTACTCCTATGTCTGAAGTTGCTGGCCGTATGGCTATTCAGCAGGGTGCTAAAGCTCTCGAAAAAACCAACGGTGGCCTCGGTAAACTCCTCGGCGGCGTTCCTGGTGTAGCACCAGCTAAAGTTATGGTTATCGGTGGCGGTGTTGTAGGTGTTCAGGCTGCTAAAATGGCTTGTGGCCTCGGCGCACAGGTTTACCTCATGGACATCAACCTTGATCGTCTCCGTTACCTCGCTGACGTAATGCCTGCTAACTGCACAACTCTCATGTCTTCTAAAGGTGCAATCCAGGAACTCCTTCCAGAAATGGATATGGTTGTTGGTGCTGTACTTATCCCAGGTGCTAAAGCTCCTGCAGTTATCACTCGTGAAGACCTCAAACTCATGAAGAAAGGTTCTGCACTCGTTGACGTTGCTATCGACCAGGGTGGTTGCTTCGAAACTTCTAAAGCTACTACTCATGAGAACCCAACTTACGAAGTAGAAGGCGTTGTTCACTACTGCGTAGCTAACATCCCTGGTGCTGTTCCTATGACTTCCACCATGGCTCTTACTAACGCAACTCTTCCTTACGCTCTCGAAATCGCTGACAAAGGCTGGAAAAAAGCTTGTCAGGAAAACGAAGAGATCAAACTCGGTCTTAACGTTCACGAAGGCAAACTCACATACAAAGCTGTTTGCGACGCATTCGGCCTTGAATACACCCCTGTTGAAGACGTATTATAAGTTTGATTGTCAATCCGCTTTCGGCTCAGCATAACTCTTATATCCGGAAGTGAATGACAAGTAAGGATAACTCCTTGCAAGCGTATATACGCGTCTAAGTAGCACAAGCTATTTGGGTCATATAAGCAGCAGCATGATTTCATGCTGCTGCTTTTTTAGTTATGCACTGTAATGATTGACACTATTAGAAATTGAAGCTGGACGAACTGCAAGGCTCCCTGCTATAGATAAGCAAATAGTTACATTTTATAAAACGTTTTCAAAAGAAATTAGCATGTTACTGTGAGCGCTCACGAGCGAGGAAAAGAGTGTTTTTGGGTAAAAACCTATTGCTGTTTTTTGTTTTTTAAGTGAGTTTTTACTTGTCTAACATGTTGATTTTTTGTTTTTATTTTTGCATAAAAGCACGCTTGATTCGAGGGTGAGTTTTTTTCTGTTCTAGTGTATTGCTGCGAGGAATGTGAAATAGTCCTTTGGCTACTACAGTTTTTTTGATTTCGCAGAATAGTATATTTCAAACCGCCTGCTTTTAGCATAGGGCAGCCGGGAACCACGTGATGAGATGCTTTGCATCGTTGTCGCAATGGTAAACAAGATAAGGAAGCGGCAAAGGCATGTAGGGTGCTTTTGTAGCCACTCTGGGTAGGGTTGGTTGGTACAGTGTGGGCTGTACCTGTATCGCTGATGCGTCCGCTGGGTTGGACTGCATATCCTTGTGGAAGGGAGTAGAAGGGCGTTTCTACTCCCTTCATTGTTTTCCATATATAAGCCCCCTGCATGCTTTG
>NZ_JXMS01000001.1 GCF_001672295.1 Halodesulfovibrio spirochaetisodalis | reverse complement strand
GAAATCTTTCATAAAATCTTGACGAGAAAGAAAAGTCTACATACTGTTCTTTTCAAGAGATTGCATTTTTGCAATTTTTAAACCTGCATTTATTTTTTGGAGTTCGTATGGAATTTATCAAAAAAGCTCAGAAGACTGCTGAATCAAACAGTGAAAAAACACGTGATATTGTAAAAAACATCTTACAGGACATTGACGCGCGTGGTGAAGACGCTGTTCGTGAATTAGCAAAGAAATTTGATGGATGGGAAGGGGATTTTATTCTTAGCGATGAAAAGAAAGAGCGCCTTATCAGCACACTTTCACAACGTGAAAAAGACGATATTCGCTTTGCGCACGAACAAGTTTCTACATTTGCCAGAGCGCAACGTGAAAGCCTCAAAGAGTTTGAAATAGAATCAACTCCCGGCGTTCGTCTTGGACAACGGATAGTCCCTATGGATGTTGCCGGATGCTATGTTCCGGGTGGTCGATTTGCTCATGCCTGCTCTGCAGTCATGAGTGTTGCGACTGCAAAAGCAGCCGGCGTACCGTTTGTAATTGCCTGTTCGCCACCACGAGGAGAAAGCATTGCTCCTGCTGTAGCCTATGCGATGGACATTTCCGGTGCTGACATCATTTTAGAAATGGGTGGAGTACAAGCTATTGCTACTATGGCAAATGGTCTTTTCACCAACCGCCCTGCCAACATTCTGGTCGGCCCAGGAAACGGATTCGTTGCAGAAGCAAAAGCAATGCTTGCCGGTTCAGGGAAGTGCGGCATCGATGTTTTCGCAGGTCCGACCGAGTCTGCCATTATCGCAGACAAAACTGCAGATCCGGTAACACTCGCCATTGACTTAGTTTCACAGGCAGAACACGGATATGACTCACCAGTATGGCTTTACACAGACAGCAGAAAAATTGCGGAGCAAGTTCTTGAATTAATGCCAAAGATCATCGCTCAGCATCCTGACCCTGAAGTTTCCGGCTCTTCATGGCGAGACTATGGTGAAATTATTCTCTGCAAAGACCGCGAAGAACTTTGTAAAGTTAACGATGAATATGCAGCAGAGCATGTGCAGGTTATTGCCGAAGACCTTGACTGGTGGTTAGCCAACTTAGGTTCATACGGCTCCCTTTTCCTGGGTGAAGGCAGCACAGTTGCCCATGGTGATAAATGCTCCGGCACAAACCACATCCTGCCTACCAAAAAAGCGGCTCATTTCAGCGGTGGATTAAATGTCCATAAATTTCTGAAAATATTTACTTATCAAGAGCTTAGTAAAGAAGCGAATAAAACATTCGGTGCAATTGCATCTCGCCTTTGCCGTGTAGAAGGTATGGAAGGGCACGCAAGAGCCTGTGATTGGCGGTTAGAAAAATATTTCCCTAATGAAGATTGGGACTTTGAGGTTTACAAACATACGCTGGACTAACCTCTCACTTCTTCAAGTAAGGAAATATCAATGCAAAAAGTATTTACGAAAGACTTTACATTGCAGGAACCTATTCCTGAAGAAAGCATAGAAAAAGCTGTTGCAATAATGCGTAGCGGAAAACTTCATCGCTACAATGTATCGGAAGGTGAAAAAGGCGAGGCTGCTCTTCTTGAGGAAGAATTTGCGCAATATATAGGTAAAAAATATTGCCTTGCCTGTTCTTCCTGCGGCGCGGCACTCTATCTTGCATTAAAAGGGCTCGGTGTTTCAGCTGGCGATAAAGTTCTCTGTAACGCTTACACCCTTGCGCCTGTTCCCGGTGCCATTGAAAATGCAGGCGCCCGAATCGAGCTTGTTGAAATCACAGACGGTTATACTATCGACTTAGATGATCTTGAACGAAAGGCTGCAGATTCTAAATCAAAATGGTTCATGCTGTCGCACATGCGCGGACATATCGCCAATATGGACAGAATCATGGAGATATGCCGCAAGTATGACCTCACGCTTATTGAAGATTGTGCACATACTATGGGTGCTAAATGGGATGGCATTAAAAGCGGCTCTCTTGGGCATGTATCCTGTTACAGTTCGCAAACATACAAGCACATAAACTCCGGCGAAGGTGGTTTACTCGTTACTGATGACGAGGAACTTATTGCCAGAGCAATTATCCATTCAGGCTCATACATGCTGTACGAAAAACATACAGCACGTCCTGAAATGGATGTCTTTGAATCCATTAAAATGATGGTTCCTAACTACAGTTCCAGAATGGATAACCTGCGCGCGGCAATTCTGCGTCCACAAATCCAAACACTTGATGCTCAATGTGAACGCTGGAACACACTCTACCGTACCTTTGAAGCAGGTCTCTCCAATATAGACGGACTTAACTGCCCTTCTCGCGATCCACGTGAATACTACGTAGGCAGCTCAATCCAGTTCAGTATTCCTTCTGCTTCTGATGAGCAGATATCCATGTTTCTCTCAGAAAACGAACAGCGCGGGGTGCATATCAAATGGTTTGGAAGCGTCGAGCCTGTGGGCTTCACAAGCGCCTACCATAGCTGGCGTTATTTCGGAGAACTTCCGAATCTTCCCGAAACGAACCGGATTCTTGCAACCACCTTTGATATCCGCGTTCCTCTCACCTTTACAACTGATGACTGCACTCTAGTCACTGAAATTATTCGTGACGTGTACACCCAAATTTTCGGCTAAGGAAATCAGACCCCGTTTATTCACACTTTAACGTAATGCATTTTGGTACTTGAGTATCTTTCTATTCATTTAACCTTGCCATGCACAGTGCAACCAACACAGCAACAGGCAACATTGTAGAAGATAAGTATTAGATTTTAAGAGGTTTAAACTAACTATGTAATCGGAGGAGAATCGATGAAAAAACTTTTAACTCTCGCACTGTTACTCAGTATGTGTACTTTTTTTGGATTTGCAGATGCCTCTGCAAAACAAGTACTCAAGCTCGGTATGGGTGACCCTATTGATTCAGATCAAGGTGCATTTGCTATTCGTTTTAAGGAAATACTTGAGGGACTTTCAGAAGGAGAACTTCAAGTCGATCTTTTTCCTAACGGTGCTTTGGGTACCGAAACAGAAATGCTGCAAAACACCCGTACAGGCACTTTGGATTTTGCCATCATAGGCATTGGCAATGCTGTTCCGTTTGTCAGAGAGCTTGGTACATTAACCATGCCGTACCTTATTGAAAACTCATACGATGCAGTTAAAGCAACCACTGGTGAACTGGGAGATTTCTGGAATACTGTGTCCATTGAAAAAGGCGGATTCCGTATTCTCGGCTGGACATATTCCAACTTCCGTCACCTTACCAACTCATCACGCCCTGTCACGTCTCTTAAGGACATTAAAGGGTTAAAGATTCGAATTCCGCAAAACAACATTATTCTGGCCACTCTCAAGTCATGGGACGCTAACCCGGTTCCAATGGCATGGTCTGAGACATTCACAGCATTGCAGCAACGTGTGGTGGACGGACAGGATAACCCTTACATTGTTAACTACACCTCTAAATTTCATGAAGTGCAAGATTACTTAACTGAAATCCATTACCAATATTCCTTGCAACCGCTTGTTACGGGTATTGTAGCCTTTGACAAGCTTTCCCCTGAACAGCGTGCCATGGTTCAACGTGCGGGTATTGAAGCACAACAGTACTGTATACTCTTCCAGACACTTGAAGCTGAGAAGGCAAAAAAAGCTATGCAGGAAAACGGTGTTAAAGTGAGCTATCTTACTGATGAAGAAGAGTGGAAAAAGAAGGCTGTAGAAACAGTATGGCCTAAGTTCTATGACTTTATTGGCGGGAAGCAAAACCTTGATCTCGTGCTGAAGGCTTTGGGTAAATCGTAATCCGTGTTGAAGAGGGGGGTGTTTTCATCCCCCTCTTTGCAAAAGAGGGGACCACTTATGAATGTGAAAAAAATTCTCCACATTGCTGACAACGCGGAAAGTATTCTATGCCAATGCATCTTAAGTTTCTTTGTAGTTATCCTGTTTTTACAGATCATGCTTCGCATGTGCTTTAACTACGTTATTCCGTGGAGTGAAGAAGTATCACGTTTTACTTTTGTCTGGTTTGTTTTTCTTGGAGCTGCATATGCAGCACGTTTAAATGCGCACAACAGAGTACTAATACAATTCAAACTGTTTCCACCTATCGTACAAAATGTCCTGACACTGTTCGCAGATATTATCTGGATAGGCTTTAACATTGTCATGGTCGTCAAAAGTGTCGAAGTTATCCAGCAACTTACGAAATTTACGTATTACTCGCCTGCGTTAGGAATATCTATGGCATATGTCTACTGGATTTTTCCTATTAGCTTTACCCTTATGAGTATACGAATCATACAGGTCAACTACATCAAATATATCTTAAAAGAAGAAATTGCAGATGTAGATAAAGTTGACATCAATGAGCACACTTCATTGACAGACGCCAAAGAACAGGGAGTGTAACTTGTCTGCTGCATTTGTATTATTCTCCGCATTTGGTTTTCTACTTTTTATCGGCGCTCCCATCACAGTAGCATTAGGCGTGGCCTCAATGAGTGCCTTCATTGTTGTGGGGCAAGACCTGAGTACACTCGTCCAAATTGCGTTCAGTTCGGTAAACTCTTTTCCTATTATGGCCTTGCCGGCATTTGTTTTGGCTGGTGCGCTTATGGAATGCGCGGGTGTTTCGCGCCGTCTTGTAAAAGTAGCAGAATCCATGGTGGGCTCTATTGATGGCGGGCTGGCTATTTCAACCACACTGGCTTGTGTCTTTTTTGGTGCTATCTCCGGTTCCGGCCCTGCAACAACCGCTGCTGTCGGCATGCTCATGATCCCTGCAATGTTCAAAAGAGGGTATGATCATGGGTATGCTGCCGCTGCAACGGCAACGGCTGGTGGCATCGGAATCATTATTCCGCCGAGCATACCTATGGTTATCTACGGAGTTACCGCACAAGAATCCATCACTAAAATGTTTGTAGCGGGAGTTGTTCCGGGGCTCCTTATCTCGTTAGGACTTATCATACTCCACTACATCCGCTGCCGCGGAAAATCCCTGACAGTTGGAGCGGAACAGTGGTCTTTTGCAAATATGAAGCGCTCCTTTCGTGAAGGATTCTGGGCAATACTTGCTCCTGTTGTCATTCTCGGCGGTATCTATTCAGGTTTATTTACGCCGACAGAAGCTGCTATTGTTTCTATTTTCTACACGCTCATCATCGGTATTTTTGTCTATAAAGAAATGACATTATCAGGCCTTATGAAGTCACTGCAAACAACTTCGTGGCTCACAGGGCGCGTACTCGTAATTATGTTTACGGCCTATGCTTTCGGCAGATTACTCGTCCAATATCATATTCCTGCACTAATTGCAGAAGCACTCCTGAGCCTTACCAGCGATGTGCATCTTATATGGGCACTTGTTATCCTCTTCCTGCTGTTCATGGGAATGTTCATGGAGACACTTGCGATTATCATGCTGGTAACTCCTGTCCTTTTACCTATCATGACATCGCTTGGCGTAGACCCGATACACTTTGGTGTAGTGCTTGTCTGCTGCTGCGGTGTCGGCTTTTCAACACCGCCACTGGGCGAAAACATGTTCATTGCTTCAGGCATTGCGGACATTTCTCTTGAAGAGATTTCCTACAAAGCGCTGCCATTTTGTGCTGTGACAGTGGGAACGATCTTCCTCATGGCGTACTGTCCTGCCATAGTCTTATGGCTACCAAAACTCATGGGCTACTAACGAATCACACTGAACAATCCGCAACTGCCAATCCTGCCTTGAATCGCAGAGTGCTGTAGCAGCCTCCTGCGGTTCAAGGCAGCAAAGCAAAAAGATAGTCACTATATCTTGTCCATGTAACTGAAAACAGATGGTGTCCAAATGAAAAACACAACATCCGAAAAGGTGGCTGGTATTTTGGGTGGCATGGGCCCCGAAGCTACAGTTGATCTGCTTAACCGCATCATACAACTCACACCTGCAACAGACGACAACGATCATGTGCGGTGTATTGTAGACAACAACCCCAAAGTACCCTCACGTATCAAGGCTCTGGTTGAAAAAGTAGGAGAAAACCCCGGACCATGTATGGCAGAAATGGCGCAGAGACTGGAAAAATGGGGAGCTGACTTTTTGTGCATCCCCTGCAATACAGCCCACTACTATTATGACTATGCAAACAATGCTGTTTCTATCCCGGTAGTAAATCTGATTGATCTGACCGTTGCACGGGTTTTGGAAAATAATCCTAATCTAACGCGAGTTGGCATTTTATGTTCAACAGCGGTGATCTCAACACAGTTATACGAAAAAAAATTCGCTGAGATGAATGTCACCGTACTATACCCAGAAGATTCATTTCAAGAAAAGCTGCTTGAAGTAATCAAGCGCATCAAGGCAGGAGATACCGATTCTGAAGTTCAAGCTCTGTTTGCAACCATTGTTGCAAACGTTCTGGAGCAAGGGGCTGAACTTATTATTATTGCCTGCACGGAACTGGGTATAATCAGTACTAATCTAACCTTTCCATCAGTAGATGCGGCACAGATTCTCGCAGAAGAAATTATCGCGCGGGCTAAACAAGTTTAACTGACAATCCACGAAATGCTCAGCTAAACCCTCATACTTCTCCCACGCATAATGCAAAAGGGCTGCNGGCTGCTCACGCTAGTGAGCAGCCCTTTTCTTTTTTTATTGAGGCATTCGCTTGATCTTAAAGAAGAGCGTATACAAAACCGGAACAACAACTAGTGTGAGCACAGTTGCGAAGGTAAGGCCGAAACAAATAGTCACCGCCATTGAAGCCCAGAACCGGTCAATAACAAGTGGAAGCATACCAAGCACCGTAGACATTGCCGCCATCAGGACAGGACGAATACGACTGACAGATGACTCCAGTACAGCCGCATATGGCTCTTTACCACCTGTAATTTCAGCATCTATTTGGTCAATCAGAATTACCGCGTTCTTAATGAGCATCCCTGACAATGACAGGAAACCTAACAACGCCAAGAACCCGAAAGGTTGACCTGTAATCAGCAGGCCACTGGTGACACCAATGATAGATAACGGAACCGTCAAAGCAATTATCAACGGCTGACGATAGGCGTTAAACAACATAACAACTACAAGCGCCATGACGAGGAAGGTGACAGGAAGCCCTTTGGCTACATATGAACGGGATTCATTGGATTTATCCCAGTCTCCACCCCATTCAAGCGTGTACCCTGCTGGCAACACCAGCGCTTCAATTGCAGGTTTAACTTTCCTTCGTAATGTTTCAGCTGTTCCAACTCGTGGGTCACATTGCACTGTGATTGTGCGCTGATGATCACGTCTTCGGATTGTAGATTCTTCCCATGTGGTGGTCACATCAGAAACTAACTGCCCCATCGGCACACCTTGCGGTGATTTTTTATTATACACCTGAAGCATGCGCATATCTTCTAACCGATGACGCTCATTGGCAGGCGGACGCATAATAATCGGAAGCAGTTTGTTACCCTCACGATATACGCCCATAGGTACTCCATCATACCCGCGCTTCATAGCCAGCGCCACATCTTCACGTGTAACACCTACACGAAGTCCGCGCGCCTGAGAGTACTCCGCCTCGATAACTTTTACCGGCTGACGCCAGTCATCGCGGACATCTTTTGCAGTAGGCTCAGCGCGCATAATCAATTTTGCCTTTTCAGCAAGATCATGCAGAACCTTTCTGTCCGGCCCTCTGAAACGAGCTTCAACTTTAAACTTCGACGCAGCCCCCAACGGGAATTTCCGAACCCTTGGCTCTGCATACAGGAAGTTGTCATCCAGCTCTTTCTGAACAAAATGGATGGTCTCATCCAGTCGTTCAGGATCATTAATATTCAGAATCAACTGTCCGTATGAGGAATTCGTAAACTCCGGTTCCAAGGAAAGATAAAAGCGCGTTCCGCCTCCACCTACAAATGAAGCTACCCCTTCGATTGCAGAAAAGTTGAGTAATGTACGCTCAAGCTTTCGCAAATCGTCCGAAACAACATCAACATTCGTCCCCTCAGGCAACCAGTAGTCTACAATAAGCTGCGGACGTCTTGATTCTGGAAAAAACGTCTTATCAACATATTTGAAGTTTACAACCGCCGTAACCAGCAACGCCCCCATCACAGCAAGTGTTACCCAGCGAAAGCGGATGCAGAAATCAAGCATCTTTTTATAAGTAGTAAAGAATATACCCGCGTACGGGTCTTTTCCTTGCAAATTCTCTGGAACTTTCAACCCGATATAGCACCATAATGCAGACACTGTCATAGCAAGCAGCCAGCTTACCAACAGTGAGACTCCTACAACAACAAAGAGTGATTCACAAAATTCTCCAGTATTGTTGTCTGCAAGGTACACGGGTAAAAACGCCAGCGCGGCAACGATTGTTGCGCCAAGCAACGGCCATGCGGTTTCTGAATACGTTTCCTTTGCAGCATCCATCCTGCTTTTTCCAAGCTGGAGCTTAATCAGCATGCTCTCAGTAACAACAATGGCATTATCTACCAGCATCCCCAATGCAATAATGAGTGCACCAAGTGAAATTCGCTGCAAGTCAACATGAAGCATACGCATGACAAGGAAGGTTGTTGCAATGGTCAGCAACAATCCCAATCCAATGAGCATACCGCTCCGCACACCCATAAAGAGAAAGAGCAAAGCCACTACAATAAGCAGAGCCGCCCCGAGATTCATCATAAATTCGTCAATAGACTTCTGAACAAGATCCGACTGCATTGCGACCACGGAGATTTCCATACCCACAGGTAAAAACTGTTTTAACTCTGCAATACGAGCCTTCACAGCTTCACCCATTTCGATCACGTTACCACCGGATACGGTAGAGGCAGCAAGCCCCAGCGAAGGCCGCCCATTGAACCGCATCTGCTTTGTTACAGGCTCGATATACCCTTTGCGAATGGTGGCAATGTCACGCAGAAGAACCATCTTGTCCGAAGCACCACGGCTGACAATCAAGTTACCCACAGCCTCAACGCTGTTAAACTCACCGTTTACAGCAAGACGGACACGTTCGCGACCTAGATTGATATTACCGGAGTCAACAACAAGGTTCTGTTTATCCAGCGCATTGAACACCGCCGCTGGCGGAATGCCTCGTTCTGCAAGGGAGGTGCTGGACATATCCACGTAAATGCACTCTCGTTGCTCGCCCCAGATTTCGACTTTTGCCACGTTTTTTACCAGCAGCAATTCTTTGCGGAGCTCATCTACCTGATCTTTCAACTCAGCATACGAAAAGCCATCACTGGTAACGGTAAGAAACACACCGTACACATCGCCAAAGTCATCCCTGACCATGGACGGCTTTACTCCAGGAGGCAACGTGGATGAAACGTCACGAATTTTCTTACGTAAGTCATCCCAGATTTGCGGTAGCTCGCGCGCTCTCTTGCTCTCCTGAATATCGACCCACACAACCGATAATCCAGGACGGGACATGGAGCGCACATGCTTTAAGCTTTCCATCTGCTGAATAGCAGTTTCAAGCACATCAGTAACTTCTTCTTCAACCTGAATAGTACTGGCGCCCGGGTACTGCGTGATAACAATGGCAGTTTTCAGGGTAAATTCCGGGTCCTCCAGTTTACCCATCTGAAAGTAGGAATACGCCCCCGCCAGAAAAAGAAGCAGTACAATAAACTGGGTTATCGCGCGCTTTTTAATGGATAATTCTGCTAAGTTCATGGGGCAACCTACTTACCGGAATCAGCCAGACGAACTTTCTGGCCGGAGGAAAGATAGTGTGCGCCCGCTGTAACAACCCATTCCCCTTGCTTCAAACCATCTACCACTTCAATACCGCTGGAGAAAACTTGCCCAAGCGAGACTGGACGGCGTTCAACAGAAGAGGTAGCTTTATCATACACCCATACAGTCGACAGTCCTTCAGAATTGGCTACAACTGCTGTTTCTGGCAGAACATAATGCGCACTCATTCCCCGCTCTGCAAAGTGCAAGGTCACATTTGCTGCCATCCCCGGCAAGAAGTTCACATCCTCAGGGCGTCTGAACTGCACAGTTAAAGGATACGTACGAGTTTCAGCTTCTGCATCAAGTGCCAATTCTTTAACTTGCGCTTCGATCTGTCTGTCCGGGAATGCTTCAAGCTGTACAGTAATATTCTGTAAGTCGTTCTGACGAATCACAAGATTATCCGGAAGCCCGACAGTAACCTCCAGCATGTCGATATCCTGAAGTTTTACAACAGGCTGCCCTGACTGAATGGTCTGGTAGTTGTCCATATACTTAGCTGAAATATATCCGCTAAACGGTGCTCTGAGTGATGTATAAGCTAGGTCAGTCTTAGCTTTATTCAACTGCTCAGTGAGTGATTTTACTTTAGCTTCGGTTGTTTTATAGGTAGCCTCGGCCTGATCGTATGACGCTTTTGCAGCATTATTTTCTGCGAAGAGTTTACTGTAGCGGGTATAGCTTAAATAAGCTTCTTTAAGTGCAGCCTCTGCGCCAAACAACTGTGCTTCTAGTCCCCGAACCTGAATTTTATAGTCTGTGGTATCCAGCTCAGCTATTAAGCTGCCCGTTTCAACATACTGCCCCATTGTCACCGGATAGTGTGTAAGCTGACCACTCACGCGAAAAGCCAAAGCAACCTCTGATGTTGCTTCAACTTTTCCCGGAAAAATTCTCGTTGCAACCTGTGCTGCCGGCTCTATTTTCATTGCCTTTACCGGCCGCACAACTTCCACCACTTCCTCTTCCTTGCACCCTGTCAGCAACGCGACAAGACACAGTGTAATTATCCCTGCTTTTCGAAACATACGTACACCCTGCTATGCTAGTATTCCATTAAGAAACAGATCCTTTATGGACGAAACAGTCTCATCATCAAACTCACCACGGCTGGCTTCACTTCGAATAATAGTCTGACAAAAATCTTCAAACAGACGGGCAAGAACATCCACATTTACAGGCTTAAAAAGCCCCTGTTCAACGCCCCGTGTGAACTGTTTTTTTAAATTTTTCTCTACTTCCTGCCGACGTTCCGCAATCAACCCGTCAACAATCTCATCCCCCGATGAGCCAAAACCATTGCCCACCATGTTATACAGGCGGATATATTCATACCGTTTTCTAAACGCCGTCCGTCTCGCATGTAGAAACTTAAAAATAATCTCAAGCGGATCTTCTGCGCTATCCCACACAGGACGAAGTTCGCTTGTTATATCTGCGATAACATCCAGCATAATAGCCCGAAACAACTCGCGTTTCCCTGGAAAAAATTTATATAATGTTCCAGTGGCGAACTCTGCTTCCGCCGCAATTTCCTGCATGGAAACAGCGTGAAAACCTTGCTCTGCAAACAACCGCATAGCGGCATCCATTATATCCTTTCTATGCTGCTCTTTCTCGCGTTCTTTACGGGAAAGGGGGCTAGAATTTGCGCTCATATATTCCTCATTCACTCTATGAATATTGATTCATTATTTAGATACTGCGTTTTTCCATAAATTTTGAATAAATTCAATGCAAATAAAAAACTCCCGCAGAAAAAATCTGCGGGAGCAAGTAGATACGGATCAAGATCAAAGACTATTCAGTATCATCGAGCCACTTGGTAAGTGTAGCAATGATCTTTCTAGCCTGATCCGGACTGGAGATATTAAATTTAGACTGAGCACGGTACTCGCCATTCATCTTGCGGTAACGCTTAATCATGTACTTCTCCGGCCCGTAGTCATCTTTTTTATTATCCCACTGCTGGTAACGGAAAATGATGGTAGTCCATGCACCTTTTGTCAGAACTTCTTTATCAAGTTCTTTTACAACAAGGTGACCACCCTCTTCATAGTTAATAGTGAGTTCTTCAATTGTACTGCTCATGCTACTCCTCGTGATCTAGAAATATTGAGCTTGGGTACTACGCTATCGACTTTGGTGCAAGAAAATAGAAGAGGCTAATCTTCAAATCCTTCCATCTCTTCTTCAACCCCGTTTTCCGCAGCTGTCTGCCATATCATAGGAGCATCTCCGAGATGCCGTTTCGCTTCACGCAGACCAAGGTTAAATGCTTTGATATTCAGCGCCTGAATTTTAGGCGGCAAAATCTCTTCCAATGACTTTCGCATGATACGAGGCTCTGCAAAAGAAAGCAGATGCGTCACTGCACCAAGAACAATTGTATTTAATGTCAGTTCATTACCAATTTTATCTTTAGCAAGTTTAGTAAACGGCAATCCGATAAACTGGTTTGTCGGTGCATGCTGTACTAGCTCTGAATCAACTAATAACACACCACCCCGTTTTAAGAAACGATAGTAGGCATTACATGCAGGTTGGGACAGCGCTATCAGCAAATCCAGATTCTCTGTTTTTGGAAAACTGATTGCTGAACTGCTGATTACCACATCAGCCCGACTGGAGCCGCCACGCGCTTCCGGCCCGTAACTCTGAGTCTGTGTCACATTATACCCATGCCCAAGAGCAAGCGAGTGCCCTAACACACGTCCAAGTGTAATTAACCCTTGTCCACCAGTGCCGGACAGACGGATTTCAAAACGCTCAATATGCTGTAGCTCTTTCATGTGCGTTACTCCTCTGCCTGCAGGGACTGGCGCAGCTCAACATACCTCTCTTCAAGCCCCGGTCTGTCCAAATTCTGAAAAACACCTGTAGGAATACGGGTGTCACCCTCTTTTTGTTTTTCCACTTTAACAGTGTTTTTCTTGAGCCAGTTATACATATCGACCACATTACGGAATTTATTTTTACGTCCGTATTGTGTCGGGCATGGCGACAACGCTTCAAGCACCGAAAACCCGGGATGAACAATCGCCTGCTGCATAAGCTTATCAAGCTGATTTGCATGGAAAGAAGTGCTGCGTGCTACAAAGTTTGCGCCTGCTGCTTTAGCAAGCTCCACAGTATCAAAAGGCTGCTCAAGAGAGCCGAATGGAGATGTCATGGACATATCACCCTGTGGCGTTGCCGGAGAACACTGCCCGCCTGTCATCCCGTAAATCTGGTTATTGAGAACCAGCGCGGTTACGCCTATATTTCTACGTGCTGCATGAATAAGGTGGTTTCCGCCAATTGAAAGAGCGTCGCCGTCTCCCATCACACAGATAACATTCAATTCAGGATTTGCCATTTTGATACCGGTAGCAAAAGTCAATGCTCGTCCATGCGCTGTATGAACGGTATTAAAATCTACATACGCTGCCATACGACCGGAACAGCCAATACCGGCGACAATGACCACGTTATCCTTTTGAAGCTGCAACGCATGCACACTACGCACTAGAGAGCCAAGAACAATACCATGCCCGCATCCGGCGCAGAACACATGCGGAAACTTCTTATTATGCCGCAAATATTCGTGGATAAGTTTTGTAACGTCAGACATGTCACACCTACAATATTGCTTTAAGAATTTCAGATGGAGTAATGATCTGGCCGTCCACACGATTTAACGTGCGGATGCGTGTGCGCCCGTTATTTACGCGCTTAACCTCACGAGATATCTGCCCCATATTCATTTCCGGAACCAGAATATGTTCACACTGCATGCAGAGTTTTTCAACAGCAGGACGGGCAAACGGGAACAACGTTTTCAAGGTTAACAGTCCCACTTTATGCCCGCGGGCTCTTGCCTGATCAACAGCATGGTGTGCAGAACGTGCAACGCACCCATACGCAACAACAGCATATTCTGCGTCTTCAAGCTGATACTCATCCACAATGAGTACGTCATGGTAATAATTGTCGATTTTACGGAACAACCGCGTCATAAATTCATTCACTTCATCAGGACGGGAAGTAGGATATCCCATCTGGTCATGTGTGAGTCCGGTCACATGGCACCGGTACCCCTGACCTATTGCTGCCATGGCAGGCACTCCGCGTGCAGCTTCAGCATACGGCTTGAACCATTCTGGTGGAACAGCCGGCTGCATGCGGGACAATACTTCCAGCTCATCCTCAAACGGTATGGAAATTTTTTCCCGTGTGTGTGCTGTTACTTCATCGATGAGAAGAATCACCGGTGTGCGGTACTTCTCTGCCATGTTAAACGCCACAACAGTCATTTCCAGACATTCCGGCACGGTCGAAGCAGAGAGAACGATGATCGGGTGATCACCGTGTGTTCCCCAGCGGGCCATCTGAACATCGCCCTGCGCTGGAGATGTCGGCAGACCAGTACTAGGCCCCCCTCGCATAACGTTAACTATAACCATTGGAGCTTCTACCATGCAGGCATAACCAATAAGCTCCTGCTTAAGAGAAAAGCCCGGTCCGGATGTGGCTGTCATAGCCTTCCGGCCAGTCAGGGATGCACCAATGGCTGCGCCCATGCTGGCAATTTCATCTTCCATCTGTAAAAAAACACCGTCTTCAGTCCTTGGAAGGCGTTGCGCCATTATCTCCATTATCTCTGTAGACGGTGTAATAGGGTATCCCGCATAAAATGTGCACCCAGCCAGTAATGCTCCTTGAGCAACAGCCTCGTTGCCTTGAGCAAAAATTTCCTTTCTTTTTCTACGCCTTCTGTGAGCCATACCTAACCCTCTGCAGCTGCTTTTTGAGGAGTTTTCTCTGATTCGCAAGGTTCGCTTGTTTTTCCAGCTCCGCCAGTTTCACCCGGCTCACAACTAGTTCTACAATGCACACCGTTTCCAGTAACTTTCGGTCTGACCGCAATCGCAAAATCGGGACAGTGAAGTTCACAAAAACCACAGTTAATACACTCTTCCGGCTGAACCACCTCCGCCTTACCTAGTGCATTAAGTTGAAGAACCTTTCCCGGACAAAATGCGACGCACAGTCCGCATCCTTTACACCAATCCGGGTACACACATACAAGAGTTTGGCCTTTATTCTTCTTTGGCATTGCCGCACCGGACACCTGTAAATTGTGGTGGCGTTGCCACCGGTGAAACCAAGCTCCCTGTCAATCAAAGTAGACAAGGAGGAACCTGAAGTTCAGAAAACATATTCAGCAAATTTTGCAAAATACTTACTTAGGCTGTTACATGCTGCTTTCATTCACTGCAAGACAATTCCGCCCATTTTGTCAGTAATAATATATTGTTATACAATCAAACTTTTCGTTTTTAGTGTTTGATTTTTCAATCATTATCCCCATAAAAAACAAAAAAGCTGAAGATCAGCATCTTCAGCTTACAAACATTATTCTAACATTATATATAGAAGCACATTGGAAAAAATCATCAGGCATCGTTATGCCATTCCGACGGCCTTTTCATCCTTCGGCATACTGTAAAAATATCCCACTCCCCGCACAGTAACAATACGCTCTGCCCTGTCGCTGACAGCTCCAAGTTTTTTGCGCAGCTTACTAATATGCACATCGATACTGCGATCATACGGAGCAAGTTCTTTCCCCAGAGCCTTCAGCGAAATTAAATCGCGCGAAACAGTCTGGCCTGCAGCGTCGATAAGCATCTCTAAAATAACGTATTCAACCTGCGTCAGACCAAGGCTTTCGCCGTTCCGGCGCACCAGACGAGCACTTGTATCAATCTCGACACCATCAAACACAAACATGCGGCTGCGAGAAACAGAGCCCACATATTTTGTCCGGCTCCGGCGCAACAAGCTGCGGATACGGGCAAGTAATTCCCTCTCTACAATAGGCTTAAGCATAAAATCGTCTGCACCCATCTCAAGCGCAACAATCTTATCAATAATATCTGACCGTGATGACAACACGACGATGGGAATCTGAGACTGGCTACGCAAAGAAGCAATAAAGTCAAACCCATTCGCATCCGGCAAATCCATCTCCATTATCAGCAGATCGTACGCACCGGTCATTTCCAACGCGGCAACTTCTGCAGCGCTCTTACATACTGTGCATGTAAAACGTTCATCTCTCAGCACCTGAGCATAGGTGCTACACGTTTCATTATCTGGATCAACTAACAACAAAGAGTACATATTTAGTCCTTGTGGGCATTTTTTTCCGACACCCGCCTTCTGCCTAGTATTAATACAAATACAATGCCAACCCAAAGGCATGCTGGTCGTGCAACATTATATATAGGCATTAACGCACCATAAATGTTGTTCAGGAGTTCTAAAGAAATATTCTCAAAGAAGAAAGCATAAGGTTTAGCCTAGTTGGCATGCTCTATGCTTTACTTATTACAAATCGAAAAATCACCTCTCCGTGTGGCAACTTTTTCCGCCGCCTTCTGGAAAAGCACACACTTGGAGGTTTATATGGAAACTACTACTCTTACAGAACGCGCTCATGTCCCGGCTCAATGCCCTGCTCCTGCAAGCACACATGCGAGTGATGAGCACCTTGTTGCTCTGTGCCTTGAAGGGAATGCAAAAGCATGGAACCGCTTTGTAGCCGAATACAGCACAGTTATCCGCCATGCCGTTTGCTGGACTCTGAAGCATCATGGCGCATCTGCCAGTTCAGCTGAAGATATCATTCAGGATATCTTTTTCAGACTCGTTAAGTCCGAGTACAAGCTTCTGGACAACTGGGACAGCACCCGCGGTTCTCTTAAAACATGGCTCGCTGTTGTTTCCCGAAGTGCAGCAATTGATTTTATGCGTACAGACCGTACCTATTTATATGATGCAATTGAAGAGCACGAAGAACTTCAAGCTGAGATGACAAACCTACTCGACTTACCGGAACTGCCTATGCATGTTCTTTCTACAAGACAAAAAAGCGTGCTCCAGTGCCTCTACGGTGAAGACCTTACAGCTATAGAAGCTGCCAAAAAGCTCGACATCCATCCACAGACCGTCAGAAGCATTCACCACACTGCCCTTCAGAAGCTCCGCGCAAGCATGTTCCATTAAGAAAATTAAAGTGCGCAAAAACATTACGTAGCTATTTTAAGCTCCCGTTTAGCAAAACGGGAGCTTTTATCTATTTCAGGCCAAACCGTAACAACCTGTTTATAAAGGACTTATTTAAAAAAAACAAAGAAAAGCAAAAAAAACTATTTTTTTTGTAAACCTTTTTCCACCGTCGACGATTAGATATGTAACACGGCGCTCATGGATGAGAGCCAAATACAAAATCATTATTCAATATCTTCACGGAGGAAGTTATTATGTCCATGACAATCAACAACAACTTGATGGCCGAAAACGTTAACCGTAACCTTACATCCCACTACGGTAAACTGGGCAAATCCACCCAGCGTCTTTCTTCCGGCCTTCGTGTTAGCTCCGCTTCCGATGACGCAGCTGGCCTCGCGATTCGCGAACTCATGCGTGCAGACATCGCAGCTCTTAATCAGGGTGCTCGTAACGCAAACGACGGTATCTCCATGATTCAGACTGCTGACGGCGCTCTCGGCGTAATCGACGCTAAGCTTATCCGCATGAAAGAGCTCGCTGAACAGGCATCAACCGGTACTTACACCGATGCTCAGCGTAAAATGATCAACCAGGAATACCAGCTCATGGCTGACGAAATCACTCGTATCGCTTCTGATACAGATTTCAACAGCAAAAAGCTTCTCGCTGGTACTGGCCAGGACGTTAAAGTTGAGCAGAGTGTTGCACAGGACGATGCGGCACGTTCTGAAGAAGCTGTTAAAGTTGACACAGTTGGCCATCAGGAAACTTGGAGAAACCAGGAAGTACGTGGCGAATCAGCTGCATTTGGTGGCGCTGCAACTCAAAACGGCGCAATGGACGCAGAAGGTGTTGTAAAGTTCGGTAAAACTGCTGCTGCAGGTACTGCTACTTACGTATCCCGCTCTGGATTGGCTACTGTAGTTAACACCTTTGACAACGTAGCTGGTACTGGCGAAATCGACACCAAAACTGGTGAAGTGAAAAACCTTACTGGCACTGCACTTACTACCTCCACAATGGCTGACGTCGCCTACACAGGTACTGAAAAAGGTAAAGTTGTTGCGGAACAGTGGAACGCTGGTACCAACAAATGGGATGATGTTACAGCTAGCCTTACTACTACTGCAGCAAACTTTGGTGGCAGCGTTCGAATTAGTGTAGAGCAGGCAGATGGTAGTGTACTCCGTGAAACTTTCTCTGAGCACACCAGTAACTTCCAGTTGTCTATTAACGCTGCTGGCACCACTGTTACCGTTGGTGATGGTACAGTTGACTCCACTGCAGCAATCCAGATCAAATCTGAAGTTGCAGCTTCAAAAACATTTGAACACACTGCAAAATCTGGTATTACTGTTACTACAGATGCAGTTACTTACTACGAAGACAACTCTGCAACACTTGCTGGTGCAAAAGCAGAGCTCTCTCACAACGCTAGAACTGGCGAAATCTCAGGTGATGACCTCAAAGCTGTTGAGTCCACTTTGAAAAACTCCTACGGCACTGAAAAAACACCAGTTAGCGACTTCAAAATCGAAACTTACGATGAAGCCAGCAACACTTGGCAGGAAGTAGCACTTGGCGCTAACACAGGCGACACTGTTAACATCCTCGACGACGCTAAAAAATTCCGTATTACTGCTGAATACGGTGATGGCAAAAAAGTTCGTGATACCATCTCTGAGAACTCCGGTGGTCGTTTCACAATAACTAAAACAGATCACGGCCTCAGCATTGACATGATGACTGGTGTTAACGCACAGAAATCTTCTACTCAGCTGAAAGTTGAATCCGAAGATCTGGTTGTAGTAAACGTACACTTTGGCTCAAGCAGCAGCAAAACTGACGGTTACGACACTGAAATCAACATGGCGACTGCTAAGTCCCTTGGTGTTGGTCAGGAAGCTGGCGATAACATCTTGACTCAGGAAAATGCTAAAAAAGCTCTTGAGAACCTGACTATCGCTATCAGCAAAAAAGATGCGATTCGTGCTCAGATCGGTTCTACTCAGAACCGCCTCTCTGCAACAATCGAGAACATCTCTATTCAGAAAGAAAACCTTAAGTCTGCTGAATCTCGTATCTCTGACGTAAACGTTGCGACAGAAATGACTGAATTCAACAAACAGCAGATCCTTGCTAACGCTGCAGTTTCTATGCTTGCTCAGGCAAACAACCTGCCAAAAATGGCTCAGAAACTCCTCGGCTAGTAAGAACACAAGCCATAATACAATTATCCCCTGTCTCGAAAGAGGCAGGGGATTTTTGTATTGAGCCCCACCGTTCGAATTACTTTGCATAAAACATAGAGCACGATACAAAATCTGCCTAAGGATCTTAAGCACCGTTTGCAATTCAGTCTTCCCACTCTCTCACTCAATACCTACTCCCCGCCCACCAGCTTGCTAAGGGAAAACGTTTTACCCACACCGCAATTAGCACAACACTATTTTCCATCACTTCGTAGACGCTACATCTAACAACTGCACAAAAACAATGTTCTTCATCTATAGTGTTACTATAAGGTCAGCTACAACTTTTCGAAAGAAAGTAAGCTTATTACCAGATAAATAAACTCGCCAATCCTAAAGCACAGAAAAAACTTCTCCTCATTAAGCAGCACGGGCAGAACAAAACACTCAATCCATCTCTTGTATGCTAATTAATAAGAATATGTCACTCACAATCAATAAACAACTGCCTCGCTTATTGCCTCCAATGACTCCTTGTTTTTAGGGCATAAAAAAAGGTGGTACATAGTACCACCTTAGAAAACGAGTCATTTCTATTTCTTTTCAGCAACCTGACTCTTAAGCTGAAAGTCCAGCATCTTTTGGATATTCTGATACGTTGACAGCGTCTTTTCTGTCTTCGCATATTTAGCAATTAGCCTTTTCTCAAGCGCTTTCACTCGAGCAAGCTCATCTGCCATCTTTTTATCCAGACCATATACAGGGTCAGTAAGCTGCTCAGTATACCTATCTATCACAACCTCAAATGTACCTGTTTTGTCCGCCGTAATTCTATCCAAGGCCTTCTTAGTCGTTTGGATTAGCCCTTCTTGAATAGAAATTGTAGCAGAATGGGTACCAGCAGAAGTATCCCTCACTTTAAAAGCAAGACCCTGTCCGTCCCCCTGCCCCTCATCAATAGTCGCGTCACCTGTTGCAGGGTTATACTTAACAGAACGAGTGGTTCCATTAACCTGCATCGATACTATGCTCTCAGGGCCAGTAGTAGGCAGATCTGCACTATCATATTCGATCTTGTATGTTCCGGGTTTTGTGATTCCAAAGCTATACAAACTACTCTGATAATCAAGGACAGAACTGTCACTACTCGTTCCTTCACCAGAAGCTGTAAATAACTTTGCTACGCCTTCCGGGTCAGCCTTAAGAACATCCATAAATGTTGTAGTAGGAAGTTTGACCCCTGATTGTAATTTTATTGTTAACTTCAATATGGGCTCATTTTTATCAAACTGCAACTTACCCATATCTTTTGAGCCAGACAAGAAATTAGTACGGATACCAATTTGAGAAAGCGAAGCATATGAACTATTTTCTAACCCTGCTGCTTCAGTCACCAGAATATTCGACAGCTCACTTTTAACACTTCTGATCTGTGTGCTCGACTTCAAGCTATAGTTAACATTTTTCTTGTCGAGCTCTTCATTCTTATAGTTCTGTACAAGCGCAATTCCACTACGCAGCTCATTTGTCAGCTTAACAAACTTCTCAACATTTGCAACAATCGCATCAAAGTCTGTTTCAACAGTTACAACTACGCCATCTTCTATGCTATTCAGGCTGTAGGTAATCCCATCAGTTGCATCACTGATAGTGTTTGTGCTTCGCTGAAGTTCTATACCATCAAGAATAAATCTTGAATTTTTAGACGCTTCAGAAGAAAGCGCAACGGCTGGCTCCGTTCCTTTCAAGACTGTTTCTAACTCTGTTGACAACGTAATGTTGTGCCCTGCACCAAGATCCATTCCTCGTAACTGCACCTTGAACTTTGAATCATGGCCAAGGTCAATCATAGAGGCTTTAATCTTTCCACCAGATGCTGCTGTAATAGCGCTAGCTAATTCCTTTGCAGTCATGTCCTGTTTGACGTTTACAGTATACGTGGTACCGTCATAGTCAAAGGTCATATCTGTATCAGCACCTGTATGAACAACCTCATTAAGCTCATTGGAGGTTGTACTAGCCACAGTTGCAAGCTCTTTTACATCAAGCCTGTGTACTCCATCAGCAGCACCAGCAGAAACCTTTGTGCCTACCACGTCAGTCTTTGACGAAGTTGCTTTTTTCACAAGGAATTCATCAACTGTGTCCATTTTCGCAAGCTCTGTTTTGTATGTCAAAAGAGTGCGATTCAGACCAGTCAACTGTTCCTTTTTAAAATTAATTTCTTCTTTTTGCTTCGAAAGCTGATTGTAACGATACTTTTCCTGCTTTACAGTAGCATCAATAATTGAGTTAAAATCAGTCTTCGTTGCGAAACCTGCATACACTTTTTGTCCAGACCAGTAATCAGACATGTGTCACCTCTACTTCATGTAATCAAGCAAACTCATATTCATAACCTTAGCGCTTGTTGCCAGCACTGTTTTATAAATATATTGAGCTCGTTCTGATTGGGTTGACAACGCGGTCACATCCACGTCCTGAATGGTTGAAATTCGTGTCGTAGTTGACATTTTACTATTCGAGTGAGCTTCAGAAGCAAATTTCAGACGATTTTGACGTCCGCCAAGCACACCGGTTTCGGTAGTAATGTGCTCATTAGCCTTCTTAATGTCTCCTAGACACTTCTTTACACCTTCCTGATCGTCCATTTCTAAAGAAGCTATAAGGTTTCCAACAACTTCAAAAATATTTTTTTCTGCAGGCACACCATCAACTGGACCTGTGGCACCAGTAACCTTATCTCGGTAAATCCCACCGAAGAAATTAGCTCCAATGCTGTTTACCTGAACTTTGGTTCCTTTACTGATTTCAACTCGGATTGCTGAATCAATCGGGTTTACCAAGAACTGCTCTCCAGCCCTTAAAGTGCCTGTTCCGCCCAGATTAAGCTGTCCACCTGGGATATTCAAAAACGCGTCGCTTGAAGCATCGCCACGAATCCATGTTTCACCATTGTCAAGACTATATGAAAACTCAACATTACCAATAGCTGGTGTGGGAGGAGTCGGGGCAGGGGTTGTTCCTGCGATTGAAACATCTTGCTCAATCCGAACCGCAACTGGACTTGTAAATACACCGACCGGTACTGGATTCAAACCTGTGTTGGCACCATAATAACGAGCTTTAGCTTCACCATCAATTGAACCGGTATAAACAGCAGCTGGTCTTATAACCGTGCTTGTGTCCTGATTAATATCTTTACCAACAGTAAAGTTAACTTCAGCACCGCCAAGCTGAACAGAAATTTCCGGCCCAGCACCAGCAGGAATGGTAGCATCTTTCCATGTGTTTCCGCCATCTTCTGAGTATTTCAACGGAATAGCCGCAGCACCAACGGTTTGTGTAGCTGTAAGAGTATCAAATTTAACCGCAATACTCTTTTTTGCATCTCCATTGATGCTATGGATAAGAGACTGCTCAGCGTTCTTAACCGTCGCCCCTAAACCTACTTTGTACGCCGGTTTATCAATTGAAGCACCAGCAAACAAAGAGTTCCCTGCATAATCACCGTTAGTAAGACCAATCAGCTGAACTTGAAGTTCACGAAGCTCTGTTGCAATGAGAGCTCGTTGCTTGTCAGTTACAGTACCAGTTGAACCCTGGTTTGCTAATTCTTGAATTTTCGTAATAGTCTTACTGATTGTTCCAAGCTGTTCGTTAGCAGTATCAAGCCAGCCTTTAGCACTGTTAATGTTTTCATCATACTGTGCCAGAGAGTTAATATGAGATTGAAGACTCAAAACCATTGCTGCACCACTTGGGTCATCAGATGGACGGTTAATCTTCTTCTGGCTGCCTGCCTGCTCATTTAAGCGAAGGATATCGCTCATTGCGCTATTGGAACCATTCAGGGACTGTGTGTATATCATGCTACGTGCGATACGCATTGTAATTCTCCTTCATTCACTAAGCTTTGAGCTTAAGAATAATATCCATCATCTGATTTGCAGTGGTAATTAATTTTGAAGCCGCATCAAAGTTGCTTTTATACTTTGAGAGGTTGGTAAGCTCTTCATCCATGTTGACACCAGCTTCTGACTGCTGACGTTTTTCAAGGTCTTTTGTGACAGTCTGGTTATAAACCTTATTGCGGGAAGCGCCGTCCATGTCTGCACCAACTAATGCAGTCATTGAACTGAGATGGCCGGAAAACGTTCTGGATGTATTCGTATGAATTGTATCCAACCGGACAGATTTGTTCATAATAGCATGCATTGCCAAAGCGTTAGTATTGTCACCTTGGTTTACAAGGCCGAGCCCGTTAACCACAGCTCCGTTAATACGATTAGGGTCACTTGCTATTCTTGCATCAAGAGCAATGTCTGCGTTATTTGAGCCGCTAAAGAAAGTATTGACTCCGAGCGCTGCAAGAACACCTGATGTATCTCCAGCAAATTCAAAACTTGTATCTGCTGCTTTTGATTTAATTTTTAGGTGACCACCTTCAATTGATGCCGTAAGCTTCGCTGTTGGCCCTGTAGGAGCACCATTAATAGCTGTAACAAGCTGAGTTAACGTCATGCCAGGGGTTACTGCGACCTCAAATTTAGCTCCATCCGGTGCACCCTGCGGGGTATATGCCTGAAAACGCAGCGTTCCAGCTTTAATCTTGTCAGCATATGGTAATGTTGTTTTATTCAATGCTACCGCAGGATCTGTAACTATATTTGTGCTGGTAGTTTCTTCGTAGTGCTCAAGGCCGGCACCTTGTGAATGCTGGTAGTTTGTCTGCCAGATAAGCTCTTTTGTAAAAGCATTCATCCGCTCTCTATAGGTTGCAATCCCGCTGTCACGTGCTGCGAGCAAGCCACCAAGACGTCCACCACTCAAGCGACCTTCTTCGTTACCATACCCACCTAAAGGCGTGATATTTACAAGGTGCGCTGTAGTTTTCTTCCAGTACAATCCATTCTTAGGAACAATATTAAAGCCGTCACCATTTGATAAGTTTGTAGCCGGAGCGGAACCAGTAAACCAAATAGAAACACCGTCTATCTTAACTTTATTATCAACATCACCCGCTGTAAACGAACGCTCAACACCGTTTTCATCGGCTAACCATGTCTTACCACCATCGGTGGATACTCTAAAGGTTGCGGTACCAATAGCACCAGCGGCTGTCATTTCAACCTTAAGTTCTTTTGAGCCTTGGCCTTCAAATGCAATGCCTCCCTTAAAACCTGAACTAGTAGTAAGTTCAGCAGTTGCCTCCGGGCCTTTCTGGACAAGCTCAAAGGCTTCTGTCCCATCTACCAAGGTCTGTCCAGCCTGAGTCACAATAGAAAAAGAGCCGTCAGTCTGATGCAAAGATTTAATAGGAAGAAGCTCACCAAGTTTACGTACTTTCTGGTCGCGCTGATCTTTGAGCACCAAGTTTTCCGGCTGAGCCATGATACTTTTATTTAACTCAGCAACATCTTTCATCAACTTATTCGCATCAGCAACACCAAGTTCGATAGCGGTGTCTGTCGCATGCTGCTCCTGAACTAGTGATGCTTCCATGTTATGCAACATAGTCGTCAGAGTATTTGAATACTCTTTTAACTCCATGCGGTATGCAGAACTATCTGCATCCTGAGTCAACGCATTCCAGCTAGTGAAGTACTTATCAAGCGCAGCAGAAAGTCCATAATTCTTATCACCTTGCTTAAAAAGAGACTCAACACTATACAAAGTTTCTGCTTTCGCATTCCAGAACTGCTGCTGTCCGTTTGAAGACAAGTATTGCTGTTCAATAAAATAGTTATAAAACCGTTTAATATCTACAGCGGTTGCGCCAGTTCCAAACTGCAAGTTGTTACGCATAATCGGGGACTGCGTTGCGTAATTAACTCGTGTACGCGAGTATCCTTTGGTGTCAGCGTTAGCGATATTGTTACTGGTAACATTGATGCCAAGCTTGGCATTCATCATTGCATTGTTACCGATAGACATAAGATCATAAATAGACATTCTGTGTGCTCCTCTTAACAGGCCGGGTGTGCCGCTACATTCCTAAAGCCGCTACTGCGTCTCAGCAGCGGCACATCAAGTCACCAACTATCGCTTAAGCTTAATCGCTTCCTGAAGCATCTCGTCAGAAGTTGTAATCACCTTGGAGTTAGACTGATAACCACGTTGAGTTGTAATCAATCGAACCATCTGGCGAGCTAAATCTACGTTGGACAGTTCCAAAGTGCTTGAAGAGATTTTGCCTAAACGGCCTGAGTTAGCTGTACCAATAATAGCCTGACCGGATGTGGAGCTTTGAGTGAACAAGTTGCCACCCTGCATGGTTAACCCCTGCTGGTTAGCAAAGTCTGCCATGCCGAGAACAAAAAGTTTTTCTTTACGACCATTTGAGTAGCGGCCAGAAAGTACGCCATTTCTATCAATATTAACATCCTGCAGGAAGCCTGCAGCGTAACCATCCTGCTCCATACTGTGAGTTGTAGATGCAAGATCGTATGAGGTTGCAGCTTTTTTGGTTTTGTTAATATCGGTTGTAGCAATATTTGCGAGGTTAGCACCTGTGGTTTCAACCGCTGCCATAGTATGAGTAGCATTTTCAAATACACGAGTGGCTTTTTTGGATCCAAAACCAAAGTCAAGAGCAATATGCTCAGGGAGTTCACCCGCTGCGTTGGTATCGTTCGTATCGTTCATACCAGTCAATTTGGCAAAGTTAGCTGTGAACATAGGAAAGCCATCTGCACTGAGTGGAGCAGCCTTCCAGCTTGCCTTCGCGTCTGGATCATCTGTACCAACAGTCGCCCCTGCACCACCATCATCGTATGTGTACGCCGACATATTTTCCATTGCGCCAGTGGAGCTAAAGCTAATGGTGCCAGCCATTAAAAGCCCTTTTGCTTTTTTACCTGTTGCAACAGCAGGACGACCATCTTCACTTGGATCACAAGTTACAATATATTCCCAAGTATCTTTTCCGCTAACAGTCTTAGCTTTATCGAAATATACTGTAACTTCGTGAGCAGAGCCTGTTTTATCAAAAACATTCATTGTCTTCTGGTAAGAATACTTGTCATCACCCAACGGCGTTGTATTTTGGCCATTCCATGAAGAAAACAGTGCGAAATAGTCTGTACCGTTTGTAGGCGTACCTGCTGTTGCTGGAGTTGCTTTGTTTACAGCATTCTTTGACAAGTTGAGTGACATGGACATCTTAGTCGTTTCTTTAGGCTCAGACTGAAAAGAGTCTAATTTAAGATCGCCAATTGCGCCCTTTGTAAGGGAAACATCGCTGTCTCCAGCAGCCCAACCTTGCACACGAAGCCCCTGAGGGTTAACGAGAAAGCCCTCTTTATCAAATTTGAAGTTACCAGCACGGGTGAAATACTTAGAGCCATTTGCAGGATCGTTCACCAGCAAGAAACCGCGGCCACCTACAGCGACGTCAGTTACAGAGCCTGAACTTTCATACGCACCCTGTTTGAAATCCTGATAAATTGAAGAAACACGAGAACCGTGACCAACCTGACCTACGGAAGCACCGAGAGAACGACTTGAGTAAAAAAGGTCTTCAAACTGAACTGTACCGCTCTTAAAGCCGACGGTGCTCACGTTTGCAATGTTGTTGCCGAGAACAGACATACGCTGAGAGTGTGTATCAAGTCCGGAAATGCCTGTGTACATAGATCCCATAACGCTCATGATTGCCTCCCTGGAAGCAGTAAATTTTTTGTAGGTAATTTTTGCCTATAATTTTGTTTTTTTTATTAAGGCGACAGGGGAAAAAAATGCAGCCGCCTTAACATTATCATCTAGTATTATTGAGTATTAACTCTCTGCGCTTTCGCCTTCTTCCGGCTCATCAACCTCTTTAGAGGCCTCTACACGCTGGATATCAACGAGATTCACAGATCGGCCACCTTCAAGCTCCAGAACGGTCTTTCCTTCCTTGGAGGTAACACCTGTCACCTTACCAGCAACTTTCGCGCCAACTTTGATCAGTTTGCCATTTTTATCGCGAGCTTCGAAGCCGACAGAGTACTGCCCTTCCGGTAATGAGCCTTTTGCATTCACGCCATCCCATGTGAAAGTATGTTCACCTTCGCCGGTACCAGAAAGAACAGCGGTATCAACAATACGTTTAGAAGCGTCGTAAATATGCGCCTTAACACTGGCGACATTTTCAGAGAGTTTGTAGTACACAGGGCTGCAACCTGCGCTGCCTTTATGGATTTTGTCACCACCGGCAACCACAGATTTTCCGATGTAGTTTACAGAGCTTGTTACATTGATAGCGCCAAGAGCGGTATTGGATGTCTTGGCAGTGCTATTCAATGTAGTAAGCTGTTCAAGAGAGGAGAATTGAGCCAACTGTCCCAGCATCTGAGCATCATCTGTCGGTTTCAACGGGTTCTGGTTTGCCATCTGCGTTGTTAACAGCTTCATAAAATCATCTTTACCAAGATTACTTTTAGGCTTTCTGGCTTCCATGTCCCGAGAGTACGTTGAGTTAAGATATTGTGTAGTAGATACTGGCATGTGTTTTCTCCTCCTTGAGATTAGTGACGTGCGGTTAACAGGATGACAGGATTCTTCTGAGCTCGAGAACTTCGGAACGACATTCACGGCATGATGCCATGTGTCCTTCCACTTCCTTTCTTCGCGCTATGGGAAGCTTCTTGTCGAGATAAGCGGCGACATCATTGTGTCCGGGACAAGCTTCCTTGCTTGTGGATAACCCTTCTTCAATGTTCCCGCCGTAGACCAATTCAAGCCATGTTGAAGATTTTTTCGGTTTCATTTCCAAACACTCCTTTCTTCTTGGCATGTTCACCTATTGGTACGGGGGGAGGGTCACCTTTTATCCATTAATGATATCTAAAGTTATCTAAAGAAGGCTTTACAAAGAAACCCTTTTTCTTAAAACATTTCAAAAACAATACGTTAGGCACAAAAAAAGAGCCGTATTCCTACGGCTCTTTTTCTCTTCTTACTATTTTTGTGTAGCTACTAACGTGTACGACCACGTGCTACAGCAAATTTCTTTGCATCAATCCCATACTTCTTAACTTTATAGTTAACAATACGGTAACTAACACGTAGGTCTCGTGCGGCCTGCAGCATATTACCTCTGGCTTTCTTAAGAGCATCAACCAGAAGTTCCTGTTCAAACTTTGCCACAGCTTCACAAAAAGAAAGGTTAGAGTCAGTGGCAGTACTTTCAGCAGTCTGCAAAGAAGGTGGGAGATGATAGGTACGGATAACCTGCTCATCACACACCAGAACTGCACGTTCAATGCAGTTTTTCAATTCACGGATGTTTCCCGGCCAGTGGTACTGCATCAACAGATCGATAGCCGGAGTAGAAATACGCTTAATGTTTCGTTCATACTCTTCTGCATATGTTGACAAGAAATGTTCAGACAACGGCAGAATATCTTCACGGCGCTCGCGAAGCGGCGGAATAAATACAGGGAAAACATTAATACGGTAGTAAAGGTCTTCGCGAAACTCGCCTTTTTCTACAAGCTCTTCTAGCGGACGATGCGTTGCGCAGATAAGTCGTACGTCTACAGACAGTGTTTTTTCACTGCCCAACCGCTGAATTTCCTGTTCCTGAATAGCGCGCAGAACTTTTGCCTGCGCAGTTGGGCTTAACTCGCCTACTTCATCAAGGAAAAGTGTTCCGTTATTTGCAAGCTCAAACAGACCTTTCTTATCCTGAACAGCGCCTGTAAATGCGCCTTTCTGGTAACCAAACAATTCGCTTTCAACGAGTTCAGACGGCAACGCAGCACAATTCAGTTTAATAAGCGGATTATCACGACGAGGACTTGCCTGATGAATAGCCTCTGCAAGGAGTTCCTTACCGGTACCTGATTCACCACGGAGCAATGCAGTAGCACGGCTTGGTCCGACCTGTGAAACCTGATTCAGCACAAGCTTCATAGACTTGGACGCTACAATAATATTGGCAGATGCTGCATCCGCATCTGAAAGTTCCCCACCATTGATGCCTTGAGCCATCATGTGGTTTTGACGTGCAATTTCTTCCTGCAAGTATGTGGCATGGTTTGCAACCATACCTGCAACAACTTCAAGAAAACGAGTCTGCCCTTCAAGGCTTTCAGCGGTGTCACTTGGCAAATCAACACTTAATGTACCGATAACTTCGCCAGCATCACCTTCCCTGCCCGGAATGGCGATAGGTACACAAATAAATGCCAGCTCAGCCAGCTCTTCATCAGTACGCCCGAATGCTTTGTTCAAGAATGCAGGATGTTCCTTCATGCGAGGAACAATCACCGGAGTACCGGTAGTAAATACCTGTCCGGTTACACCTACCCCCGGCTCGTATTCAATAGAATCTTCGGACTCAAGACCATGTGCAAGAGTCAGCTTAAGGGTGCGGGTTTCCGGATCGAAGATCACGATATGTGGTCTTCTGAAATTGTGGTTTTCAGACAAAGTCTGCAATAGAGATTTCAGCGTTGACTGAAATGGCTTTTGAGAACCAAGCTCAGAAACAATGCTCTGTAGGGTTCCCATATAAGGCTGCAGTTTGTCGTCCTGTAACGTAGTAACACTCATGTAATTTGATTCCTAAGTTCCGGTTATGCCCAGCTGTCGTGTGTAGAACAGCACTCCGGAACGGGTTCAACAATTATCATATAGCTAGGCAGACAAAGGTTATATCTGCTTCATACAAAACATGCATGGTGGCATGCTTCGTTCGCGCATATAGTTACCGGTACACTCCCGGGACAAGACCTAACTACTGTATGTCAGTTTTACATATTCGCTACACCGCAAGTCTATCATATCAATTGAAAGAAAGAAGACACGGTATTTTTTACACGTAAAAATGATGTACTCATAGTTATGTCAGCCCCAAGGAATGCTGCCGAAAATTTTGTATCATGTATCGCTTGGCTGACATGCCACACTTTAACCGCAAGCCTGTAATAAACATTTACTCACGCCCAAAGCAGGCAACTACATCATAAGCGTTTGCATCTCTTACTCAGCAGCCAACACAAGGTCAACCCCGCTTCGATGGCTGACACCAACAACACCAATGTTTCCGTAAAAACAAAAATATATTTGTGAACACCATCTGCTATTATAGCAACCAGTTCAAAACACTAACGTATGCTAGTAATACTCTTTTAGTTCACTTACCACTGGCAATTATTGCTAATCTTTCAACTTGCCAGTCAACAAAGCAACTTTTCGAGTATAAAAGGCTTTATTAGCTTCAGGAACAGCTTCCTCAAGCTCCTTGTATAACATTAAAGACGTTTTCATATCTCCGCTTTGCTCTGCCATAAGTGCTAGTTGATGTTTGGCAGGAAGCACATAGGCTTCTGAGGCATCTGGAAGCATTGCCGTGAGCACTTCTTGTGCCTTCTTGTAATCGCCCATGCGGGCATACGCGTCAGCCTTACCCAGTCCTGCCAGATCATGCATTCCTTCCACATTCAAAGACTGCAGCTTACCCCATGCATCAACAGCTGAAGCATAGTCTTTGACACGCAAAGAGGCTTTGGCCAATGCCAGCAAACCTGCAGGTTGAACCTGTGCAGGTACAGTTGCAACAAACGTCTTCAATGCCTTCAACTGGGACTCTGTAGATGCACTTACTGCCAGCTCACCCAACCGTTCCTGCGCATGAGCAATTTTCTGTTCATGCATATAATTATAGATACCGAAACCTGCCATGGCTCCAACCAAAACAACCAGTCCAAGGGCAATAGCTTTGCTATGCCTAAGAACAAAATTAAGTAACGGTGCAGCTTCCTTTGAAATATTCTGCTGCAGAGAGTCTACCAGTAACGGGGAATGCGAGTCATTTTGCTTAACCATATTCACTCCTGAACTGTTCTCAGTATCTATTTGAAAAAACGCCTATTTTGTAATCCCATATGACGAAATTGTCAAAACCAATTCTATGCTATAACTTCTCAATGTATGTTGTTCATTATTTTCTGCGATATTATGCGCTTTGCCTGTCAGCGTTGAGTACCTTGCAGTTTGCGTATCAAAGAGGTATTTGTAGCAATTGTACAATATAGTATGCTTACATAAGCATAGGATGACCAGATTCTGACAATCCCTGTACTCCCGCAGTACAGAAATCACATACCACTCGGTAGGCCCCGTTAAACAGGCTTTTCCCGATATTCAGCCGGAGGACATATGGATACGTATCAACTGTTGGAAGACATGGGACAAAAAGCTTCTGCAGCTGCCAGAAAGCTCACAGCAGCAAGTCCGGAAATGAAAGCAAACGCACTCATGCGTCTTTCTGAACTTATTCTCGAAAAGCAGGCCGACATTGAGGCTGCCAATGCTATCGATATTGCAAAGGCAGAAGAAAAAGGCCTTGATGCCCCCCGTCTCAACCGGTTACGCCTCACTCCGCAAACCATTGCCGAGATGGCTGAAGCTTGTAAATTTATTGCCCAGATGGATGACCCCGTTGGTGCCATCGAAACACAGTGGCAGCGTCCAAATGGATTGCTTGTAGGAAAAATGCGCATTCCTCTTGGCGTGATTGCCATGATCTACGAATCCCGCCCTAACGTTACCATTGATTCCGGCATTCTTTGCCTGAAAGCCGGTAACGCAATTATCCTGCGCGGTGGCTCAGAGGCAATTAATTCCAACCTTGCGCTTGCGAAATTACTTCATGAAGCACTTGTGCATGCTGGTCTGCCAAAAGAAAGTGTACAGGTTGTACCAACAACAGACCGCGAAGCAATTGCCGCCATGTGCAAACTTGAACAACATATTGATGTAATTATTCCGCGCGGTGGTGAAACTCTCATCCGTAAAGTTGTTGAAATGGCAACAATGCCAGTGCTCAAGCACTATGAAGGTGTCTGTCATGCATTTATCGACAAAAGTGCAAATCTTGCTGAAGCGTTGGATATCGTTGCTAACGCAAAAACACAGCGTCCAGGTGTGTGTAATGCGCTGGAAGGCTTGCTTGTCCATAAAGACGTCGCAGAAGAATTTTTACCGATGGTCACAGCAGAACTCGGAGAAAAGCGTCAGGTTGAGTTTCGGGCATGCCCAACCTCTTTCCCTTTACTGGGAAAACATGCTGTTGCAATGACCGACTCAGATCCTGGTACCGAGTACCACGACTTGATCCTGCTGGTTAAGATTGTTGATTCCATGCAGGAAGCACAAGACTACATTGCCGCATATGGTTCCAACCATACTGAAATCATTTGTACTCAGGACTACAACCGTGCACTTGCATTTATGCGTGAAGTTGATGCGTCTTGCGTCGCAGTTAATGCATCCACCCGCTTCAATGACGGTGGGCAACTTGGACTGGGCGCAGAAATCGGTATCAGTACTTCTAAACTGCATTCCTATGGCCCTATGGGCGTAAAAGAACTGACCACCACCAAATTTGTTATCTTTGGTCAGGGACAAGTTCGCCAGTAGGCAACCTGAGACAAACTCAGTATACAAAACACAAAAGCCAAACTCGGAGCATGGTTATCAATATGCGCGAGTTTGGCTTTTTTACTATTTCATAATGAAATGCTTAGGTAGCATCATGTTGCAAACAAAACAGTACATCTCACCGTGTTTACAATATCAGTGTGCCTACAACTCCTTGTAGCAATGTACTGTCGAGTCGCCCTGACGCACTACAGACTCATACTGAACAGTTTTAGAAATATTTTTTTTGATATTCCGAAACAATACGTTATATGATGTATAATCGACCAGCAACATCCACTACCACACTGTCATGCAAATACTCACCAACTATTTGCAACTACTGTGAATTTGCATTTTTTTTCTTTGGCGCGCTATGTTATAGCGTGGTATACAGCAGACAACTGGTAACACATTCCAAACAACTTCTAACAAAACAAGCTGATTATGAAACGCATTGGAATTCTCGGTGGTACGTTTAACCCCACCCACATCATGCATATTCGGCCTGCGGTTGAGGTAGAAGAAACCTTCAATCTTGATCGTGTAGATTTTGTTCCGTGTGCGACACCACCGCACAAAACGGAAGCGGGTCTTTTGTCTTTTGAATTGCGCAACCGTATGATTCGCGCAGCAATCAATCGATACCCGAATTTTTCGGTAAATGAGCTTGAAGCAGAACGCTCAGGGCCGTCATACACATACGATACCCTGCAGCATTACAAAAAAAACGAGGGAGAGTGTGAGCTCTTCTTTATTATGGGTTCGATTGATCTGCCGACCCTTCCAGACTGGCACAAAGGTCTGGAGCTTATCGAGCACACAAATATTATTGTCCTTGCCCGTTCAGATGCAGATGTAGAGGAATTTAATACATTATGCCCACAGTACTGGCCGGAACTGGAACTGTTGCCGCCAGCTGAAAATGTTACAGCAGCCTACTCTATGGGAAGCAATTCTATATACTTCCTGCCGCAACCACGCATTGACGTATCAGCAACACTGATACGGGAACGCTGGATGCAAGATCGGGACATTTCCTATCTTGTGCCGGACAGTGTCCATAAGATCATGCACGACTATGCAGATATCATTACTGAATGCTGGGGAGAAAAGAGAATCTGTTCATAACAGAGGCAGTAAACGGATCAGGCAATTAGCTGCGTTTTTCCAGATACATTGCCTGATCTGCACGTTGCAATAAAACATCCGGAGTATCCCCGTCTTCCGGATACAACGCCACTCCAACACTCAAGCCCACACTAACAGCGTGCTGCGGACTAATTTGAATCGGAGCATCTGCTGCGGCATGTATCTTCTCTACAACCACTCCCACATCTGAGACTGATCGAACGTTCTCGAGAACAATACAAAATTCATCACCGCCAATACGGCCGAACACATCCCGCTCCCGAATATGGGTGCCTATCCGCTTAACGAGCTCTTTAATGACAATATCACCGCAATGGTGTCCATGTGTATCGTTCACATTCTTAAAGTCATTAAAGTCCAGATACAACACCGCAAAGTTAGTTCCTTCATAACGGGCACAAGCAAGAATAGAATTCAGCTTTTCATAAAAATAGCCACGGCTGTACACACCGGTTAAACAATCCCGGGTAGCCTTGTGCTGTAAATCTAATTCAGCCCTTCTGCGTTCTGTCACATCAGACAGAATCCCCTCCACGTACGGAACCTGATTCTTAGGATCAACGCTCCAATGGGCAGAAATTTCACCCCAGATAGGTGTTCCATCTCTGCGCAACAACTGCGCTGTAAACTTGGATTGACGCCCCACAGTCTGAACCTCACCCATGAGGTTTCTAAAATCGGCAACGCTTACAAAACGGTCTAAAAAATTATTTGAAAGTGACGATGCCGACCAATCCAGCACCTCAAATCCGAAAATTCTATTAAACGCTGGATTTGCCTCAATAATCCGTCCGGACTCTTCAATGCGGAACATGCCTTCTGCAGCATTGAGATACAGCGCACGATATTTTGCTTCAGCTTCACGCAATGCTGCCTCAGCCTGCAAATTTTCCTCCAGATTCGTCATTACACACAGCAGATTATTCCCTTCGGCAATCCTGCTCACAGAAAACCAGACAGGGACCATCTCTTCATGAACTGTAACGACATATCCTTGAAAATTCTGCTTTTCACTGACGTCCAGTCTACTACTTACTGCTTGCAGGCGCATCAATGTCTCGGAATCAAGCAACGTCTTAATATGCCTGCCCTCTAAGGGATCCGCAGCTCCTGCCAACTGACCCAAGTGCTCATTCGCAAAGTCAATACACCATTCCTCATTAAGCATAACAACGCTCTCAGGAATATTCTGAGCAATGAGCTTATACTTCTCAATGGCACAGGTGTGCTTTGCCTGCACGGAACTAAACTCCAGTGCAGAATTCACTGAGCACTCAAACACCTTTGAAGAACTAGAAAAAGAAATCCATGCAAAAATTTTTGCAGACTCAAAGTGAGCACAGACGATATCATCAAGCTTAGCTGCACAACAAATGACTGGAACAGTTAATGGCACTGTCCCATGCAAAATTTTGGATAAAAAGGTAACCGTGTCGGCATTATCTGCATTTACAACAAAAACAGAGTGCGGATTTTCCTTACACGCCAACCGCAACTCTTCTTCTGATGCCCCACACGAAACAATTTGATATTCTTCTTTGGCGAGATACTGCATGCTGCCCAGCACAGCCTCTGTATCATGCTCAAGAATCAAAAGACTTTTTTTTGTACTGCCTGTGACTGCCATGAAACATTCCCCATTATTCATTACTCTCACAAAAGCACCCCCACCCAGCAGCCGATTGAAACGACTACGAAAAAAACAGCTCAGTTATGAGCTGTACAGACCTCATCGGCCTAACTATGCATAGCATTACTATTTTGCAATGCACATCGCATACATTGCTCAATAAGCTTTTTACAAAATCAAGAAAACAGCGACAGCACGCTTTGCAGCACTCTGTCAGGATCAATGGAACGCATGCATATCTGTTCTTTATCACATACTTTTTTACCGTGAAGAGAGCAAGGTCTGCATTCTTCATCTGCTTCAAGCACAATATCGGACAACCCTTCAGGATAAAACCCCCAAGCCCTGTGGGTAGGTCCGAATAACGCAACAACTGGTGTCTGCACGCCACCTGCAAGGTGCATAGGCCCAGAGTCACCTGTTACAAGCGCACGCGAGGCATGAAGCACTGCACAGGTTTCGCGGATAGTTGTTTTTCCGGTCAAATCAGTTACCCCGTCCCCTTCAGGGACTGGGGAATCCCCAACACCGATAATGGCAACATGTAATCCAGCTTCAACCAGCTTGTCTGCAAGCACTTGCCAATAGTCATTGACCCACGCCTTATTAGGGTGTGTTGAAAACGGATGCAGTGCAACGACTGGTTTGTCTGCTGCAACCCGTTCACAAACAGATCTCCCCTGCTGAAGCTCTTCCTGAGTCAGGAATATTTGCGGCAACAATTCAAGCCGTGAAGGTGCCTCTTCTTCTACTGCAAGCGCATAACGCTGCGGCACATTGTATCGAAGAAGCTTTTCGCCTCCGAGTTTACCCTCTGTCTGAAGGAACAGTCTTCGCTGCAACGAAAACTTAGGGTACCTGCGAACTGCCCCTTTCCAGCACAATGCAAGAAATCTTGAACGCATGGTACCATGCAAATCCAGCAGACCCATTCCTTCATGCTCTTCAGCAAGTTGCTTGAAAAAAGTATATTCATTACTGGAACGCAACGCTTCTTTCCGTATGGATATGATACGGTCAATGGCTGGATGTCCCTCCAGTACAGGTGCCCACGGCTCCAAGGTAAGAAACGTGAATCGCCATCCATACTTTTTATGCAGATAGCTCAACACTCCGGTTGTGAGCACTACATCGCCAAGTGCACTCAACCTCATGACCAACCAATTATTCGGTACAATCATATATATACTCTGGATAAAATATCTTTACCGGAACGCGTTCCGATAACGCTATATTATAAATCAAGTTTAGGTAACGTTACCACGTCTTCATCAAACTCAATAACTTGATCAGTCAAATCAATCGGTGCCTGAGTTACGTCAGTTGTATCTTCAGGCATACTCTCTTCTGAAAACTCTTCAGACAGCTTTGCAGAGGTTGCAGAGGCATTCTCCACAGCTGCGACGAGAGTTTCTACCTCTGTAACAAACTCAGAACACGCTGTGCCTGCTTTGGTAAAAATGGAAGTAAGCGCCAATTCAATATTTTCCAACTGGCTCAATACCTGTGCTGCACGCTTTACAGTATCTTTGTCCGCTGTGGCAACAGAAGAATCACTCTGGGTTTCAAGAATATTAAGTGCATTGAAAACCTTATCCAATGCTCTGGAGCTGAGAGTCTTCCCGTTATCACTCGCTTCCGCAGCTGTGCGACACTTAGCAGAAAGACTCCGTATTTCCTCTACGATGGTTCCCATGGCAGTTGTGTCTGCCCCAACTCTTGCGGCTTCCACATTGACATTAATGGCCAGCGTCTCGAGATGGCGGGCTACATCTTCATAGCTGCGTACCTGCCAGCCCATGATCTTGGAGGCACGTTCTATTTCAGCAAAACTTGCTCGTATCTCTTCAAAAGAACTGCCGGATCGTGCGTTGCCGTTCAGCATGGAAGATACAGCTGTTGCCATTTCGTTAAAAGTATTACTGCCATGAAGCCCTGCAAAAGCCTGTTCACTTTGTGATGCAGCCTGTGACAATCCGTTTTCCAGTTTGCTGCCAGATTGCGAAAGCAACATCACTTTCTCTGCAACAGACGCAAGAGAGGTTGACGCATCATACACGCCAGTCTTTAATGCCTGCAGCATATCCGAGGCAGTTCCTGTGGCAGGAAGATTAACTGCCTGCAGACTCTCCCTGAGAGTTTGTTCCATCTTGCTGCGAGTAATTTCAGCTTCATTAACTGCGCGACTCAAAGCCGCCAGCCCAAGACGGTTTTGAGAGTCATCGACCATTTTGCCTTCGGCAATTTGCTTAAGCGCTTTTCGCTGCTCAAATTCTCTGCTCCAGACTTCGTGCAACGTAAGCTCTATTTGAGATGCACCCCGCAAATTATCTGACGACGGTGGTTCCTCACCGGCTGCTAAGCCTGAAACAATCTGACTAATTCGAGAAACAAAACCACCTGCTGAACGCAGAATGAGCACGTAAAATAACAATGCCACAATCACAGCACCCGCAATGATGACCACTCCGGGAAGAATGGACGATTCACGAACAAATGCCAGCGACTCACTCTGTGCCTCTGAAAGCTGCCTGATCGCAACGTTTACATTACTGAGCCCAGATGAAGTATCAGCAGTAAGTTCGCGTCCCCTGTTATACAGCTGCCCCAACTGGATAAAGTCGGCATTCAAATTCTTTGCAGCAACAATAACCCGATCCAACACAGGTTTATCCGCAGTGCTCAGACCTTTGCGCAATGCGCCTCCATTCCTCAGAAGACGCCCGGCATTTTCCTTTGCAGTGTCGTAATCATCTTTATGACTGGTGGCCTCCATCAAGCGCAACGCCACCTGTAAATTCTGCACGTTTTGCTGCATAGCCTTAAGACGTTCAGCACGTTTTTCATGAGCAGTCTGTGCCGATGCACTCAGCAGCGCTGATGGTTGGTCTGACAAAATTGCAGCTATCCGCTCAATATCCGATGCAATATTATCCACGTTCTCTTTTGAGAGTTCAAGATAACGATCAATTCCAGATTGCAACGTATTCATTGCTTCCATTTTTTCTTTATATGCCACGGTGGCAAGCTGGGCGCGACGAATTACGGCTGCTTCGTTTGTTCCCTTTGCAGGTCTGATCTTTCCAAGCTCTTTGGAAAGTTCTGTGCTCAGAGAAAGCAGAACATTATGATCTGCACCGGAGAGTGCAGTTTTATGTATCATTGCAATGCTGCTTTCCAGTCGTGAGAGCCGGACAAGCGCATCATAGTGTCTGGATAGTCGCTGTTCACCGTCTATGGCAAAAAAAACAAGGGCTCCCATGAAGCCTAATAAAAATACATAGCCGGTAACAAGCTTAAAACCTATTCGCATAAAAAACTCCGAAGATAAAAATGCATCGAGAGATTTGTACCCAAGTTCTCTAACTTCGGCAAATAGAAGGTTCCAGAGGATTTCAGGCTTCTCAACACAAAATCCCGCATATGATGGTTCTCATACACGGGATTTTAATGCTCGCATGCTTTTGGGTGCAGCATTCGAACAATAAGACTATTATCTTGTTACATTTATTCTACGGTTTCCATTTCTGTATTCATAACAGAAGTCAAATCTGAAAAGACACTCGTGTATTCAGAGCATGCAGCCACTTCGTACACATCCTGAAGCTTACGCATCTGACGCATCATTTGCTCCAATCGTCCGTCTTCGTTTACCAGCAGCCAAATACGGCTTGTAGCGCCGTCTGCCACAGGAAGACATAAGATTGCTTCAACGTTAAACGCACGGCGTGAAAACAACCCTGTAATATGAGCCATCACGCCTGCATGGTTTTTTACCAGAATATCCAGCACAGTACGCTTAGCCATTGCTGTCTCCTCCAATCATTACGCGGTTTGCTGCTCCCGGAGGAACCATAGGCAAAACCTTTTCGTCTCTGCTTACCGGCATATGGATAAGACAAGGGCCTTCTGTTGCCAGCGCCTGCCGTACAATCTCTTCGCTGCAGTCTTCAGCAAGGTCACACACGTGCCAGCCGAACCCGCGAAGTATTGTAACGTAATCCAATGCAACTGGATATTCACAGGAGAAGATATTACCTTCGAAGAACAGTTCCTGCTGCTGGTGCACAAGCCCAAGGCACTGGTTATTGAACAGGATAACAGTAATGTTCACATTATGCTCAACGGCTGTTGCAAGCTCTTGAATATTCATAAGCAAACTACCGTCACCGCTAAAACACAGCACCTTTTTATCCGGTGCAGCAAGTGCTGCCCCGATGGCAACAGGTAAACCAAACCCCATTGTGCCTAATCCGCCTGAAGTCAGCCACTGGCGGCCGCCTGTAAACGGGTAGCTCTGCGCTGTCCACATCTGATGCTTTCCAACATCAGTTGTTACGATTGCTGAGTCATCTGCAATCTCACCCACAAGACGGATGAATTTTTGCGGAGACTCAAAACCGCTCTCCATAGGGGCATGTTGAGGAAAAGCCGCTTTAAGCGCGCCAAGATATTCATTCCACTCTTTTCGTGGCTTAGAATCAATTTTTGGAAGCAATTTTGAAAAAACGTCCTTAATATCTCCCAGAATACCAAGACTTGCAGAACGCAACTTGTCCAATTCGCAATGATCAATATCGATATGGATGACTTTTGCATTAGGACAAAACTCATTCACTTTTCCGGTTGCCCGATCATCGAACCGAACTCCGGCAGCAACAATCAAATCACAACCTTCCATTGCCATGTTTGTGTAGCGCTCAGCATGCATACCCAGCATACCGATATTCAACTCATGATCACGGGGAATAACACTCAATCCCATTAACGTCATGGTTACAGGCATAGAAGCAGTTTCTGCCATTTCTTTACAAAGTGCATCTGCCTGTGCAGCTACAACACCGCCACCGACCCACAGAACAGGGCGGGATGCGCTGTTGATCATCTGTGCAGCTTTTTCTATGTCACTTTGCGCCACAACCGGAGGTGCATCAGCACTTGCAGGTAACGGAAACGCGTCAACTGCAATTTCTTCAACCTGTACATCCCGTGGAATGTCTACGAGCACCGGCCCCGGTCTGCAAGACATGGCAATCCTGAACGCTTCAGGAATTACCGTAAGTAAATCCTGTGCGGAGCGGACAAGAAAGTTATGCTTTGTAATGGGGATAGACATACCGTAGGTGTCTACTTCCTGAAAAGCGTCTGTACCGATAAGTGGAGTCGGCACCTGCCCTGTAATACATACCAGTGGTACAGAGTCCAGCTTTGCATCTGCAATTGCTGTTACCAGATTGGTAGCACCGGGGCCTGATGTCGCCAGACACACGGCAGGCTTTCCGGTAGTTCGCGCCATACCTTGCGCAATAAAGCCTGCCCCTTGCTCATGCCGTGCAAGGATATGCGTTATGGTTTCACTACGAGATAACGCATCATACAACGGCAGGTTTGTTCCACCCGGAATACCTGCTATTGTGGTAATCCCCTGCCGTTCCAAAAGACGAACGGTACATTCAGCGCCGGTCATTTTTTGCATTTTTTTGCCTGCTCTGATCCATAGTTACATTACCGGCGGATAGTTCTGGATCATAAAAAAATCCGCCGGGCCGAAGCGCTAGCGGAGTCTTTTCAGTAAGTATGTAAAACCCGTTACAACGCTACGACGTTTCTCACGACGTTGACGACGACAATAATAATAGAGACTAGCAGTGCGCTGCCAGCCACGATTACAGAAATTGTCGAAGTTGCGTTGTACATATTGCTCTCTATAGTTTTACAAACTTGTTAATAGTGGTGATACGCCCATCCTTTTCTACTGTCAACACGTATAGATTTTATTCAGCAAATTAAGGATGTTGAGCAGTCAAACAATACCTAGTCATTTTCATTAGACACAAAAAAAGGTTCAGAATTACTTCTGAACCTTTTAATCGTCTTGGTAGCGGGGACAGGATTTGAACCTGCGGCCTTCGGGTTATGAGCCCGACGAGCTACCGAGCTGCTCCACCCCGCGTCATCGTGAGAAAGTATCTATGCCCTTCTTGGACATCCGTCAACAAGAATAAAAATTATTTTTACCTTTTCATACGATACAAAAAAAGAGGCTCAGAATTACTACTGAACCTCGAACTTTCTTGGTAGCGGGGACAGGATTTGAACCTGCGGCCTTCGGGTTATGAGCCCGACGAGCTACCGAGCTGCTCCACCCCGCGCCATCGTAGATATCTGCCAGTCTCGGGGACTGGTCTATACCAAGATACTCTCCAGAATACACTAAAGACGTATCGTATATGTTCTGGTTATCCACCATCAGCAAACAATGTTGCACGGTAGGATAATGGCAGGGGTAGAGAGATTCGAACTCCCAACATCCGGTTTTGGAGACCGGCGTTCTAGCCGTTGGAACTATACCCCTGCATCGATAATATTGGTAGCGGGGACAGGATTTGAACCTGCGACCTTCGGGTTATGAGCCCGACGAGCTACCGAGCTGCTCCACCCCGCGTCATCGTTTATGTTCTTCTGATATGTCTGTTCTGGCGAGCAGTCATATTTTGAAGCCATAAAAAAAGATTCAGAACCTACCTGAATCTATATATTTCAGTGTGCCATTTACACCAGCCTCAGTATGGTACAAAATAAAGAGTCTATACTGAAAAAAGAAATGGCAGGGGTAGAGAGATTCGAACTCCCAACATCCGGTTTTGGAGACCGGCGTTCTAGCCGTTGGAACTATACCCCTGTATCGATTTTATTGGTAGCGGGGACAGGATTTGAACCTGCGGCCTTCGGGTTATGAGCCCGACGAGCTACCGAGCTGCTCCACCCCGCGTCATCGTGAGAGAGCTTCTATGCCTATTCGCTCCCACTGTCAACCTGCGTTTGCAATTAATTTTATTTTTTACGCAATTAAACAATACCATCAAACTGCCATGCGGAATATGTTATCTGCGTATTTACAAGCAGCACCAATGGCCTTATACCATGCCCATGACAAATATTAATTCCTTATCTATAGTTGTACCAGTGTTCAACGAAGAAGATAACATCCCGTTACTCTTCGGTGAAATAAAAAAAGCGCTCTCTCCGATCGACAAAGAATGGCAAGTAATTTTTGTTGATGACGGAAGTTCTGACAACAGCCTTAAGGTAATTCACACATTATGCGAAGAACACCCTGAAGCAAAATACCTTGCTTTTGAACACAACTGCGGACAGTCCGCAGCCTTCAAAGCAGGCTTTGATGCTGCTGAAACAGACGTAGTCATCACCATTGATGCTGACCTGCAAAATGATCCGGCCGACATTCCGGCACTTCTTCGTGAGTACGAGCAGGGATACACAATGGTTATCGGCTGGCGTCATAAGCGTCAGGACACATTGCAGAAAAAAGTTGCATCCAAAATCGGAAACGCAATTCGTAACAAATTGAGCCGCGAAACCGTAAAAGATACTGGTTGCTCGCTGAAAGTCATGAATACAGAAATGGTTCAGCAAATCCCAATGCTCACCGGTATGCACCGCTTTCTCCCTACTCTCATGAAAATGCAGGGCGCTACTGTATCTGAAGTACCGGTAAACCACAGACATCGCCAGCATGGTGAGTCCAAGTACGGCATTCTCGACAGAGCTAAAGCGACTATCCTCGACCTGCTTGCAATCCGCTGGATGCAGAGCCGTCATTTCCGCTACTCTATTAAAGACCGTAACGTATAACGTATGTATTCACGCGCAGTCACTTAAGGTTGCGCTTAAACGATATATTCCAAGACCAACTGCTTGATGATTGGCTTCATCAATGCAGGGAAAACTATGCCTTCAAATCAAAAAAAACTTTTTATCAACCTTGCGCTCATCGGGCTGCTGGTTGCTATTGTACTTACACTGCGTAAGCTCGGCATTGCTGAGGTTCTTGAACCTGAGTGGGTCGATACACATATCCGAAATACCGGAATTCAGGGCGTACTGTTATTCATCGGGCTTGCAGCTATGCTCACAGGAATGGGAATCCCAAGGCAACTTTCTGCGTTTTGTGCAGGCTACGCCTTTGGTGCCGTACACGGCTTTTTAGCCGCCATTACTGCTGTTACACTCGGCTGCATCTGTTGCTTCTGGATTGCACGATTTCTCGGGCGGGAGACAATTAACCGAAGATTTCCACACCATCTGAACGGTATCAACAGCTTTTTACAAAACGCCCCGTTCCAGACAGCTATTATTGTCCGCCTGCTTCCGGTAGGCAGTAACCTCGCTACCAATGTTGTTGCGGGAGTAAGCAGCATTCGCCCACTACCGTTTGTAGCCGGTTCTTCATTGGGCTACATGCCGCAAACGCTCATATTTTCCCTGTTGGGGAGCGGCGTAACAGTAGAGCCAGTACTCCGCACAAGTGTAAGTGCCGTATTGTTTATTCTTTCTTCCGCTCTGGGTGTACGGTTATATAAGAAATACCGCACACTCTCAGCACAATTTGAGCAGGACGCATAGCACCTGCAAAACCTAATAAATATCGGCCTGTTGATCTTTTTCATCTTACGGTAACAGACCTGCACAACGGCTTTTAGCCTGACTGTCATGTCTTTCACGAATCAATGCTAGTTGCAGCATACAGGCCGACCACAAAACGCAACACCTCGCTATAAAGCATAAAAAAGGGTGGAGTTACGTAACTCCACCCTTTCTTTTACTTATAAAAAGTAGCCCGCTTCCCAGCAGGTACAAGCCGCCAGTCAAAAGCAGATGTATAACGGCTTCTACACTTACATGTAGATATTACTGTATAACGTCGGGAACCAGTAACCCTGCATTACGTTTGAGCCGGATAATACGGTTGTATGACTCCTGAACGCGCTCCAGTGAGATCTCACCATTGTGTACAGCCCACGTCAGCGCCGTCACAATCTTGCATACCACGTCAGGGTCATACTCAATATTATTGCCCACAAGCACAATATCGCTTCCTGCCTTTACAGCTTTTATCGCAGCATCTTCAATAGAATATTCATTAGTAATGGCTTCCATCTGCAAATCATCAGTCACCACAACTCCAGAAAACTTGAGCTGCTTACGAAGAATATCTGTAACAACTGCATAGGACAGTGAAGCGGGGCAATTCTCGTCAATTTTTTTATTATACAAATGCCCTACCATAACAACATGCGCAGGCTCGGTGCCAATCAACTCTGAATATGGGAGGAGCTCTGAACTGGACCATGTCTGCGAGATGTCAGGCAGTCCGTTATGAGAATCTTCCAAGGAACTGCCGTGTCCGGGAAAATGCTTATATCCGGCAATCACGCCATACCGCCCCATTCCTTGGGCAAAGGCGTGTGCGTAGGTTGCCACCTTGGAAGGGTCATCACTAAAACTGCGCTCTATGGCACCGATTACAGGACACTCTGGATTCACATTTACATCCAGCACCGGAGCAAAATTCATATTTACCCCGACGTCCTTCAAGTATGATCCGGTCTTTTCCCCTGCTGCAAACGTTTCGTTCACAGGCTTTTTCCCCAGAAGCTGAGCCGAGGGAGTTCCGTTAAACCCGTGGGCAGGCTTAAAGCGAGCCACATACCCGCCTTCCTGATCAACAGCAACAAACAGAGGAATTTCTGAATGCTCCTGTAACGCAGCAACAAGTTCGCGAACCTGTTCCTTGCTTAAAATATTACGGACGGCCTGCGGGCGCAGGTAATCTTTCTCAAATAAAATAACACCACCAATTCCGTGCTGTTTAATATCACGCAGCACAGCTTGCGCAGTTGTTGCCCCTTCTCCTCTGAATCCGACCATAACCATCTGGCCGACCATTGTTTTCAGGGAAACTTCCTGAGCTGTATCTTCAGCAACGCAGTGCGTTGCAATCATCAGAAACAAGACACAGTACGCTAGAATTTTTCGCATACTTCTATTTCAACTCCTGGTGTTATCTGACATTTCACACGAATATTTTTGCCCACAGTTCCATAATCCCCGACCATATTGAATGATTGCTTCTCAGTAACTTGTATGTCGTCAACCTCAACAACAATGTCTCGTCGAGCAAAATAGGTAACCAACGCTTCTTTTGCGTCCAATACGGCATCAAGTAATGAATAACTTGAAGGAACGCTGCGCCGTTCACCCATGACAGGGATAAAAAGAATCTGTGCTTCTGTATCTGCAAAAAGCTCCAGCTCAAATGTGGGTCTGGTTACTGCCGCACCAATAGCATTTGCTACGGCAAATTGCGGCACTGTCTGTACAGACATTTCCAGCGCATCTGCCAGTAACGTTCTGAACGCTTCAGCAGGCCCGCCCATAATGCTCACCTGATCCGGTAACACATCGTTTCCATGCAACATTTCCCGAATAGTATACACGGGAGTACTGTTCACTTCTGCGATAAAATCGTGCACAGCTTGTGATATTGTTGTCACAGCAAGGTTAATGGCAGCCGAAGCAAATGCATGCGGTTCCTGACCACACTCTGCAGCAAGAGCTTCAATCCCCTGCCTGCTTGCTTCCACATTACCGAACGAGGCATGACCACAGTAAATAAGCGCGTCCATAAGTGCTGGAGAACTTCCACCTTCAGCCATACACACGCCCTTTCGCTCCGGCCCGACACGCACTGCTCCTGCTGAATACTGCAGGGCAGAATCTCCACCAACACCAATGGAGCGGGTTTTCAGTGCCCGCACAAGAGTTGGGAAGCTCCCGACGGCAATGCCATCCTTTTCCACAAGCGGAGTACCGGCAACCAGCAACGCGATATCTGTTGTAGTACCGCCGATATCCAGAATAAGCGTATCGCCTTCCTTGTCTTCTTCAAGAGCCGCAGCTTCCCGCTGGGCAAGTACCCCCATAACGCTTGCCGCAGGGCCAGATAAAATGGACTCAACAGGCAATTCACGGGAGCGCTCCAACGGCATGGTGCCACCATCTGCTTTTAAAATAGAAACAGGGGCAGCAATGCCTTTTGCACGAACTCCAGCCTCTACCGCATCGGCAAAAGTATTATAGAGGCGCCATACAGCCGAGTTATAATACGCCGTTGCAATACGGCGGGGAAAATCCAGCTGACCGGAAAAACGATGCCCAAGAGAAATTACGTCACTTTTTCCTGCAAGTGCGTCTGCAATACGCTCTTCATGTGCAGGGTTACGTGTAGAAAATTTGCTCACTGCCGCATACGCAGTAACACCCGCCGCAACGCAAGTATCAACAGCATCTGAAACTTCAGCATCTGAAACAGGAGCGACTTCTTCCCCCCTGTGGTCAATTGAACCGGATACAGGAAAATAAAATTTACCGGTTTGAAAATTATATGGATCAATGCCCGGCCCTGAGGAAACAATCACACCGACTTCATCAGTGCGTCCTTCAACAATGGCATTGGTAGAAAGAGTCGTGGACAGATTAAGGCGAGTCACATCTTCGGGTGAAACAGCCTCAAGTACTATCTCCAGTGCGCCCAGTACCGACGATAACAGATCATCATGCACTGTAGGCACTTTTCCGGAGGCAACCACATTCCCACTCTCAACGGCCACTGCGTCGGTGTGCGTACCACCGACATCAATACCAATAAGCATGGTTTCCTCCTGTTATGTTTTATACAGTGTTCAGTGTATGCAAAAAAGGCAGACAATGCCAAGTAAACTGTCATTGTCTGCCCTGTTATACTTGTTGATAAAAACAAATATTAAAGCTCGTCGCCTTCCAGCATCAAAATGGCAAGCCGGATAGCTTCTCTGAAGCTGTTTGTGTGAGCAATATCCTTACCCACAATATCAAATCCGGTTCCGTGGTCTACGGAAGTACGCACGAACGGCAACCCGAGCGTTACGTTAACCGCTTCTGAAAAGTGAAGCAACTTAAGCGGAGCAAGCCCCTGATCATGGTACATAGCTACAACAGAGGAATATACTCCACGCGCAGCTTTGTGAAACAACGTGTCAGCAGGGAACGGCCCTTCTATATTCATGCCCGCTTCCTGTGCCTTGAGCACTGCGGGAGCGATAATATCTCTATCTTCAGTTCCGATTTTACCGGACTCTCCGGCGTGAGGATTCAATCCACACACTGCAACAGGTCTCTCCCCGTGCCCTATCTGCTTCATAAATTCATCTGTAAGCCTGAAAGTACGCAGCAGACGTTCCTCTGTAATCATATCTGCCACATCACGAAGCGGAGGGTGCGTCGTCACCAGACTTACACGGAGTATTTCACCGCACAAATGCATGCAGACTTCATCAGATTTCAACCCAGCATAACGGGCTAAAAATTCAGTATGTCCAGGAAAATCAAAACCAGCTTCCTGCAACATTGCCTTGTGCAACGGCAATGTTACCATGCCTGTGGCAATACCGTCGGTAATGCACTGACACGCAGCTTTGAGTGATTCGCCCGCTATAAAACCGCCTTCTTTTGTAACTTTACCAACAGTAACAGGAGTATCGCGAATAGACGCGGGTTCATACAAGTACACACCGTATGCCTTTGTCTTAATGTCGCGCGGAGACTCAATAGTCTCCCAGAACGGGTCCATATTAAGTCGCTCGGTATGTGCCAGTAACGAAGCAGCTGAACCAATCATAATAATCGGGCGCTTCGCGGCAATGAAGATATCTTCACCAAACAGACGGCAGGCCAGTTCCGGCCCCAGTCCATTTGCATCACCAAGTGTAATGAGAAGCGTTTTCTTTGGCATAACAAACTCGAATTACGTATGTAGTCATTATATGACAATGTCTTACCAAGTCAGAACAGGGCAGTACATAACGGCCACATTCTGAAATGCGGGATAAAATTAGGCGCTTTCCTTCCGGCTGTCCAGAACCATCCTGTTTTTATAAATTATTCAGTAAGTTCAGCCTACAACTCATTCAACACACTCAAATCACAACAGGATACCCAAAGCTACTCCGCTAATGCCTACCTATGTGTATAACCATGATGCACCAATACACAGGTTTGTCACCAATATGTTCCCCTTTGGAATTTGCCCTAACAAAAAACACACTGTACATTATGGTCTTCAATAAGACATACTGTTCAAGACCAATCCGCCATTTATGCAAGGAGCATCCACATGCCCGAAAAGCGCGCACGTTATAAAGATTTACATATTTCTACTGAGATTCCGACTCTGGGAAGCCCTAAAATCCCTTCTCCACTCGCTGCTTGCCGATTTGAAACAGACGACCGCGGTGTTGATTTCTATCTGGACAACGAACTTCACGAAGAAATCACCGACGAACCGATCCCGCTCTGCTTTGAAAAAGCCGGTCCTCGCGAGCACGTCTTTTTTGATACCCCCAAGACCAAATGTGCCATTGTTACCTGCGGCGGCCTTTGCCCGGGAATCAACGAGGTTATCCGCTCCATTGTCATGGCAGCATTCCACAACTACCACGTCAGCAGTGTGCTCGGCATCAAATATGGTCTTGAAGGCTTTATTCCTGAATACGGGCATGAAGTGGTTGAACTTACCCCGCAGATGGTTTCCAACATCCACCTGCTCGGCGGTACTATTCTTGGTTCATCCCGAGGTCCGCAGTCCACAGAGCAAATCGTTGATGCGCTCGAACGCCTGAATGTCAGCTGTTTATTCATGATCGGCGGTGACGGCACCATGAAAGCTGCCAACGCAATTGTGGACGAGGTAACAAAACGTAATCTGAAAATTTCCGTTATCGGTGTCCCGAAAACCATTGATAACGACATTGATTTTATTCCGCAGACATTCGGCTTTGAAACGGCTGTAGATAAAGCCACAGAAGCAATTCAATGTGCTCACACAGAAGCACAAGGTTCCATGAACGGAATCGGCTTGGTCAAACTGATGGGACGTGAATCCGGCTTCATTGCCGCACACGCTTCGCTTTCCCTGAAAGAAGTCAATTTTGTGCTCATTCCTGAAAAGGAATTTGCCCTGTACGGCGAAGGTGGACTGCTTGAAAATCTTGAGGAACGTCTGCTGACCCGTCGTCATGCAGTTATTGTTGTGGCTGAAGGCGCAGGACAGCACCTTGTTTCTGACACAAACTTAAAAGACGCATCCGGTAACAAGGTTCTTGGTGACATTATGAGTTTCCTGAAAAAGGAAATTCATAGCTACATGACTGAACGCGACATCCCGTATACAATCAAGCTTATTGATCCGAGCTATATTATCCGTTCAGTTCCGGCCAATGCGAATGATCGGGTATACTGCGGCTTCTTGGGACAAAACGCTGTCCATGCAGCCATGGCAGGAAAAACTGCGATGGTTGTATCAAAACTTATGGACAGATTCGTACATCTTCCATTACGTCTCGTAACCCGCAAACGCCGCAGGCTGAACACTCAGTCCGACTACTGGCGCGCGGTTATGGAATCCACAGGACAATCTACTCTAGTCGACTACAGAGACAAGCCTCGCACCGAATCCGAGGACTTTGAAGACGTATAGTGCGTCTTGTCTGTTGTTCCAGTTTAGACAACTATCGATGTATCACCTTATGTAAGGAGGGTGCCCCCTCCTTACATAAGGACAAATCCTCTTGCCAGCGACGTGTGCACGAAATCAGTGCGCACTGTGGAAATCAACGATATACTGCGCACAACACATATCAGCCTGATCGGGTTCCCTCCCGTGTATACAGACTTCTGCACCACAACCAATCCGGACGTTCCACATGCTTCAACAGATTAAAGCCGCTGCCGGTTCCGGCAAAACATACACTCTCACACGCCAGTTTCTTGAACTTCTTGCCAGTGCAGCACAGGATGAAGCCCAAGAAAAAAACACAGCATGCGCCATTGCCAATCCGGATGGTTCATTTAACTGGTATGAAATCCTTGCAGTTACGTTCACCAACAAAGCGGCAACAGAAATGCGCGAACGTGTCATTCATTCATTAAAAGAATGTGCGTTGCAGACTGACCCGACAAACCCTGCGCAGGGATGGAACCCAAAAGACGCGCACCGCTGGGTCAACAGACTTTTGCAACGTTACTCCTCTCTGAATATCCGCACTATCGACAGTCTGCTGAACATGCTTGTGCGTCTTGGAGCACTTGATCTTTCTTTGCCGCCAGATTTCGAACCGATTTTTGATGATGCCGTACTGTTTGACCCGCTGTATGACCAGATGCTTACCCGCGCGTCACAAGGCGGCAACGAGCGTGCTCTGGTCAAAGAAGCATGTAAGTCACTCCTGTTCCATACAGATATGAACGGCTTTGTACCGGGAGACAGACTGCGTGAAAAAGTTCATACCTTAATGCAGTACCGTCTGGAGCATGGAGCACTGCCGGATGTTGACGGTGATGCCCTGCGCGGATGGCTGGGCATGCTCCATGAAGAACTGAATCACTGCGCTACTTCTATACAGAAATTCATTGCGGAAGAGGGAATCAAACCAGCTGCAAACTTTACCAAGTTTTTGGATAAATGCCTTGCGCTCTCAATTTTCTCCTCAAAGCTTCCATCAGCAACCTATGCGAAAAAACCGTCCATTGACGACTGCGTCCTGAAAGCTTCCAAGGGGAAAGCATCCTCAGAGTTGCATAAGGCCTATGCGGACATGTGCAATGCATTTGCTATGCTGGAAGTCCAAGGAGCAATTCTGCGCAAAGCATTGGAACTGGTTCCTTTCATCAATATTGCCGAACCGCTTGCTGCGGAAGTCGAAACACTGCAGCGGGAAAAAGGGATTATTCCTGCATCACAGTGGCCAATCTATGCTCAGAAGGTGCTCAGCGGCGAGCATGCTGCCTCAGAAGCGTTCTGCCGCATGGGCACCCGCCTCACGCACCTGCTCATTGATGAATTTCAGGACACATCCAAAACACAGTGGAAAGCGATTGAGCCATTAGCTGTGGAGTGTCTGGCAAAAGACGGCTCGGTTGTCTATGTGGGCGATGTAAAACAGGCGATCTACGGCTGGCGTGGCGGTGACTCTGACTTATTTGACGGAATCCTGAACGAAGATGCCATTCAGGCTGTCGCCCACGATCCTGAACGCACCACCCTTGATAACAACTGGCGCAGCAGCGAAAACGTGGTGCTGTTCAACAACGAAATTTTCTCACGCCTCGAAGATGAAGATACTGCCAAGCGTATCGCCAATGATCTTGTAGGAAAAGCCTCCCCAGAGGTTGTTGATGAACTTGCTGCTGAAATTGTGGCTGGTTTTTCCGGCGCTGCGCAAAAAGTCCCGCCACATAAGGAAGGAAGCGGCGGCCTTGTAAAGCTGTACGATATTGAAGCCGAAAACACTGAAGCTCTTTTTGAGTCCGTACATGGCGAGTTGAAAAAACTGTTTGTGGACGACTTACAGCACCGCCGTAAACTACGCGACATTGCTGTGCTTGTACGCACCAATGGTGAAGCAAACATGCTTGCCAACTGGCTTGTGGAATGGGGCTTCCCTATTATTACTGAAAACAGCCTGTGCATTGCCGACCATCCAGTTATTCAACAAATCGTCAACCTTCTCACATTCCTTGATTACCCGCTGAATGATGTAGCGTTCTGGTCTGTTATCAGCGGCACAGAGCTTGTGGGTGATATTGCCGGACTTGATAGAACAGCCTTGGATGACTGGCTGGCAACACCACGTACCGGCACATTGTTTAACGCATTCAAGGCAGATTACCCGCAGGTATGGGAACAGTGGATTGCACCATTCTATTCTCAGGCAGGGTTAATGAGTGCCTATGACACGGTACGCGAAGCCTTTGAACACTTTGACGTCTTCAGGCGATTCCCGCAGGATGAAATTTTCCTTCGACGCTTCCTTGAGATTGTACACAGCGCAGAAACCAATGGTTTGCGCTCTCTTTCCGCATTTCTCACATTCTGGCAGGAAGGCGGCGTAGAAGAAAAAGTGCCTATGCCGGAAAATCTGGATGCTATCCGCATCATCACCATGCACAAATCCAAAGGACTGGAATTTCCTGTGGTAATTATCCCGTTCCATCATCAAATGCAGCAACGCCCCTCAGGACAGGAGGCTTTTACCTTTAACGGGCAGGACATTCTTGTACCGCAATGCAAAGAACTTGGGGACGACTACTACCGTGCTGTTGGTAAAGATGCCCGTGAACAACTACACCTTCTCTATGTTGCATGGACTCGTCCTGTTGAGGAACTCCACGCCGTTATCAGCGCCACACCAACACACGAACGCACGTCTCCCCTGCTCAAAAGCTTGCGGGTTCTGTTGGCAGACCTTCAGGATAAAATGGATGAAAAAGGGTGCATCACCCTTGGTGAAGTTCCTGAAAACACGCGGGCAGAAGAGCAAACCGAAGACGACCAGACTGAAAAGCTTCTTCCTGAACATGAAGAAGTACTCGCATGGAAACCTATGCACTGGCTTCCACGCTTGAAGATTTTCCGTAACCCGCTGGAAGAGATCATTTACGATGAACGCAGGCGCGGCATTCTTGTACATACGTGCCTTGAGCATCTGCGTGTGCTGGATAATCCGCGTGAAGATGTGCATCGTGCCATCCAGCATGGTATGCGTGAATACCCTCTGCCAATGGAGAACAGAGTTGAAGTGGAAGAAGAGCTGGCAGACATGCTGCTGTGGCTGACATCACTGCCGCAATTCACAACATGGCAGCACTATGGCAGACCGGAGCAAGGCATTATGGACGAACACGGCAACCAGCATAGAGCCGACCTGCTAGTACGCGAGCCGGACGCCATAACCATTGTTGAGTATAAAACCGGCGGTCACGACCCTGCACATAAACAGCAGGTACGCCGTTACCTCAACTTGCTTAATGCCATGCCTGCCTATGACAACTGCGCTCTGACAGGCACTATTATCTACCTTGATTCACGCGAAACTGTTGACGTTACCCTTTCCACCGGAGCCTAACCATGCATGCTGAACCATTTGTCATTATCCCTTGGCAGAACGACTTTATCTCCGGCCTCATGGAACGGGTACTGGCTGACACAGACAATAATCCGGGTGATGCACTCATCATCTTCCCGCATTCACGTCCGCGTAAATATTTATCCGACAGCCTGCGATTTAATGAAGCACTGCCAAAGCCGTTTCTTATGCCGCAGATATTTCAGGTCAGTGACGTTTTCCAGATGCTACGCAGCGAACTGGAAGCAACCCCTCCGCACGTTATCGAGGTTCTCGACCGGATTGCACTGTTGATGGAGTGTATTCAGGGTATTAACAAAAAAGATACGTTCACATCAGGCCCATTGCAGTCATTACCACTTAATGACCCACAACGATTTTTTCCGTGGGGAATGCGCCTCAACTCGCTTTTGGAAGATTTTTTCAACCAGAACAAAACACCTGAAGACTACTACCACATGGAAGGACAGGTTGTTCCGTTTGCTGCGATTTTGCTTGGACAGCTGGGACGCATACATGATGCGTACACTGAAAAACTGGAAACGCGAGGCTGGACAACACCCGGGTATGACGCTTTTCGCGTACTGCAATTGCTGAAAGAAAGCAGCAATCCCGTCATGAGCCTCATGCATAAAAAAATATATGTAGCGGGCTTCTATGGTCTTACAGGGGTAGAAAAAGAACTGTTCCGTATTCTGCGTACCGAATACGGTGCAACCATCGTGCTCCACTCGGACGCAGCACTCACTACGGGGGGCAATACTCACTGGGCATGCCGTGAACACAAAAAGTGGATTACTGAATGGTCTGTAAACACGGAATTAAGCGAAGAACCACAGCTTCGAGAACAGGATCTGCAACTCTATGAAGGGTTCGACCTGCACTCCCAGCTTGATGCCATGGAGCAAAAGCTACTGCAGCAGGACACCATAGGGGATACTGCTGTTGTTCTGCCTGACACAGGGCTGATGATGCCGGTACTGCACCACTTGCCACGCAAGGATGTGAACATCTCCATGGGCTATCCGCTCTGGCGCTCAAACCTGTTCCAGCTGCTGGAAGTTGTGCTGCACCTTCAGGAAAAAAAACGCGCAGACGGGTACTATTGGAAAGACATTATTGCCCTTATCCGTCACCCGTATATTAAAATGCTCTCCATCGGTGAGGAACGCCCTTTCGGCGTCACACTGCACAACATGGAAAAAGAGCTACGAAGAGGGAAAAGCTACACTACCCCGTTCACCATTCCTTTCACACGGGATGAAAACGCGGCTGCTTCTGAAGAAGAAATGCAGGAGTTGCTGCACAGAGTGCTTTCCTGCTCCATAACCGCATGGGAAGAAATTTCAACTCCTGCTCAATTAGCAGATACCCTAGCAGACTTATGTACGGTTTTACTGGAGCACGGCGGCAATCTATGGGAACGATTCCCGATTGATGCGGAATCCATGTACCGCATTATGCGCAAAGTTATTCCTTCCTTGCGCGAATGTACCCTTGCTCATGAAGAATTTTCACAGGGAGTTTTGTTTACCATTCTGCGAGAAATTATCCGTGGAGAGCGCGTTCCATTCGAAGCAGACCCACTTACGGGATTGCAAGTTCTCGGCATGCTGGAATCACGCCTGCTGCATTTTAAAAATGTGTATGTACTTGATGCAACAGAGAACAAACTCCCCGGTCTGCCCGGTAATGACCCGCTGCTACCAGATACTCTTCGCTCCATGGTCGGATTGCCGGACGCACGCCACCGCGAAAGTGTTGCTGCATACAACTTCTACCGCCTGATTCATGGTGCGGAGAATGTACACGTCTTGTATCAGACAGGTTCAGAACGAAGCGGAATTTTTGAAGAAAAACACATACGTTCCCGCTTTGTAGAAGAGCTGTTGTGGAAAGAGGAATGCAAACAAGGCAAGCTGCTTAAAGCAGGAAATGCTCCGCTACATGGCATAAGCTATCCTGTCACTACCATTAAGAAAGATGACCATTGCATTGAGCGCACCCCTGCCATTCACGACAGGATTGAAGAATTTCTGGCAAAGCCGGTCTCCCCTTCCGCACTTAATACGTACCTTCACTGCCCAATGCAGTTTTATCTGGAACGCATCGGAAACCTGCGTCCTGTAGATGAAGTAAACGAAGCAGAAGATTTTGCAGCCATTGGTGACCTTTTCCACAAAGTATTAGAAAAATTTTTTACAGGCTATCTGCATAAAGAAACCGACTTCAGCAAGCTTGATCCGGAACCGCTGCAACTGCTTTTTGTGCAAATGCTTCATGATTCCAGCTTAAAGGAAGAAGTTCCATACGACTCCTTCATCATGCTTGAAACTGCGGGTAAGGAGCGACTTAAACGCTTCCTGAAAAATCAGCCTATAGCCAAAATTGACTCTCTGGAAAAAAGACTTATCCAAACTATTGGTGTCGACAACAAAGAGCGCTCCATTGCCGGAATTGCGGACCGCATCGACATCCGAGAAAACACACGAGTGATTCTTGACTACAAAACAGGCAGTATTCACAAACCTGACACAGGGCTGTGGCAAGATGAATTCCTGATGGCGCAGATTCGCACATGGAATGGCGGGATTGAAGACCCGCTGGAGCAGCTTGCAGACAAAATTGTCAACCTGCAATTGCCGTCCTATCTATACATGATGCATGATCCGAGACTGACATCTACTTGCGACGCAGGATGGGTTGAACTGAAAAAAGACGGTAAGGAGCATCTTTTCTTCGAAAAAATTGAGGAAGAGCTGCATGATAATATTATCAAGGAACAAATCCCGCTCATTCTGCAGTTCATGTTGCGACACATCGAAAAATCACCGGTGGTTAGACCAAGAAAAGGTCGACACTGCCAATGGTGCACTTGCACTGCGGGCTGTTCTGTGTAAAGAATAGCTCGAAGCAAATAATTGGGTGCTGTATGTCAATCTAACTACAACACTCTGACTGCGAGACACCGCGCAGTACATATAATCACAATGCGGAATTGAAGCGCCGCATTTGGAGGACTGAATCATGTCATTTCCTACCTTGAAGATTGGCGACGTTGTTGCCAATACTCCTATTATTCAGGGAGGTATGGGCGTTGGGATTTCTCTTTCCAATCTTGCTAGTGCCGTTGCCAATGAGGGAGGCATCGGAGTTATTGCTGGCGCGATGATCGGAATGGCAGAGCCTGACGTAGGCAAAAACCCTATGGAAGCAAACATCCGTGCTATGCGTAAAGAAATTCGTAAAGCAAAAGAGATGACCAAAGGGGTACTCGGAGTAAACATTATGGTTGCTCTGACAAACTTTGCCGACCTCGTAAAAACCTCTCTTGATGAAAAGATCGACGTAATCTTCTCAGGTGCAGGGCTTCCTATGGATTTACCTGCATACTTGAAAGAGTACTATGAAGAACACAAGGAAAAGGCTCACACTAAGCTTGTGCCTATCGTCTCATCAGCTCGCGCTGCTAAGATTCTTTGTAAAAAATGGGCTGCCAAGTATGATTACCTGCCGGACGCCTTTGTGGTTGAGGGACCCAAAGCCGGTGGACACCTTGGTTTTAAAGCTGACCAGTTAGAAGATCCTGACTTTGCACTTGAAAAAGTTGTAAGTGAAGTAATCGATACTGTTAAAGAGTTTGAAGCTAAATCAGGAAAATCCATTCCTGTTATCGCTGCGGGGGGCATCTACTCCGGTGAAGATATTAAAAAATTCATCGACATGGGTGCTGCAGGCGTACAGATGGGAACCAGATTTGTTGCAACAGACGAGTGTGACGCTGACGACCGTTTTAAACAAGCGTACGTTGATGCAAAAAAAGAGGACGTAACCGTTATCAAGAGCCCTGTGGGACTCCCGGGTCGCGCTCTCAAAAACAAGTTTGTTGAAGACTCTAGAAAAGGCCTTAAAAAGCCGTTCAAGTGCCCATTTGAATGCATTCATAACTGCGCACATGAACAAAGCCCGTACTGCATTGCTGCAGCACTGCTTAATGCTAAAAAAGGTAACTTGTCTCGAGGATTTGCATTCTCCGGCACCAACGTTCACCGTATTAAAGAAATTGTTCCTGTGAAGAAGCTTATTGATTCTTTACGAAACGAATTCGTATCTACTACCAAGTAGAACATCCCTTTCTGTTAACAGAAAAAGCCGTGACCATCAGGTCACGGCTTTTTTCCGTTATTTTCTCCAACTCCCGTCACATCAAATATACATACAATTCGGGGCTATACCCTACAGAAACACCCCGCAAGACTTGATATTCTACGACCATAATATTGTGCAGTACCGCCCTGTCCTCTATGCTTAAGGATAAGCAAAGGAGCTGACACATGACGATTACGCCAGATACATTACGATCTAAAATATTAACATTTTATCCTGAGATAACTAAGCTCGGAATCGACTTAACCGTTCATTTTGATCAGGATAAAGGTGCGTGGGTGGCTCAGCTTGCTAAACACCAGCATGAGCTCATTACGTATATTGATCCACAAGATGCTATGGAATGTCTGGATGACATAGAATGTGTTCATCTAGGAACGCAGATTGGACAGTTTATTTTTAATTATTGTAGCGAAGGAACTGAGTGTAAAACCTAATAAATTACACCACTCCTGAGGGCTGCCATTTACGTACTCGGCGGGGGACGCAGTCGTATACAGGCAGTCCTTTTTTGTGCCTAACCTATCCCAGAAAATCAGCAATGCCCTGTGCTTTCAAAATATCTGTTGTAATACCGCAACCTGCCAACAGCGTTCCGACACTTTTTTTCCCGACTCCCGTCACGCTAAATTGCTGACGACGCAAACCGGCAGTCATGGCAGCTGAAAGTAGCAACTGCAATAATTCAAGATTCCCACCAACAGGCTTCTGCAACACCAGCTCGATATCAGCATGCGATGAAAGTAATTCAAGCAATGCTGCGCGCAGTTCTTCTGCTTCAATTGAGTTTTGAATTCCTGCAACTTCCAGCGTTACAAAATTACCATCCCTTGAAACATCAAATCCATACATTTTTTCAGCAGGCGCACTACTCACATCTGCCGCTGAAGGACTTGACGTAATCTGTTCAGGTAATTCCTGCTGAGCTTTATTCAGAGAATGTGCAGTAATGCCTGCAGAAAGCGCTTCTTCGAAAAGCTCTCCTTCCAGCTCTGCCTCAAGCAAAGCAAAAGCATCACTACTTGCTGGCTCCTGAGTTGCTACTCTCTGTACATTCAATTGAGAAGCGCTGCTCTCTGTTGGAATCAAAGCAGGATCAGGAACTGCAGTAACAGACTGCGAGCCGGAATTTTCTTTACCCAGAAATTGCTCTTCTGTCCCCCGTACTTGTCGTTGTACTGAAGGAACATCACCCGCTTCTGAAGCTGTCTCTTCGCTGTTTTGTGCCTCACTTGCATAACCATACCGTGCTGTCCACGCAGGCTTTGGGGAGTTAAACGACTCCATACCAACCTGATGAATAGCTTGAGCAGGAATATCCAGCACCATCTGCAACTGTTCCTCAGTAAGCACCGTTGCAAACAAAATTTCTAAATATGTGCCAGACTCCGGCGGAGCAAAACGTACGCCCAGTATCTGCCCGCTTTTGTAAAGAAATTGCAGTAAAGAAAACGGAGTAAATTGCGTTCCTGCCAGCATGCCTGTGTCATCCAGTTCGAGCACATAACACATGCTCTCCTGCATAAAGTCATCTTGCAGAGCATACCCTGTAACAGAAAACGCGATATCATTATCCGGACTGCGTAACGTGTTTTGAGCAAGCAAACTTTTCGCATCGTCAGGCCATGCTCTTTGCACCAGCGACCGCAACGCATCTATGGCATTGGAAATTTTTTCTGTATCTGCATCATCCAAAAAAGCCACCAAGGCACTAAACGCTCTGATAACTTCTCGTATATGTATAGAAGAAAGGGCTAACTGTTTCTTACGGAACGCCCCGGTCACAAGTTGCAACAAATCAACCAGAACAGCAGCATCTGCCAGTCCGGGCAAGCTAAAACAGTTAGAAAGTATTGGTGTTGTATTATATATTGTAGACAGTAACGAGGCGTCTGCCCGCTCGGCAGACACTTCCAATTCCAGAAGAAACGGATCCAAATCTTCCAGAACAGTTCGTGCGTCTGTCAGAATTGTTCCAACAAGCGAATCCAGCATTCAACCATCACTCCCGTATGGGAAAATTCCCTTGGCATGCAATACGCCACGGCACTATACCCTGATACGGACTCAATGTACACATAACTTGCACAGCCCCCCTATAACCTGTATGTCACAACCGATGGTTCTCCTTGCCAAATTGCAAGCTTTGCGTACACTATCCCATGAACATGTTTTTTGCTTAGGCAACAGGAGGCATTGAATGTTCAAACGACTTATTATTCTTATTTGTGGAGTACTTATGACGTGCACTGCAACCGCAGCGTCTGCGGCAACGGTGACTAAACTTAAAAACGGCCTTACCGTTTTAATTCAAGAAGACAAACGCTTCCCGCTTGTCTCAACCCGACTATATGTGCATGCAGGTTCCGGCTACGAAGAACCACGTGAAGCCGGCATCAGCCATGTGCTTGAACATATGGTTTTTAAAGGCACAAAGAACTATGCAAAAGGCGAGATAGCAGCAAGCATTGAAGAACTCGGGGGCTACCTCAACGCAGCCACCAGTTTTGACTACACTGTATACATTGCTGACTTGCCTGCTGATGCATGGAAAACTGGACTCAAGGTCTTACGTGATCAGGCATTCTTTGCCACTATTGACGCTGAAGAACTTGAGTCTGAAAAAAAAGTTATTATTTCCGAGCTGGAACGTGGTGAGGACAGTCCTTTCGGCCTGCTCTTCAAGAAGCTGCAACAGCAGACTATGAAAGGAACAACCTACGCATGGCCTATCATCGGCTACCGCGAGACCATCAACTCCTTCACCCGTGAAGATATTACCAACTATATTAAAAAGCATTACCAGCCACAGCAGATGCTGCTGGTTGTGTGTGGTGATATTGATTCCAAAGCAGTGCTTGCCGAAGCTGAAAATCTTTACGGTAACTTTGAAAATACTGCCAACGTAACGCCTCCATCCGTTGTTGATATTAACAAGCTGGACATTAAAGGCCCTAACGTTCAAATCGTTGAGGGCAAATGGAACAAAGTATATCTTGGTATTTCATTCCCTATCCCCGGCTTTGAAGACGTAAATACCACTGGTATTGATATGCTGGCGCAGCTTATGGGCGGCGATAAAACTTCGCCTTTCTACCGTAAGTACCAGTATGAGAAACAGTTGGTAGATTCCATTTCCGCTTCTGCATATTCTTTTGAGCGTGCAGGTCTTATCTACATCACAGCGGTTCTGGATGCAGATAAACTTGATGAATTCTGGCCTGAACTCATGAAAGATTTACAAAACCTCAAAGCATCTGAGTTCAAAGACGAAGACATCGCCCGTGTGCGTCTGAATCTGGAAGATTCTCTTTTCCGCGCAAAAGAGACCCTCTCCGGTCTTACTTCTAAAATAGGCATGTTCGAATTCTTCTTCGACGGCGAACAAGGTGAGCAAAATTACCTTGAAGAAATCCAGAACGTAAACCGTGAACAGCTGCAAATGCTGATAGACACCTACCTCAAACCAGAACGCCTTCAGGCGACTGTTCTGGCACCACAGGAAAGCACTATCAGCGAAACGGCACTGACTGCACAGGTTGTAAAAAACTGGGAGCCAAAGCAGACTGCTGACAAAGCCATCGTCGAAAAAGATCTTGCCGGTGAAAAAGAGGTTATCGATCTCGGTAACGGCCGTCAGCTTATTCTGATTCCAGACAACACCCTGCCGTATGTTGCAATCGACATGGACTTTATGGGTGGTGACACCCTCATCACTAAAAAACAGTCCGGTCTGTCTGTCCTCGCAGCGCGAGTACTTACAAAAGGCACAGGCTCTCTGGATGCACCAGCAGTTGAAGAGTTCCTTGCTGACCGTGCTTCTTCCATTGCCGCTTCAGCAAGCAGACGAACATTCTCCGTCAGCGCACGTTATCCGGCCCGTTTCTCCGATGATATTCTGAAACTCTTCTCGCAGATGGTTCAAAATCCAACCATGGCTGCAGAAGAAGTTGACCGTGAGAAAACCGACCAGATTGCCGGAATTAAATTACGTGAAGACCAGCCTCTGGGTCTTGCAACACGTAACCTCTTCCCGTTCCTGTTTACTGACTCCATTTACAGTTACTACCATGCGGGTATCCCTGCACAGGTAGAAGCATTTACACAAAAAGACGTAAACGGATTCTGGAAAAAGCAAAAAGCAATGCCGTGGGTAATGGCTGTTGCTGGTGAATTTGACCGCGATGCGATCATTGAATTTGCTAAGCAATTACCGACACCAACTGAAAAACGTCCTGAAAAGTTTGTTCCAGAATGGAATACTGAACACACTAAGGACATTGCGCTCAAAGACCGTAATCAGGCACACCTGTTCATGATCTTTGAAACTGTACCGCTTACCAATAAAGACACAGCAGGGCTTGAGCTGATGCAGACCATCCTTGCCGGTCAGAGCGGACTTATCTTTAACGACCTGCGCGACAAACATGGACTCGGGTACACAGTTACCGCGTCCAGCTGGCAGTCCACCATCACCGGCTTCACCTACTTCTACATCGGTACTGAACCGGAAAAAGAAAAGGCTGCTATGGATGGTTTCCGCAGAATCATTAAAGAGATTCAAACAAAACCTCTTTCCCAAGAGCAGATTAAACGCGGCCAGAACCTGATGCGCGGACAGTACTACCGAGGCCACCAGAGCCTTGGAAGCCGCAGTGCAGAAGCAGCCGGACTGGCGACTGCACAACTGCCATTGACCTACAACAAAGATATTGTAGAACAAGCGCAGAAGCTTACTCCGCAAGACATTCAGGATATCGCAAAGAAATACCTCAATCCGGACAACGCTTACATTCTTCGTGTAGCACCGTAATTGAGCGTGACGATACATACACCAAAAGGGATGCCTCATATTGAGGCATCCCTTTTTATTTGCTGACAACGTCATTTTCTTTTTGTCTCCGACGGGCAGGGGGAATAATTCTCCCTGCACCCCCTGTCAGACGAAAAAAAAAGTTTTTTACTCTCAGCTTCGGCTCATCAAAGGGTGTTTGAAGCAGCATAGATTTTTCTTATAAAACATAAAGGGATGCCTCATGGTGAGACATCCCTTTTTTCTTTATTACCTACTACGGCTCATGTGCTTAATCACCGTCTGAATCAATGGGAAACCCTATCTACAGACAACTACAACGCGCCCTTCTTCAAGGAACTTGTTTGCATTATTAATCTGCTTCAGCAACTGAGCCTGCTCATCTGAAATAACAATGTTGTTTCGAGCCTTTCCTTGAACAGTCACAGCCTTCAGAATGAGCGGGTTACTTGCACTACGTTCTGAAGCAACGCCTTCTTCCCAAGAGCCTGCGTATTCAACCATTCCTTTCTTCAACGCCACGTTGCGGGTTACAATCCGCGGGCTGTACAATACCTGCCCTGCTTCATCCACAATGTTCATGGTGATTGCCGGATTAACGCCCACATCGCGAGCGTCCACAAGCAACCCTGTGTAGGTTATCGGCAAAGAATTTTGTGCACCAGCAGCATTGTTCGTGCTACCAGAATACGGATTCTTATTCAGTCGATGGAAGCTGACACGTTTACCGATCAACTTTTCAAGAAACACTCCCCGAAGCGTTACGCTGACCGTTACCGTAGCCACGCCATCCTCATTAAAGGCGGTAGACATGATTCGTGAATTTTGCATATCACCCCGGACATACTGCATAACATCTTCATCAGAATGAAGAATATTGCGGACATGCAACCTTTCTGTCACAGGGATTTTACCCAGAATTTTGAACAAATTTTTACGTGCCTCAATAGTAGCCGCACGAACTGTTCTCAAGCGCGCTTGACGGCTGCTTACCTCAAGGCCAGAGGCATAGCTTTCACCTGTAGCTGTCACAACGCCTGTCAGCCAGTTGATGGCACCATTATCAAACTCCTGAATAAACCCAGGCTCATATGCATCAGCCGCATCCATTTTGAACCCTTCGTCATTGACCAGCGGTGCAGACGGCGTTTCCGCACTCAATCCAGTCCCCCCGCGATATACGGTACGAGGAGCTTGAGCAGGAGATGTGCTTCCTTGTGCATGCTGCACAGGCTGCTGACCCTGATACTTCATGACCGGAGTTACCTTGCTCAATACTGGAGCAGACTGTGGAGAAATTTGTTGTGTTGTGCTTTGCGGAGCAGCTTCGCTCGGCATTGTTTCACTTTGGCCTTCGCGAGCTACCTGTGCCTCCACCTCGCGAATAGCCTGTTCTAATAGTTGAATCTGGGACAGTTCGGAACCTGCTTCTCCGGCAGCTGATACTGCCGTGGCGTCAGAAGCGTTACCTGCAACAGATTCTACCCCCGTATTCTCTGCCGCAGCCTGAGTTCCCACCAGCAACGTCGCTAAACAGACGCTAGCCAGTACTTTTTTACTCACCATGTCACCCTCTCAATTCCTACCGCATTACAACAGCTTCAATGTTCTTTCCAAATGATTCAACCAAATATCAACAAATCCAGAATACTCAGCAAGCCCAAGTACCATAGGCGTACAACGGATACCTGCGGCCTCCAGCTGAGATTTCCAGGAATCAGCATCGCTGCCGGCCATGTCATTTCGGGCATGGCGTCCCACTACGGACAAAAACGGCATCAACCACACGCGGGATATCTCCTTGCGCTTCAACTCCGGTAAAATGTGCTCCAGAGTATGATTACCGTCCATTGTTCCGAGAAAAATATTCTGATCAATTTTCTGCAATTGCTGATACACAGCATCGTAACAGCTGTCCCCTTCATGGGATGACCCGTGCCCCATAAAGACAACTCCTTCCTCTGCCTTTCTGGCCGGAGGCAAGTGCTGCATAATCGCAGTGACAACCTGTGCAATGTCTTCCTGTGAATTCAGTAACGGCGCCCCCACCTGTACACTCTGCAACCGACCAGAGGTAACCAAAGTGTGGGCGTGCGTACAGAGATCTTCGTATTCCACACCGGGAATAATATGCAGCGACTGAACTGCAATGTGTGTGTAGTTTTCAAAGGCCATTTTTTCCAGCGCCTTTACAACGGAATCCCGTTTTACACGCTGAGCAGCAAGACGGTCGCGAATAAGTTCAGAGGTGAACGCAAGCCGGACATTTACTCCTGCAAAACGGGCTCGAACCCGTTCATCCAGAAGTCTGAGAGTCTGATGCGCCTGCAAATTATTAGCGCCAAAAGCCACAAGTAGAATACCTTTCTTCATATACACACGCTGGAATAAGTCTGGTGGTGAATGGAAGCACGAAAGCCGAAAGACGTTGCCAGAAGCTGGCTGATCAAAAGCAACCCAGCAAATTTGAACAAAATAAAATATCTAATCTACGCATAATTAGCAAGGTTGTCCGTCTCTTGTCAGGTTCAACACTGGTAATTGTTGTTAACACAACTGCAGCTACGCAATAGTATCAGTTGATGAAACGACATTCTTCTATCCACCTGATAGTATATAGAAAAGCCTGAACAAGCATTCTTTCCAAATTTCCCATGACTGCAATTTCGCGTTTACCACTGCGTTGAAGCAACCTGCGTAGACAAGCCACCTCTATCGTGCCTACCTGCTATACACGCGCAAACAATACCACATATCTATCCAAAAAAGTTATATTTTTACTTGAGAATCTTCCGGTTTGACCTTGACTGTATCTGTCGTTACAACAGCACAAATTTTATCACTCTTTAAGAGGTCTTTATATGAACTTACTCGTTACGGGCGGTTGCGGCTTTATCGGTTCCAACTACATTCACTATATCTTCAATACATTTAATGACATCACCGTCATCAACATTGATAAGCTCACCTACGCGGGTAACCTGTTAAACTTACAGTCTATAGAAAAAGAATACGGCGGCAGCCGCTACTTCTTTGAACATGCAGATATTGCAAACGCCGATGCAGTTGCCACAATTTTTGAAAAGTATGACATCGACGCTGTTGTCAACTTTGCAGCTGAATCCCATGTGGACAGATCTATTAATGATCCGTCTCCGTTCATCACAACCAATGTCATGGGCACACAGGTTCTGTTGACGGCTGCGCGTAATGCGAACATCGAGCGCTTTGTTCATGTTTCCACGGACGAAGTATACGGAGACCTCTCCCTTGATGACCCTGCATTTACCGAAGAAACACCGCTTCATCCAAGCAGCCCGTACTCTGCCTCGAAAGCATCTGCGGACATGCTTGCCTATGCGTTTTACCGTACGTACGGATACAACGTGTCCATTACCCGTTGTTCCAACAACTACGGCCCGTACCAGTTCCCTGAAAAGCTTATCCCGCTGATGTTCACCCTTGCATCCGAAGACAAGCCCCTGCCTGTTTACGGAACCGGAATGAACATCCGTGACTGGATTCACGTTTCCGATCACTGCAAAGGCGTGCATCTTACCCTTATGAAGGGTAAAGCAGGCAAGGCATATAACTTCGGGGGCAATGCTGAACGCACCAACCTTGACGTTATCCGCACCATTCTGGCAGATCTCGGTAAATCCGAAGACCTGATCACCTTTGTTAAAGACCGTCCGGGGCATGACCGCCGATACGCCATGAACTACTCCCTTGCGCAAAAAGAACTCGGGTACGAACCTGAATACTCTTTTGAACGCGGCATACAGGAAACTCTCGACTGGTACAGAGACAACACCGAGTGGTTGCAGAATGTTCAGTCCGGTGCGTACCTTGACTTCATAAAAAAATGGTACGGCGACAAGTAACCGCCTTTGTATTCATACAATTTCTAACGCCACTGGATTTCATTCCAGTGGCGTATTTGTTACAGCGTCCAAGTGCATTGCAGAACCTGTCTGCTTAGTAAGCAGATACATTTTGTGTGATTCTTGCTTGACGCAGCACAACGCGAGTATTTACTCATTGTCGGAGCAAATGCGCTCATAACAACTGAGATACTTACTCTTAGTTGTGAGAAAAATCTTTCATACGACCTGCTCACCACCTTCATTTCTCTCCGGCAATAATCGTGTTGAGCCTGCTCTGTCCTGCTTGGACATGAACCTTTGTAACCACCTGCCTATTTGAACAGTTGAAAGGATACTGCTGTGAACCTCGTTAATGCATGCAAGAGTCTGGTGAAAGATGCTATTTCAGCCAGTCTTGATCTCTATAAGGTTATGATCCCTGTCATCATCATTGTTAAAATCCTTCAAGAGTTCGAACTCGTACAATACCTAGCAGTACCTCTTAAACCGGTTATGAACCTTGCCGGTCTTCCCGCAGAGATGGGGCTTGTATGGGCCACATCAATCATAGTGAACCTGTACAGCGGCCTGATTGTGTATATCTCCATGGTGCCTACAATGGAGCCACTGAGTGTTGCACAAATTACAACACTCGCCACCATGATGCTCATTGCGCATTCGCTTCCGGTTGAATGTAAGGTTGCCCAAAAATGTGGTGTATCCATGATAGGACAAATTGCAGTCCGCATGCTTTCTGCGTTTCTTCTGGGCTTCATAATGCATCTTATTTTTGCCAAAACAGGTTTGCTTTCCGGCCCGAGTAAAATCCTGTGGGAACCGCAAATGCCGGAAGCAGGAATACTCCCGTGGGCGCTTAATGAAGCAGGTAATCTATTGTATCTGTTCTTCATTATTCTTGCCCTGTTTACCATAATGCGCTTGCTCACATATTATGGCATAACAGAAAAGCTCAACACCATACTCAAACCGGTTCTGCAGGCAATCGGTATTGGCAAAGACGCTGCCACTATTACAGTACTGGGGCTTTCACTGGGAATTACCTACGGCGGCGGCCTTATTATCCATGAGGTTAAATCCGGTGCGTTGTCCAAACGTGATGTGTTTGCATCACTCACCCTTATGGGACTGGCTCACGCACTTATCGAAGACACGCTGCTGATGATGCTTCTCGGCGCACATACAAGCGGGACATTCTGGGGACGACTTGTGTTTGCTCTCCTGTTTGTAGGAATTATGATGCGTTTTTACTCTAACGAACCAGCGACTGCTGTCACCAAAGCGGACTAACAAGGGATTTTTGATGGGTAAAAAAATATGGATCAATGCCGGAGAAACTTCCGGCGATCTGCATGGCGGAAAGCTCATAGAGGCCATTTCAGCAATTGCACCGGAGACTGAATTCTGCGGCATGGGCGGGCCGGAAATGCGTTCCAGAGGACTGGAAGCAGTTCTACGTGTTGAAGACCTTTCTGTGATGGGATTTACGGAAGTTTTCGCCAAGATTTTCGACATCATCAAGATGCTGAACCAAATCAAGCGCGAACTGGCAGAACGCAGACCCGACGCCGTCATCCTGATTGACGCGCCGGAGTTCAACTTCCGCGTTGCCAAGTATGCCTCCAAGCTGGGCATTCCTGTCTACTACTACATTTCCCCGAAACTGTGGGCGTGGCGAACAGGCAGAGCCAAATTTATTGCCAAGCATGTAACCCGACTCTTTTCCATTCTCCCGTTTGAAGTTGAATTCTACAAACAGTTCAACATGGAGATCGACTACATCGGCAACCCGCTTGTTGATGTTATCGACTGGGATTCTCTTGATCACATTCGCCCAGAACGAAACCGCATCGGCATCCTTCCCGGCAGCCGTAAAAAAGAAATTGAAGCGCTCATGCCTCAATTTTCCCGTGCGGCAACCATTATGGCGCAGGCTAGACCAGAGCTGGAATTCCACTGCATTCAGGCACCGGGGATTTCCCGCGAGCGTTTGCAGGAGCTGTGGACATCATCAGTTCCGCTCACCATTCACTCCCCTGAAGACCGCTACGCATTCATGCGCAGCTGCAACATGCTTATTGCTGCATCCGGTACCGTAACACTGGAATCTGCCCTTGTGGGAACACCAACCCTCATCACATACCAGCTTTCAAAGTTAACGTTTTATCTGGCAACCAAGTTTATTGAGGTTCCATACATCGGGCTTCCTAACCTCATCATGGGCCGCGAGGTCTTTCCGGAACTTTTGCAGGAAGACGCCAACGGCGATGTGGTTGCCCAGCGTGCCCTTGCATGGCTCAACACACCGGGTAAACTTGAAGCTATCCGTAACGATTTAGCAACACTGCGCTCCAAAGTGGGTGACCCCGGTGCTGCTAACCGTGCGGCACAGCTGATTATTGACGATTTATCAAAATAATTTCAGCCCTGTTCTGGACAAGCAGGAAATACGCATTATATTTTCTGTGCGCCTGAAACAAGGCTGTACCGTCCCTGAATACTGCATTTTATGCTTGCAGGGGCAACTAAAAAGGCGTAGTAACTTTCGCCTGCGTTGATGGATTCTGCTTGCAGAATATGCCATTACCACGCACACTAAACTATCTGCTGTCAGTCCCGTTTATGCTGACAACAGATACTCCCAAATTTATGGGGGCGCACTGGTTTCGACGGGGATAGAAGAAGCCGGAGTTGCAGGTCGAGGCGCCGCTGGCCTCGTAAAAAGCGGCATTAAAGTAATTGCAAACGATTACGAATACGCAATGGCAGCTTAATTGACCGCCACGTTCTCTTTGTTGACGTCAGATAGGCTTAGAGAATGACAAAACACTTATCCGACTAGTTTCAGTAGGCGTTTGCTGCAGCTGGAGCGAAACTTATACAGCGAACTGGCTTTACGTCGCCTGTTCTGGGGCAAAGCGTACAGTAAGAAAAATTAATCCAGAACTAAACCTGTAGAAGCTTCGAGTGGACCATTCTCGGACGCGAGTTCGATTCTCGCCGCCTCCACCATGAGGTTTTAAAGCTCTAATCCTGAAAGGGATTAGAGCTTTTTTTATTGTAACGACCTCTTAAACGGAAGCAATGTTAAGCCCACGGCTTTTGCCATTTCCCAATAACCCACAGTATCTTCAGCGATATACCCTGCACCATTTTCATCAATACCGCCCTCAGCTATGGAGCTTAATGTTCTGGTTGACCTGAGTTCTACAATAGATAAACGTGAAATCATGTTCTCAGTTGCCGCTGATAACAATTTCTTAACAGCAATAAATGGCCACCCGCCGCAACTATTCTATAGACAACTGTCATTTAAACTGGAGAGTTCATGAATCCTCAGCTTTTTGAAAAAACAATCGGCGCATTAACTACAAATAATTTTGAAGTCTTTGTTGCTGAAGACCTTGAACATGCACGAAAAATTATTACAGATGATATTTTGCCATGCATTACCCCTGGGCTCGTTTCATACGGAGACTCCGTAACCTTTATCGAAACAGGTGTACTGGACGACCTCAAATCGTTACCGCAGCGAGATGGCTGGCGTTTTCTAGACACGTTTGAGTCAGGAGTAGAACGAAAAGAAATTTTAGAACGTCGCCGAGAAGCTCTTCTGTCTGAAGTTTTTTTCACAGGCAGCAATGCCCTAACATCAGGCGGACAGATCGTGAATTTAGACATGGTTGGCAACAGGGTTGGTGGCATTGTATGGGGCCCAAATAAAGTTGTTCTTACCATAGGCACAAACAAGATTGTAGACACGCTAGAAGATGCAATGACTCGCTTACGCGAAGTTGCAGCTCCACTTAATGCAAAGCGTCATGGTTCTAAAACACCATGTACTAAGACAGGAAAATGCATGAACTGTAAAAGTCCAGAGCGCATCTGTAACACTTGGACTATTACAGAAAAAAGCTGGCCTGCAAAACGAATATCTATAGTTTTAGTAAAAGGAGACTATGGATTATAACGACAACGTAAAACTATTCACTTTCCGACTTCACTTTTCTACACACCGCACTGATTTTAGGTTCCAAGCCGTCATAGAGTGATGTGCATAAGAAGTCAGCTCCACCATGAGATTTTAAAGCTCTAATCCTGAAAGGGAGTAGAGCTTTTTTTGTTTCTAAAATTAGTTAGATGCAATCTTCTGCAGACCGTGTAAACACTATTAATTCGCAACAACCTATACTTACAGACATTTTTCTTCAAGCTGCCCTCACCAAACGGCACACTATTCGACATACGAACAACTTAGCTACGTTTCTAGCAACCTCAAAACGCGCCCCTCTCCCAACTTATTATTAAAAACACTGCCATCGCATCGCAACTTCTGTTTGATAGAATCGAACACGCTCACAAACATCACTAGTGAAACTCAAACGGGCAGTTCAAACATACACTGGTAGTCGTTTTCAAACTTATACTTTTATAAAAAAAAGTTGCTGAGAAAATGAAGCATACTGGAATAAGCACCGAATTTTCTCATTTTTTTTTAAATCATCGAGGAACCATGATGAAATACAAAATTCCAATTCTAACCATTATATTTTTGCTCATGAGTTTTCCTGCCCATTCTGCGCATCATTTTCAAACTGATTTAGTATCTCACTATCCTGAATATAATATTGGTGATGTTTTTGTTTTTAATACGCCGGATATGAAATCGACGGTATTCATTCTAACCGCCAACCCATCAAAACCGGGCAAGGGCGGGCCATCTGCTAACCTGACCGCAAAAACAGATTTTGGTTCAGGCGGGCTCTACAATATTCATATAGCTAGTGACAAGGACATTAAAACAGGTGTTACCTACACCTTCATATTTGATGGCGATAAAATACGGGTTGGAAAAATCGATAACCCTAATGCGAAAATTGGTGATAAAGGCAAAACGCTTGCAGATGCTCAGGTTGGGCAAAAGTTTGAACTGAACGGTGAGATAAAAGTTTGGACAGGAAGAATCTTAGAGCCGTACTTTGTTGATGCGTTTGACTTTGGCGTTCTCCAGAACAGTATCACAATGGGAACACTAGACAAAAACGCTTTCAAAAAAACTGCCAAGGACATATTCACCAACGCAAGGATCAGTGCGATTGTGATGGAGATTCCAAATACAATGCTGAGCCCCGAAGTATACTATTACGGCACAACAGCAGTTATGGATCACCATCATGGTAATGAATGGGTTCAGGTCAATCGCATGGGTAATGTTTTAATGCCGTACATTTTCCTCTGGGACTCCCCTGCGACAAGGCTGGAGCACGACCAACACAGACCAGATGGGGATGATCGACATAAGAATACGATATCAAATAACGTCTATCGGGCAGCTAGTGTTTCAGGCGGGCAAAAAAATGTTACCGAATATGCAAATACCGTAGCGGAGCAATTAACTCCGGATGTACTTATGTATAAGATCGGTACTAAAGCCAAATACGGCATCGGCAGCAGTGGCGGACGCCCTCTTGATGATGATCCATCTGATGTCGTTTTTTCCACGTATCTTGGAATTCCAATGTCAGACGGTATTCCAAACCCAAAACATTACACTGAGTCTTTTCCTTACGTCATCCCAGTTGATAGGCAAAAGTAATCAGAATATTATTGACGCGTGTGAGGACGTCTAGGCTTTGATTCGCATTTGAGATACATCCAAGCGTCATCTGAAAAATACAGATTGTAAGGCTCTAATCCTGAAAGGGATTAGAGCTTTTTGCGTATCTATAGGTAACCCCAAAATGTGTTTTTAGTACATTTCTAGTACATTTTGGGAGCACATCAAGGGCTAATTACCTCTTTCAAACAGCCTCTGCACACTACTTCAGAAGAACTAATCCACTCAGCCTACGTCCTGCCTTCGGCACTAGAGAATTACGCTGCGGTATTTGGTATTTTTTGCTTCAGGTAAATCATATCTTTCAACAATACACCGCTATCAACAATAGGATGGTCATAATTATCGGTAAAAAAGTTTTCAAGACGATGAGAACATTCAAACCCACAACTTTTATAGAACTTGATTGCGCTTGGAACATCTCCTGTCCCTACTAGCATTAGCTGAAATCTTCCTGAATAATGAGCAATCAGAAAATTTATCAGCCTCTTACCATACCCTCGTCGTTGAGCATTTGGTTCTACAGCGATATTTTTCAGTTCGCAAATCCCGTTACCTTCATCCGTAACCACACAGACGGCTTTCACACCATTGTCTTCGAGCACAAACAGTTGTCCGGATTTAAGATATTTCTCAATCATGGACTCCTGCTCATCTCCAAGTAGCAATAAGCTTAAGTATTGCTTCTTATTCTTTGTTACCTGCTTAATGTTACAAACCATAACGAATCCTTTCAGATGACTATAAAGATAAAATCAAAGAGATGCTTACTGAGGGCATCAGCCATTCAACTATCGCCAAGGAGCTTGGAAGCTCTACCAAGACCGTGCAGAGGGTAAAGAAAGATGGGAGGTAGTCAATTCGATATCCGGTTTGAGAATCGAACTCGTGGCTGCTGGTATCTGTTTATATTATCAGCAACCACGCTTTTACACGAGGCTCATCACTCCCCATCTTCAGGTTCATATCTATGCAGCAGCTTATCGATTATATTCCCAACCACAGCAGGTACTTCTTCAGGTGAATCAGCTACCACGACTCCCTCCAGAGCATCAGTCATAAGATTAAATCCATGCTGGGGACTACCGAACTCACCGATAGAACAACCATTTATATATGCTTTATATGACCTCTGAGGAACTAGCTCCAAGCTTAAAGTAACTCCATCAATATCCACGTCCGCTACTTCCCTCAATCTCATTAACGAACGTAAACAATTAACAGCATAAGATTCAAAAGGTGCATATTCTGACACTATTCCTCCAAGGAAAAAGTCTAACTTATAACTCAACAACAGCTCGCCAGAGCCAACAGAGGATAAGGGCTAGCATAAGAGCATTTCTATCGCAACATCACTACGTTAAACATCAAAACAACAAGCAAATTTTCCCCCTTAAAAACCTACACACTTTCGGGCAACATAAACCTGCACACCGTAATTGAACCTGATTCCGAGAAAGCTTGGAGTCATGAGCATTCGGAAGCGGCTTACATACTCTCGCCGCCTCCACCATGAGGTTTTAAAGCTCTAATCCTGAAAGGGATTAGAGCTTTTTTTGTGCCAAAATATTTTCATTCGCTTCCCACTTCTCCCCTGCTACATCACAAACTAACCAAGCACTGATGCAACCATAGCACATAATAACAGCATCACCACACTACAAACACAGCAGTGCTCATTTTACTCATAAAAGAAAAATTTTTATTACATCAAACACAGCCGATATATAGAAATGACTTATGCTTTTTCTGATGCAACAGTTAATATCACTGACAAGATGGAGAGTGTTACATACACCTGCATTGACTTCGCATAAAAAATAATTCAATGACCTTACTGCTTAACGGTGTTTATTCTTTCTGCATCAGTCTAATAAACATTTTACATGCCGATAAGCACATACTGCTATACAGCCATGAATACCAATTCAACTGGCTGCTCATGTTTTAAGTTATCGTACTCTGTACGTGTATACATACCAACAAATTAACCAGCGAGTTCTTCATGGTAAAAAAATTCGTTTTCACATTCGCTTGTGCACTGCTCCTGTTGGGGAATACTACAGCTCATGCGGGTAAGGTTCATGTTCTTAGTGCTGTTGTAAAAGATAAGACTATTAAAGGCGCAAAAGTTACGTGGCAGCGTTCTGGCCAAAAATCTGTACATGCCATGACAAATGCAAATGGTGACGCCACCAGTAAGGGGCTACCTGATGACAATGACACTATGATGCTCATTGAAAAAGACGGGTACTCTACTCTCATCGCCACATGTCCATGTGACGGATACACCTACGCGCTGTCTCCTGAAATGAAGAATCTGGACGGCCTGCGTGTTGTTCTTACATGGGGTTACAAGCCGTCAGACTTGGATTCCCACTTAGTGTATGAAAACAACCATGTTTATTTCAAAAAGAAACGTGGAACTGGCTCTAATCTGGATGTGGATGACACCACCAGCTATGGGCCGGAAACCATCACCATTACCAAGCAGCAACGCGGAAAAAAATATGTGTACGCTGTGCGCGACTACTCTAACGGTGGGCGAAGCTCCTCTACAAAACTGGCACGCAGCCATGCACGCGTTGATGTATACGTAGGTAAATCTCTCCTGCGTACATTTGAAGTTGACCCTACCACCAAAGGTACAGACTGGGTTGTATTTGGTATAGACGAGCGCGGCGCATTCCACGATATCAACAAGTACACCACCTGCTCCGGAACAGATACATTAACATCTTATTTGAACCAGATCATCGATGCGGAATCTTTTGAAAGCAATATTCAGCGTACAAACACCGCTACGGTGAGAGCACAGCAGCTCAACAAAAAAGGTGAGGCTGCGTATCAGGCGAAAGACTATGAAAACGCAGCTCGTCTGTTTGCCAGCGCTATCAACCTTGATCCGGAATTAAGTCAGGCATACAGCAACCTTGGTGTCACGTTCCCGAAACTGAACTTATACGCTGAAGCATTGTGGGCAAACAGAAAAGCCATTGATCTTGCTTCCGGCTCTCGCGCCAATATCATCCGCGCCAGCTCATACTACAACATTGCCCGTATCTATGAGAAAAAAGGCGAATGGAATGCTGCACTGACAAACTACCGCTATGCTTTAGAAAACAGAGAGCATAACGCATACCATAAAGGCATACGCCGCATGGAAAACAAACTTAACCAATAAGCTATGAAAGCACGCTGCACTGGTTACTCTGCGCAGCGTGCTTTTTTAACAGGTATTCTATGCTGAAAAAACTTATTCTCATGGTGATTTTTTGCACCATAAGCTCTACGTGCTTTGCAGCCGGCTCTACCAAAGTTGCGTTTATTGACAGAACAACATGGCCGGTAGCAATCGTCGATACAAAAACATTCAATGAGGCATCAGAAGCAGAAATTCTGCGTTTTGTAGAAGTTATTGCAAACACGCCCCTTGCGACCAAAGCTGATATTATCAGTCTGACCAAAATTAAGAAAAGCAATGATGCGTCTGTACAGAACTGGCTGAAGAAAACCAAAACTATTCTACGCCACAACTATAAAAACGCATCCAGCAGCAACGTTCTTCCTACCTGGAAACAACTCGTCATCGCCGCCAAATCTTCACCTTGGCGCAAATATAAGGACTGGTATGCAGCCAGCGGCAACTTTTACACACGGTACCTGTATGAACAAGTACGCCTTGCTTCTCTGTTTCCAAGAATACCAAGCGAAATCGCCACACATGGTCAGAATGAAACAACCGGATTTTCCTTTAAAGACGGCGAATTTCTCCTGACCTTTGATGATGGCCCCAGCAAGGCATATACAAAGTCCACCATTGCGCAGTTAAACAAGATGGATGTCTCTGCTTTTTTCTTTATTTTAGGAAAAAAAATGCAAAAACAGACACCAGATGCTGGATTGTATGCAAACCAATGCCTTGCCGCTCACGGGTGGGAGCATTCCCCGCACAAAAAGCTTCCATACTTTATCGATTCCTATAAAAAGACTGCAAACGTATTAGCAAACTACACAGATAAACGAATACAGTTCCGCCCGCCGTATGGAATGAGAACAAAAGAAATGGCGGAGTGGGCGCAGAAAAATGACTTTTCAATACTACTCTGGAATATCGACAGTCAGGACTGGAACAGAAAGCTCAGCGCTCAAGAAGTAACAGATAGAGTGACAACACTCATGCTGCTGTGGCGCAAAGGCATTATCCTTTTTCATGACATCCACCCCAAAGCACAAAAAGCTCTGCCCACATTGGACGACCTCGTATCCAATGCCGGTTTCTCATGGATTCCGTGCTCCAAGCTGCAATAAGAATGGAAGGCGTTAAGCCTTCACCATGCATTTCACGCCCTGATTCTTTCGAAGAGTCAGGGCGTTTTTTTTAGCATGACTTTTTGTAGTCTGTTTTGCGACAGTTCAAACATGGTTCGAATCACACAATCGAGCTGGCACCTCGTCCCTTCCTGCGAGTGAAGAGTTAGTTATCAGCACAGCCCCCGCACGCTTCATATTCATCACAAAGAAAAAGCCGCCATGCATTGCTATGCATAGCGGCTTTTGCTCAGCCTAAAATATGAGAAGACAGTTCGTAACTAGACAGCTTCGCAGGCAGAAAGAAATTCTTCTATACGCTCTGCAACTACGGCAGCAATATCATCCGGATCGACTTCGTAGTCTGCACTTTCTGCTTCCATAGCTGCTTTTAAAATGGCTTCGCCAACCTTCTTCGGGTCTTTGCCAGCGTCAACAGCCTTTTCTTTTGCAACAGCTTTGGCGATTTCTACTGCGTCTTCTTTTTCTACTTCTACTTCTTCTTCAATAATCGTTTCTTCATATGCTTGGATTATACAAGATAAAATAGCCTCCGGCTCACTGCTGGTGCCAACAAGCCATCCGTCTACTTTCACGTTATATACGGCTGCATTCGTATCTGGAACAATAGAAAGCTGATGCTCCTCAACTGTTCCTTCAAATGCTTTTCCAGCCTGCATAAAACCATCTATTCTTTCGACCCACACCCCATACGCAGGAGCATAATCGTACATTATTTCATCCTTTAAAATTCGTTTTAAATCTGCTTTGTCATACCGCTGAACCACCTAGCACGTATGGTACAGCAGAACAACAAGTAGTAGGTGTGGAATTATTTTATCCTGTCGAATACGGGGGATACGAAATAAGGCATTACAACTACAAAAAGCTCTTCCCCAGCCTGCTGCTCACTTGACTAGATACCTAAAAATGGTAACCTCATCTCATGAGCTGGACAGTAGAATTTACATCGAAAGCACGAAAGCAAGCCACAAAGTTACCACCTGACATGCAAGACGCTCTACTCCTGTTAGTAAACGACATCCGGCGTGACGGTGCGGCCTGCCATAGTTGGCCACATTATGGGAAACTTAAAGGACGTGCTGGGGAACATCATTGCCATTTGAACAAGGGCAAGCCCCGCTATGTTGCTGTCTGGAAAGAAATTAAAGGGACAATACAATTAATAGAGGTACGATATGTTGGAACTCACGAAAAAGCCCCATACTAGCGGCATGACAGAAATCTGCATCCGAGTATCTGAGGACAATTCTGATGCCATCATACAAAAGATTCTGACTTCGCTACAGACTGAAGGCTACGACGTTACGACACGGGAAGAGCCAACGTACTCTGCTGAAGAAGTACTAGGAGCACCCACTCCTGCACGTTTATTACGTGGCGCACGAACTCGGGAAGGAATGACACAAGAACAGCTTGCGAACGCTGTGGGTTGCAAAAAGCACCATATTTCTGAAATGGAGAACAACAAACGCTCTATTGGAAAAAATATGGCGCATCGTCTAGCTGAAGCGCTTAACACTGACTATCGAAACTTCTTATAACTAGTTATATTTTTTTACTCCTTAATTCTAAAAAAAATCTTGGAAAAACATAACATTGTAGTATGTTAAAAGAAACAAAGCAATTAAGGAGTTGTACGGAATGAAACCAAACTTTATAGACTGGCTCTTAACCAGAACAAATGAAAACTCAGCTGTCGGCGATCTTGCACGAGATATGGCCAAAGACACTAATCTACCAAACAAAAATTCCGGCTATCCCCGTTTATATAAGCATTTAACCAGATGTAATGCTTGTAACGGTGCCCTGAATGCACTCTCAACTGCTTGGGATCAATACAAAGCAGAGCACGCTTGATTATTCAAAAAGCCCCCTACCAACGTAGGGGGCTTCATCTTTCCATTTAATTGAATGCTATTCCTTCATCCGTTCTTCCATTCCATCAAAGTGTGCGGCGGCAGCACCTACGAACTTTTCCATACTTTTTAAAATGAAAATAAGTTCTGGGTATCTTTCGCTACAATCTTCGTGCAAGTACCTGAGAGATCGTGCGATCTCGTACAGATTCATTACGTAATCTGTTGGTTCAATCTGCTCTACTGGCTGGTTCATGCTGCGCCCCTTCTGCTGTCCCTGCTATCTACGTAAGTAGTGGGCAGAATGGGTTGGCTTGCAATGTCATCCAGAGCAATACTGTCTTGAAGTAGTGAAATACCTTTACGGATTTGATAGAGCGATACAGCTACGCCGTGTAGCTCGTCCATACTTGGAGAGATTCCGGTAGGAATGTGAATTGATTGTGCCATGAGGCAACTCCTGAGTTATTTTGTGAAGTTGACCTTTTTTCTAAATAAAAAGGTCGGGAGCTCACAACCGTACTCAGAACGGCAGAAGGTTTTCCCCTTGCGGGTATTGTATCGCCTCCGTACTCCCGACCAAAAGATTGGCATATGTAAGTCAAGTAACTTCCTGTCGCAAGATGCACTAATCCTAAGGACAGTGCATCTTGGTCATAGGACGCAAAAAACCCACTTCTTACGGGAGCGGAATGGCCGCTGAGTACTAAAGGTGTTGTGAGCACCTAAGGAAAAATTAGTCTTTTTTGGGAGTTGGGTCAAGATTGGTAAACTGAGCAACATTGCAATGAAAAACAATTCAACGTAGAAATCTATCTTCCTTGCAGTTTCAGGAGGATAGCAAGTTATGGCAAGAGATTGGGACAAATTAGAAATTGAAGAAGCTGTAGAATCCTACATAGCTATGCTGCGAAATGAGCTTAATGGCGTCACCTACAATAAAACTGAATTTCGCACAGCACTTTCTCCAAAACTCAACAACCGAAATAAAGGCTCAATTGAGTTTAAACATCAAAACATTAGCGCCATACTTACCAGTCATGACTATCCACATATTGCGGGATACAAGCCCCTATTTAATTACCAAAAATTACTTCGAGAAATTGTGGTAACTAAAGCTCACAAACACAACTTACCCAAACTCACAAATGGCTTTCCATTTAGCCAAGACTCTTGGAAAATATCTTCGCATCAAACCTGTTTCAAACAGATGGACAAATCAAGCTTTGTTCACAATGGAACAGGAATTCCTAAGCAACTAACTTTTTTCTTTGGAACAAATGCTACCACACCGAAACGTGAAATAACCCTACGACACAACGATGATGTATATAAAGCAGTTCTCCAGCCAGACGTCAGAGAAGATCGTGTACGCTTACTGTGGTTTGCCGACTTCTCACAACTTATAAGCAATACGTTTCCTCTCATTGCTGAACTTTATGAAACCGGTCGGGCACCTGAACACAAGCCGTTGCTACACTTCACTCAAACCGAAGAGCTTGATGTATACACTGTTGCTTTCTCTTCATCCGAACCTGTTGCCAACGCGACTGAAAGTATTCAAGACGACTTCCCAGAAGAATCAATCATTCGATTTGAAGGCGAAACTTTCATCCACCTTTCCACTGCAAGCAAGCGTAGTCAGGCTAACAGAAAAGCCGCAATCAAACACCACGGACTTACTTGTAAGGTTTGTGGATTTAACTTTGAAAATGTTTACGGCGAAGCAGGCAAAGGCTTTATTGAAGTACATCACGTAACGCCGCTCCATGAGTCTCGAATCCCACAGCCAGTTAACCCCAAAAAGGATTTAATTCCTGTCTGCGCAAACTGCCATAGAGTCATTCACAAAAGCGGGTACACGGTCGAAGAGCTTAGAAATATTTTGAAAAGAAAATGATCATAACATCTACCAGCAGAGAATAGGAGGTAGGTTACTATGAAAGCCTCTGAGTTTGATAAAGCATTTGAAAAAGGCAAAGACCTTACAAAACATCTGGATATCAAAAATGCTCGCCGTCCCAACAAAAAGACAAAGCGCGTAAACGTTGATTTCCCAAGCTGGATGGTTGATGCGCTCGCCCAAGAAGCGACTCGGCTTGGTGTTACCCGTCAGGCGGTGATCAAAGTTTGGGTTGCAGATAAAATTGATAAACAGACATCATGCTAAAAAAGCCCTCCCAAAATGGAGGGCTTTTTCGTTCATAATCCAACAAACAAATTTCACGTTACCCACCCCATTCGATACCAGAGCTTTGTGCTTCTCGAATAAGGTTGCAACGCATAAGCTTAGTTGTATTGCTCGCTATAGTGCGTATCTATTCTGCTGCTGCAATGTTTCGCTTACTTTCCAGCCTGTCACGCATGTTTTCTGCCCATTCATCAATGGCATTTTTTACTTGTCCAAGGCGTTCGTAGTTGTACAGCGAATATTTATTTCCGGTGTTCACTTCGGAGAATGTGGCAACCACTTCCCCGCTTACTGAATCCCGAGCTTTTGCCTCGATGACAGTTTCGCCCACATTTCTGTGTTCACCTGTTACTGCTTTGGACACAAACGTAATTGCTACACCCACAGGCAGGACAGAGCTTACGGCGTTCATCACTTTTGGTGTTTCCTTAACATTGGTAATCGCAAGCTCCAGAGTGAGCACCTCTGGCCCTGCGTTATCTACCACAGTAACCACTTTGCCTAACTCTCTCACCAAGGCATCGTGGAAAAAGGTTTTGAGCATTTCCAACTCTTCAGGAGTAAGATCGTTATCCTCCTGAACTTCCTTGGAAATCAAAAGTTTCACCGGCGCAATCATTACTGCGGTATAGTTGTCTGCCAAGGCACCCATGCCCGGCTTACGCCACAGCTTAGCGTTGCTCACTTCTGGGTCTTCCTGAAGCTGCTCGTACTGGCTGTTATCTCCTAAAAAACCGGATGGTTTTCGGGCAGCACAACCGGTCACAAGGCCAAGCAACAAAACAAAAACTAGTAATTTTCTCATACACATTCTCAATCGGGGTATTACATATGCTCGTTATGGAGCACATTGTCGGGTCGCAGTGGTACACCACTCATTGTGAGTGGACACCATCATTTTTATTGAGACCGAGCAGGAGTTATTCATGACTCTTTACGCCCCGTGAACACCGTACAGCAATCACTTCATCATCCCTCAGTTACTGAACTGCTAATAGTTAAAAAATGTTGGCTCTCAGTATATTTCTTGAAAGCATTTTTGCTCTGCACCACTAATGGATACTCAGAAGACAAAATTATTTTCGTTTTTTTGCCTGTAGCCCATAAAAAAATTCCCGACTCAACAACAGCAATGCGTTCGCCAACGCTTTGCTCACGAAGATCCTCGCAAGCAGCGCGTAACCTCATCCACTCTGCCGCTGCTATCAATAATTAGCGTATACACTCTTGTGTTCATGGGCATACTCACAATGACGTTTCCCAAAGCCATCAACTTTCCACACAAATTCTCCTCCGTTGCATAATCCCTTGAATAGCGCTACGGCTGTTAGAAATACAAAGAAGACCGTTTCGAAATAACGAACGGACATTTCAGACAGCGCCATTACTGCTGGCTTTCACACCAAGGAGAGATAGGGATGTTACTGAGGAGAATTGTTGTTTTGCTGACAATGCTTTGCATAGTTGCAGCCTTCTCTTCTGCACCTTCTCATGCTGCTGTTAAACAGCCTGCCTCAAATATTCTGGTACTTAACTCGTATCACATGGGGTATCTGTGGGGCGAATCTGTGCTTACTGGTATCCGCAGCACGCTTGAAAAAAGCGGCCTGCCCTTAAAAATTCATTATGAATTCATGGATACCAAGCGACATAGTCCTGAAGCAATTTTTCCTATTCTCTTCAAGCTGTATTCCACCAAATATGCAGATACATCGTTCGATACCATCATTGCGTCGGACAACAACGCGCTTGAATTTTTACTCCGCTACCGCGACCTTTTATTTCCGGGAACACCCGTAACCTTTTGTGGTGTTACCCGTTTTTCTCCAAGCCTGCTCCAAGGAAAAAAAGGGTTCACAGGCATTGCGGAGGAAGTCGATATCAAAGAAACAATCGACCTTGCCCTTACCCTGTTCCCCCGTACAAAAAACATTGTGCTGTTAAGCGATGGCGTTACGACATCAAGCAAAAACAACCTTGCACAGGCCAGAGAACTTACATCATTGTTTGCTGACAGGGTTTCGTTCATCGAGCTGACCAAACTCCCTACGCAGGAGCTTCAGCAACGGCTGGCAGCTCTTCCGAAGCACACCATCATTCTGTATCTTTCATACTATCGAACACCCGACGGCACCCTTCTCAGCGTTTCAGAAAGTACTGCATTAGTGGCAGAATCCAGCAGGCTCCCTGTATTTTCACCGTGGCGCTACACAATAGGAAATGGCGTTTTGGGCGGTAAAATGCTTAGCGGAGTCCAACAGGGGGAAGATGCTGCAAATCTGGCTTTACAACTTCTCAACGGAGTTCCCGTTGCAAAACTTCCAGTTATCACAGCACCGCAAAACGAATTCATTTTCGACTACAGACAGCTGAAGAAATTTACCATTGCCCATTCATCACTGCCGCCACAGGCGCTGGTGCTCTTTGAACCACAGACCATTTTCTACAAATATAAAAGCATCATCCTCTTTGCCATTGTCTGCTTTTTCTGGCTAGCAATCACCATTATTGTTCTCCTGCATATGCTCCGTGAAAAGAACAAGACGACAAGCCAGCTGAAGCGTGAAGAAGAACGTCTGGAATCGCTTCTGGAACTCAACGACAAAGAGAAGGGCTCATCAGATGAACTTATCCAGTTCTGTGTGCAGAAAGTCCGCAACCTGCTGAACGCCGACAGTGCTGTGTATCTGCCCATTACATCCAACAAGACAGTTACCCGCTACTGCATAAGTAATGAACAAAGCACCTCGTGGTGCAGCTTGCCGGAGCCCCGACATATTCGGGAACTTGTGTCACCGTGGGAACAACTTATCCAGCAAAGAAAGGCCGCACGCTTAAAGGCAGACAACATCAAGCGACCTATTGTATGGCCGCTGGGAATGAACACGTTTACAAACTGTATTTCCCTGCCCATATGGGAACAGGATAGTTTACGAGCCTTAATCGTACTTGGGGATAATGACGTCAGCTTTACGAATTCAGATGAACGCCAGCTGACATTAATGATGCAGGGTGTTGCCAACCTCGTACAAAAGCAACGGGCGCATCAACGGGCAGTCCAGCTTGCCGCAGAGTTGCGGCATTCCCAAAAAATGGAATCGCTCGGCACAGTGGCCGGAGGCATTGCCCACGACTTTAACAATATACTCGGTGCCATCAGTTCATGCTGCGAACTGGCACTGGATGATGTTCCACAGGCTAATCCGGCGCACGAAGACTTAAAACAGGCATTGAAGGCGGCGTACCGCGGCAAACAAATTATCGGGCAGATTAGAGAGTTCAGTAACCGTACAGAAATGGGTACCGAGCTTATTTCCCTGCCCGCCCTTGCAGATGAGTGCGTGCAACTTCTTAAAACACTGTTGCCGACCACACTCGACATTCAATTTTCCTCACAGACGACACACGGCGGCATGCTGATGGGCGACTCTGGAGAACTTCATCAGATAATTATGAACCTAGGCCTCAACGCAGATCACGCCATGTTCGGCATGCAGGGCACGCTGTCCATTACCATCAGTGAAGTAGAAATTACGCAGGATACCTTTGACCTGCCGCACGAGCTTCCATACGGGCAGTATCTTAGCCTTTCTGTTTCCGATACAGGTACAGGCATCGCTCCTGACCTGCTTCCTCGTATCTTTGATCCTTTTTTCACCACAAAAAAAGAGCGGGGCGGCTCCGGCCTTGGACTTTCCACTGTGCACAGCATCAGTAAAAAACACGGCGGCACAGTTACTGTTGACAGTGAGGTTAATAAAGGAACCACGTTTACCGTATATCTGCCAGAAGCCGTGACAAACTCCTGCGCATGGAATCCAGAGCCTGAACTCCCCTCCACTCAGGGTACGGAACACATTCTGGTTGTGGATGATGACAAAGAAATCCTGTACTCCGTGCATAAATTTCTTATGCGGCAAGGGTATACTGTCACCGCTCTGGAAAGCAGTGCAGATGCCCTCAAACATGTTCAGGACAATCCCGAAATTTTCGACTTGCTCGTGGCAGATCAAATCATGCCAGAGTTGACCGGACTGGAACTTGCCAACGCAATTTCCGGCATTGCACCTGCGCTGCCAGTCATCATCTACAGCGGATTTGAAGGCAGCGACGCAGAGTTATTTATGCGCCAGTCTGCGGAACTCGGTATTGCAGCATTTCTTGCAAAGCCGTTCAGAAACGCAGAACTCGGCACCATTGTCCGTAATGTATTAGATTGCAAAGAGGATAGCGTAGCATGGCTTTAGTTCTCATAATCGATGATGATCCTTCAATCAGCTATACACTTTCCAGAGCGTCACAGCGTCAAGGACACACAGTGACGTTTGCCCGAACTCTTCAAGAAGGCGCACAGCGCGCAACTGAAGAAGACTTCGCGGCAGTGTTCCTTGATGTCTGCCTGCCGGACGGCGACGGCCTGACACTGCTGCCGCAGCTGAAAGCGCAGGAGCCTTCACCGGAGGTCATCATTATTACCGGTGCCGGTGAGCCCGAAGGTGCAGCACAGGCTATTGCTGACGGTGCATGGGAATATATCCAGAAAAGTGATTCCATTCACCAGATCGCGGTAACGCTGGAACGCGCTATTCGCTACAGGGAAAAACGCCTTACAACTTCGCAGCCATCCTCACTGCCGCTGCAGCGTGAAAATATTGTGGGGGAAAGCCCTGCCATCCGCAAAGTGCTCAGCACGGTCGAACAGTATGCTGCAAGCGATGTGAATGTGCTCATCACGGGTGAAACAGGTGTCGGAAAAGAAATGTTTGCCCGAGCTATACATGAAAACAGCAAACGTTCGGATAAACCGTTTGTGGTGGTGGACTGTGCCGCCCTGCCGGACTCGTTGGCAGAGGGGATTTTATACGGCTATACCAAAGGCGCATACACTGGTGCCTCACGAGAAAGCACCGGCCTCATCATGCAGGCGGACGGGGGCACACTTTTTCTGGATGAAATTGGCGAGCTGTCGCTGGATGTACAAAAAAAGTTTCTACGTATTCTTCAAGAGCATACAGTCCGCCCCATCGGCAGCGCACAGGAGCAGCACAGTGACTTTCGTCTGCTCGCCGCAACCAACTGCAACCTTGAAGCAATGGTAGATAACGGAACATTCAGAAGCGACTTGCTGTTCCGCATCAAGGCGCTGCACCTTTCGCTTCCGTCCCTTACAGAAAGAAAAGAAGACATTCGACTGCTTGTGGACAAATTTATTACCGACTTCTCCAACCAATACAGCATTCCGCCCAAAAAGGTTGATCCTGAATTACTGGAGGTTCTGGAAGCATATGACTGGCCTGGAAACGTACGTGAACTACGCCATGCAGTTGATCATGCTGTGTCCGCAGCCCGACACGAGCCGCTACTTTTTTCACAACATATTCCGCAGGTCATCAGAATTTCTGTGGCCAAGCAGCGTATTGACCAATCACCGGAACGAATCGCACCGCTTCCCGAACGCAAAGAAGATTTGCCAACACTGCATGATTTTCGTGCCGAAGCCTACCGCAAACTGGAAAAACAATATCTGAGTGACTTGCTGCTTCTTACGGACCGCTCCATAAAAGAAGCCTGTGCAATCTCCGGCCTTTCCCGTTCACGTCTGTATGCCCTCTTAAAAGAGCATGGTGTCCAGCAGAACAAGACAACACCTCCAGATCAATAAGACAATACACATAACAATCTATTTTATAAGATAAAAAAGTGTCCTGTTTTTCAGGACACTTTTTTCTTATGTACACTTTGACCATAAAAAACAGGGAAGTATTCCCCCTTTTGCCATGCATATCAATAGATTGGTCAACCACTCATCATCCATTTTCTCCCCCCAGCCTCCTGCACGATAGGACACATCCCTACCCCATTCCAGTTACGACGGAGCAAACAATCACATAACCTATTGATTTACAATCAATATCTCCTAAAGACAACGGTGGCACGTATTCTGCTCATGTAACAGTGCAGCAAGAGTAAAAAGGGGCAGAATAGCAACTGCAGCGTACTTGCTTGTTCATTCTGCCCTTTTTTCTGCAACACTATTTCAAGGAGAGAATAATGAGTACTGCCACCACTCTGCAAGAAACCGCTTCCCCTTCTTTTTTAGACTATAAAATTATGGGGATTCCTGTAGGTCTATTTACTGTTTTAACTGTCATTATCATGAGTGCAACATATTTAGGAGCACTGCCGGGGGGCATGGTCGGGGCATTTCCGATTATGATGATTATTGGTGCAATCCTGAATGAGATCGGCGATCATACGCCAATTCTCAAGGATTACCTCGGCGGCGGCCCTATTCTGATTATTTTCGGCTCCGCAGCCCTCGTAGGGTACGGCATCCTTCCCGAAAAATCTGCGGCGATTATTACCAGCTTCATGAAAAAAGAAGGCTTCCTCAGCTTCTATATTGCGGCGCTTATATGCGGCTCTATCCTTGGCATGGACAGAAAACTGCTCATTAAAGCAGCGGTTCGTTATCTTCCGGTTATCCTTGGCGGTGTCTGTACTGCGCTTCTGCTCTGCGGCGTTGCAGGTATGCTTATGGGATTCGGTTTTGAGGAAGCTGTACTCTACATCGCGCTTCCAATCATGGGCGGTGGCATGGGAGCCGGAGCAGTGCCATTATCACAAATTTTCGGCTCCACACTGAATATGGATGTAGGCTCCATGCTTTCCAAAATGGTTCCAGCCCTCGCACTCGGTAACGCTCTGGCCATTGTCTGTGGCGGTTTGCTCCATCGTTTGGGTTCTGTTGTCCCGGGACTTTCCGGTAACGGTAAGCTCTTAAAAAATCAGGAAGCTGAAGCTGAGGACACCGCTGACACTGCTGGTTCCATCGACTACATGGCTATGGGTATCGGCCTTCTGCTGGCTACCACCTTCTTTGTATGGGGCAAAATTCTTGGCAAATACATCCCTATCCACTCTTACGCACTGATGATCCTTTCCGTAGGTGCGGTGAAAGCCTTTGGCCTTCTTCCACGTAAGTACGAGCTTTGCGCTTTTCAATGGTTTCGCTTTGTCATGATCAGCCTCACACCTGCCCTGCTCATGGGTATCGGCGTAGCCTACACCAACCTTCAACAGGTTATTGATGCATTGACCATCCAATACATCATCCTCGTTGCCATGACCGTTATCGGCTCCATCATCGGCTCCGGTTTCATGGGTTTGATTCTTGGATTCTACCCTGTTGAAGCCGCTATTACAGGTGGTTTGTGTATGGCAAACATGGGCGGAACAGGTGACGTAGCCGTACTGTCTGCAAGTAAGCGCATGCAGCTTATGCCATTTGCCCAAATCTCATCCCGAATCGGTGGTGCATTCATGCTCATTCTCGCAACTGCACTGCTGAAGATGTTTATGTAACAATTCCACTCCGGTTTCCGTCCCTACCGGAAACCGGAATCTTACGCCATAATTTGCAAGGAGAACATTGATGGCATTATTCACTAAAGAAGAGGCACTTGCATACCACGAAAGACCTCGCAGAGGGAAAACCGAGGTTATTCCGACCAAGCCATGTAATTCCCAAAAAGACCTCTCTATGGCGTACTCGCCCGGCGTAGCGGAAGCGTGTCTCGAAATTAAAGATAATCCCGACGCAGCCGCCCTCTACACAGGTAAAAGTAACCTTGTGGCCGTAATATCTGACGGCTCAGCAGTCCTTGGTCTGGGAAATATCGGCCCACTGGCGGGTAAGCCGGTCATGGAAGGAAAGGGAGTGCTCTTTAAAACTTTTGCTGACATTGACGTGTTCGACATCAACCTTTCTGTCAGCAGCGCAGAACAGCTTATTGAAGTGACCAAAACCATGGAGCCAACATTCGGGGGGATCAATCTTGAAGACATCAAGGCGCCTGAATGTTTCATGATTGAAGAAACTTTGAAAAGAGAAATGGATATCCCTGTATTCCACGATGACCAGCACGGCACAGCTGTCATCTCAGGCGCAGGAATTATCAACGCCTGTGAAATTACAGGACGCAACATTGCTGATCTGAAAGTTGTCGTAGTGGGAGCTGGAGCAGCGGGCATTGCTTGTTCTAAATTCTACGTAGAGCTTGGCGTACAACGGGAAAACATCTTTATGTTTGACTCCCGGGGTCTCATCCACCAAGGACGGGAAGGGCTTAATAAATACAAAGCGGAATTTGCACAGGCCAAAGATCATGGAAACCTTGCAGAGTGCCTTGACGGTGCAGACTGCTTCCTTGGTCTTTCTGTGAAAAATCTCCTCAGCAAAGAAATGGTTGCCTCCATGGCACCCAACCCGATCATCTTTGCCATGGCCAATCCCGATCCTGAGATCCCGTATGATGATGCCAAAGAAGCTGTACCCACCTGTATCATGGGCACAGGACGCTCCGACTTTCCGAATCAGGTTAACAACGTATCAGGATTTCCGTACATCTTCCGGGGTGCCCTTGATGTAGGAGCAACTGAAATTAACGAAGCCATGAAAATTGCCGCTGCTAAGGCACTTGCAGCACTGGCTAAAGAACCTGTTCCTGCAGAAGTCTGCGAAATGTACGGTGTCGACAGCCTTGAATACGGGCTTGACTATGTCATCCCGAAACCGCTTGATCCGCGCATCCTCGAATGGGAGGTTCCAGCGGTTGCCCAGGCTGCTATGGATACAGGAGTTGCCACTACTCCTATAGCTGACATGGACGCCTACCGAAACTCCCTACGTGAACGCATTGCCGCATCCCGTGAGCGCGTTGCGGCTTTCGTCAGCAGCTACGGCGAGTAATACAGGCACCATCCATACTGGTCATACTATCTAATAAGCACAAGCTGGTTGAAGTGGCTGTAAGGCGAAAGTCTTGCAGCCACTTCTTTATGACTCGAACTGGCAGCGCTAAAGTAGCCTGCGAACCTTTGCCTCACAACAGCTCGCAACAAAAAAGTAATACCCTTGTTACAAGCAAATGATACAAAGAAGATACAACATCGATTCAACAAGGAGCAAAAGCCAATGGAACGTTACATCATGCTTGCCGTCCTGATTTTTTCGATTATTGTCAGCATATTGATCTATCTGTAACAAGAAAAGCCTTGTCGTCTGACAAGGCTTTTTCCTTTAATATGCACCTTCTACGAACAGTTTACATTCACCGACGGCTTCGACAGGAAATGTTGCTGTTTTTAATTCTCTGCCTACAAACCAGTTGCAGCTAACCAGTCCGGCTACAGCATCAAATTCGATAACTGTCATTTCCGGCCCGCCGGATTTCAATTGAATAACGTCTCCAGCTACTAATTTCATAGTGCCTCCGGATTAGTTTATTCCGACCTGCTCGCGAACCTTTCCCTTACGAGCATGCATATCTTCAGGGTTGTGTTGACTATATAATGTAAGTGTACCACACACAAGCACCCGCCACGCATTATTTGCAATGGCAATCAACGTACTGGACAAAAAAAAGCGGAGGCTATGCCCCCGCTTTTGTATGGTATTTTAAAAATGCTTACATTGCAGCTTCGTAAATTTCCATTACGTCCTGATCGCTAGGACGACGAGGGTTGGTGAATCCGCAAGCATCTTTCTGTGCATTCGCTGTCATGGTAGGAATGTCGGAAGTGCTTACTTTCTTACCGTAACGTTCGCCAAGAGCCTTCAAGCCTTCAGGGATACCTACATCTTTGGAGAGTTCGCGGATAGCTTTGAGGCATTTTTCTGCTGCTTCACGCTTACTACAACCGCTGATGTCTTCACCCATCCACACTGCCATTTCTGCAAAACGATCCATCTTAGCGATCATGTTGAACTTCTCAACATGCGGCAGGAGAATAGCGTTACACTCGCCATGCGGCAGATCATAGAAACCACCGAGCTGGTGAGCCATAGCGTGAACATGGCCGAGACTTGCGTTGTTGAATGCCATACCAGCAAGGTACTGAGCGTAACACATGCCGTCTCGGGCTTCGATGTCCTGACCATTTGCCACGGCTGCACGCAGATGTTGTGCGATAAGCTTGATAGCTTTTTCTGCACATGCATCAGTAAGAGGTGTGGCGGCAGTAGAAACATACGCTTCAACAGCATGAGTAAGAGCATCCATACCAGTTGCAGCAGTCAGAGAAGGAGGCATTCCCAGCATAAGCATAGGGTCATCGAGAGCGATTGTCGGGGTCACACGCCAGTCAACGATAGCCATTTTAACTTTGCGGGAAGTGTCTGTGATAATACAGAAGCGAGTCATTTCAGAAGCGGTACCGGCAGTGGTGTTAACAGCTACGTACGGAGGCATTGGGTTGGTAGACTTGTCTACACCTTCATAGTCATGAATTTTGCCGCCGTTGGCGATAACAAGGCCGATACCTTTGCCACAATCATGGGCACTGCCGCCACCGAGGGTAATCAGAGAGTCGCAACCTTCTTTACGGTAAACATCAACACCGTCATGCACGTTGATGTCAGTAGGGTTCGGAATAGTTTCGTCATACACAACACATTGCATATCTTCAGAAGCAAGCAGGTCTACAATCTGCTTGGTCATACCGATTGCAGTAATCCCTTTATCTGTAACCAAGAGAGGCTTTTGGCCGCCTAAAGCACGAATTTTAGCCGGAATCTCTTTGTGAGCTCCAATTCCTAACAGAGTAACACTTGGAATATAGAATCCATTCACTTCTTCACGTACAGCCATTGTAAGATCTCCGTAGTAAGTATCAGTGTATGAAAAAGAGTTACTACAATCGCCTGATGCGCTCGTAGATAACTAGTGCCAGTGTGCTAGGAATACACACAGCAGCAGTCGCTCACAAATAAAATTTATTTACTCACAATACGAAACACGACACATCACCTAGCCCTCAAAAAAAGCGCTAACTATGTGCTTTTATTCACAACTATACATGTCGTATTGTATACCAAATTAGTTCCAAAATTACGCTGACACAGCAAGTACTTGCAGACTTAGTTCCATATATCACAAGGGTACTTATGCATCTTTCAAGAGTAATACCCACACCTCAGTCAGAAAAATCCTTACGCTGAAACCAAACCTTGTTTAGGCTCTTAGTCATACTTTGACATCATTTTTATGGAGGAAGTATGAAGGTAACAATCGACTCTTTTGGAACTACCCCTTCAGGAGAGATTGTCGAACGTTATACGCTGGATAATGGACGCGGAATAACTGTTGATCTTATCACCTATGGCGCAACAATACTAAAAATTGCTACTCCCGACTGCGGTGGTAACATTGGTGACATAACCATAGGATTTGATTCGTTAGATGGATATCTGCACAAAAATCATCATTTCGGTTCCATTGTCGGTAGATACGCTAACCGTATCAAGGATGCTTCATTCAGACTTAACGGAATTACATACCATTTAGACAAGAATAATGGTGAGAATCATATTCATGGCGGCTCCCGCGGATTCGATAAATACGTATGGAGCGCGCACGTTGTAGAGTCAGAAGAAAGCGCATCCGTCATCATGCAGCACATATCACCTGACGGTGACATGGGCTTTCCCGGCACACTTTCTGTGCAGGTAGCGTACACACTGGATACGATGGATACGCTCACTATTGATTACTCTGCTTTTACAGATGCGCCAACTGTTCTGAACCTGACAAACCATACGTATTTCAATCTGTCAGGAAAAATCGGTACAGAGATTACCGATCATGTACTCACTGTGCATGCAGACGACTATCTGCCAATCACAGAGGAAGCCATTCCAGCTCAAGATGCCCCGCAACCGGTGCAGGGAAGCATCATGGATTTAACCTACCCTACTGCCATCGGGGAAAAGATCTTTAAAACCGATCCGCAAATTATGAATGCAGGTGGCATTGACCACACCTATGTACTTTCCAAAGACCACGACAACATCGTCCGGCTGGCAGCTATGCTTACACATCCGATATCTGGCCGTAGCCTTACTGTTGCCACATCAGAACCGGGTATTCAGATTTACACGGGCAACAGTCTCGATGGAGTCACAACGTATCGAGACGACATAATTGTCCCCAGACACGGTGCCATTGCGTTTGAAGCACAGCATTTTCCTGACTCCCCGAACAGGCCGGATTTCCCGACCACCGTCTTGCTACCGGAGCATGCCTACACCCAGAAGACAAAATTTACCTTCAACAAAGTGATTACGAGTTGTAATGCCAAATAATAATCTGCCTTGTTCCTAGCAAAGTATCATCACCTGCCGCACGAACCTTGCGGATAAAGCACACAAAAAGTCAGATGCACTGCATCTGACTTTTTATTGAACTATCAGGTAAATACGTTCATCGGGCGATTCGAACGCCTGTATACCCGTCTTAATATCGACGGGTCAGCAACATAAAAATAAGTACAAACGGTAACAGCCATAAGGCCACCAAACCTGCAAAAAACGTTACTACAAGAAAACAGATGGTTGCCAGTGCCCACATTATATCACGTATCATGAGTGCCTCCATATCTCTCTTTCACAATACGCAACTTCCGGCTCTATAACATTATTTGCCGATGCCAGTGTGCATTCAATAACACTGTTTGAGAAACAAAAGACTTAATCCTTGAATATACAATACACCTTACTTCAAAATGATACGCAGCTGTTTCTGCCACCGACGGTAGACTCAACAAACAGCCACTGACAATGAGGCAGGTTACCGTGACTCTTTATACAGATTCACTCAATCCGGTTGTTGCTGACGAAGCGCATGAAATATCCAAACCAGTTGCAATAGTTATCATAATAAATGCTATTGTTATCACGCTTGGTGCGTTCAGTAGTGTAGAAATGTTTGCCAGCAAATGGCTTACGTGGATTGATATCGCATGCGAGGTATTCTTCATTGTTGAAATCATCGCACGGATTAAAAAGTTCACATGGAAAGCGTTTTTCGAAAACAACTGGAATAAGTTCGACTTCATCATCGTGCTTGTTTCTACGCCGGTACTCCTCACCCCGTTCTATCCCATGGGGCGGTTCAATGTCATTCTCATGCTCCGGCTGGCAAGACTCATCCGGATATTCAAGCTGCTCTATTTTATCCCTCACAGGGAACGGCTGATTACAGGTATCGGCCGTGCACTTAATGCATCAATCGGTGTATTTCTTGGACTCATGTTCATTCTTGCCATCATCTCAGTGGGTGCCACGTACCTGTTCGGGGAAGCTTCTCCAGAATATTTCGGCGACCCCATAACAAGCGCATATACTATCTTTCAGGTGTTCACCATGGACGGCTGGCCTGCCGTGCCGGATATGCTCATCAAAAAAACAGATGGATACGGCTGGATACTTCTGGTTCGCGGCTTCTTTATCTTCACGGTAGTCATTGGTGGAATTCTGGGACTCTCTATGCTTAACGCGGTGTTCGTCGATCAACTGGTTTCAGATCAGACAGAAAACCTTGAAGCTAGATTGCACAGAATGGAGCAAATGCTTCAAGCACTCAAGGACGACAAAACACAGGAACTGCAAACAGGCCCTGTTCTGGACAAAGTACATACCAGCACCTCAGAAGGTGCAGACAGCCAACCGCCGCTCAAAGACCCGGAACCTGAATGGGAATAGTGCTTCTTTTTATGTAACACTGTAACTAGTTACAGCGATAATGGTTATTGCATACCACGCTGTTCTCTTGTACCGTCCTACTGTCTCAGTCCGCACTAGTTGCTTCACCCTTTCCCGCATACAGGTAAAGAGTGCCATACAGTACAGTGGAAATATAGCAATTGCTTGCTTTACTGCTGTATAGAACTGTCACGCCACAAAACCACAGTTCCTTACGTTTGTGCAGGGAACTGGCGGTAGTACTACATAACGGCCACATCAAGTATTACCCATAATGCTAACGTCGCTATCTACTTCGCTGTATTGCGACGTTCACATACGGTATAGGTTACGCCGCACAGATAAACACTGTTCACTCGTTGCGGCCTACTCTGTTTCTATTTTTAGGGAGGTTCCTACCATGCGTATCACGCGCACTCTTGCTCTCGTTATCGCCTTTGCCCTTATGGCTTCAAGCGCGTTCGCTTCCACCTTGGAAGACGTCACAAAACGCGGCTACCTTAAATGCGGTACACACATTGAAAACCCGGGTTTCTCTGCTCTGGACAGCTCCGGTAACCGAATCGGTTTTGATGTTGACTTCTGCCGTGCTGTCGGTGCTGCTACAGACGTTGATGTCAAATACACCCCGCTTACCTCCAAAGAGCGTCTTCCAGCTCTCCAGTCCGGTGAAATTGATCTTCTCTCCCGTACAACAACACAGACAATGAGCCGCGACACTAACCTCGGTCTCGATTTCACAGTTGTCACTCTGTACGATGGTCAGGGACTCATGATCCGTAAAGAGCTTGGCATTACTAAAGCAAGCGATCTCGACGGTGCAACAATCTGCCTTCAGACCGGTTCCACCACCGAACTCAACGTTGCTGACTACTTCCGTAAGCACAACATGAAGTTCAAACCGGTTGTTTTCGACAAACAGCCAGACGTACGTAAAGCATATGATACCGGCCGTTGTGACGTGCACACCACAGATGTATCCGGCCTTGCTGCACAGCGCTCTCTTATGAAGAACCCTGAAGAGCACATCATTCTTCCAGAACTTATTTCTAAAGAGCCACTTGCTCCTGTAGTGCGTCATGGCGACAACCAGTGGGGCGACATTGTTCGCTGGACAATCTGGCTTACCATGGCTGCTGAAGAAAAAGGTATTACTTCAGAAAACGTAGAAAAAATGGCGAAAGAGTCCAAAGACCCTGAGGTACAGCGTATGCTTGGTGCTACCGGCACTCTCTGGCAGGATCTTGGCCTTGATAAAGATGCGCCAGTTCGCATCATCAAGCTTGTGGGCAACTACGGCGACATTTTCGACCGTAACCTCGGCCCTAAAACTCCGCTTCGTCTCGACCGTGGTTACAACAACCAGTGGAACAACGGCGGTCTGATCTACGCACCTCCTTTCCGCTAGACCAGTTGCATGTTACTGCCGGACAGATGTTGCCAGCATCTGCTCCGGCAGTTTTCTTTTGACGGCGGAGTCGGCACAGGGGCTCACGAACCTGACCTGATTCCCAAAAACTGTTTCGCTCATACAGTTTTTTAACGACACACAATCTACGTAATATTATGTCACAACACGCACACGAACACGCACGCGTTCCTTTCTGGAGAAATCCGCAAATCCGCGCATGGATATATCAATGTATCATGCTTGGGGGCTTATTGTGGGTTGCGTTCACCATGTACCAAAACACATTGGCGAATCTGGAAAAACGTGGAATTGGTTCCGGCTTTGGCTTTTTGCAGAATGAAGCTGGATTCAATATTGGTGAGACCGCTCCGATTCCTGTCCTTCAAGGCGGATTCCTGTGGTTTCTGGTTGCACTTATTTTCGGTCTGTTTGCCTCCCGTGCAATCGCGGTCTGGCTAAAAAAACAAGACAAGACCATCACTTCAAATGACAAAACTGTTTTTGCAGTTATTGCACTTGTCGGTATTATCCCAGTGCTTGTGCTGTACATTGGCAGTGATTCTATTTCCTTTACACGCTACACAGAAGCATCAAGCTATATAACTGCCTTGATGACCGGCTTTGCCAACACCATCAAGGTGACGATTCTTGGTTGTATTTTTTCAACCATCCTCGGCCTGATTATCGCCCTTGGCCGACTTTCACCTAACTGGCTTATAAGCAAACTGTGCAGCTGGTATGTAGAACTCAACCGCAACCTTCCGGTACTTCTACAATTATTCTTCTGGTACTTTATTGTACTGCAGCAGTTACCTTCCGTACGGCAGTCTATAGACATTGGTGGCTGGTTTATACTTAACAACCGCGGATTATACTTACCCGCTCCGGTTGCCCAGTCCGGTGCATGGCCTTTTTGCCTTGCAATCGGAGCAGCATTTATCGGAATTTATTTTATTTTCCGCCGCTCCGTCCGTTTATTAAATGAATGCGGCACACCGGGTAAAATCCTGCTTCCATCACTGGCTCTGCTTATCGGACTTCCTGCTCTGGTATGGCTTGTTGCCGGAGCGCCATTCACACTGGACTATCCTGTGCTCAAAGGATTCAACTATCGGGGCGGCATTGACCTCACACCAGAGTTTACTGCCTTACTGGTTGGTCTTACTGTGTATGTTTCCGCATTCAATGCTGAAATCATCCGCTCCGGTATTCAGGCTGTTTCCAATGGCCAGCGCGAAGCTGCACGTGCGCTTGCTCTTAAAGAACGCCACGTAATGCGTCTTGTCATTTTGCCACAGGCCATGCGCATCATTGTTCCGCCAATGACCAGTGAATACCTTGCCATCGCCAAAAACAGCTCACTCGCTGTTGCCATCGGGTATCCTGATTTTGTCAGCGTCGGGGGGACTATCCTCAACCAGTCCGGTCAGGCCGTTGAAATTGTAGGTATTTGGATGGGCGTGTACCTGTCCATTTCCCTTGTCATTTCTCTAGGCATGAACTGGTACAACGCTAAAATTAAACTTGTGGAGCGGTAATATGGCAGAAAAAATTGAAGATCGCCGCCCGCCAGTCACATCAACCGGAACTGTAGGCTGGGTTCGAGCCAATCTGCTGTACCCGTGGTACAATGCTCTCCTTACAGTAATTGCAGGCTGGGCTATCTATTCCGCTGTAAAGCCGTTTATCCAGTGGGCAATCATTAATGCTAGCATTACCCTCGACCCCGCTGTAGCCAAAGAATATTCCGGTGCTGCATGGGGATTTGTCCGTGACATGTGGCCGGTATTTATGGTCGGTATTTATCCTGAAGAATATCGATGGCGTCCTGCAGTCGCACTTCTGATTATTCTCGCCCTTGTCATGCTGACGCTGGTGGAAAGATTCCGTGGCACGAAATGGCTTTACGCTTTATGGGGATGCTCTCCTGTTGCAGTCTTCCTCATTATTCATGGCGGATTCTTTACCGGATTAGAAGTTGTGGACACCCATTATTGGGGTGGACTGATGCTCACGCTTATTCTTGCCTCGGTAGCTATGCTTTTTGCATTTCCTATCAGTGTACTGCTCGCACTTGGACGCACATCTGACATGCCGATAATAAAATCCTTCTGCGTGGCGTACATTGAACTGGTTCGAGGCGTGCCGTTAATTACCATTTTATTTATGGCCTCCGTTGTTCTGCCACTCTTCCTGCCTACAGACATGGAGCTGGATAAAGTGCTGCGAGCCATGGTTGGGATTACCATGTTCTTCTCCGCATACCTTGCAGAAAACATCCGTGGGGGCTTGCAAGGACTTGGCAAAGGACAATACGAAGCGGCTGATGCCATAGGTATGAGCTACTGGCAAAAAACAGTATTGATTGTTCTGCCGCAGGCTCTGCGGATTGTCATTCCACCTATGGTAAACAACTTTATCGGTATTTTGAAAGATACCTCACTTGTTGGTATTGTCGGTCTGGTTGATCTGTTGCAAATTGCTTTTGCAACGACATCCAACCCCAAGTGGTTCGGTAAACTGGAAGAGGCATACGTTTTTGTAGCACTCTGGTACTGGATTTTATGCTACTCTCTGTCCCGTTACAGCCAGCATCTGGAAAAGAAATACGCGTCCAAGTAGACAGCTGAGGATATAATTATGAGTCAAATACACACTGCAACACATCTTGCAGATAATCCGGTCATCATTGAAATGGACGGCGTAAACAAATGGTACGACCAGTTCCATGTATTAAAAGATATTAACCTGCAGGTTCGCCAGCAGGAAAAGGTTGTAATCTGTGGTCCTTCAGGATCAGGTAAATCTACCCTCATCCGAACCCTGAACCGGCTTGAGGAGCATCAGGAAGGCAATATTATTGTTGATGGCACCACCCTTACAAACGATACAAAAAACATTGAAGTCATCCGACGTGAAGTAGGCATGGTGTTCCAGCAATTCAACCTGTTCCCGCACCTGTCTATTTTGGACAACGTTACCATCGGGCCAGTCTGGGTTCGCAAAATGCCGCGCAAGCAGGCAGAAGAAATTGCGTATTCATTCCTCGAACGAGTAGGAATTGGCGAGCAGGCACACAAATTCCCCGGACAACTTTCCGGCGGACAGCAACAGCGCGTTGCAATTGCCCGTGCCCTTGCCATGCAGCCGAAAATTATGCTTTTTGACGAGCCGACATCTGCACTTGACCCTGAAATGATCAAAGAAGTTCTCGACGTAATGCGCGAACTTGCAGATCAGGGCATGACCATGATCTGTGTAACGCACGAGATGGGCTTTGCCCGTGAAGTTGCCGACACCATGGTCTTTATGGATCAGGGGCAGATTGTTGAATATGCACCGGCAAAAGAATTCTTCACAAACCCGCGGGAAGAACGCTGCAAAGCATTCCTTGAGCAAATTCTTAATCATTAATTCCCACTTCGCCCTACTGCCGGATTATATCAACTCTGCGCAGCACACCAAAAGCAAAAGCCAAACTCAACGATACATCTGTACGTGAGTTTGGCTTTTTTATTCCTTCCAACACGGCGCAATGCAAACCCAATCTAACTTGGTTAGCAACCCAGCGTGCTGTTTATTATATTTCTACTACCTTTTCCGTCACAGTATCTTAACATTATTCACAAAAACGATCTTACCACGTCATCATGGGGTAACAGCTGCACTGCAAAAAGATCCCCATACTTTTAAGAGGTTGCGCTTAACACGCGCTGTAGCATGCCCCGATGCATGCGTTCATAGCATCCACTGATAACATGCTTTGTTGCACTGTTATCGATCACCAAGCTCAAGGAGTACGTGATGCGTTTCTCAGGACTACGTTCAGTTTCTGTATTTGTGTGTATGGTAATGTTACTTGCCGGTTCCGTCTGTCTATCCCACGCTGGAGAATATTACTCCGGTAAGCCGGCTAAATATGTATTTCTCTTCATTGGTGACGGTATGGGCATTGCGCAGAAAATGTCTACTGAAGCTATCACCGGTAAAAAACTTGTCTTTGAAGAATTTCCGGTACAGGGCATCACCACCACGCAGGCTAACAACCGCTTTATTGTAGGTTCTGCTGCCGCCGCAACAGCCATGAGCTCCGGTCAGATTACCAACATCGGCATGATCGGCATGGCCCCTGATGGAAAACATGTAAAAACCATTGCTGAAATGGCACGCGACAAGGGCCACAAAGTAGGTATTGTTTCCAGCGTATCCATTGACCACGCAACACCTGCTGCTTTTTACGCTCATGTACCTAAGCGCTCCCAGTACCACTACATTGACCACGCGCTTGCAGCTTCCAAGTTCGACTACTTTGCCGGTGGCGGCCTTAAAGATCCTAAAGGCACCCGTAAGGGGATTGAATCTCGCGGCAATGCTTTTAAATCCATCAAAAAAGCAGGCTACAAAATAGCATCAAACCGCAAGGACTTTGAAAAGCTTTCTAAAAAAAGCGGTAAAGTTCTTACCTACAACGAATGGTTGCAGGATTCCGGTGCAACTCCGTACGAAATCGACCGTCGCGCTCAGGATATTTCCCTTGCTGAATTCACCGCAAAAGGCATTGCCCTTTTGGATAACCCGGAAGGCTTTTTCATGATGGTTGAAGGCGGTAAAATTGACTGGGCATGCCATGCCAACGACGCCAAAGCAGCAGTGATGGACACAATTGCATTCAACAACGCTGTTAAAGAAGCAGTTGCCTTCTACAAGAAACACCCGAATGACACCTTGATTGTTGTTACCGGTGACCACGAAACCGGTGGTATGACATTAGGATTTGCAGGCACCAAGTACGAAACCCACTTCGATATTCTTGCTGCACAGAATGCTTCATTTAAAAAATTCACTCAGGAAGTGATGGAGCCGTTCAAAAAAAGCGCAAGCGGCAAAAACACCTTTGAAGATCTGAAGCCTGAAATCACAAAATACTTCGGCCTTAAATTTGAAGGCGACCCGAAACAGAACCTTCTTGTGCTCAAACCATTTGAAGTGGCAAAGCTTAAAGAAGCATTTATGCAATCTATGGCAGGCCATCTCATCAAAAACACTTCTCCACAGGCAGCCATCCTGTACGGAAGCTATGACCCGCTTGTTGTAGCTGTAACTCACATTATCAATAACAAAGCCGGTCTTGCATGGACCTCATTCAAACACACAGGCACTCCTGTTGTGACCAGCGCTATGGGTGTTGGAGCAGAAAGCTTCAAAAACCATTACCACCAGTCCGAAATTGCCAAAAAAATTATGGCTGTCATGGGAATTACCCCAGCCGTAAGCGTAGCCTCTAAGTAACATTAGTCTATGGCCTCAGGAATGGCGGCAGCTCCCAGTGCCGCCATTCCATCTTTTCTTCATACAGGTAACAAGGTGCAATGCTGTGCGGACACAAAGCGCAAAACGAGATACTATCCTTATCGCATTCTTTATCATCCTTTCTGTTGTGCTCTGGAATATTCCAACACCGTTTGATGACAGAATTGATGAGAATGCAACGCAATCCAAAGGGCGCATTCTGTCCGTTGACAACAGCCAACTTCAGCACCACTCGCTTGTCACTGTCGGTGTACAGGTTCTTGATGTGGAAATTCTTGAAGGGAAGCATAAGGGAGAAACCTTCACGGTCAGCAACCAGCTGATGGGACGTCTGGATATTGATAAGGCGTTCACAGCAGGCGATACTGCGTTACTTGTTATGACCCATAAACCGGACGGCAGTATTGACTCCGTTGTTCCTCAAGACCATTACCGTATTGGTCTGGAAGTTACGTTGCTCTGTCTTTTCGCCCTGCTCCTTTTGCTTTTCGGCGGAAGAACAGGTGCCAAGGCTCTGCTCAGTTTTATTTTCACCGGTCTGGTACTCTGGAAGATATTCGTCCCTTCGCTGTTGCTCGGCATTGCCCCTATCTGGCTCGCACTGGCGGTTGTCGCTATTCTCACCGGAACAATCATTTTTCTTGTGGCGGGACTCACCCGTATGGGGACAGTAGCCTTTCTAGGTGCCATGCTCGGCGTTACCAGCAGCTGCATTCTGGCTGTATGGGCGACATCCGCCTTCAAACTGCATGGCGCGGTAATGCCTTTTGCTGAAACCTTACTCTATGCAGGCTATGCTCATCTGAATATTACTGAAATCTACGTAGCTGCAATCTTTGTAGCCGCTTCCGGTGCTGTCATGGATTTAGCTATGGACGTAGCAGCCAGCTTACAGGAAGTGGTGGATACCCACCCTGAAATAAGCAGAAAAGAAGCCCTGCTTTCCGGCCTCAGGGTTGGCCGCGCTGTTGTGGGAACAATGACAACGACCCTGTTGCTTGCGTACTCCGGTGGATATGTGACACTCCTCATGGCGTTCATGGCACAGGGCATTCCTGTCATCAATATTTTCAATATGATTTACGTTGCAGCTGAAGTGGTCAAAACTCTCATAGGCAGCTTCGGATTAGTTCTGGTAGCTCCTTTTACGGCATGCATCGGTTCTGTCTTGTTCACACAAAAACAAAAAAGTGCCCAGCCGCAAAAGCAACTGAGCACTGTACTGCATCAGTCATAGTGTAATCAGCTTACCGGAACCATCACAAGCTGCATGCCTTTTTCCGGTGTGTATTCCAAGGTCACATCGGAATCCGGTAATGCCCATAAAACTTTCCATTCTTTTTCTGGATCAATCCGTTCCGGCATAACTCCGTAAGGGGTACCGAAACGAGTACTCATTTTTTCGATATACGCCGCAATATCTTCTTTTGTTGCCAGAATGCGCGGGAGTTCATACGTCACACCCGACAAAATATTTACACCGTTTCGCTCCTTATATGCCATCCACACGAGACGAGAGTCTGCCAACTGTAAAGCTGAAGCGCTATAGCGCATTGCACCATCAAACGCCGCGCCTTCCGATTTGATACCGAATTTTTTAAGGTGCCCTTCAACCTTTGCCTGAGTCGCACCTTTTAACTCCATCCCCAGCAGTTCTGATTTTTTATCTGCGTTGGCTAAACGCGCCAAACGAACTTTTGATGCAACGTCTCCTCTATCAGCAGCAATGCGTAAATACTCTGCGGCCTGAGAAGGTGAAAACTTCATGTAATAATCTGCTAGTGTTGTACAGGCTTCTAAATACCCGTTACGGGCTGCTCTATCTGCCCACAGCAACACTTCCTCAGGCTCTTTTGCAAAGCCCGCCATATTCCATTGTGCCAACGCGTGCCCATTCTCCGCCGCAACACGAATCCAATGCCGCACTTCCTGATACTTTTCTTCTCTGGCTACCAGCTGGGACAGTGTATACGCAGCACTTGCGTCACCTTGCTCCGCTGCCTGCTTATACCAATGACGCGCCAGTGAACCTGTATCTTTCCATTTTGCGGGATTTTTTTCATAGAGCTGCCCGAGCACCCTCATTGCCTTCACATATCCCTGCTCTGCAGCTTTTTTCAACCAGTCCCGACAAAAGCCGTAATTCTGCTTCACACCGTTGCCACTACAATACCGCTCAGCCAGAAGATACTGTGCTTCATCCAGCCCTTTTTTTGCAGCTTTGGTATACCAGTTCACTGCTTTTTCAAGATTTATGGCAACGCCAAAACCCTTTTTATAGCAACTTCCTACTGCCTGCTGTGCCGGAGCATATCCGTGCTGCGCCGACTGCATAAAGTACCGAAATGCCTTTTGAGGATTCTGCTCTAAGCAACCGGAGACACTGTAGCACCAGCCGAAGGCATATTCAGCTTTGGGAGTCATCTCGGTTATGTCCTGTAGAATTTTGGCTGCTGTTGCGCATTCAAACGACTTCAACGCCTCCAGCGCAGAGTCTAGCTGCTGATCCTGCGATTGCGTTAACACCACTTCATCATTTCCCATGGCTACATGCGCAAGACAAAGTACACCTGCAAGAACACAACACCCGATTACACAATTTCTAAACAATAACGATGCAGTCATGTTTACCACCCTTTAAAATTAGCTATCCACCCAGCACTATAGAACAAAATCTTCCTATAAACATGTATAACTTCAAAAAAAGGGAGGTATCAGTCTCCTCAGGTTAGCGATATCCCCACAGAATACTGGAACATAAAAAAAGCCAAACTCTCACATACGATTACGTATGCTTCGAACTCGGCTTTTTTTATATTTCGTGTCCTGCACGGAATTGTCTTACTCTGACAGGTCAGGACGTTGTAAGCAGCCCCGGAAAAATTCTGTCTACCCTTGGCCTACCATTTACCACCTGTCAGTTTATGCCAGTCCGCAAGGAAGCTCTCCAGTCCCTTGTCTGTAAGTGGATGATGGACAAACTGCTGCAATACAGCAAACGGGACCGTAGCAACATCCGCCCCCACAAGGGCTGCTTCCAGCACGTGCATAGGATGTCGCACACTCGCCACAAGAATCTTTGTGGTATACCCGTAATTATCAAAAATCGTACGGATTTCCTCTACCAGATTCATGCCACTGTCACCGATAGCGTCCAAACGTCCGATAAACGGGCTTACATATGTGCCTCCTGCCTTGGCAGCAAGCAGTGCCTGTAATGGCGAAAATACAAGTGTTACGTTGGTATGAATCCCTTCACCGGAAAGCGTTTTTACTGCTTTGAGCCCTTCCGGCGTCATCGGGATCTTAACGACAACGTTATCACCCATCTTCTTTAAGTCATGCGCCTGTGAAATCATACCTGCGGCATCTTCGGCCACAACCTCCAGACTCACTGGCCCCTTAACTACATCTAATATTTCTCTAGCACGCACACGCCAATCACCGCCTTCTCTGGAAAGCAATGTAGGGTTGGTTGTCACACCGTCAATCAAACCCTGTTCTGTGGCAATTTTAATATCATCTATACTGGCGGTATCAATAAAAAATTCCATATCTTCCCTCTGAGTATTGTTTGGAAGTACGATACCCGCGCCTGCATTGCACGGCATTATAACGTATGCTTTTCGTACTTTTTTGATTTTTAGCTTGACTTTCCCAGCTGTTTTATACAAAAAACATCTCGCACTTAGCGATCACGTTTTTAAAAACATGGTCAAAAAGTACATATGATGGCGAGGTAGCTCAGTTGGTTAGAGCATGCGGCTCATATCCGCAGTGTCGGGGGTTCAATTCCCTCCCTCGCTACCATCTAGAATACATGGGTCATAGACAACAGTCTATGACCCTTTTTTTATTTTCAAAAGCGTATCCCATTCAATATAACACAACTACAAAACATCCACTTCAGACTTTTATTCATTCTTAACCAAAAAGCTTGCTCTTTACTTTCATCTTTACTTCCAGTTAACGCCACTTCAAATACATGTGTTTTACATTCAACATGGAGAACACATGAGATATATTTTTTTCTTACTAATACTGCTCACTATCCCGACAACAGCACTTTCTGACGAAATCATCGTCCTTGAGGATGATGATCCGGATGTAATCATCATTGAAGACAGACGTGATGAAGACCTGCTCGACGTTATTTTTGATGACGGCCCAGATGTAGTTGTTATTGAACGAAACGAGCCGGATGTGATCATTATTGAAGAGTATGATGAACCAGACGTAATTATAATCGAAGATTAGCCACTGTCTGCTTTTCATTCTCATTAAAAAACACACAGCTCTTCCTCATACCCCCAAAAGCCAAACTCTTTCATCCATGTACGATGTATTGAGTTTGGCTTTTCTTACTTTTATAACTCTGCATAACTTCGCTTCCTCAGAACAAGCATTGCCCTGCTGCTCACCTGCTTCCCTATAAAAACAACAGGCTACAACCGCATACCCTCAGCCAGACAATACAGCACGTCGCGCATGGAAAGTAATTAGAGGATTGACCTGTCACCATGCGAACTATAAAAATAGATGATTCAGATATGCACGTATTTCATTCAACTGAAGGACAAACATGAGACATCCACTCAAGGCTGTTGTTTTTGATTTTGACGGCACACTTGCCATCCCCACCATTGATTTCCATGAAATGAAGCGTAGAGCGTACCTTGCTGTTAAAGAAGTGTACCCCAACCTGCCAGACCTTGATGGACTTCCTCTTCTGGAATGGCTTGAAATGGCAAAACAACAGGCTGCAAGCGAACAGCTTTCCATTATGGCTCAAATAGACGAAGCAGCCATCGCTGCTGCAAAGGATGTCGAACTTGAAGCCGCAACCAGAAGCGACCTTTTTGACTGGGGACGCCCTCTGCTTTCCGAGTTACGTGATCGAAACATCACTCCGTGCATTGTCACCCGCAACTGCACAGAAGCGGTTCGCATTGTTTTTCCAGATGTTGACGAATACTGCCCAATAGTGCTCACCCGTGATGATGTGCCTTCTGTCAAGCCAGATCCGGATCACCTGCATAGAGCCCTTGCACTGGCCTGCTGTCCTCCGGAAGAAGCACTCATGGCCGGTGACCACATTATGGACATCCATACTGGCAAGGCCGCAGGAACGCTCACGGCAGGTGTCTGCACAGGAGAAGCAACCCGCGCAGATTTCGAGGCAGAGCAGCCTGACTTCATTGCAAAGGATTGTTGGGAACTGTTCCTGCAACTGACTTCAACTACATAGATCTTCTCAAAAAAATACACTCTTTTTTTAACAAATTGTCGTTTAATCACTAACTGGTACATCCTGCGGGCTACTATTGCAGCGTATCCCGCAAAGCCTATCAGGAGAAGATAATGAACGGCATACGACTGACAGCCTTTATCTGGCTAGTGCTAATAGCCTTTGCCTTACCTGCATACGCAGACATTTCCCCCAACCCTGCGACCAAACATACTATTCAAGAAAATGCACGCTGGTTAAAAATCCTGCCATTTGCGGATGAACAGGATTTCAAGGATGCAGCTAAGGGATTTATTGCCCCGCTCCCAAACAATGGTATAATCAAAGATGCTAAAGGTAATACCGTTTGGGACATGCAGGCGTTCCAGTTTATCCTCAAGCAAAAAAAAGCACCCAACACTGTAAATCCAAGCCTGTGGCGACAAATGCAGCTGGTCATGCAGGGCGGCTTATTTAAAGTTTGTGACCGTATCTATCAGATACGCAATGCAGACCTCTCCAACATGACGGTCATTGAAGGCGATACCGGAATCATCGTTATCGACCCGCTCATTTCTGCTGAAACTGCCAAGGCAGCTCTTGCGCTATATTTTGAACACCGCCCTGAAAAGCCTATCAAGGCTGTACTCTACTCCCACAGCCATGTTGATCATTTCGGTGGCGTGCGTGGCATCATTGATGAAAAAGATGTCCGCGACGGTAAAATCAAGATAATTGCTCCGGAAGGATTCACCGAAGCGGCAGTCTCAGAAAACGTGTATGCTGGTAACGCCATGAGCCGCCGTGCAACATACATGTACGGTAATCTGCTTCCTCCTTCTCCAGAAGGACAAGTGGGCGCAGGACTAGGAACAACGACCTCCACAGGTACCGTAACCTTGATTCTTCCGACAGACCTTATTACCAAAACCGGTCAAAAAATGACCATCGACGGTCTGGACTTTGAATTCCTTTTGGCTCCGGGTTCTGAAGCACCAGCAGAAATGCACTGGTACATCCCGCAGCTCAAAGCTGTTTCTGCCGCAGAAAACTGCACACACACCTTACACAACACCTACACACTTCGTGGTGCAAAAATCAGAGACCCTCTGGCGTGGTCAAAGTATCTCAATGAAACAATCGAAATGTGGGGCAAAGACGCCGAAGTGCTCTACGCTATGCACCACTGGCCAGTATGGGGAAATGAAGCTGTCATCAAAGACTTAAAAATGGCTCGTGACGGTTACAGATTCATTAACGACCAGACACTGCGCCTTGCGAACATGGGCTACACACCGGATCAAATCGCCGAACAGGTTCATTTTCCGGAAGCCTTACAACAGCACTGGGCAATGCGTGGGTATTACGGCACTGTCTACCACAACGTAAAAGCAACATACGTATTCTATCTGGGATGGTTTGACGGTAACCCTTCCAACTTGCATGTGCTGCCGCCAGTTGAAGCCGCAAAGCGATATGTTAAATACATGGGCGGCGCAGAAGAAATTCTTACTAAAGCCCGTAAAGCATATGAAAACGGCGAATACCGCTGGGTAGCTGAAGTCTGCAACCACATTGTTTTTTCAGACCCTTCCAATAAGGACGCCCGCAAACTCGTAGCCGACGCTCTGGAACAGCTTGGATACCAGTCTGAGTCCGGCCCGTGGCGTAACTTCTACCTCACAGGCGCACAGGAATTACGAAACGGGATAGAAAAGCTGCCAGCACCGCAAACAGCTTCTCCTGACTTTCTGCTGGCAATGAAGACAACCATGCTTCTGGATTATCTGGCAATACGCATCAATCCTGAACGGTCTGCCGGTAAAGACATGAAGATCAACCTTGCCCTCACGGACACCTCCGAACAGTACGTTCTTGATCTCCACAACTCTACCCTTTCCCATTACAAGGGGGCAGACAAAGATGCTGTAGTCACCGTCAATATGACGCGGGATGTGCTCAACAGGATATTCCTCAGGCAGACCACTGTCCCAGAGGCTATCAAGGAAGGAGAAATCGCATTAGACGGTGACCCGCAAAAACTCAAAGACCTCATCGCAATGATGGACACCTTCCCGTTCTGGTTCAACATTGTGACCCCGAATGCTCCATTGCCAAAGCAGTAGCTGGCAAGCTCAAAACAAAACACCACCACAGGGTGAATACCATAAAAAAAGTCAGGTGCAGTCGCACCTGACTTTTTATGCTGTTAAAATATCCTTATCTGCCAGATCGAAACAAATCTGTGCAGTGCAAACGCGAGAAAAACTCAAGGGTGGAAAATAGCTAGCCCTCTAAGAGGGTGTTTGTTTTTTCGAAGCAACACCGCCATGTGCAGGTTTGTCATCACGCTGAGTATCACCCTACAAGTAAGAGACGAACACCACCGCCCCATATTGTCACGTTGGCAAATTCACTGGCGGATGCCCGATGAGCAATGCCATGCAGTGCCCCGACCCGAATATACCGCTGGAACACTTCCCAATGCCCGCCATGAAGGAACTGCTCTGCAAACGAACAGATATACTGAGATGGTAATTCAATATTCCGTTCTGCAAGGGCAAAATCGATAAGCAACGCATTAGGGGCAACCCGTAAGCAATCACGCACCAGCTTCTCTGCCACTTCCGGCTCCACTTTATGCAAAGCAAAGCTGACTAAGCATAGATCATACGAACCATCTGCTGCTGTAAGAACAGGCTGAGAATCAGGTACGCTCTCACAAGAAGCAGATAATCGCGTACTCAACGTTTTATCATCAATAACATCAAGTTGCTCTACAACTGCTTCAAGCGCATCAGAGAGTGCATTGGTATTTTCGCCGAGAATAAGAACACGGCGGGCACGAGCTTTATCCACAAGCGTTACGGCCTGCGTAACAGTGCTGGCAACAAGCTTATTCCATAAAAATTGTACAGCAGCCTTCACGCGATCACCCCTTAGTTTCAACATCTGACGTGAGTACACGATACATTTCAGCACGGACAACCCGCTTCACTTCATCCATCTCGGATAACGCAGGCAGCGTATCAAGCAGTTGTTCCATTGCACCACGTTCAGACAGTAGTTCCATGGACGTTCTGTACTCCAGATTAAACACCCAGCTTGCAAGAAGCAGCTTAAAGTCATTCACGTATTGCATGTCTGCATACTTAACAGGTTTGCCGTGCAGAACATTATGTAAAATAACAGAGGTATATTGTGTTTTTCCTTCTTCCAACCCCAGCGTCACAACATCGCTTTTCGATCCGTCACGCGTAAAGTTAGAAACCAGTACAGGAAAAATATCCAGTTTATCGCTGTCACGGACAATATTGGAGGCCACACGGACGACTTCAGGAAGCCCTATGGGCAGCGCAAACTTATTATGCATTGCCACAGTCGCCCGTACTGCTTTCCGGATACTCTCAGGTTCACCTTGCAGCACCTGCTCTTGTCCTAAAATGCGACAGCCAAGCAAGCCGTGATTAACTGAGTTACGATCACTGTATGTTTTGTACACCCGATACTGCTCAAACCGCCCGACATCATGAAACAATGCCCCTAACAATGCCACTCGTGCAGTAACTGAATCCAGCGGCAGCGTGGCGACGATTAATCCCGCATTCTCAAATACACGCAACGTATGATCGTGCTTCAGGTCAATATATTGTTGTTCAGTACTGTCAGGCTGAGCATACCGCGCAACATATTGTGTAAACCAGTCAAGATATGGCGAGAGTTCCTGTTGCATTACTTCTCGGTAGGCTGCGCCTGTTTTTCAGCTTTTATTTTTGCCTCGGCATTGTGTGCGGCTTTTTCTGCAGCCTCCGTGGCCTCAGCTTCTTTATTCCACTCATCCCACTGCTTTTCCCTGAAAAAACCTTTCGGCCCAAAAAGCACGCGAAGATATGTAATAATAAACATAAAAAATATAAAAATAAGGGCATACTGCCCGTATTTTGTTGAAATAAAGTTAGTTACGGCTTCATCAAATGTCTTCGATTCCACAACACTCTGAATCCACGCTGTCACCTTTTCAAACACTGCAACCTCCGGTAGTACACCAACCCTTGTGCCTGTACCTGCAAATTCAGTTTTCCCTGTACACGCACTATACCACGACTAAAAAACATTTTTCTTTTTTTTCAGCTAAGTACAATCACACACAGGGAAATCCGGTTGTCCCGATGTGTTGAATCTGCTACGTTCAGTCGATATTGAATTGTACCAGTTACTCAGCAAAACAGATGCTATAAATACTGCTTTTAACCCTTCCACACTATTTGCGAACTATGTCAGATTTTGTACATTTACATTGCCATACAGAATACAGCCTTCTTGATGGCGCTATCCGTTTAGAAGACCTTTGTCAAAAAGCTTCTGAATTCAACATGCCTGCTGTGGCCATCACCGACCACGGCAACATGTACGGTGCTGTCTATTTTTACCTCATGGCTAAAAAAGCCGGACTTAAACCAATCATCGGGTGTGAAATTTATGTATCACACGGTGACCACACAGATAAATCCAGTGAGTTCGCAAAAAAACGCTACCACTTAGTCCTCCTTGCCAAGGGCAATGTCGGATACCAGAACCTTTGTAAAATAGTAACTGAAGGCTGTGTTAACGGTTTCCACTATAAACCGCGAGTCAGCAAAGAATTTTTGCGCGATCACAGCGACGATCTTATCGCACTCTCCGCATGTCTTGCCGGTGAAGTACCACGGTATCTGCTCAATAACACAATGGATGAAGCAGAAGAAATCGCCCGTGAGTACGCAGAAATTTTCCCAGACAGATTTTATCTTGAACTGCAGTCCAACGGCTTGAAAGAACAGGATGAGCTTAACGAGAAACTCATCGAGCTTTCCAAACGCACCGGCCTGCCGCTGGTTGCCACAAACGACTGCCATTACCTCAACGCATCCGACGTTGAAGCGCACGACACCCTGCTTTGTATCCAGACAGGAGCCAAGGTGCAGGATGAACGCCGCATGCGCTTTGACACCACAGAGCTGTACTACAAATCGCCTGACGAAATGAAAGCCGCGTTTGCTCATGTGCCGGAAGCCATTTCCAACACAGTAAAAATTGCGGACGAGATTGATATCAATCTCACTCTCGGTGAATATTACTTCCCTGAATACGACCTGCCTGAAGGCGTCACCATGGCTGACGAATTCAGCCGCATGTGCCGTGAGGGTCTTAAAAAACGCATTGATGTTATCCCGTATGAGATTGATGAAAAAGTCTATTGGGACAGACTGGAGCTTGAGCTCAAAGTTATTAACGACATGGGCTTTCCGGCCTACTTCCTCATTGTACAGGACTTTATTAACTGGGCAAAAGACAACGGTATCCCTGTAGGCCCGGGGCGTGGTTCTGCGGCAGGTTCCATTGTCGCTTGGGCACTGCGTATCACCAACCTTGACCCTATCCCGTACGACTTGCTCTTTGAACGATTCCTGAACGTGGAACGTGTATCCATGCCGGATATCGACGTTGACTTCTGCGAACGCCGTCGAGGAGAAGTTATCCGCTACACTATGGAGCAGTACGGTGAGGATAAAGTAGCGCAGATTACTACCTTTGGTAAAATGAAAGCCAAAGCGGTAATTCGCGACGTTGCCCGTGCGCAAGGTCTTACATTTCAGGAAGGAGATAAGATTTCCAAGCTTATTCCTGATGAAATGAAAATGACCATTCAAAAAGCACTGGTTGCTGAACCGGAGCTTGCTGACCTGTACCGCAATGACCCGAGCGTTACAAAACTTATTGATATTTCCCAGCGCCTTGAAGGATTGTGCCGCCACGCATCCACCCACGCAGCAGGTGTTGTTATCTCTGATAAGCCTATGGTGGAGTACCTCCCGCTGTATCGAGATAAGAAAGGCGGTCGTGTAACGCAGTTCGACATGAAAAAAGTTGAAGAAGTCGGTCTGGTAAAATTCGACTTCCTCGGCCTGCGCACCATGACTGTTATTCAGGATGCCGTGGACAACATCGGACTTGCAGGAAAGCCTCAGCCAGATCTCGACACCCTGCCGTTTGACGATGAAGCAACCTATGAACTGTACCAGCGCGGCGACACAGACGGTATCTTTCAGGTTGAATCATCCGGCATGCGTACCTACCTGCGCATGCTCAAGCCAAGTTGCTTTGACGACATAATCGCTATGCTTGCACTCTACCGTCCGGGACCATTGAACTCCGGTATGGTTGATGAATTTATTAAGCGTAAGCATGGTGAAGTGCCTGTTATCTACCCTCTGCCGTCTCTGGAAGACTGCCTGAAGCCGACGTACGGTGTTATCGTATATCAGGAACAGGTTATGCAGATCGCCCAGATTGTCGGTAACTACACCCTTGGCGGTGCGGACCTGCTGCGCCGTGCTATGGGTAAAAAGATTGCAGAAGCAATGGCGCAGGAGCGTACCAAATTTGTTGCCGGTGCAGCTGAAAACGATATTTCAAAAGAAAAAGCCGACGAAATTTTCGACTTGATGGAACAGTTTGCAGCTTACGGCTTCAACAAATCCCACTCCGCTGCATACGCACTTATCTCTTACTGGACCGCCTACCTCAAGGTTCACTATCCAGTTGAATTCATGGCTGCGCTCATGACTTCAGAGATGGGCAACCAGGATAAGGTGCTTAAATATGTTGCTGCATGCCGTGATATGGGCGTTGCGGTTAAACAGGCAAACGTTCAGGCATCTCGCAGGCAGTTTACTGTACACGAAGGCGAAGTAATCTTTGGCCTTGGCGCGATTAAAACAGTGGGCGATGAGGCAATCCGCGAAATTGTGGAAGCACGTGAAGAAGAAGGCGAGTTCCAGTCCATGCTCGACCTTACCTGCCGCGTTAACCTGCGAAAAGTTACCAAGCGCGTACTGGAAAACCTCATCAAGGGCGGTGCAATGGACTGCTTCGGCGTCTCCCGCCGTGGCATGCTGGCAGCGCTTGATAACGTTGTTGCCAAAGCCCAGAAAAAAGCAAAAGACAAAGATTCCAATCAGGTTTCCCTGTTCACCATGATCTCTGAAGAACCGAAAGTAATCGGTGGCATCGGGTTTGATTGTGAAGAACAGAGCCTTGAAGAATTTGACGATGAACAAAAGCTGCGTTTTGAGAAAGATGCTCTTGGGTTCTATCTTACAAGCCACCCTCTCCAGCCGTTCCGCCGCGAACTGCACAGACTGCACCTGCAACCTCTTGAAGAGGCAGTCGACCTTGATCAGGGCGGTGAGATCAAGTGCGCTGTGCTGGTTACAGCCATTAAAGAGCATATCACCAAAAAAGGCAGCAAGATGGCCTTTGTGGATATTGAAGACCTTACTGCATCCGGCGAACTTGTGGTCTTCCCTGAAGCATATGCAGAAGGCAAAGAGTTGTTGTACAGCGAACAGCCACTGCTTCTGACAGCACGCATCAGTGATCAGCAGAACAACGAAGATTCTGATGACGAAGATGCTGTAAAAGAAATCAAACTACTTTGCGAAAAGGTTGAGTCTCTCACAGAGGCGTGCCAGTGCAATCTGGAACCGACAACCATCGACATCCCGCACAGCAAATTATGTGCGCAGGCCATTGCAGAACTAAAAGAAATTCTACTTAAACATAACGGCCCGGTACCTGTGTATGTACGGGCTATGATCAGTGAATCTGATGCAATTTTCAGTCTGGATGAAGCCTACTCTATTCATCCCGGCCCACAATTCGAAAAAGACTTTGCCAACTGGAAAGGAGTTGTCCATGGCTAACGGTATCTGGCGGCTTACTGTGCGTTCCGATTTTGCAGCCGCACACGCACTTCGCAACTATGACGGTAAGTGCGAAAATATTCACGGACACAACTTTGCTGTTGAAGCTGTTGTGGAAGGCGACAAACTTTCTGATGATGTTGAAATTCTGCTTGATTTTAAGATCATGAAGACAACACTCAAAGAAGTAACAGAGCTTCTCGATCATAAAGATCTGAACTGTACTGCTCCGTTTGACACAATGAACCCGTCTTCTGAAAATCTTGCCCGTTTCATTTATCAGGAACTTGGCAAGCGCATTGAATCATACGGAGTGCGTGTCCACTCTGTGACCGTATCCGAAAAAGCAGCACAGTCTGCTACCTATCTGGAGTTGTAAACCATGATGGACTTGAACTGGCAGGTGATTTTTGAAATTGCTGTCACTCTCTTTCTGATTTTCGACCCGCTGGGCAACGCAGCTGTCTGCCTGCCTATGCTCGGGGCATTCACGCCAAAGCAGCAGCGACGCATCATGCTGCGCGAAGTTGTTATCGCCCTCGGAATCATTCTGCTTTTCATGTACCTCGGTGACAACCTCCTTGGGCTATTGAATATTCATCATTCAACACTCCGTATCGCCGGTGGCATTATCCTGCTCATAATCTCCATGAAAATGGTTTTCCCGCAGGGGAACGGTACACCGTCTGATCTGGAAAAAGACCCGTTCATTGTCCCTATTGCAGTGCCACTTCTTGCCGGACCTTCCTTGCTGGCAGCGATCATGCTCTATGCTGCCCGTTCTCAGGAAAACCCGCATGGTAACATTGAACTGCTTACAGCTATTTTTCTGTCATGGCTTGTGACTGCGATGATTCTGCTGTGCTCATCTTCACTCACCAAAATTCTCGGTCAGCGAGGGCTACGGGCAACAGAACGCCTCATGGGACTTATCCTCATCTTTATGGCTGTACAAATGCTGGAAGACGGTATCAGAATGTTTGTTGAGACATTCTAACAGTTGTCTGCAAATTCCATATACACAAAAAAATCTGCCCTCTTTTACACCAAAGGGGGCAGTTTTTTTATTCTATACAATACGTTATTCATTCTTCATACAAAAAGCAGTTACACTTAACTGCTATTACCATACCGCATACTCAGTAATGCAGTATCAAAACCAGCGATCTATGCTTACGTCCCCTATATAAAGGTCTGTACAACAGAAAGACAGTGTTCCACGGTCACATCCTTTTCACCCACCGGAGCAACATACCGTACGGCAGATTGAGCAGCTTCTGTACCCGCCAATTTAGCCAGTACCCAAGTTGCAAGATATTGTGATGCCATACAACCGCCTGCCGTAGCGACATTTCCCTCAGCAAAAAAGGGTTGATCCAGAACTTCTACACCAGCATCCTGCACCCAGGGCTTCGTGGTTAAATCCGTACAAGCAGGCATCCCGTCAAGTAGCCCCAGAGCTTCCAAAAGCAATGTACCGGAACACTGAGCACCTATAAGCTGTTTGTCCAAATCCAACTGCAATCTCTCAAGAATTTGAGCATCTTTTACAACATCTCGTGTACAGATACCGCTACCCAAAAGCACAACTTCTGCCGTATTAGCAAACTCTAACGGCTGCTGAGCTGCAATGGTTACTCCGTTCATGGACGTTACTGTATCGGCAGGACATGTTATCTGCACATTCCACCCAACATCTTTCATCCGATTCAAAATTCCTGATGCTATAAAAGAATCCAGCTCATTAAAGCCCTCAAATGTGACTATAGCTACATTCATACACACCTCCTTATGTAATAGTACTTACTGACCATAGAGCAGTACCACTGTCAATTCTTCACATTCCCCTCCATATATATTGGCAACAACACTGAAATAGAGCAAACACATACTATTATAAAAGCACTGTCTGCACATATTGCTGCACATATTCTACCTGCTAACAGCATGTTTTTATTCAATACCGTATTAGAGCAAAGACAACGCAAGCGCACTCGTTGTGCATCATGTGCAAAAAAAAGCACATATTTCTCATAATTCTAAGCAGATATCAGCCCCCAATCAACAACACCCCTGCAACATGCTAAAATTAAACAGTTTTAAAAAATGGCACACTGATTGCTAAATAGAATACAAGTGCAATGCAGTTTGCACCTGACATGATGAATGCATCATACAGATGTTTACTTTTTACATTGGTGTGAAAAGTTTTTTACTCTATCCGCTACACATCTGGTGCGTTGTGCATTATTAAATGCATTCATCATGCCATAAAAAACAACCATTGATTAATTTTTATTAATTAATGAAAACATAATAATAAAGCCAAATCCGTATACAGTATTGGTAGAAGCTAGTTATACAATACTATTAAATTAGCTCCTCAAAATAGAACATCCTTTTTACACGATGACTACGCATCGTTTTTTCTTGCACAGTGTGCCAAGCACGTTTCCTCCCTGTGCTCGAAAAAACACCAGAACTATAACAGGGAATAAGGACCCCTTTCCCCTCTTGTGGAAATCATGATTCCACCGTTACAACCTAAGCACTATCCCTCCTTCTCTCCTGAAGTTCCGACTTCAGGAGAGCATAAAAAGCAAATCGCAAGATCATAGAGAAAAAAAGGTGAGTTCATTCGAACTCACCTTTTTCTTTATCCTCAGGGTACTAGCGTTACCATGTGCAATTTTTATTCACCACTTGCTTATGTGACAATAAATTATGCACATGAGAACACTTTTCAGTGTATTTTTTAGACACTTCAATCCAAATCACTTGAGCAATATACCGTAACCTTCGACATAAAACGTATTCTTCCAATTGGCACATCAGTTGCTTTATGAAACATGAATTGCGAATAAAAGATGATCATCAAAAAAAACATTCAAATTCATCTAAATGAAATAAAAAACTACCCCTTGATACAAAACTGCAATGAAAAATACGCAGTACAAGAGTAGTCCTTATATACCAATAAAAATATGACAGCACCTGGAGTAAAACTTCCAGTGCTTTTCTGGAGAATAATATGCAATGCCCAAACTGCGAAACCGCGCTTACAATTATCAACCGCAAAGGTATCGATATAGAATGCTGCACAACCTGTGATGGTGTGTGGATGGAACAAAAAGAAATGGATAGGCTTTTGCAGCAAATGCTTTCTAAAAAACTTACAGACCAAAAGCCAAAACGTAGACAGTGCCCGTCTATTTCCCCTACCAGTGAAGAACACCTTGCCGAGTCCGGTAACGACTACGGAACATACTTCACATATAAGTACCACGGCTGCTACGGATTCCCCAATCCTCGCACCGCACGTACCAACCACCTTCTTATTAAAAGCTAGTCCTCCTTAGCTTGACTATATACAGGCAACCAGACGTATGCCTCATCCCCATGAAAAGCCAGTGACCATCCCGCACTGGCTTTTTTAAGACGCCGTTCCCACTGTATTTCCATAAAAAAAAGCCGGAGCAAATTGCTCCGGCTAAGGCTACTTACAACATCCTAAGCTGACAGATGGGAATAAATCTGTGCAGTGCAAGGAATACAAAAAAGTCTAGGACGACCAATAGATGAACATATGTGAGCGTCTGACTTTTTTTACCATGACGCCGCAATGTGCAGAATGGTCATTAATTTTCAACAAGCGGTTATGCTTCTTCAAAAAGAGCCTGTACTGCTCTTTTAATACCTTCTTCGTTAAGACCAAGCTGCTCACGCAACTCACCCTGCGCCCCATGCTCTACCCATTCATCAGGAACACCGAGACGCTTCACTCTACAGTTCCCAAGAGCCCCTTTATCTGAAAGCAACTCAAGCACTGCTGAGGAGAATCCACCCTGCAAGGCATTTTCTTCTATCAACAGCATGGCCTTATGTGTTTTTGCAAGCTCAATAAGCTGCTCTTCCGGCAACGGCTTAACACAGCGAGCATTGAAAACAGTCGCCTGCTTTCCAGTCTCTTTGGCAAGCTCTTTAACTGCTTCAAGGGCAGGATATGTTCTGGAGCCCACTGCAACAACGGCAACATCACTTCCCTCAAGTAAAATTTCACCAGTGCCAAGAGCAAACGGCTGAGCCTTTTCTTTCAGCGGGATTCCGTAGCCTGCACCACGCGGGTAACGAATTGCCACCGGCCCATCGTGTGCAAGCGCTGTTGCCATGCAGTCAGCAAGCTCTGCTTCACTGGACGGAACAAGTACCGTCATATTCGGAATATGACGCATGAAACTCAAATCAAACACACCGTGGTGGGTCGGGCCATCTTCTCCCACAATACCGCCACGGTCGAGACAGAACGTAACCGGCAGATTCTGCAAACAGACATCATGCACAATCTGGTCATACGCACGCTGCATAAACGTTGAATAAATAGCGACAAAAGGACGGTACCCCTGCGCTGCAAGCCCTGCTGCAAAGGTAACAGCATGCTGCTCACAAATGCCAACATCTACAAAACGTTCAGGAAATTTCTTTTCAAAACAGGCTGTACCGGTACCTTCCGGCATTGCTGCAGTAATAGCCACAATGCGCTTATCCTGCTCTGCAAGGTCACATAATGCATTACCGAACACTTCAGTGTAGGTCGGCACCGCATTCACTTTAGCAACCTTACGCGCCTGTCCGGTTTCCGGCACAAAACTGCCTACACCGTGGAAGAAAGTCGGGTTGGATTCAGCCGGAGCGTAGCCTTTCCCTTTTTTGGTAAGCACATGCAGCAATACAGGCTCATCCAGATCCTGATACAGTCTGAACGCACGCTGCAATGCTTTTATGTCATGGCCGTCAATCGGGCCCATGTAGTTAAATTGAAATGCTTCAAACAACATGCCCGGTGTGAAGAAACTCTTCAAACTATGCTCACTGCGTCGTGCATAATTGAGCATTTCCTCACCAATGGCAGGAACTGCGTTAAGGATGGTCTCAACGTCTTTTTTGAATCTGCGCACCCAGCGGGAGGACAAGTTACGGGACATGAAATGCGACATTGCGCCCACGTTTTTAGAAATAGACATCTCGTTATCGTTGAGAATAACAAGCATCTTCTTGTCCACATGTCCTGCCTGATTAAGTCCCTCGAAGGCTAAACCGGCAGTCATAGAGCCATCACCGATAATGGAGATTACCTCATTTTTCTTACCGGAAAGTTCGCGAGCAACAACCATCCCCAAAGCTGCGGAAATCGAAGTGGAAGAATGTCCTACCCCAAAGTGGTCATACGGACTTTCCGCCATCTTAGGGAACCCGCTTACACCGTTCTTCGTGCGTAAGGTATGGAAATCATCTTTTCGACCTGTGAGCAATTTCCATGCGTATGCCTGATGTCCAACGTCCCAGACAAGCTTGTCATGATCAAAATCAAAAACAGACATCAAGGCAAGAGTCAGCTCCACAACTCCAAGAGATGGAGCAAGGTGACCGCCCGTTTCAGAAACTACGGAAATTATTTCTTCACGCAGCTCCCCAGCAAGCCGTTCCAGCTGTGCGTGGTCAAGCTTGCGGACATCAGACGGCAAGTTAATGCTGTCCAGTAGACGAGGAGAAGATTGGCTCTTATCAGACATTATAAATCCGGGTGCTATGAGTTAGGAATGAAGCATCATACCATTTGCTGACAAAGGTAGTGTACTCTTTATGACACTCTGTCAACAATGTACTGGGCAAGCTTACGCAAAAATTGCGCTTCAACGCCGTCAAAGCCTGCAAGCTGCTCAACAGCATCATCCACAATTTTCTGGGCAAGCTCTCGGCTTTTTTCGATTCCAAGCATGCTCGGATAAGTGTTTTTACCTTGCTCAAGGTCACTGCCAACCGGTTTCCCCAATTCTTCCTCAGTACCGGTCTCATCCAAAATATCATCTACAATCTGAAACGCAGCACCAATATTAGCACCATATGTACGGATACGCTCCTGCTCTTCAACAGTAGCACCGCCTAAAATTGCACCACTCTCACATGAACAACGGATCAATGCGCCTGTCTTCATGGCATGCATAGTTTGCAGCTCTTCAAGCGAAACATCATCACGACCGGTAAAATCCATATCAAGTTGCTGGCCGCCCACCATACCGCCGGAGCCCGCCGCAACAGCCACAGTATTAAGCGCGGAAAGAACAGATGCAGCTGGAAGATGCTGTGCAGTCTCTGACATCAGCACAAACGCTTCAGAGAGCAACCCGTCACCGGCAAGAATAGCTGTTGCTTCATCGAACGCCTTATGGTTGGACGGCTTTCCCCGACGCAGGTCGTCATCATCCATGGCAGGCAGGTCGTCATGAACCAGCGAGTAGGAATGAATGCACTCAATGGCGGAAGCGAACGGCATAACATGCTCTTTCGATGCACCACACATGGCAGCCACAGCAAGGCAAAGAACAGGACGCAAGCGCTTTCCGCCTGCAAGGAGGCTGTACTCCATAGAAGCCAGCAGACGCTGCGGGATATTTCTATTGTGCAGACAGGTAGAAAGGTAGTTTTCGACAGAACCTGCCTCTGTTTTCAGCATGGATTTAAATTCCTGCACACTCATCATTGTCATGTTATTTTACCTGATCTTCACCTGCACCAGCAGATGTTTCTTCTTCAAAGGGTACTTCGCCTTCTTCTGTAAACAGACGAATCTCATTACGCGCATTTTCCAGCTGGGTACGGCATTCCTTCGAAAGGGTCATCCCTTCCTTATATAAGGCTACGCTTTTTTCCAAAGCCAGCTCACCGTTCTCCAGCGATTCAACAATCGTCTGGAGCCGCTTTAACTGCGTTTCAAAATTTTTCTTTTTAGCTGCCATCACGTACTCTCTTAGTTCTTTTCTGAAAAAAGCGGCATCGGATCAACTGATACACCAGCTACTTTCAGCGTAAAGTGCAGATGCGGCCCTGTAACACGCCCTGTTGCACCTACCTTGCCGATGACCTGCCCTTTTTTAACAGGTTCGCCCTCTTTCACAAGAAATTTTGACAAGTGACAGTAGACACTGACCACACCTTGTCCGTGATCAATATAAATTGAATTGCCGGAGAAAAAATGGTCATCAGCAATGCGTACCACACCGTCTGCGCATGCTTTTATAGGCGTTCCGGTTTTACCGCGCAGATCTATGCCGCTGTGCGGTTTGCGGGGTTTTCCGTTAAAGAAACGTTGCACACCAAATTCGCTGCTCACTCCACCATTAACCGGACGCAGAAACCCTCTGTCCCACATGCGCTCAACTTGAAGGCTGCTTAACATCTTCTTCACAACAGCTTGCTCACCGTAATGCCTGTCGAGATTCTTTTTACTCAACTCAACATACTTGCGGTTAACATTGAGATGCTGCTCGCGATACTTTTTGTGTTTTACAGGCACAGCACGGGTCACAGTATCTGTTCCCGAAACATGTTCTTCAATGGCAGAAACAGTCACTGATTTTTTTGAAAAGTCACGCGGAAGAGACAGCAACGCTATGGCACTATATCCATCTTTGTCCTGCACAGGATTTACCATCAATTCACGTGCATCCCATTTCAACAACACAGGAAACTCAGAATCAGAATGCACTGTAACCAAAAACGCCCTACCGTTCACTGCGTTCTCTGGTAACTCCATGCGGAGTGCTCCCAGTGCTGAAGTCGCACTGAGCAGAATAACGCATAGCAACATAACAGTACGTTTAATCAAACCTCACTCCCTTTCTCTACAGTTTCAACCTGTACACCCACAGAGCCGTCAGCGACCATTACATTAAGGTGTTCGCCCTGGGCGACATCTTCCACGCTGCGGACAAAAGAACCATCTGCTTTTTGCACCAGACTGTAGCCACGCTCCAGCGGCTTTGCCGGATCGAGGCTCTCAAGCATTATTGAAGCACGATCCAATTTGCGCTCTGCTGCTGCAAGCAGCGTTTCGCCGGCCCATTGCACCCGATTTTCCAGACTATGTATTTTTTGCAACTGATACGTAATAGCCTCTTCGCCAAAAGCCCGCCGAATACGTTCTTCACCATACTGAACAGTGCGTTCAGCCTGTTCAAACTTCAACGTAAGCGCCCTGTCCAGTCGTTCTGTAAGCCCCATGAACTGTTCATCAATACGGTTCAAACGTTGTACAGGAGACAGCCAGCCAAGGCCACGTTCCAGAGTATTCAGGCTATGCTCTTTGCCTCCAAGCTGTTGTTCTATTCGTTGCGCAAGACGAATTTCCAACTCATCCAACGACTGAACAAGCATAGAACGTTCCGGCCAAAGCAACTGCGCAGCATGGCTTGGTGTCGCTGCGCGAACATCAGCAGTCATATCGGCAATCGTCGTATCAACTTCATGCCCGACACCGGCAATAACCGGAATTCTGGAACCAAAAATATTCTCAGCCAGAGTTTCATCGTTGAATGCCCACAAATCTTCAATGGAGCCGCCGCCACGAATGAGCACAATCACATCTGCCCAGCCGTCAGCGTTGACCCTGTCCATTTGTGCTGCAAGCTCTCCAGCGGCAAGATCGCCCTGCACCAGTGCCGGATAAATTTTTATCTGTGCTCCCCAGCCACGAGAACCGGAAATGCGTAAAAAGTCCTGAATAGCTGCACCGGAGGGAGCGGTAATTACAGCGACTTTTTCAGGATGATACGGCAACTTCCGTTTGCGCATGGAGTCAAAGAAACCTTTTGCACTCAGCTTCTTTTTCAGCTCTTCAAACTCCATGAAGAGCTTTCCAAGCCCCACATCCTGCGCAAGCTCGACAACAAGCTGATAGCTGCCACGAGGCGGATATACATTCAATCTGCCTGCACACATTATTTCCGTACCATTCTGCATGGTGCGGGCAAGACTTGGTCGAGGACCGTCTTCAAAGACTTCACCGGTAAGGGGATCGAACCGCTCATCGCCGCGTTGGTTCCCCTTAAACCAGACACAATTCAGTACTGCATCTGCGTCTTTTAATGAAAAATACATATGCCCTGAAGCAGGGCGTGAAAGGTTGGAGACCTGCCCGCGCACCCATACAAACGGGAACGCACCCTCAAGAGTTTTCTTAAGGGCATCTGTTAATTCTCTGACTGTCAGTATCTTACTCATGTACGGGTCTCCGAAGGCTCTACTGGGAGCAAGTGTCTGCCCTGTATCTGAACTCAATCCGTGAACATTCTTTATTCCTGTTCTGGACGAGTAGAAAAACGCTCCTGCTGCGGAACAAGCGCAACAGGAGCATTATCTTTTATTCAGGTGCCATACAGCAATTACTTATTCTGCTTGCTCTCAAGCAGGTATGCATATGCTGTATAGACGGAAAGCTAACTGACTAGCCGATGTTCCATCCGGCGTAGACTTTTTCTTTCCATTCCTTGAATGCTTCTGCAAAGCCTTCAACCGGAAGTTCTGTTTTTTCACCTGTGCGACGATCTTTTGCTTCAAGAATACCGTTTTTAAGACCACGGCCACCCACAACAATCTGCATAGGGATACCAATAAGATCTGCGTCTTTAAACTTAACGCCCGGACGCTCTTTACGGTCATCAACCAGCACGTCAATGCCCTGCTCTTTCAAGAAGGTGTAGATTTCATCTACCTTGTCGTTCACTTCGTCACTCTTAATATCGAGGTTCACAACAAGTGCTTCAAATGGAGCAATCGGAGGTGGGAAGCAAATACCGTTTTCATCATGGTTCTGCTCAATGCAGGAAGCAACAACACGGGAAACACCGATACCGTAGCAACCCATGAGCATAACTTTTTCTTTGCCGTTCTCATCAAGGAAGGTACAGCCAAGGGACTCAGAGTACTTAGTACCGAGCTTGAATACGTGTCCGACTTCAATACCTTTTGTGAGGCTGATTCCCTTGCCGCACTTAGGACATACATCGTCTTCTGTGATGAGACGCAGATCTGCGTAACCGGAAAGCTCCACATCACGCTTCAGAGAAACGTGCTTAATATGTGCGTCCGCTTTGTTTGCACCAACGATCCAGTCTGTTGCAAGACGCAGTTCGTTATCAGCAAAGATACGCTTCACTTTCAAGTTTACAGGACCTGCAAAGCCGACAGGAGCACCAGTCCATTCGCGAACCTGTTCCGGAGTTGCCATTTCGAGCGTATCCGCATGAAGCAGATTCTTGAGTTTAACGTCATTAAGCTCTCTGTCACCACGTACAAGCGCAGCCACAGGCTCACCATCTGCATCAAACAGCAAAGTTTTAATAAATGCTGCTGCAGGTGCATCAAGGAAGCTGGAAACTTCTTCGATTGTGCGTACGTTCGGGGTAGAAACTTCTTCCATCGGGATGTCGAGCATGTCGCACTCGTCACCAGTGCACTGAATTTCAGCGCGCTCAACGTTTGCTGCATAGGAACAGGAATCACATACTGCAATGGTATCTTCACCTGTTTCTGCAAGCACCATGAACTCGTGGGAGAAGCTGCCGCCAATGGAGCCGCTGTCTGCTTCAACCGGACGGAACTTAAGTCCCATACGGGAGAAAATGGCATTGTATGCTGCGTACATGGCTTCGTAGCTTTCATCCAGACCGTCTTGATCTTTATCGAAAGAATATGCATCTTTCATGATGAATTCACGGCCACGCATAAGACCGAAACGAGGACGAACCTCATCACGGAATTTAGTCTGAATCTGGTACAGATTCATAGGCAGCTGACGGTAGGAACGCACTTCACCACGCACGATGTCAGTAATAACTTCTTCGTGTGTCGGTCCAAGACAGTAGTCACGGTTATGACGGTCTTTCAGGCGAAGCAGTTCTTTGCCATAAAAATCCCAACGTCCGGATTCCTGCCACAAATCGGCAGGCTGCACCATCGGCATGCTCACTTCGTTGCCGCCAGCGTTATCCATTTCTTCACGGACAATGGCAGCAGCTTTTGTGATGGAACGTAAACCAAGCGGCATGTATGTGTAGATACCGGATGTAAGTTTACGGATCATACCCGCACGGGTAAGCAGCTTATGACTGACAACTTCAGCATCAGCCGGTGCTTCCTTAAGCGTAGGAATGTAGAAACGACTCCAGCGCATAGCTATCCTTTATTTCGTTCTATAAGAAAATTATCTAATTCTTCCATAAAGGCGTTAAGCAAATTAGCTCCGCCTTTTACCGTTCTAATAACTTTTCCTTTGCGGAAAATAATGCCTTTATCTCTGCCACCGGCAATACCGATATCCGCCTCGCGTGCTTCGCCCGGCCCATTAACAACGCAGCCCATAACAGCCACTTTGATAGGCTCAACGACACCCTCAAGACGTTTCTCAACAACTTCAACAAGGTTGATAAGACCAATTTCGGTTCTACCGCAGGTAGGACATGAGATAATCTCCGGACCGCGGTTTCGCAGGCCGAGTGAGCGCAGAAGTTCCCATGCGACAGTCATTTCCTGAACAGGATCGTCCGTCAGGGAAACGCGCAAAGTATCACCAATGCCCTGCCAGAGCAATACACCAAGACCTACTGAAGATTTTATGGCTCCGCGCAGCAATGTACCGGCTTCTGTAACGCCGATATGCAGAGGGTAATCACATTTGTCTGCAAGTAACCGGTAGGAATCGATTGTATGCAGTACAGAAGATGATTTCAAAGAAATCTTAGTGTTATAAAAATCACGTTTTTCAAGCATGGCAACATGGTGCAACGCACTTTCTACCATTGCTTCAGGAGTCGGCCCACCAAATTTGTCCAATAATGCTTTTTCTACAGAACCGCTGTTGACTCCGACTCTGATAGCCGCATTATGTGCTTTGGCTGCAGCAACCACCTTATCCACATTCTTTTCACCTCCGATATTGCCCGGATTGATACGCAATCCGTCAACACCGGCTTCCAACGATTTTATTGCCAGTCTGTGGTCAAAGTGAATGTCCGCAATAACCGGAACAGTAATCTGTTCTTTGATTCGGGAGATAGCCCATGCAGCCTGTTCATCAAGAACCGCAACACGTACAAGCTCACACCCGCCGGCTACAAGTTCTTCGATCTGGGCAACTGTGGACTCTACATCACGGGTATCTGTGTTTGTCATGCTCTGCACAACAACCGGATGTTCACTGCCGATTTTCAGTGACCCGACAGTCACTTCCCGAGTCTTTCTTCTTTGTAAGGACATAGGTTCCTCTTACTCCTTCCCTATACAGAGCCATAAAACAATGCACACTGTCCTGCTTATGTTGTATTCGGCCTGCGCTTTAATGACAGAATACAACATATGGCAACAAGGCAGCATGTCCATTTTTTTACACTCTGCAAAACTATCGTCATCCCCCAAAGGATGTTTCATAATCAATCCATTCTCATTACTGCATTTCACATGGCAAGCCAAGTGTCTTGGAACATGGATTTTGTGTTGACAAAACACGATTGAATACTATTATCAACCAACTTCGCCAATAAAAAAAGAAAAGATTCCGGCTGGCTTGCTCTCAGCCTCTTTCATTACGAAGCCACGGTCGTAGGCACATTCTTTCTTTGCAATGATGGCGATCTTACCTGCGCTTGTGGAACTACCCAAAAGTACTCCATAAGCCCCCTTTTGTGACGGAAGTTATAGGTTCAGGAATCTATATTGCATTATTCCAAGAGATTGCTATATAGTCACCATAACCATCCGACACTAATAGATATTCAATCACAAATTACAAAGTGAGCAGATATGCACCTCGTAAAAAAAACAACCGCGCTTTTATTCATGACGCTCGTTTTTTTAGCCCTTCTGATTACAGCCCCGTTCACAAATAATGCGTTAGCCAGCAAACCTGTTGTGTTTGTCAGCATCCTTCCACAAAAGTATTTTATTGAACAGATCGCTGGAGATACGGTTGATGTTGAAGTCATGGTTATGCCAGGCGCCAGCCCTGCAACCTATGAACCACGCCCGCGACAAATGGCTAAGCTGGCTCAGGCAAAGCTGTACCTTGCTATCGGCGTTCCATTTGAACGCACATGGCTGCCGCGCCTTCAGGCAACAAATCTGGATCTTACCATTGTCCATGTGGACAAAGATCTTCGCAAGCTACCTATGGCCGCCAGTGCGATAGAAGCTGACGCAAGCCCGCGGGGCACATTGTTAAAGGATTACCGCAATGAGCATGCAGGTAAAACAGCGCATGATCATGAAGAGCATGGCAAAAAGCACGAAGAACATGAAGATCACGACAACCATGCTGCACATGCTGACCATGACGATCATGCAGGACATGAAGAGCACGCACAGCACACAGGACACAACGATAAAGCACATGCTCCTCATGAGCATCACGATCATGACCACGAAAAACACCATGATCATGAAGCTCATGGGCATGATCACAGCGGGCATAGTCATGCCGGCATGCTTGACCCGCATGTATGGCTTTCTCCACGCTGGGTAAAAGCTATGTCAAAGCCAACCCGACTGGCTCTGACCAAAATTGCTCCTGAACATGCAAAACAATACCGCATCAACACCCGTGCATTCACGAAAAGACTTGATGAGCTCGATAAAGAAATTCACGCTATATTTGCACCTGTTCCAATGGAAAAACGTGTATTTATGGTCTTCCACCCATCATGGGGCTACTACGCCATGACCTACAACCTGATTCAATTACCGATTGAATTTGAAGGAAAAGAGCCTACCCCAAAGGTTCTGGCTCAAATCACAGAGATTGCTAAGGAACGCCACTTGCGTACAATCTTTGTTCAGCCGCAATTCTCACAGTCCAGCGCCAAGACCATTGCAGCTTCTATCGACGGAACAGTTGTTACAGCAGACCCGCTTGCAGAAAACTGGGAAGAAAACTTACGCACGGTTTCTAAAAAGCTTGCAGCATCTTTTATTCTTTTTGAGTAATTATGAATCAACCAGTAATCGACATCACAGATCTCAGGTTTGCCTACCCTGAAGCCCCTCGCTTCACGGTTCTGGAGAACCTGAACTTTACCGTACCGCAGGGTGCGTATATCGCTATTCTTGGACCAAACGGCGGGGGCAAAACCACACTGCTCAAATGCATACTGGGATTGCTTACTCCACAGGCCGGTCATATTGCAGTTTTTGGCAGAAAGCCTTCGGAAAGCGTCCGGTATATCGGGTATGTACCGCAATACGCCACCACCAAGGATTTGTTCCCTGCCAACTTGCTTGATGTTGTTATGATGGGGGCTATCAGCAGCCCCCTTTTATTTCCATTTTCAAAACAACAGCGACAGCGCAACGAGCAAAAGGCTGTTGAAGCGTTGGAGATGGTCGGTCTTGCAGGAAAAGAAAAAGAACGGCTATGCAACCTTTCCGGCGGACAACGGCAACGAGTCATTGTTGCCCGTGCACTTATGTCTGACCCAAAACTGCTGCTGCTTGATGAGCCCACAGCCAACTTTGACCCGAGCGGTAAATTTTGTTTTTACGAATTTCTCGCAAAATTACCTGATGATATCACTACGATTGTTGTCAGCCACGACATATCCATTGCGGCATCCCCCTTCACAGGGATTGCTGTTGTTAACCGCAACCTGTCGTACCACGAAGGCAACGACCTTACTCCCGAATTCCTTGCACATCTATACGGCACGCATGAAAGCACATGCCCTATGGGCGCTTTCATCGACAATGTTCCACAAATGCTTTCATTCAAGCCGTTTTCCGACATAACAGTACCGAAGCCACCAAAGGAATAACCATGGACATTCTTACACTTCCTTTTATGCAGAATGCTATTGCAGCATCCCTGCTTGCTTCTGTCGCGTGTGGCATTGTCGGTACTCTTGTGGTCCTTAACAGACTTGTATTTCTTGCAGGTGGCGTAGCACATGCGGCCTATGGCGGCGTAGGTCTTGCCTTTTTCTTCGGACTTCCTGTTCTTCCGTGCACATTAGGGTTCACCCTTGGCTCATCAGTGGTCATGTCCACCATTGCACGTACGTATAAAGAAAAGGCTGACACCGTTATCGGGGTTCTCTGGGCGGCGGGAATGGCGTTCGGTATTATCCTCATTGACCTTACTCCGGGATACAATGTCGACTTGATGAGTTTTCTCTTCGGCTCAATCCTGACTGTATCAGCGCATGATCTTTGGCTCATGCTTGCTTTGGATATATTCATTGTAGTCGCAACAATTCTCTTCTACCCCGGTCTACTCAGCATTACCTTTGATGCTGAATATGCAGAGTCACGAGGGCTTCCGGCCGCATTGCTGCATATCCTTCTTGTTTGCATGGCTGCAGTATCAATCGTTATGGTTATCCGTGTAGTAGGGCTTATCCTTGTCATTGCCCTGCTGACCATTCCCCCTTTTATTGCAGAACGAAAAGCTCGAAACCTTGCTTCCATGATGGGAGTAGCAATCCTATGGAGTACATTGTTCTGCGTGGCTGGTCTCATGGTTGCCTACTGGTTTAACCTGACATCCGGAGCAAGCATTATTGCAGTTGCTGCCATCTGCTTCTTTACTGTTGTCGGGATAGAGCAGCTACGAAAAAACTAAAGATACATTCCAAACTCAAAGCCGGATCGTTTAACGATCCGGCTTTTTTTATAAAATACTATTTACAAACATTCATGAATGTATAATTACATATGCAGCACAATTAAACATAAAAGGTAGTACAATGAAACTCTCACGTAATAGTAAAACAATACTATTTATTGGCCTGTTATGCGCAACAATCGCTGCTGCTACGGTGCTCAACAAAAATAATGAAACAAAAGATATCGCACAGCCATCACGCAAAAATATCCGTGTCACAGCTGTTTCAGCGACTCGAGGCAAAATTCGAAGTTGGGTATTCGGCGAAGGAACGGTTCGCGCTGTTCGTCGCGAACTCCTTACATTCGAGCAAGCCGGAAAAGTCGTGTTCATCGCTAAAGAAAAAGACGGACGAATTCTTCGCGAAGGTGCACAAGTAATGGGACCTGTCGAAGGCCAACGTCTTGGTCAGCTTCTGGCTCGTGTTGACAAACGTGATAACGAAGAAACCTACATTGCCAAAGAAGCAGAATTATTTGAGGCAAGACAGGATGTGTCCACAGCTGAGCATGTTGTGGAGCAAGCGCAAACTGATTTGAACCTTGCAGAAGCAAACTACCTGCGCATGCAATCTCTCTATAAGATTAAAGCAATCTCCGCCCAAAAATTTCAGCAACAAGAAGCACAAAAGAGCAACGCACAAGCTCAATACAAAACAGCTCTGGCCAAGCTCACTTCTGCAAAATCCCGCGTAAAAGCTATGGCTGCCACATTGCGTAAGGCTCAAATTTCAATTGAACGGACAGGAATATTTGCCCCGTTTGATGGTGTCATAACATATATGAACATCAAAAAAGGCGACCATGTCCAACCTGCTTCCATCAACAATATGAGCGAAGACAATGCATTGCGTGCTGCCTCAATCGTTGTCATTGACCCGTCAGAATACGAAATCACCATGGATCTTCCTGTATATGATGGTGTTAATATCAAAGAAGGGCAAAGTGCAGTTCTTGCTGCCAGTGAGGAAATCATCTCACCAGAGACAACTGAACTTGAAAGTGGTTCTAATATCGCCACCGCTTCCGTTTGGGCGGTTACACCAGCTGTTACTCCAGAAGGCCGAACCATCAAAGTCAAGCTACGCACTACCTCAAACCCGGAAGCATTGCGTGACGGACTGTATATTAATGGATGGATTGCAATAACTGAAAAAGAAGATGCACTTATCGCACCCCGTAATAGCGTTATCTTCCGCGACAATCATGCTTTTGTCTTTGTGGTAAACAAGGACGGTTCGGTTTCTAAACGGGCTGTCACTATCGGCATACACAGTTTGACCCGCTATGAAATCACATCCGGTATTACTTCTGATGAGTTAATTGTAACCAACGGTAAACACCTGCTCGTTGATGGTTCACTTGTTGAAGTCATCCCTGTTCCTCATACTCTTGCAGCCAGCAAAGCCGAATAGAGAACACACCATGGATAGTAAAGAAAAACAAAAACTACATGAACAGAATATGAATAACTCCGCAGACGATCCTGACCACTACTCTGCTTTTTTCAAATTCTTTATCAGCAAAACAACCTTCAGCATTCTTTTCCTCTTCACATTAGTGATCGGCGGTATCTTCGGCTACACACATATGATTAAGGAGTCCTTTCCCGATTTATCCATTCCGCAGGCTGTTGTTACAACAGAATGGGCCGGGGCTTCGCCTGAAATTATTGAAAAAGAAATTACCAATAAAATCGAAAAAAAACTTAAATCTCTCAAAGGGCTGAAAAGCCTTCGCTCCGGTTCACGACGCAACTTTTCATCTATCACGGTTGAATTCCAGGCAGATGAAATTATGTCAGAAGCAATGGCATTGCTCAGAGCAAAAGTTAGTGAAGCTGAGGCTGACCTCCCCAGCGAAGCTAAAAAACCAAAAATTACTGAAGTTGCAGTTTCCGATACCCCGATTGCGACTTTCATGATTTACGGAAATGTAGACCCAGCTAGGATGGGTACCGTTGCACGCGATTTGAAAAGAAAGTTTGAGCGCATCAATGGAATTCGTGAAGCACAACTTTCCGGGGATCGAAAAGAAATTGTCAGAATTCAACTGAAACCAGCTCGCATGCGTGCATTAGCCCTGTCTGCGACCACGGTTAGAGATGCTATTACCAGTGCATCCAGAGACATGCCTTTAGGGCAGATAGAGGATAACTCCGCTTCATGGTCAGTCAACCTGACAGCACGTTTTGAATCGCTAGATGACCTCAGAAACGTCCCTGTTAAACGACTCACAAACGGCAGGACAATCAGACTTCATGAAGTTGCTGAAGTGAGCAGGAATCTGGACAAAGAGATTAACCGTTGTTTGCTTAGCTGGAGCGGCGGAAATTTTTTGCAAGGTATTTCTATCGGTATCATCAAAGTATCCGGCAGAGACACGTTAGCTCTCATAAAAAAAGCAGAAGCAGTCATAAAAAAAGCAACTCAGGCACCAGATTGGCCAAACTCATTGCAATACGCAATCGTTTCCAATGAATCCAGCACAATCACCAACCAACTGTCATCTATGATTTCCAATGGCTGGCAAGCAATGGTTGCGGTTTTCCTTGTATTGCTTTTTATGCTTACCTGGCGTGAGGCTTTAATAGCAGGGCTTTCCATACCGATAACGTTCCTTGGCTCTGTAGCGATTGTTGCGTTGCTCGGCAACACTATGAATATGATTGTAATCATCGGTATGGTGCTGGCATTAGGAATGCTTGTCGACGTATTTATCCTTGTTATGGAAGGAATGCACGAAGCAATCTTTATTAAAAAGTTAGGCTTCCTACCTGCTGCTCATTCCACAATCAAAACATATGCAATGCCGGCTTTTGCCGGCCAAATGACTACCGTCCTCGCCATGACGCCTCTTCTAGCCATAAGAGGGCTCGACGGTAAATTTATTCGTCTTATTCCAATTACAACTATCACGTGTCTTTTGCTTAGCTTTGTGGTCGCATTTCTGGTATCGATCCCACTCTCCAGATTCCTGCTAGGCAAAGGAAATCTGAATACCACAAAAACAGCTGTGGATAATTTAACAGAACGTATCAGCGCTTCTTTTAAGGCGTGGTTGCTTATTGGGCCTGCTGCCAGCAAAAAAAAAGCTGCAGCATGGGTTGCGGGTGCCTTTGCACTTTTTATTCTGTCTCTCAACCTTGCAGGATACCTTCCAAGTGAAATGTATCCAAAAGATGACGGTCTTAACATGGGGGTCTTTATCCGTCTTGCACCAGGTACAGACCTTGAGCAGTCTCAGAAACTCGCTTCTGAAGTCGGGGCTACGTTAAAAGACACGTCATTCCTTGAAAGCGTCACTATGTTTGTAGGCAAGAAAAGTCCTTTCTCCGGTGGCTCACTGCAGGATTCATTGCTTCCCACAGAATCTACGAACTTTATCGGTTTCTCACTCCGTTTTCTTCCTAAGAAGGAGCGCAACAAACTTGCGTATGAATACCAGCCTGAACTTCGAGCCAGAATTAACAGCGTCCTTAGCAAGCATCCGGGTACTGAACTGTTTTTAAAAGCAGAAGTTGGCGGTTCAACTGGTGCGGCACCTGTACAAATTGAACTTACAGGCACTGAAATCAAGAAGCTTCGTACAATTGCAAATGATGTGAAGAGTGCTTTACGTAACGTACAGGGCACAAGCGATGTTGCAGACAATCTTGGGCCAGCTGAGGATCAGCTACGTACTACGCCTCGACGTGAAGCGCTTAACTTTTACAGAGTTCAACTCGACGATGTAATCAACCAAGTACGTATAGCCTTGGAGAACGATAAAATCGGTAGCTATAAGCTTCCGGGAGTTAAAGAAGATCTGGACATAAAACTCAGTACGCTATGGGCAAGCCGAGAAGGAAAAATTGGCAGCCCTCGCACTGCTGAAGAACTACACTTTCTATCCGTAACTAATGATTCCGGAATTTCTATTCCAGTATCTTCATTGCTTACCTTTGATCCAGAAGAGGCATCTCAAGTTATTCTTCACCGTAACAACAGACGCACTGTCAGTGTAACGGCAAAAACAAACGGAGTTACCGCATCTCAAATATTACAAGCTGTGCAGCCTAAACTTGAAACCATGGAACAAACATGGCCCAGCGGATATTCCTGGTCTTTTTCAGGCGAGGCAGAAAGCACATCTGAAGTATATTCCTCTGTACCAATGGTATTAACACTCGCGTTGTTTCTCGTTTTTTCGGTACTTGCCCTGCTCTTTGGTTCTTTTATGCAGCCAATCATTATTATGCTTACAGTTCCTCTTGCGCTAACCGGCACATTCATCGGCTTCTTTCTATTCAATATGCCTCTTAGCTTCCCTGCTATCATCGGAATCATCTCCCTTGCTGGCATTGTTGTAAATAATGCAATTGTTATGATTGAAACAATGAACGAGGTCAGGCAAAAAGGGGCATCCATTTCGGAGGCAGCCTCTGCAGGAGCTTCTGAGCGCTTACGACCAATCATCTCGACAACTGTAACCACGTTAATCGGTCTTATTCCACTCGCCATATCCAGTCCTTTCTGGATGCCACTATGCCTTGCTATTATCTTTGGACTTACTGTGGCAACCATAATGGCTCTGGTTGTCATTCCATGTCTGTATAAGCTTATTACCCATGAAAAAACACTTTCCGCATAAAGGAAGTACATGACTATAAAAAACACCTGCGATACAACGCTGTTTGTACGCAGGTGTTTTTTTCAACTACATTTATTTCAAGGCAACATCATGGCTCGCCAGACAAAAGAAAATACAGAACAAACCCGTCTTAATATTATCAATGCGGGGCTCAACACTTTTTTACAGAAAGGATACTCCAAAACAACCTTACAGGATATTGCGACCGCGGCCGGTGTTACCCGCGGGGCAGTATATTGGCATTTCAAAAATAAAAAAGATGTATTCTATGCTGTTGCACACGTTGCTTTTGAACCTCTTGACTTCTTCTGGGAAGAACAACTGAATAGCATTGATGATCCCAGTGATTGGATTCGCAACCTGCTCAGTAGATGGATGCATGAATTAACACATAATACAATGCTCGAAAATGCAGTGAGGCTGATCCTCCAACAAACAGAACAGTCCAGTGAGCTAGAAGAATTTTTTGCCACCGATCTTAAGGATTCCAGAGATTGTATTGAGCAGATTGCTAGAGTCGTGCAATTAGGTATTGATGAAAACAAATTCGATGAACAACTAGATCCACTAACTACTGCTGCTACCGTGTGGGCTCAAATTTGCGGATATGCACTGGCGTATATCGACTTCCCCGATCTCGTAGATTGGGAGCAGGCTGCGAACTTACAAATGAATAGTTATCTGCAAGGGCTCTTAAAGACCTAACAAAATGCCCTGTCACAAGTCATACTAGACTCAAAGTAACACAGAAAAGCCCCTGTACAGTTCCTGCACAGGGGCTTTTCAACGTATTATGATAACGCACTGCTAGAAGCTGGTACCCACGCTTGGTACCACCCCACGAGTATCGTTGCTGCCTACAGTAAGCAAACGCATTTCTGCATTAAGCGGTAAAGTCTGTGTAGCCATAGCAAGCACCTCGTTTGTCGGTGCATGGATGAAGCGCATGTTAAAACGGACACGGTTCATAGTCTGTGTGTATGTTCCTGCAACAATGATGGTTGCACGTACATTCTCGTTGGCAAGCACATGAGTGCGACGGGTCAGGATAAATTCTCCGCCTCGTGGCTCAAAGAGAACAGAACGCCCTTTACGAACTTCCTGCACCTTGTACCCTGAAGTCACAAACCAGCGGGACAGCTCTTCACCCATCTGGCGGGCAAGGCCACTGGATTCTTCAAGATCGCCCAGTGCAACAGGAGTGGTTACAATGACACCGTAGCCTTCCACATCTCCTGCATCCAGATTCAGTTTCTGACGAAGCTGAGCATCAAGCTGTTCTGCAAGAATATCTGCAACAACAGGAATTGTTTTGACTGCCACCGGCTGACAGCTTGTTGCGTCTTGAGCCGGAGCATTGGAACCTGCTGATACCGCAAGCGGAAGCAGCAAACACATAAAGAGTACCAGAGCGGTAAATATATAACGAAGCATGGGAACCTCCTCTACCGAAGTGTTTCGATTAAGCGGTTCACAGCTGTAATTTCTGAAACAAGCTGTTCGCGCATATTTTCATGTTCTGCAGAGGCCAGTCCGAGCAGGAAATGCTCTTTTGCCAGCTCGTATCGCTGTTCAGCGACGTACTGCCTTCCAATATATAAATTCTGCATAGAGTTGCTGCTGTATGGAGATGCAACAACTTTGTATGTTGCCGGACGGTGCACAGCTGTTTTGTTTTTACTTCTCAGCGCAGTACAGCCGGTAAGGGCAACCACAAGTGCTAAAATTACGACGCGTTTCATGAGAGCTCCTAGTGCAGGTCTTCGCCAAGATCGATGGCTGTCAGATCATTCGCTCTGGTCATTGTTGTGAAGTCACGCATTGATACATAGCCTGAGCTTAACTTAGGGCCGGTATCAGCAAGCATCCTACGGACAACATCTGTCTGCTGGAACACAAGCTGTGCAGTGCGGAGAACCGCATTATCAGACACACGTACCATTCTGGCATTCACAAACACGTTGTCTTTTACCTGATAGTAGGTACCGACAATCGCAAGAGCACGTCTGTTTTTCACGTAGGTACGATGGTTGCGGGTAAGCATGAATTCACCCTCAGCTTTACGGCCGGTGATTTCATTACCAATGCGGTACTCTTTCACCGGAACATTACGCTGGTTGAATTCATAAATAAGCGCTTCAGCAATGTAACGCCCAAAACCGGAGGTTCTTTCAAAGTTATCCTGCTCTACAAATGTAACCGGAAGTACACTGGCATTTTTAAATGCTTCCCAGTCAAGGTTACATAAAAGCTGGTTTGCAAGCTCACGAACTTTTAATTTCACTTCGCGGGCATTGTCACCTGCTGTCAGATCGGGACGAATAGTGCCCTTTCTCCACAGCATGCCGCCGGTTCCATCCGGAAGCATCACACCGCTATCGTAACTTCTAACAGTAGTAACTGGTGTGAACGGAGTGTCTTCTTTGTAAGGAGCATCTGCCGATTCCGGCACCATACTTTCAACAGCACCATAAACCTGCTGCTGGGGATGTTTCTCTGCCCATACTTTCGGGGCGCCAACCATTATTACCAAGAGTGCGATCAATACGCCGCGAAAAGCATTAGACATGCCGATCCTCCATATTTGTTCGTACCATATTTGGTGCGTTCATTGTTTGCCGAGTTACATTCACTATCGGCGTCGGAATGGAAAACTTAAATAGAATATAAGAGTGGAACAGCACAAAAAAAAGACCGCCCTAATGGACGGTCTTTTAGATTCAATCAAACACGCTGTGCTAGTGTGTTACCTGAGCTTCCTCAGGTTCGCAGATCTTAAGAGAGTCTAACAACTCCCTAGTCTGACACTTTCCCTGATAGATATCCTCCGAATCTGCTGCCAATGCATATGGAAGCACTTCATCAACATTCTCTACAGAGATTATTTTCATTCCTCGCAGAACATCCGCAGGAATGTCTTTAAGGTCTTTTTCATTATCTTTAGGAATGAGTACAGTTGTAATCAAACCACGGCGTGCAGCCAGAAGCTTTTCACGTAATCCACCAATCGGCAGAACACGTCCGCGTAATGTAATCTCACCGGTCATGGCAATATCATTACGAACAGGAATACCAAGCAGTGCTGACACCATAGAGGTGCACAAGGTAATGCCTGCTGACGGACCATCTTTCGGAGTTGCGCCTTCCGGTACGTGCACATGAATATCCAGCGACTTGTGGAAGTCCGGCTTCAACCCGAACAGGCCGGAGCGGGAACGGATGTATGAAAGAGCAGCCTGTGCAGACTCTGTCATAACCTCACCGAGCTTACCTGTAATGGAAACTTTGCCGGAACCCGGCATAATCGCAGTTTCCACCATCAACAGTTCGCCACCAAGTTCTGTCCATGCAAGACCTGTTGTTACACCAACCTGAGACTCATCTTCTCTTTCACCATAACGGTATTTTTTCACACCGAGCAAGTTAGGAAGATTCTGGGTGGTGATGGAAACAAGCTTATCCATGTCGTCCGCTTCAACCACACGCATTGCCGCTTTACGACAAATGGAAGCAATCTCGCGTTCAAGGTTACGAACGCCAGCTTCACGTGTGTAGTAACGGATAATATCCATAATTACATTGTCGGACATGCGCAGGTTTTCGCTCTTAATGCCGTGCTGCTCAATCTGCTTAGGCAGCAGGAAATCACGGGCGATACGCTTCTTTTCTGTCTCAAGATAGCCCGGCAGCTGAATAATTTCCATACGATCCTGAAGCGGAAGCGGAATAGACTGCAGGCTGTTTGCTGTGGTGATAAAGAACACCTGAGACAGATCATAGTCCAGATCAAGGTAATGATCATTAAATGTGCCGTTCTGTTCCGGATCAAGCACTTCAAGCAAGGCTGCTGAAGGATCGCCTCGGAAGTCTGTGCTCATCTTATCAATTTCATCAAGGCAGAACAGCGGATTGTTATGATCCACTCGCTTGAGAGACTGAATGATTTTACCCGGCAATGCTCCTACATAGGTACGTCTGTGACCGCGGATTTCCGCTTCGTCACGTACACCACCAAGAGACAAACGGACAAAGTCACGGTTTGTCGCACGGGCAATAGAACGTGCAAGTGATGTTTTACCGACACCCGGAGGGCCCACAAGGCAAAGGATAGGTCCCTTCAACTTGGTCGCAAGCTTCTGTACTGCGAGGAACTCAAGAATACGCTCTTTCGGCTTTTCCAGACCGAAATGATCTGTGTCCAAAATAGAACGGGCTTCTTCAATATCAATCGGAGTATCTTTAAGATTGTTCCAAGGAAGGTCTACAATCCAATCAATGTAGTTGCGGACAACAGTGTACTCAGCAGAAGAAGCAGGCATACCGCGAAGCTTTTTCAGTTCGCGCAGACCGCGCTCAAGCGCTTCTTCCGGCATTTCTTTACCGCGAAGCTTTGTCTCAAGCTCGTTCAGTTCTTCCTGAGGGTCGTCATCACGCCCCATTTCTTTATTGATCGCCTTGATCTGCTCGTTGAGGTAGTACTCTTTCTGGTTGCGCTCCATCTGATGTTTAACGCGGTTTTTAATGCGTTTTTCCATAGATGTAATGGCAATTTCACCCTGAAGGAGTTCATACACTTTCTCAAGTCGCTGAACAGGATCGGTAAGCTCCAGAACTTCCTGCTTCATACGGTAATCAACTTTAAGGTGCGGCATAATGGCATCTGCCAGTTTGCCTACAGAGCTTACTGCGTTGATTGCAAGCAGGGTTTCCTGAGCAAGTTTTTTATTAATTTTTGCATATTCTTCCAGAGATTCATGACAAGCACGGGCAAGCGCTTCAGCTTCAGTGCCTTCAATGTCATTTTCATCAACCGGAGTAACGTCAGCAAGAACAAAAGCTATTTCTTCTTCGCTTCCGTCTTCTGCCTCTATTTTTTCAATACCGGCAGGAGTCCAGCGAGCACGGTACAGACCTTCGAACAACACTTTAATAGTGCCGTCAGGCAGTCTGAGCATCTGAAGTACTTTAGAAACAGTACCGACCTCGAACAGGTCGTCCTTTTCCGGTACTTCCATTTCCGGCTCGCGCTGTGCTACAAGAAAGATTTCTTTACTGCTATCAGCAATGGCATGCTCGATAGCTTTGATGGAGGCCTCACGACCAACAAACAAAGGAATTATCGAACGCGGGAACATTACCACTTCCCGCAGGGACATCAGTGGGAGTTGAATGGTATCAAGACGCTTTTCTTCGCTTGTTCCAATCTCAGTCATATATCCTCCTCGTTTCGTGCCATGCACTCTTCCGCAAGGAAGACAAGAGGCACAACGAGATAGTTAAGTCTCGGTGCCGAATTGTCAATTGCTTCAGCTCAATATACTCAAAATGCATCACACATTCATGTGATGCATTTTGATAACTAACTAATTAAGAAGCAGTTTTTGCCTCGTTTTCATAAATGAGCATCGGCTCTTTTCCTTCTTCAACCACTGCCCTGTTCACCACGCACTCCTTAACTCCCTTAAGGGAAGGCAGGTGGTACATGATTTCCAGCATGATTGATTCCATAACGTTACGCAGTCCCCTTGCGCCTGTTTTACGATCAATTGCCTGACGGGCAATCGCTTTAAGCGCGTTTGTGGTAATGCGTAAGGATACTTTGTCGAACTCGAAAAGCTTCTGGTACTGACGTACAAGAGCATTTTTCGGCTCAGTAAGGATACGAACGAGATCGTCTTCGCCAAGCTCTTCAACACAAGTGATTACCGGAATACGACCGATAAACTCAGGAATAAGCCCGAATTTGACAAGGTCGTTCGGCTGCACCTGCGTAAGCAGGGACGTAAACGTCATATCTTCTTTAGAAGTAATCTTAGCACCAAAGCCCATTGCCTTACCGCTCATGCGTGTTTCAATGATCTTATCAAGACCAATGAATGCACCACCCACGATAAAGAGAATGTTAGAGGTATCCATGCGGATAAACTCTTGCTGCGGATGTTTACGTCCACCTTTTGGCGGAATGTTGGCAACAGTGCCTTCAATAATTTTAAGCAGAGCCTGCTGTACACCTTCACCGGAAACGTCACGGGTGATGGACGGACCGTCACCTTTACGGGAGATTTTATCAATCTCGTCGATGTAGATGATACCTTTGGCTGCAGATTCAATATCGTAATCCGCATTCTGCAGGAGCTGTACGAGAATGTTCTCGACATCCTCACCAACATAGCCTGCCTCTGTAAGCGTTGTTGCGTCTGCAATAGCAAACGGAACATTCAGAATGCGTGCAAGTGTCTTAGCAAGCAGCGTTTTACCACTGCCGGATGGACCTGCAAGAAGGATATTGCTTTTTTCAAGCTCAACGTCACCAAGCTTATGCTCGTAGAACACGCGCTTGTAGTGGTTGTGCACGGCTACAGACAGAATCTTTTTAGCATGATGCTGGCCGATCACATACTCATCGAGCTTACTTTTAATTTCCTCAGGGGTAAGCAGCTGACCAGTCTCTTCAGTGACTTCAGCTCCCTCCTGCGCAATAATTTCATTACAAAGAGCAATACACTCGTCACAAATGTAGACTTCCGGACCTGCGATAAGGCGGGCAACCTGCTCCTGACCTTTTCCGCAGAACGTGCAATTAAGCTCTTCAGTCGGTTCGATTGAGTTATTATCCATATTGTATTCCACTACTTCTCTGTTTTGAGAATGTCATTACGGGATACAAGGATTTCGTCAATAATGCCGAAGTCCTTTGCTTGCTCAGCTCCCATGAAGTAATCACGTTCTGTGTGTTCCACAACAGTTTCAATCGGTTTTCCTGTGTGATGTGCAAGAATACCGTTCAATGAATCTTTCAGACGCAGAATCTCTTTGGCGTGGATATCGATATCCGTAGCCTGCCCCTGAATACCGCCAAGTGGCTGGTGGATCATGATGCGGCTGTTAGGCAAAGAGTACCGTTTGCCTTCAGCACCTGCAGCAAGCAGCAAAGCTCCCATGCTCGCAGCCTGCCCCATGCACAGTGTAGCAACAGGAGCAGAAATGTATTGCATGGTATCATAGATTGCCATCCCTGCGGTTACGGCACCGCCGGGAGAGTTGATGTACATGTAAATTTCTTTTTCAGGATTCTCGGATTCCAGGAACAGAAGCTGTGCACAAATCAAGGAAGCGATTTGATCATCAATAGGAGTCCCAAGAAGAATAATCCGGTCTTTAAGCAAACGGGAGTAGATATCGTAGGCACGTTCAGACCGACCGGTGGTTTCAATAACAATAGGCACTGCCATAACGCACTCCTAACAGTGGTAAAAAAGTATGTGTTGTAGGCTTGGAAAAAGAAAGGGCAGCGAATGTACACACCGGAAATATAACCAGAGTGCACCACCCGTTCTTACAAACGGACTTATAGCAACCTAGCAGAAGTTCCCCCAACTGCTCAAGGAGCAATGGGGCTCAATTTGTGATAACTTGCATTCAAAGCAAAAAAACGGGGCAAGCAAAGATGCCGCCCCGTTTATTAATTGTTGACTTGAGAAAGGAAAAAGAGAGTCTAGTCTTCTTTTTCTTCTTTCTTCGGCTCAACTTCAGTAACGTTAGCTTTTTCGTAGATTGCATCCATTGCTTTGTCAGCGAGGAGACGGTCACGAAGGCTGAAGAGAAGGTTGTTTTTAGCGTAGTAGTCTTTTACTACGTGGAATTCCTGACCTGCACGCATTGCGATCTGGTGAAGCTGCATATCAACTTCCTGGTCAGTTACTTCTACGCCTTCTTTCTTCGCTACTGCGATAAGGAAAACCTGAGTCTTTGCGATCTCTTCTGCTTCAGGACGAACTTCGCCACGAAGTTCTTCTGGAGTTTTGTTGAGAGATTCAACAGACTTGCCCTGACGCTCAAGACGCTCGATGCGTTCCTGAATGAGGCTGTCAACATGACCGTCAACCATGGAATCTGGAAGCGGGAATTCAACAGTTTTCAGGAGAGAGTCAAGCATGGTTTTCTGAGCCTGAGATTTGTTAAGCTGCAGACGGCTGTTTTTGTAGGATTCTACAACAGCTTCACGCATTTTCTCAACGGAGTCGAAACCACCTGCTTTCTTAGCAAGTTCGTCGTTGAGTTCAGGAAGTTTTTTCTCCTGAATAGCGTGTACAGTCACTTTCATGGTCACAGTTTTACCTGCGAACTCAGGGTTGATGAAGTCTTCAGGGAAGGTAACGTCGCCTTCACCGGACTCACCAACAGTGATTGTTTTTACGAGTGCTTCGAAGTCTTCGAGAGCCTGCTTGTCACCAAGAGTCATCTGGAAGTTTTCAGCGGATACGCCTTCTACAGGCTCACCGTCTTCGTAAGCAGCAAAGTCGATTACAGCAATTTCACCGTCTTTAGCAGCGCGATTTTCAGCAACTACTACATTTTCAGCCATGTTGCCACGGATGCGGTCGATTACTTCATCAACTTCTTTTTCGTCTACTACTACTTTTTCTTCTTCAACATCAATGCCTTCGTAGTTTGGAAGGTCAAACGCAGGCATTACTTCGAAGGAGATAGAGTAAGAAAACTCTTCGTCACGAACAAGCTCGCCGCCATCAAAATCAATGCGGGAAACCGGAGAAAAATCACCTTCGCCGATTACTTCATTGATATGAACGTTAACGAGGTCCTGTGTTGCTTCAGAGTAAACTTCTTTCTTAAAGCGACCTTCGATGACGCTGGAAGGTACTTTACCTTTACGGAAACCTTTCAGGTCGATGTTGGTACGGTACATTGCAATAGTTGCAGCAAGTGCAGCATTAACCTCGTCCACAGGAACAGTAATATTAATCTGTTTCTTAACCGGAGACAGATCTTCTACTTTATATTCCATGGCACACGCTCCTTCTTGTCCAGTGGAAAATTAGAAAAATTCTCCGGCGATCAACTATGTTAAGTACCGGATTGAGATATATGGTGCGAAAGGAGAGACTCGAACTCTCACGGGATTAACCGCCAGATCCTAAATCTGGTGCGTCTACCAATTCCGCCACTCTCGCATTCATTCATATGTAGTGACTGTTACCAGAACAAGAGTTTGTATGTTCCTGTTGCTAGGTTGGTAACATGTCGAAGGCGCAGACATTTACCATTGCTGCGCACAGAGTTCAAGCACAAAAATGCGATTACTCGCATTTCTTGTGAAAAAAAGCTCTAAACGGATGAAGCTACTCACAAACATTTCTGTGATATATTATGTACGAATATGTAACATTCCGCACTCAGTACCACTTTCAAGTACTTCACCAATAACTGTCGCAAGCTCGCCACGCTCTTCAAGAAACGTAACAGCCTCTTCAACGCGTGCTTCAGGTACTGCCAGAACCAGTCCGCCTGAAGTCTGCGCGTCAAATATAAGATCAACCCGTAAAGAGTCAACACCTGCAGCAACTTCTGTTGCATTTTTACAGTGCAGCCTGTTTGCGTGGCTTCCCTCGGGCACAAGTCCCATACCGGCAAGCTCAAGCGCTTTATCAAGCACAGGAACTGCAGCGGAGTCAATAGCCACTTTAGCTTTAGAGGCCTGCGCCATTTCGAGCAAATGTCCGCCAAGCCCAAAGCCAGTAACATCTGTCGCCGCCTTCAGCCCCATATGCCGGATAAGCTCACCACCTACATTGTTCAATCTGGCTGCCCATGTATACAAAAGTTCTTCCATTTCTTCAGCGCCATTCCACTTGGCCTTAACAGCCGTAGCCAGCACACCAGTACCGACTGGTTTTGTGAGAATAAGCTTATCCCCTTTTTGCAAACCCGCATTGGACGTATAGGCATCCGCGTCAACATACCCTGTTACAGAAAGCCCGTATTTGATTTCTGCATCTTCCACACTGTGTCCACCCGCAAGAACTGCTCCTGCTTCAACAATCTTATCGTAGCCGCCGCGGATAATTTCGCTGAGCATATCTTTCGGCATACTTTTTACAGGAAAACATACAATATTCATGGCACACCACGGAGTACCACCCATCGCATACACATCGGACAGCGAGTTTGCTGCAGCAATCTGACCGAAGCGATATGGATCGTTTACAATGGGTGTAAAAAAATCAAGTGTCTGAACAATGGCTTTACCTGAAGGGAAAGAAAGAACAGCAGCATCTTCATTATCCGCAGTACCAACAAGCACCCTGCCCTGTTCCCGAGAAGCAGCTTTTGGTAACGACTGTAAAATCTGCTCCAGGTCCCCCGGAGCTATTTTAGCAGCTCAACCTGCAGCTTTAACAGTATCAACCATAGTAATCTGCGACTTACTCATGCTCAAACCCTGCATCATCCCGCATTGTACGGGTGTTTTCTTTTAAATATTGAATAAAGCTTTGTGTAGCCGGGAAATAGTGCCTGCGATTATGGTACGCACAGTAAAACTTACGGTGCAATTTCATATCAGACACAGGAAGGATACATAGGTCCCCCCGCTCCACCTCAGAAGCTACTGCCAGTCTGGATGTAATGGAAAGCCCCATACCCGCTTTGACAAATTGAATAACAGCATTTGTTGATTCCACCTGCACCACAGATGGAAGAGATCTGATATCAACATTACGTTCAGCAAGCGCATTTGCAAATGCTTTACGGGTTCCTGACCCTTGCTCACGCATTACCCAGTCATACTTACTGAGTTCTTCAAACGGCAACTCTTTACGTTCCCCAGCATACTCAGGTGAAGCTATGACAACAAGTTCATCATCAACAATCGGAACAAATGTGAGTTCAGGATCATTTTCAAATGCCCCTACAACCCCAACTGTCAGCTCGCCACTGGACAATTTATTGATAACCGCTTCAGAATCGGCAACCTTGAGAGAAACGTCTACACCAGTATGGAGACGCATATAGCTCGCCATAATACCGGGGAGTAAATAGTGCGCGGGGATTGTACTGCCGCCGATAACAATCTCACCAGAAATTTCATCATGCAGCTGTGCAATTTCAGCGCGCGCAGAAGCAAGCGAGGCAAATGCCTCTTTAGCATGCTTATACAGGATAACTCCTGCTTCGGTAGGCAAAACAACACGCCCCATTCTATCCAGAAGAGGGACGTTTAATTCCGCCTCAAGCGCTGAGACATGCGCACTTATTGTAGGTTGTGATAAAAAAAGATCTTTCCCGGCACGGGAAAAACTTTGCAACTCATACACCTTACAAAATGCTTCCAACTTTCTGTAATCGATCATCTCTATTGATTACATCGAAAAACAAAATACCGCAACAGACACAAAAAAAGGCCGTTGTAAAACAACGGCCTTTGATATGCATAGTGCGATACAGTAACGCAGATTATTCAGCTGCGGTAGCAGCTTCAACAGCCTGCTTAACTGCTTCGTCTTTCTGTTCCTTGCTCATCGGAGCTGCGGACTCAGATTCTTCTGCACCGGGCTTGCGAATAAGTTCGATGACAGCCATAGGTGCATTATCGCCCTTACGTGGAGTAGAGAGCTTAATAACACGTGTGTAGCCGCCTGGTACACCCTCGAAAAGCGGTCCGATTTCATCGAACAGAACCTTAACGAGCTGGTGAGAACCAAGAACTTTGTAAGCCTGACGGCGAGCATGAAGATCATTGCGTTTAGCAAGAGTAATCAGGGGCTCAACAACGCCACGCAGGCTTTTAGCTTTAACCACGGTGGTACGAAGGGAGTAATGAGTCAGCAGAGACTTCGCCATGTTACGGAACATAGCCTTGCGATGTGCAGGTGTTCTGCTGAATTTCTTTCCAGATTTGCTATGCCTCATTTTGCTGCTTCCTCTTCAACCAATCCTGGTATTTCTTCTCAAAGCCTTCAACCTGCATACCAAAATCAAGACCCATTTCGCCAAGTACACGACGGATTTCGTCGAGTGACTTACGGCCAAAGTTCTTGGTTTTGAGCATTTCAGATTCAGTGCGCTGAACAAGTTCACCAACTAATGCAACGTTTGCACTCTTGAGGCAGTTAGTAGCACGAACAGAAAGTTCAAGCTCGTCAATGCCTTTGAAGAGGTTTTCGTTCAAGCCGCTGTCTGCAGCAGCCTGTTCGTTTTCTTCTTCAGAGATACGCTCGTCAAAGTTAATGAAAACAGAGATCTGTTCTTTAATGATCTTTGCACTGTAGGCAATGGCATCCTCAGGGGATACTGAACCATCGGTCCAGACCTCAAGGATGAGCTTGTCATAGTTGGTCATCTGGCCGACACGGGCCTGCTCAACAGTGTAGGCAACCTTGCGAACCGGTGAAAAACTAGCGTCGAGTTTGATAAGACCAATCTCGTCACTAAGTCCTTCATGCATGTCAGCTGGCACGTACCCTTTACCCATTCTGATCTCGAGTTCAAAAGTTACTTCTTTATCTTCGGTCAGAGTGAACAAAGGCTGTTCCGGATTGAGAACCATTACGTGCTGGTTGCCCTGAATGGCGTCGGCAGTTACAGCGCCCTGCTTATTTACGGTGAACTCAATACGTTGAGGTTCTTCCGTATCCATAGCAAATCGTACTGACTTAAGGTTCAGCACAATGTCGGTTACATCTTCAAGAACACCCTCAATAGTGGTGAACTCGTGATGAACTCCGGACATTTTTACTGCAACAGCGGCAGCGCCCTGAAGGGATGCAAGCAACACACGACGCAAAGAGTTGCCGATAGTGTTACCGTATCCTCGTTCGAGAGGCTCGCATACAAACTTACCGTACTGGGTGTTGCCTTCGCCGATACGCGCAATGGTGTCGGGCTTAACCAACTCAGACCAGTTGCGTGTATTAATAGTTCTGTCGCCTTGTTTGATGAGCATGCTTTAAACCCGCTTATTTGGAGTAGAGCTCGACAATCAGCTGTTCGTTGATTGGGAACTGAATGTCTTCGCGCTGAGGCAGAGCCTTAACGGAACCCTTGAAGTTAGGGGCGTCAACTTCCAGCCAATTCGGACAACCGCGACGAGCGATAACTTCCTGAGCTTCCGCCAGAACTGGATCTTTACGATGTTTTTCTACAACAACGATTTCGTCACCAACTTTCACCTGCATAGAAGGAATGTTTGCCTGACGGTTGTTGAGTGTGAATACGCCGTGACGAACCATCTGACGAGCCTGCTGACGGGAGTTAGCATAACCGAGACGGTAAACCACGTTATCAAGACGACGTTCGAGAAGTGCGAGGAGGTTTTCACCAGTAACGCCTTTCTGCATGTCAGCCTTTTTAAAGTAGCTGCGGAACTGCTTTTCGAGAATGCCGTACATACGACGAACTTTCTGCTTTTCGCGCAGCATAACTGCGTAATCGCTTACTTTTTTGCGTGAACGACCAGCCTGTCCAGGTGCGTATGGACGGCGGTCAAATGCGCATTTATCAGTGTAACAGCGATCGCCTTTCAGGAATAACTTTGAACCTTCGCGTCGACAAATGCGACACTTAGCACCATTATATTTAGCCAAAACAATCTCCTCTTGTATTAGACGCGACGTCTCTTAGGTGGACGGCAGCCATTGTGAGGGATCGGGGTTACGTCACGAATGAACGCAACCTTGAATCCAGCAGCGTTGATAGCACGCATGGCGGCTTCGCGACCGGTACCTGGACCTTTGACGTAGATACCGACAGTACGCATTCCGTTTTCCTGTGCTTTCTTAGCTGCAGTATCAGCTGCAACCTGAGCAGCAAACGGAGTAGACTTACGGGAACCCTTAAAACCGGACTGGCCAGCGGATGCCCAACTTACTGCGTTACCACGAGTGTCGGTAAAGGTAATAATGGTATTGTTGAAGGTAGCCTGGATATGGGCGATCCCTACGGGAATATTCTTTCTTTCTTTTTTCTTGCCCGTACGCTTGGGTCTAGCCATAACTATACTCTCTCAACTAGATAATTGATAGATGGGGTTGGGAACCTCATACGAGCTTAGTATGACTAAGCCGTGATACGCCGGACTAAGGTGTTGCATCATATGAAAGCACCCTTAGCTCGGGAGAGATTCCACGCCTGATCCTACATGAGGATGGACTTACTTCTTCTTCTTACCAACAACAGCGCGACGTGGACCTTTACGGGTACGTGCGTTGGTCTTAGTACGCTGACCGCTCACAGGAAGACCGCGACGGTGACGCAGACCACGGTAACAACCGGAGTCCATAAGACGTTTGATGTTGGAAGAAACTTCACGGCGGAGGTCGCCCTCTACCTTGTAGTCCTGCTCAATAACTTTACGGATCTCGTTAACTTCTTCAGCGGATACGTCGTCAATGTTGCGTGTCCAGTCAACACCTACTGTGTCGAGGATCTGGAGAGCTGTATAACGACCAATGCCGAAGATGTAGGTAAGAGCGATATCAGCACGCTTACCTCTTGGGAGATCTACACCTGCAATTCGAGCCACAATTTACTCCTGGTATGCTTAGCCCTGACGCTGTTTATGTCGGGGATTTTCGCAAATGACTCTCAGGATGCCCTTGCGCCGGATAACCTTGCACTTAGAGCACATTTTCTTAACTGAAGGCCTGACTTTCATCTTTGACTCCATAGTCTGGATCTTCTGACACAACAAAAACTGAGCTTGAATAAGCCCAGAACTGAGGTCAGTAACACCAAGTTCCACAAGTAGTCAACACATATAACGAGTATTGACACAATTAATCAGATAAACTCAGAATAACCGGTCCATCTGATGTAATAGCAATAGAATGCTCAAAATGAGCAGAAAGCTTTCTGTCTTTGGTCACAGCAGTCCAATTGTCGTCGAGAATATCAACTTCATATGAACCTTCAGTAACCATCGGTTCGATGGCAATAACCATCCCAGCTTTCAAAGGAAGTCCCGCACTCTCATGCGGAACAAAGTTAGGAACTTCCGGCTTTTCGTGGAGCTTACGACCAATGCCGTGCCCAACAAAACGACGGACAATGCCAAAACCGTGAGCCTCAGCATGTTCCTGAATTGCTCTGGAAACATCATTAAGATTATTTCCAGGTCGAGCTTGTTCAATACCAAGCATGAGAGACTCACGCGTTACATCGACAAGCTTCTGAGCTTTTTCCGATACAGTTCCTACAGTAAAGGTTCTGGCATTGTCACCATAAAAACCTTCATACAGGACTCCTACATCAAAAGAAACTATATCTCCCTCTTTAAGCACACGATCAGACGGGAAACCGTGAACGATTTCTTCGTTTACTGAACAGCATAAAGAATAAGGGAAGCCATAGAGCCCAAGGAATGCAGGTTTAACATTGAACTGTTTGCACAGATTCATTGTCAGCTCATGGAAAAAGATAGTCTTAACGCCTGGGCGAACATGTTCACCCAGGACGTCAAGAATGATAGCACCAATTCGATTGGCCTCCCGAAGGAGGCCAATTTCTTTCTCATTTTTTAAAAAAACACCGCGGTATTTTTTCACTTCTACTATCTACCTTTCTTGGACTTATTCATAAGTCCTTCGTATTGGCGAGAGATCATGTGAGACTCTACCTGTGACATGAAGTCCATTGCTACACCCACAATAATCAAGAGGCTTGTACCACCGAAGTAGAACGGAACATTGAGTTTTGCGATGAGAAGCATTGGAAGAACACAGATAGCTGCGATGTAAAAGGCACCCCAGAGAGTAATTCTGGAAAGAACCTTATCAATGTATTCTTTGGTCTTCATACCCGGACGGATGCCTGGAATAAAGCCGCCTGAGTTCTTCAAGTTTTCAGCAATGTCTTTTGGATCAAAAACAATTGCAGTGTAGAAGAAACAGAAGAATACAATGAGAGCGATGAAAATGATGTTATATACAATTGTCTGTGGAGCAAACCAAGCAGAGAACTGCTGAATCCACTCTACATCTGGAGCAAATGTGCCGATTGTAGCCGGGAACATAAGCAGAGAAGATGCAAAGATCGGCGGAATAACACCAGCGGTGTTAATTCGCAGTGGAAGATGTGTGGTCTGGCCGCCTACCATTTTTCTACCCATCTGACGCTTAGCATAATGGATAGGGATACGACGTTGGCCACGCTCCATAAAGACAATGAATGCCAAAACGGCAGCCATGATGGCGAGGATGAGAATACCAACAAAAATGCTGAGTTCACCTGCACCAACAAGGTTAAAGGATCTAAGCAGGGCACCCGGAAGACCAGCAATAATACCAGCAAAAATGATTAAGGAAATACCATTTCCCACACCTTTTTCAGTAATCTGCTCGCCTATCCACATAATCAAGACGGTACCTGCGGTAAGCGTGATGATCGTGGTGAGTCGGAAAGCCCATCCGGCTGTAAGTACAACTGGCGCGCCTACTGGACTGGTCATACTTTCCAGACCAACAGCAATACCCAGGCCCTGAATGATGGTAATGAGAACAGTACCATATCGGGTGTACTGGGTAATTTTTTGGCGGCCAGAAGCCCCCTCCTCTTTTGCCATACGCTTCAGATCAGGTGAAACTACCTGAAGAAGCTGTACGATAATAGAGGCAGAAATATAGGGCATGATGCCGAGGGCGAAAATCGACAGATTGCGAAGTCCGCCCCCGGAAAACATGTCAAACAGGCCGAACAGGGTGTTTTGAACGCTGGCAAAGAAATCAGACAACGCTGCTGTATCAACACCAGGTACTGGTACATGAATACCGATTCGGTAAACAGCGAGTAAGAAGAAGGTCCACAACAATTTCTTTTTCAGTTCTGGCTGTTTCGCCAGATTATCAACACCACTGAGCGCCACGTTTTACCTACCCTTCAAGCGCCTTGGCTTCGCCGCCGGCGTTTTGGATTTTTTCGAGTGCAGAAGCAGTGAACTTGTGAGCTTCAATTGTCAGTGCAGCGGAAAGTTCGCCTCGACCGAGAATTTTTACAGCTGCACCGTTCTTAGCAAGACCGCGTGCGTAGATGTCCTCGAGGGTGATGTTATTCTGTCCCTCAAAAGCTTCAGCAAGGCGATCAAGATTGATCACGTCGTATACTGCTTTAAACTTAGCGTTGGAGAAACCACGCTTAGGCAGACGACGAGCCAGAGGCATCTGGCCACCTTCGAAACCTGGACGAACGCCGCCGCCTGAGCGAGCATTCTGACCTTTATGACCTTTTGCTGCAGTCTTACCCCAGCCAGAGCCGGAGCCACGACCGATACGACGACGCTGCTTGCGTTCCTCTTTAAATGGGAAAAGTTCATGAAGTTGCATTACTCCGTAACCTCCACCATATGAGAAACTTTAGCAATCATACCGCGCACTGCAGCATTGTCCTTAAACTGTTTTTCCTGACGGATCTTTTTCAGGCCCAGAGCGTCCAATACAGCACGCTGTTTAGGGAGAGAGCCGATCCGGCTACGTACAAGTTTAACCTTGATCATGGCTATACCTACTTCCTAGGAGCTTCGAGCTTCTTACCACGCAGGGAGCCGACATAGTCAGCGCTGCGCAGGGATGTCAGACCAGCCATGGTTGCACGGAGTACGTTATGTGGGTTGTTAGTGCCGATAGCTTTTGCAAGAATATCAGTAACACCAACAGCTTCCATAATCGCACGTACCGGGCCACCAGCGATGATACCAGTACCTTTTGAAGCAGGCTTCAAAAGTACACGACCAGCGCCGAAACGACCTAATACCTCATATGGTAAGGTACCGTCAACCAATGAGATCTGAACCATGTCTCTTTTTGCACGCTCAGAGGCTTTACGCAGAGCTTCAGGAACTTCCTGAGCTTTACCAAGGCCGAAGCCTACATTGCCCTGACCGTCACCAACTACAACCAATGCGGAGAAGCTGAAACGGCGACCGCCCTTTACAACTTTCGCAACGCGGTTGAGATAGACAATCTTTTCAATCAAACCGAGTTCGTTTTGTTCCATGACTATACCTATACCTGTTAAAATTTCAGGCCTGCTTCACGAGCTGCATCAGCAATTGCCTGAATGCGGCCGTGATAGATGTAGCCGTTACGGTCGAACACTACGCGCTCGATTTTCTGTTCCTTAGCAAGGCGAGCGATTTCGGTGCCAACCTTGGCTGCAGAAGCCTTGTTGGATTTAAGAGCTTCGCCGTCTTTGCTAAGAGTCAGTGTGGAAGTTGCTGCAATGGTTGCACCTTTGCAGTCATCCACGAGCTGAGCGTAGATATGCAGGTTAGACCTGAAGACAACGAGACGCGGACATTCAGCAGAGCCTGAAATCTTTTTCCGGATGCGTACTTTACGACGCAGCCTTTTTTCGTTCTTGGACTTCATATGTCTACACCTGCCTATTTACCTGCAGATTTACCGGCTTTGCGGCGGATCTGCTCATTATCGTATTTAATGCCCTTGCCTTTGTAAGGTTCTGGCGGACGTACACGACGAACGGTAGCTGCAAACTCACCTACGAGCTGCTTATCGATGCCGCTTACTGTCAGCTTGTTACCCTCAGCTTTAGCCTCAAGTCCTTCTGGAAGAGGCATAACAACTGGATGGGAGAACCCAACTGCAAGTTCAATATTCTTTCCCTTTACCGCAACTTTGTAACCAACACCGTTGACTTCGAGAGTCTTGGAGAAGCCTTTGCTTACACCTTCGATGCAGTTAGCAACGAGAGTACGACGGAGGCCGTGCTGTGCACGTGCTACGCGGGACTCATCTTTGCGGGTAATTACTACGTTGCCGTCAGCAATTTCGTAATTGAGGGTAGCTTCTACTGGTGTAGAAATGCTGCCCTTAGGGCCCTTTACATTAATAGCTTCGCCCGCAATCTTAACTTCAACACCGGAAGGGATTGCTACAGGCTGCTTACCAATACGTGACATGACTGCACCCGCTACCAGATTTCGCAGAGGATTTCGCCGCCAGCATTAGCTTCTTTAGCAGCGTTTCCTTCTAGTACACCACGGGATGTGGACAGGATACAAATACCAAGACCGTTCTGAACGGATGGAACGTCCTGTGCACCAACGTAAACGCGACGACCTGGCTTGGAGATACGCTTGAGGCCTGCTACTGCAGCTTTACCTTTAACGTATTTCAAAGTGATCTTAATTTCACGATCTTCTACAGCGTAGTCGTTTACGTAACCCTCAGCCTTGAGGATGGAGGCAATGGATTCCTTCATCTTCGAGCGCGGCACACTCACTTCCTTATGAAGGGCCAAGTGCGCGTTGCGGACACGTGTAAGCATGTCAGCAATAGGATCAGTCAGCATCTAAAACTCCTTGTGACTTACCAGCTCGATTTACGAACGCCTGGAAGCTCACCGCGCAGAGACATCTGGCGGAAGCAGATACGGCAAATGCCGAAACGACGCATGAATGCGCGTGGGCGTCCACAAATAGGACAACGATTGTATGCACGAGCGCTAAACTTAGGTTTGCGCGCGGCTTTTACTTCAAGAGACTTACGAGACATCTTTGGTTCTCCTTACTTCTTGAAAGGCATTCCGAGCTGATCAAGCAGGAATTTGCCTTCTTTGTCAGAGGAAGCGGTAGTAACGATGGTGATGTTCATACCAAAGGCATTATCAACACGATCAGCTTCCATTTCAGGGAAGATGGTGTGTTCTTTGATACCCAAGGTAAAGTTACCACGACCATCAAAACCACGATCAGGGATACCGCGGAAGTCACGTACACGAGGCAGTGCAAAGTTAACGAGCTTGTCGAGGAAATCCCACATTACGGCACCGCGAAGAGTTACTCGGCAGCCGATAGGCATGCCTTCACGCAGTTTGAATGCAGCGATAGACTTCTTAGCACGAGTAACAACGGCCTTCTGACCAGCAATGGCGGTAAGCGCTACAACAGCATCTTCGAGGATTTTGTTGTTTGTGCTTGCTTCGCCAAGGCCGATATTGAGGGAGATCTTCTCCAGCCCGGGAACCTGCATAGGTCCTTTGTACTGGAACTCTTTCTGCAGGGCCGGCACCACGTTTTCTTTGTAGATCTTATTCAGACGGGTCATCGTCTTTCACCCTACCCAAGAATTTCGTTACACTTCTTGCAGAAGCGCACTTTTTTACCGTCTTCGGTGCGGCGGTAGCCTACGCGAGTAGGTTCAGCACAAGCACCACACATGACCATCACGTTAGAAACGTGAATAGGCATCTCTTTTTCGACGATTCCACCAGGCTGCTGCGCATATGGGTTCGCCTTAGTGTGACGCTTAACCATATTTGCACCCTCGACAACTACACGATCTTTCTTACGAAGGATCTTAGTAACTTTGCCGATTTTGCCTTTGTCCTTACCGGAGGTTACCATGACTTTGTCGTCTTTATGGATACGATACTGTTTCATGGTTTCTCCTACAATACCTCAGGTGCGAGAGATACAATCTTCATGTAACCCTTGCCGCGAAGTTCGCGAGCAACTGGGCCGAAGATACGAGTACCTACAGGTTCGCCCTGCTTGTTCAGCACTACTGCTGCGTTGGTGTCAAACTTGATGTAAGTGCCATCTACGCGACGAATTTCTTTCTTCGTGCGCACAACAACAGCTTTCATCACGTCACCTTTTTTCACCTTAGAATGAGGCATAGCCTCTTTCACGGATACTACGATGATGTCGCCTACAGAAGCATAACGGCGTTTAGAACCGCCGAGAACTTTAATACAAGCAACTTTTTTGGCACCGGAGTTGTCCGCTACTTCAAGAGTAGATTCTACCTGAATCATAGCAAACCCCTAAACGGCTTTTTCCAAAACAGAAACGAGATGCCAGCGTTTGTTGCGACTGAGTGGACGGAACTCGATGATTTTTACCTTGTCACCCATAGCGCATTCGTTGTTAGGGTCGTGAGCAGTAAACTTCTTACGACGACGAATGTACTTTTTGAGAAGTGGGTGCTTAACGAGTGTCTCAACGCGAACAACAATAGTTTTGTCGTTCTTGTCACTCACAACAGTACCAACGAGCGCGCGACCCTTCCGCTGTTCAATAGCTTCGGACATTTTACGCTCCCTTTTCCTTCAAAATGGTCAAAATACGTGCAATAGCACGTTTTGTAGCAGGAATACCGGAAGTGTTATCAAGCTGTGCAGTTGCATGCTTGAAACGCAAGTCAAAAAGTTCCTTGCGAGCTTCTTCCAGCTTAGTGTTGAGTTCTTCAACGCTAAGTTTTTTAAGTTCTGCGGCTTTCATTCTAGAGCCCCTCCTTAACCACGATAGTAGTCTTGATAGGAAGCTTGTAAGATGCACGTTTCAGCGCTTCTTTAGCAAGCTCGATATCAACACCTTTGATTTCGTACAGGATACGACCAGGCTTAACAGGTGCGTACCAACCACATGGTGCGCCCTTACCTTTACCCTGACGAACTTCAAGAGGCTTAGAGGTTTTCACGTGATCCGGGAAAATACGGATCCAAACTTTACCACCACGTCGAATATGACGGATCATCGCAATACGAGCAGATTCAATCTGCTGGTTGGAGATCTTGCCATGTTCGAGCGCTTTCAAACCGATGTCACCGAAAGCAATAGTATTACCGCGAGTGGCTTTGCCTCTCAGACGGCCTGTCTGCTGCTTGCGGAATTTAGTCTTTCTAGGCTGAAGCATTACTGCCCTACCTCACTGTCAAGGATTTCGCCTTTGTAGATCCAGACTTTAATACCGATGATACCGTAAGTGGTGGAAGCTTCTGCAAAACCGTAGTCGATATCAGCGCGCAGAGTCTGAAGCGGAACCTGACCTTCGCGGTACCATTCGGTACGTGCGATTTCAGCGCCTGCCAGACGGCCAGCACAAGATACTTTGATACCTTCTGCACCGAACTTGCGAGCCATGGAAACAGTGCGTTTCATAGCGCGACGGAAAGCAACACGGCGTTCCAGCTGCATAGCAATGTTCTCAGCTACAAGCTGTGCATTGGTTTCAGGGCGACGGATTTCGTTAACTTCGATGGAGAATTCACGCTGGAATTTACCACGAAGATCAGCACGAAGCTTTTCGATTTCTACGCCCTTACGGCCGATGACAATACCCGGACGTGCTGTGCTAAGGATAAGACGAACTTTTCCGCCAGCGCGTTCGATTTCAATGTCAGCAATACCTGCGTGATACAGGGCCTTTTTTACGTACTTACGAATTTTATTATCTTCGAAGACAAAGGCAGGATATTCTTTTTTGCTGAACCAGCGAGATCTCCAGTTCTTGTTAAAACCAAGACGGAAACCATATGGATGTACTTTTTGTCCCATAACTGTATCCTAACTTTCTTCGAGAATGACAGTGATGTGGCTGGTACGCTTCAGGATGCGAGTTGCGCGACCCTGTGCACGAGGCATAAAGCGTTTCCAGGTTGGACCCTCGTTGACTATAACCTGTTTCACCACGAGAGCATCCACATCAGAGCCAGGAACCTGTTCGGCGTTGGCAATTGCAGAGTGCAGCACTTTGTTAATAACTGCTGCACCTTTGTTCGGGGTGAACTTAAGGATATTTACAGCGTCTTCTACTGGCAGACCAACAACGTTTTTAGCAACGAGACGGGTCTTGCGTGTAGATACGCGTACGAACTTGGCGGTAGCTTGAGCTTGCATATTACTTCACCTGCCCTAGCGTTTAGCCTTGCTCTTTTTGTCGGCAGCATGGCCGTAGTAAGTGCGGGTCGGGGAGAATTCACCGAATTTGTGACCAACCATGTTCTCAGTCACGAATACAGGGATGAATTTCTTACCATTATGAACCGCAAAGGTAAGGCCTACCATTTCAGGAAGAATCATGGAACGACGGGACCAAGTCTTGATCACGCGGCGATCGCCACTTTCCTGAGCCTTCTCAACTTTTCGGAGAAGATGGTCGTCGACAAAAGGACCTTTTTTAAGAGACCTAGGCATTTTCTACTCCTACTTCTGACCGCGACGCTTAACGATGAGCTTGTTGGAAGCTTTCTTCTTGTCGCGAGTCTTGTAGCCTTTGGTAGGTACGCCCCAAGGGGTAACCGGATGGCGACCACCAGAGCTACGACCTTCACCACCACCGAGTGGGTGATCGATAGGGTTCATTGCAACACCACGAACTTTCGGACGGTTACCGAGCCAGCGGTTACGGCCAGCTTTACCGATACGAATTTTCTCGTGAGTTACGTTACCAACCTGACCAACGGTTGCGATACAGGTCAAAAGAACCTTACGCACTTCACCAGAAGGCATGCGCAAGAGAGCGTATTTGCCTTCTTTAGCAACGAGCTGTGCATATGCACCAGCAGCACGGCAGAACTGTCCGCCACGGCCAGGAGCAAGCTCGATGTTGTGAATGATTGTACCAACCGGAATCTTGCTCATTGGAAGAGCGTTACCAGGTTTGATGTCTGCAGTTTCACCTGCAATAATAACATCACCCTGTTTTACGCCAACCGGAGCAATGATGTAACGCTTTTCGCCGTCTGCGTAGTGCAGAAGAGCGATACGAGCGGAACGGTTAGGGTCGTATTCGATGTGTGCAATAGTTGCAGGGATATCGAACTTGTTACGTTTAAAATCGATGATACGGTAAAGACGTTTGTGTCCACCGCCACGACGACGCTGAGTAATACGACCGTAGTTGTTGCGACCTGCTTTTTTGGACAGGCCTTCAGTCAAAGACTTCTCTGGGGTGCTACGAGTGATTTCCTCGAAGAGGGAAATAGTCTGGGAGCGACGACCCGGAGAAGTAGGCTTAAGCTTACGAACAGCCATTGCTTACACTCCCTCGAAGAATTCGATTTTTTCGCCAGCGGCCAGAGTCACGTACGCTTTCTTGTAGCCAGAGATCTGACCAACAGTGCGGCCATGACGTACTCTAGGCTGAGGGCGACGTCTCACTACGTTAACACCTGCAACTTTAACATTGTAGGCTTCTTCTACAGCCTTCTTGATCTCAATCTTGTTAGCAGAAGGTGCTACATAAAATGTAACCTGCTGAGCTTCTTCTTTGAGGAAGGTAGCTTTTTCAGAGACAAGCGGCTTGATGAGGATCTTAGTATAATTCATGTGACCCTACCTCTACTTCAGTCGTTCCTGAACGGATTCAACAGCGCCTTCGAGCAGAACAAGCTGCTTGTGACGAAGAACATCGTATACGTTCAGCTGCTCAACGGACTGTACAGTGATACCTGGAAGGTTACGTGCGGAAAGAACGAGCTTTTCATCGAGGTCTTTTGCAACGATGAGTGCTTTGTTCAGACCGAGTGCTTCGGTAACACCAGCCATGAGCTTAGTCTTTACTTCCGGCAGTTCGATGCCTTTAACGACCATGAGATTCTCACCAGCAAGGCGGGAAGACAGAGCCATTTTAATAGCAAGGCGACGAACCTTTTTATTTACCTTAAACCCATAGTCGCGGGGCTGAGGACCAAAAGTCACAGCACCACCACGCCAGATTGGGGAACGGGAGGAACCAGCACGTGCGCGACCGGTACCTTTCTGACGCCAAGGTTTAGCGCCACCGCCACGAACATCGGAGCGGCCCTTAACTGCGTGGGTGCCTGCACGCTTAGCTGCACGCTGTGCGCGTACAACAAGGTTCAGGATCTCGGGTTTTACCTCGACCTCGAACACTTCAGGAGCCAGAGTGATTTCACCAGCTTCTGCTTTGTTCTGATCGTATAATTTTACAACAGCCACTGTAGTACCCCTTTACTGCTTACGTACCAGTACGAGGCCATTCTTAGGACCAGGTACTGCACCCTTAACCAGGATGAGGTTCTCATCGGCGCGAACAGCGACGACTTCGAGGTTAGATGTGGTCTGACGAACGTTACCCATGTGACCAGGCATTTTCTTGCCTTTGAACACTTTACCCGGGAAAGTTGCGTGACCAATGGAGCCTGGGGAACGGTGCACTTTTTCGTGACCGTGGGAAGCAGGCATACCAGCGAAGTTCCAGCGCTTCATTACGCCCTGGAAGCCTTTACCAATTGTAGTGCCGGTCACACGAACTTTTTCACCTGCAGCGAAGATCTCTGCAGTGATGTCCTGACCAACTTCCAGTTCTGGTGCTTCCGCGAGACGAATTTCGCATGTGTTGCGGAACAGACCGCGATCAGCTTTTGCAAAGTGACCACGCATTGCTTTGGTTACGTGCTTTTCTTTAGCTTCACCAAATGCAATCTGAACTGCATTATATCCGTCAGTAGCCGCATCTTTTTTCTGGATTACAGGGCATGGACCTGCTTCGATAACTGTTACTGCAACAGCAGAACCATCGTTAGCGAAAATACGGGTCATGCCAACCTTGCGGCCCAAGATTCCTAATTTCTCAGTCATGATTACCTCTCGCTAGAGTTTAATCTCAACGTCCACGCCAGCAGGTAGACTGAGCTTTCCAAGAGCATCAACGGTCTGTTGAGTAGGCTCAAGGATATCCATAAGACGCTTGTGGATGCGCATTTCGAACTGCTCGCGAGACTTTTTGTCTACGTGTACAGAACGGTTGACCGTGAACTTGTGAATGTTTGTTGGGAGTGGGATTGGACCAGCAACCCCTGCACCCGTGTTGCGCGCCGTATCAACGATCTCTGCCACAGCCTTATCAAGGATGCGGTAATCGTAAGCTTTAAGCTTGATTCTGATACGATCACTGCTAACAGTTGTCATAGTTTATTACTCCATATTAGGGATACGAGACCCTTACCTGTGATCATTCCGTGAGGGGAATGATCCAAACTGCAATAAGCAGAAATTTCCTCACGACGGTACAAGATGAAAATCTCTGTAAAGTAACGGCTGAACAGATGCATCTTGCCCTAAGAACGACAGAGGACAGGAGAACTCGAAGCGAGTTCGAAATTTGTTATTCGTAAATAATGGAGAAAAGAAGAGAGGGATTGTGATGTGTGACATGCCAGCCCAGCGTGACAACATCAAAAGACCTCTACTCCACTATTTGCGAAGAACGCCCAAATGTCGTCACCCGTTCCATGCATATTGTGTAGAAACAATAGACATGGAGGGCCCGCAGGGGTTCCAAGATGCAAGTGGTATAAACACTTAAATTTGTATGTGCACCTTACAGCAAAACACGGTCCTTGCTGGAACGGCACGACATAATGCAGCATCAAGAAACGCCTGCAAATGTCAAAAAACAGCAGAATGGGCTCAACCCATTCTTAACCTCCAAATTTGTGAGGAGGAGTTTTTGTGCTTAAGAACAAAACAGAGTTCGTCTCAAGCGAGAAAGACTTATATGTGAGACAAGCACTAACGTCAACACCTTTTTCGTATTTTTTCTTACGATATGTTGAATTATACTTAGCCTACCTTTTCTAACCAGAAAAGCTCCGGCCACCTTGCGATGACCGGAGCATTATATCGTCTGATTACTCAGATACTAAGCTTTACTGCTAACGATTTCGTCAGCAATAGAGTTAGGTACAGGCTCGTAGTGGTCGAACTGCATAGTGAAGTTCGCACGACCCTGAGTTTTAGAGCGAAGGTCAGTTGCGTAACCGAACATTTCGGAAAGCGGAACCATCGCATCAATAACCTGAGCGTTAGCACGGGTGTTCATACCCTGTACACGACCACGACGACCGTTAAGGTCACCCATTACGTCGCCAAGGTATTCCTCAGGAGTTACAACCTCTACGCCCATGATAGGCTCGAGGATCTGAGGACCAGCTTTCTTACAAGCAGCTTTAATCGCCATAGAACCAGCGATGTAGAATGCCTGCTCAGAGGAGTCAACGTCGTGGTAAGAACCGAATACGAGGTTAACTTTAACGTCAACAGTTGGGAATCCAGCGTAAACACCGCTTTTGAGTGCTTCCTGAATACCTTTGTCAACAGCTGGGATGTATTCTTTAGGAATAACACCACCGGTAATGGAGTTAGTGAACTCGTAGCCTTTCTCTGGGTTAGGCTCGATTTCAATAACAACATGACCGTACTGACCGCGACCACCAGACTGCTTAGCGTACTTGTGATCTTCTTTAGCAACCTTGGTGATAGTTTCACGGTAGGCTACCTGAGGCTTACCAACGTTAGCGTTAACGCTAAATTCGCGGGTAAGACGGTCAACAATGATGTCGAGGTGAAGCTCACCCATACCGGAGATAAGGGTCTGACCAGTTTCGTCATCACCTTTAACACGGAAGGATGGATCTTCTTTAGCGAGCTTAGCAAGAGCTGCGGACAGAGCGTCACGGTCAGCTTTTGTTTTAGGCTCAATAGCAACTTCGATAACTGGATCTGGAATATCGAGAGACTCGAGAACTACCGGACGATCCATCGCGCAGATGGTGTCACCAGTAGATACGTTTTTCAGACCAACAACAGCTACGATGTCACCAGCGTATGCTTCTTTGATGTCCTCACGCTTGTTAGCATGCATCTTGAGAAGACGACCAACACGTTCTTTCTTACCAGTATTCGCATTGTAAATGGTCATACCAGTTTCGATTTTACCGGAGTAAATACGGCTGAAAGAAAGGTGACCGATGTATGGGTCAGAAGCGAGTTTGAAAACGAGAGCGGAGAAAGGTTCTTTGTCATCACATGGACAAGGAATTTTCACTTCTTCGTTATCAGGATCGCTACCTTCCATTGCTGGGATATCAACCGGGCTTGGGAGGTAGTCAACTACCGCGTCAAGCAGAGGCTGTACGCCCATGTTACGGAATGCAGAGCCACAGAATACAGGCACGATTGAACGCGCAATTGTAGCTTTACGCAGAGCATTCTTAATTTCATCAGCGGAGAGTTCTTCACCACCGAGGTATTTTTCGAAAAGCTCTTCGTCTTCTTCAGCTGCAGCTTCCATCATTTCAAGGCGTTTTTCGTCAAACAGGTCCTGCAGGTCAGCAGGAACAGGCTTGATTTCGAACTCAGCACCTTTGGTAGCTTTATCGTAGTAGATAGCTTCGCCGGTTACGAGGTCGATGATACCTTCAAAATGGTCTTCAGCACCGATTGGAATCTGGAGAGAGATAGGCTTAGCACCGAGACGATCGGAGATCATGCCTACTGCACGCCAGTAATCGGAACCGATACGGTCCATTTTGTTGATGAAGCAGATGCGAGGCACACCGTAACGGTCAGCCTGACGCCATACAGTCTCAGACTGAGGCTCAACACCAGCAACAGCGTCAAATACACACACAGAACCATCAAGAACACGAAGGGAACGTTCTACTTCCATTGTGAAGTCAACGTGACCCGGTGTATCAATGATGTTGATGCGGTAATCTTTCCAGAAACAGGTGGTAGCAGCAGAGGTAATAGTAATACCACGCTCTTTTTCCTGCTCCATCCAGTCCATGTTGGACTCACCGTCATGTGTTTCACCAATTTTGTGAGACACGCCGGTGTAGTAAAGAATACGTTCAGTAGTGGTAGTCTTGCCCGCATCAATGTGGGCCATGATACCAATATTTCTCTGTTTTGATACAGCTACTTTAGCAGACACAGCAAGCTCCTCAGATTACCAACGGAAATGTGCAAAAGCTTTGTTAGCTTCTGCCATACGATGGGTGTCTTCTTTCTTCTTCACAGCACCACCACGGCTGTTGAACGCGTCAAGCAGTTCGCCGGACAGACGTGCAACCATGCCCTGCTCGCCACGACCGCGAGCGTAGGTGATGATCCAACGGATAGAGAGAGAAACCTGACGGTCTGGACGAACTTCAACCGGAACCTGGTAAGTTGCGCCACCTACACGGCGGGATTTAACTTCCAGATGAGGCTTAACATTCTCAATAGATTTTTCAAAAGCGCGGATTGCATCTTCGCCGGTTTTCTCAGCGAGAACATCAAGAGCTTTGTAGAAAATTTTCTCTGCAGTGCTCTTTTTACCGTCGAGCATGAGACGGTTGACAAAACGAGCTGCCAGACGACTTCCGTAAACCGGATCTGGCAGGATTTCACGCTTAGGTACGGGTCCTTTACGAGGCATATCTATATTACTCCAATTAACTGCTTACTTAGGACGCTTAGCGCCGTACTTGGAACGGCCCTGGCGACGATCTGCAACACCAGCGGTGTCGAGGGTACCACGTACGATATGGTAACGTACACCTGGTAAGTCTTTTACACGACCACCACGGATCATAACAACGGAGTGTTCCTGCAGGTTATGACCTTCACCAGGGATGTAGGCAGTTACTTCGATGCCGTTGGTGAGGCGTACACGAGCTACTTTACGCAGCGCGGAGTTAGGTTTTTTAGGCGTAGTGGTGTAAACACGAGTACAAACGCCGCGACGCTGTGGACAAGCCTGCAGCGCTGGGGTTTTCTTACGTTTTACAACCTTCTTACGTTCCTTACGGATAAGTTGGTTGATAGTGGGCATTTTTCCTCCAAAGGAATTAATCAAAGTCGTTCGCTTAGTACAGGATGAGCAGCTCCGTTGCGTGGTGCAACTCAATCACAACAAAAGCACCAACAAGCCTTTAGTGGAGAACTAAAAGCAAGTTAGCAGCTCATCTATTCCAAACGGGGACCCGATGCAGCCCAGCAGCCCGCTCGGCATCGACAGTCAGACCCGTGAAATTTCGAATCAGGTACTTACGTCTTTTTACCATAGGGTTCAAGTAATTTTTGCTATTTTTTTCAGATATAATCATCGCGCTAATCTGACTATATATATGTAACGCTGCGGTCACCCTATTGAGACTTTTTTCACAAAGTTTTTTTGCTTTATAATTACTAATTCGATCGTTTTTCAGAGTTTAATTTGTACTATTATTCCCAAGCTCCGGCATATAGGGCATTATTTTATTTTTTCTTGACACCATGTCATCAATATAAACATTTAATTTTATTCATTTAAAAAAGTTATTTTTTTGCTCTTGACTTTTTGTCTATTTTTTCACAAACCAGTCTCAAGCACTAACTAGAATTTTTACAGACACAAGCGCAATCGTCTATCTAGTTAGAGTAACTACAAGATTAGATTTATGAAAAACCTAATCGGTAATTCACAAGTTACAAACTTTTATATTCCGGAGGAAGGAAGTTATGTCTAAACTGGTAGCCCCACACGGTGGTAAAGGTCTCGTATGTTGCCTGCTCGAAGGTGCTGAACTTGAAGCAGAAGTAAAAAAAGCTGAAGGCCTCAAAAAGCTCGACATCTCCGCTCGTGCAAAAGGCGACCTCATCATGATGGGTATCGGTGGCTTCTCCCCGCTTAACGGCTTCATGGGTAAAGAAGACTGGAAGAACGTATGTGAGAACTTCACTCTCGCAGACGGCACTTTCTGGCCTGTACCAGTTACTCTTGACGCTTCCAAAGCAGAAGCTGACGCAATCGCAGTTGGTGAAGAAATTGCTCTCGTTCGTGACGGCATCGTTTTCGCTACTATGAAAGTAGAAGAAAAATTCGAGATGACCGAAGCTGACAAGAAATGGGAATGTGAAAAAGTATTTAAAGGCGAAGGCGAAGAGTCTGCTGACGACGTATTCTGGAAAATCGCTCTTGACGATCACCCAGGTGTACAGATGGTAATGGCTCAGAAAGAAGTAAACCTTGCCGGCCCTGTTAAAGTTCTCTCCGAAGGTGAGTACCCTGCAGAATACGAAGGCGTTTACCTCCGCCCTGCTGAAGTTCGTGCAATGTTCGAAGAGCGCGGCTGGTCTGAAGTTGCTGCTCTCCAGCTCCGTAACCCAATGCACCGTTCTCACGAATTCCTCGCAAAAATCGCTATCGAAGTTTGTGACGGCGTGCTCATTCACTCTCTCATCGGTAACCTCAAGCCAGGGGACATCCCAGCTGACGTTCGCGTAAAAGCTATCGACACTCTTGTTGAGCACTACTTCGTAAAAGCAAACGTAATTCAGGCTGGTTACCCACTTGACATGCGTTACGCTGGTCCACGTGAAGGCCTGCTCCACGCTACCTTCCGTCAGAACTACGGTGTTAACAACATGCTCATCGGTCGTGACCACGCTGGTGTAGGTGACTTCTACGGTCTCTTCGAAGCACAGGAAATCTTCGATCGCATCCCTACTCCTGCAGATCAGGGCAAAGCACTGCTTTGTAAGCCAATGAAAATTGACTGGACCTTCTACTGCTACAAGTGTGACGGCATGGCTTCCCTGCGTACCTGCCCACACACTAAAGAAGATCGTGTTATCCTTTCCGGTACTAAACTCCGTAAAGCACTTTCCGAAGGCGCTGAAATTCCAGATCACTTCGGTCGTGACGAAGTTCTCGTTATCCTTCGTGAATACTACGAAGGTCTTACCGAGAAAGTTGAAGTTAAAATGCAGGGTGCTGCTTCCGGCGAATCCATGTAGTTTTAGCTACTCTGATTATAAAAGGGGATCGGGCAACCGATCCCCTTTTTTTTATACCTTTCGCACAGCCTCTACATTATATGACCACTTCCTTACTCCTGAAAACAGTGGCTTACATGGAGAAGCACAGCGGAATGTAGCGCCACGCATCCTGCATGGCAGCATCATACTCCAAAGCTTGCGGGTCTAGACTTTGCAGATAGTTCCAATATGCAGAGGAGTGGTTTGGATGCCGCACATGTGCAAGTTCGTGCAGTAAAATATAGTTCAGCAAGTGAGGCGGTAACAGCAAGAGACGTGCGTTCAAAGAAATCGTTCCACGGCTGGAGCAACTGCCCCAGCGTCCCTTCTGCAGACGCACCTGAACCTTAGTGAAAGGAATATTCACTTTTTCAGAAGCATCTTCCAACAACTCAGGGAGAGTTTCTTTACCACAGCGGATGAGCCAAAGGCGTAATAATTCGATACAGACCTCTTGTTCCTGCTCTTCCGGTAAAAAAATAGTTCCTTTATACTCAACCGATAACGCACCAGTCGATGTCCGTATGATCTTTTGAGCCTCAACAATCAAGCGACTAATTTCTTCTATAGGAACATATTTGACAGCGTACTCGCACCCCAAAACCGGAAGCGATATGGTCGACGGAATAACAGAGAGGTTTTCTACGGTATCTGGAAGCTCAAGTCGCTTGGCTGTTTTCCGGATCCACTCGGATCGTTTTTCAAGAATCGGTGAAAGCCACGCTTTTTTAAACGTAACGGGGACAACAACCTCAAGCCCCTTTGTTCGTGAAACTTTTAACCGCACATGCTTTGCCCGTTTGCTGCGCGTGAGCGTATATTGAATGGAACCATCTTCCCTGAAGATCAAAACACAACCTCCACATGCATAAAAATCGAGCTTACCCCTTTACCCGCAATTGCAATCACAGTACAGTCTTCTCATCTTGCGGCTTGTAAGACACCACTTCGTAATTGGCTATCTACGCACTCTAACAGCCTATTACACCCATTATCTACTGCAACTTTTGGAGATTTTGCATGTCCCTTACAAAGCGATCTGCATACGGCACTGCTTTCGTCGCTTTTGTTGGCGCAGTTTTCTGTGCTCTCAACGCCACAAAAAATTTAGACGCTATCTGTATCACCACCGGCTGTGAAATTTTTAAGGACATTTCCGTATTCGGAATTTCCTTATGGTGGATCGGCACTGCGCTTTTTCTTACACTCACTCTCCTCAATCTCGTAAAACTTTTCAGAACAGCGCTTCTTCTGGCACTCACCGCAGTCATAATTGATCTTGGCTTTCTTCTCTTCATGATCTTCACTGCGCCATGTGTACCATGCCTCTTTTTTGCTGCAATTCTGCTTATCGTCTTCTTCATGCAGTGCTCCATACTCAAGCGCCCTGCAATGCTGATTATCCCGACTGCCGTCATCTGGACGCTGCTGGTTACGCCTAGCCTTTTTGCCACTGCCAATGAACAGATCGGCACATGGGCTATCCACGGCAAGCACCAGTCCGACGTGCAGGTATTCTTTTCACCAAGCTGTAATGCATGCAAAGAACTTGTTCCTAAACTGTCCAAAGATAATCCGGACAACATCACCTACTACCCAGTTGCCGAAACCGATGACGATATTGAAAGAATATTTCTAATGCAAAAAGCACTGGAAGACGGCACCTCAGTCTACATAGCGTTCAATCGTGCCCTTCGCGGAAACCCGGAAGAAGTCTCCATGCCGCTTATGACAAGACTGGAACTGCATTGGAATCTTTTCAGAAACAAATCCAGACTGGCATCAATGGGTGTCACCCGACTCCCCGTCCTTATTACCAATGGTGTCCCACGATCACTGCTCTCCAACGAGCAAAAGCAGCCCGGCAAGCAGGATGTGCTTGACTTTACTGACGGCTTTTCCGGCTGCACAGAAGAGGATCCAACATCGTGTGACTAACTAACACACCTTAGTCATTTCTTTTTTCAACAGGCTGGTTGGCCAACCAATCTTATTGAATGTGTTGACGCAACCATGTAATCACATTATGTGAAAAAAATCATTTGAAACCGGAGTGTCGGCGATTGGGCACTATTGTCCTTTGGTGCCATACTTTTTTTGGCAAATTACTTGGACAAAGAGCAAAAAACGCTTTATAGGGTCTCCCGCCGCAATCCTTTTAGATTAAGCGAAGTATGTCTATGCGACACGAACTAAAAGCTATTTTTTCCGAACATAAACAACAAATTACCGATGAATGGGTTGCCGCCATTTTCGGTACTTATGACATCGATACCGTAGGGTTCCTGCGTACTCAGGACAATGCTTTTTTGAATCCGGTAGGAAACAAAACAAAAAAAGCAACTGTAGCCCTTATTGATGCACTCTTGGATGATGAGCTGGACAGCGATACTGTCACACCGGCCGTGAATGAGATTATTCAGGTACGCGCAGTTCAGCAATTCGAAGCAGATCAGGCTATGTCCGTTCTCTTTGTTTTAAAAAGCATTATCCGCAAACATATTGTCCCCAAACTTTCTAAGTCCGAAGAATTTGCTGATCTTCTGGAACTAGAATCAAAGATAGATTCTCTGGCACTTGTGGGATTCCGAATTTATGCGGAATGCCGTGACAAGATTCAGAGAATGCGCGTTGATGAATTCAAAAGGAAGCACTTTCAGCTCTTGAAGAGAGCAGAACGTATATTGGAGAAACCGGTTGGGGAACCGGAATCATAACAACCAATAGCCTAGCAGCGAGGTAACGGAATGATCATTTCACTTCTCGCGGTTATTGCTTTGGGTATACTTGCCTGGATGGGATCAATGATGGGATTCCAGTATGTTCTGGGTGTTTGTTTACCGTACACAGCAGTAATCGTATTCCTTGTAGGTTTTGCATGGCGGATTATAGACTGGGCAAAGCGTCCGGTTCCGTTCAGCATTCCTACTACAGGTGGCCAACAAAAGTCCCTTCCTTGGATTAAGCCTGCCACCCTCGATAACCCGTCTGATAAAGCGGGTGTTTGGGGACGCATGATCCTTGAAGTACTTATGTTTCGCTCCCTGTTCCGCAACACTAACGTTTCAATCGAAGGCGACCGCGTAGTCTACTGGTCCTCAAAGTTCCTGTGGCTCTTCGCACTCATCTTCCACTACTCTTTTCTTATTATTTTTGTACGCCACTTCAGGTTCTTTGCTGAGCCGGTACCGTTTTTCGTAAACGGTGTCGAAATGATTGACGGCATTCTGCAGATCGGTGCTCCACGTCTGTTTATGACTGGTCCACTTGTGATCGTTGCTCTGCTGTACCTGATCGGTCGCCGTATCTTTAATCAGAAAGTGCGTTACATCTCTCTTTTGAGCGATTACTTCCCGCTTTTCCTGATTTTTGGTCTCTGTGCTACCGGCATCGCAATGCGCTACTTCATGAAAGTGGATATTGCGACTGTAAAAGTTTTTGTAATGAGCTTGCTGCACTTCTCACCGGATACTGCTGCTCTTGCAAAAATCGGAAGCATTTTCTACGTGCACATGTTCTTCCTTGCAGTACTCCTTATGTACTTCCCGTTCAGTAAGCTTATGCATGCCGGCGGTGTATTCCTTAGCCCGACACGTAACATGGCAAACGACAGCCGTATGAAGCTGCACGTTAACCCATGGAACCCGGAAAAAGTATACCGCACATACGAAGAATACGAAGACGAGTTCAGAGTACCTATGGCTGAGGCAGGACTCCCGGTCGTAAAGAAGCCGGAGGAATAAGGAGTAGTTATGGCTAAAATCCCTTCACCAGAAGAGCTGATGCAAGTCAGCTACGATATGCCTCGTGAAAACTGGATGGACACCAAGCCTGAGATTACAGAAGGCGCGGTAGCGTATCCAGCTAAGAAAGTGACCATGGAACCTCTTGGAATGCCTAATCCACACGATTGGAATCCATTTGAGGAAGATTGGCACCTCCCGGAAAACTGGGAAGAAATCATCTACAACGGTTTGAAAGAACGTCTTGAAAAATACCGTTCTCTTAAACTTTTCATGGACATCTGTGTTCGCTGTGGTGCCTGTGCTGATAAGTGTCACTACTTCATCGGTTCCGGCGACCCTAAAAACATGCCTGTTCTGCGTGCAGAACTGCTCCGCTCCGTTTACCGTAAAGACTTTACCACTGCCGGTAAAATCCTTGGTAAACTTGCCGGTGCACGCAAGCTCGACAAAGACGTAATTAAAGAATGGTTCTACTACTTCTACCAGTGTACTGAATGTCGTCGTTGCTCCCTGTACTGCCCATACGGTATTGATACCGCTGAAATCACCATGATGGCTCGTGAGTTGCTGCACGAACTCGGTCTCGGTCTGCACTGGATCATGGACCCTGTAAGTAACTGTAACCGCACAGGTAACCACCTTGGTATTACACCGCACGCCTTCAAAGAAATCGTAGAATTCCTCTGCGAAGACATTGAAGAAGTGACCGGTATCTCCATCAACCCGACCTTCAACGAACCGGGACATGAAGTTCTCTTCATCACTCCTTCCGGTGACGCATTTGCTGAGCCAGGTATTTACACCTTCATGGGTTACCTGATGCTCTTCGAAGAAATCGGGCTTGATTACACCTTGTCCACTTACGCCTCCGAGGGCGGTAACTTCGGTCTCTTCACCTCATCCAGCATGATGAAGAAACTGAACGCCAAAATGTACGCTGAAGCAGAACGCTTAGGCTCCAAATGGATTCTCGGTGGTGAGTGTGGTCACATGTGGCGTGTTATTAACCAGTACATGTCTACCATGAACGGTCCTGCACCTTCCTGCATGGAAACTCCTGTAAGCCCAATTACAGGTACCGTGTTTGAAAACGCTGCTGAAACCAAAATGGTTCACATTGCTGAGTTCACAGCTGACCTCATTAAGCACAACAAAATCCGCCTTGATCCTTCCCGTAACGATCATCTCAATGTTACCTACCACGACAGCTGTAACCCAGCTCGTGCAATGGGTCTTATGGATGAACCTCGTGAAGTTCTTAAGGCTGCTTGTAATAACTTCTACGAAATGCCTGAAAACACCATCCGCGAGCAGACTTTCTGCTGTGGTGCTGGTTCCGGTCTCAACACAGACGAGATCATGGAAATCCGCATGCGTGGCGCTCTTCCTCGTGGTAACGCTCTGCGTCACGTACAGGAAAAACACGGTGTTAACATGATGTCTTGTGTTTGTGCTATTGACCGCGCAACCCTGCCTCCGCTTGCCGATTACTGGGCACCGGGTGTAGACGTTTCCGGTATGCACGAACTTGTCGCTAACGCCCTTGTTATGAAAGGCGAGAAAAAGCGTACTATGGACCTCAGGCAGGAAGAACTGCCAGGAATGGAGGATGAATAATCATGTATAACAGCAAGTATGTTATCTCCGGACTGGTAATCTTTTTAGCCGTATTTTCGTACCCTTTCTGGGGCAACCTGGCTTCCAAAGACTACACTGGTCCTAAACTGAGCCTGCCTGCTGATCAAAAGCAGTGCATTGAGCCTGTAGAGTTTATGCGCGCTGAGCATATGACTCTGTTGAACCAGTGGCGCGACTCCGCTCTTCGCGACGGTAAGCGAGTATACGTTGCATCCAACGGTGCAACCTGGGAAGCAAGCCTGCAGAAAACCTGTATGAGCTGTCATACCAATAAGGCTGAGTTCTGTGACACTTGTCACCTTGAGAACGCCGTGGAACCATACTGTTGGACTTGCCACGTTCCGCCTAAGGGGAATGAATAATGAAACGTAGCAGAAGACAATTCCTTAAGGTTGCCAGCCTTTCTGTTGCAGGTCTTGGTGCTCAGCTTGCTGCTGGCGGCGTGACCAAAGCAGCTGCTGCTGTAAAACCTAGTTACAAAGAAGACGCTCTTGCGCTTAAAGCTAAGCGCTGGGCGATGGTAATTGATACACGCGAGTTTGCTTCTAAAGAAGATTTTGATGCTTGCATCAATGCTTGTAACTTTGCGCACAACGTTCCTGAGATTCCAGGTAAAACTGAAATCAAATGGATCTGGAAAGACGCATACGAGCACACCTTCACTGAAACAACCAACAAGTATCAGTCTAAAGAAATTGAAGACCGTGAATACTTCATGCTCTGCAACCATTGCGAAAACCCTCCATGTGTTCGCGTATGTCCTACTCAGGCTACTTACAAGCTTGAAAACGGCATCGTGGCAATGGACTACCATCGCTGTATCGGTTGTCGTTTCTGCATGGCAGGCTGCCCATTCGGCGCACGTTCCTTCAACTTTACTGATCCTCGTCCTTACATCAAAGAAATCAACCCTAAGTTCCCTACCCGTATGATCGGTGTAGTTGAGAAGTGTAACTTCTGTGTTGAACGTCTTGATGAAGGCAAGCTTCCAGCTTGTGTTGAAGCCGCTCCGGGCAAAATTCACTTCGGCGACCTTTCAGACCCTGAGTCTGAAGTACGTAAGTTGCTCGAAGAGAACTACACTCTCCGTCGTAAACCTGCACTCGGCACTGAGCCTGGTGTATTCTACATAATTTAGGAGGCCATCATGCTCGAAAAAGTTCTGAAAGGATCTCCAAAGTACTACATGTGGTTGGCTTTCCTCGGCGGCATCATCGGCATCGGCGCAATTACATACCTGTTCCAGCTTCAGTACGGTCTCGGCCTCACAGGCATGAACCGTGACGTAACCTGGGGCTTCTACATTGCTCAGTTCACCTACCTCGTAGGTATTGCAGCTTCCGCGGTTATGCTGGTTCTTCCTGCATACTTCCACGGCTACAAGCAGTTCAAGAAGATCATCATTTTTGGTGAATTCATGGCAATCGGCGCAGTTATCATGTGCATGCTCTTTATCGTAGTTGATATGGGTATGCCACAGCGTATGCTTAACGTAATGCTCCACCCGACCCTTAACTCCGTTATGTTCTACGATATGATGGTACTTATCGGTTACCTCTGCCTGAACGCAATCATCGGTTGGAAAACTCTGGAATGCGAACGCTTCCAGATTGCTCCTCCACAGTGGGTTAAGTACCTCATTTACACTTCCGTAATCTGGGCGTTCTCAATTCACACAGTTACTGCGTTCCTCTCTCAGGGTCTGCCGGGTCGTCACTACTGGTTGACTGCAGTTCTTGCTGCACGATTCCTCGCATCCGCTTTCTGCGCAGGTCCAGCTCTTCTTCTTCTCCTCCTCATGGTAGTGAAGAAAATTGCTAAGTTTGAAATTGGTAAAGAAGCTATCAAGACTCTTACCATCATCATCACCTACGCAATGTGCCTCAACGTGTTCCTGTTCCTCTGTGAAGTATTCACAGCGTTCTACAGTAACATTCCAGGTCACATGCACCCGCTCCACTACCTCTTTGCAGGTACAGAGCAGGGTCTTCCTTGGGTAACTTACTGGATGTGGATCGGCGCAGTGCTCGCTATTGCAAGCCTCGTACTCCTCATTCCTACCTCCCTGCGTGAAAACATGAAGATCCTTCCTTGGGCTCTCGGCATGCTCGTTCTCGCAACATGGATCGACAAAGGTCTCGGCCTCATCATCGGTGGTTTCGCACCATCTCCGTTCGAGACTTGGGCTACTTACGCACCAACCGTACCTGAACTGCTGATCTCTCTCGGCATCTTCGGTGTTGGCGCATTCGTAGTGTCCATCCTCTGGAAGATCGCAATCGACGTGAAAAAAGAAGCTGGCACCTTATAAGACCGGTCTCTTTACGTACATCAGGGTCTGCTCTCGGGCAGACCCTTTTTTTATAGCATCAGCAACAGGCTTACTATCCTGCATAATGAAAAAACATATCCCGCAATCATTGCTTACAGCAGAACCCCACACTACGACGCATGGCGCCCCGCAGCCTTCCTCTAACGGCAAAACAAACTCGTTCCATATGAATGAAAAAACACATTCACCTGTCATTATGGAAGATTTAATCAGCTCAATTGCACAGCGAAATAAAAACGCAATGTCACCTGCCCGTATTCAGAAAAAACAGAATACTGCCGCCCCTAACTCTGTGCTCAATTCCATATTTTCATCATAGCAAATTCTTGTCCCTTCACTTGCAGGTGCTTACTCATCCAAGCTTTCCGCTGCACTCCCCCAGCACAATTCCTTCCATTCCTTCGTTATATTTTTTTATTGAAAATAAAATACAATACTTAGGCAGAGTAGACTATACTGCTCTGTTTATAAGCAGCCTAAACCTCAGAGTTTTCTTTAGGTATCTCGTTGTGGTCGATATGTACGCACTATATTGTATCTATTTTCAGCCTATTTTCTTTCATTTCGAGATTCTTCAAGAGCTTCATCGGTTATAGGCAGCTTGTTTGTATGAAGCTGCATATGTTGTGAGTACGACTTTCGTACCCACTCTTGCATTGTGCCTTATGAATTGAATGCAATTATGCCTCTTCCGGTCCTGATGTATAACGAACCGACTATGAACAAGGCTCTTTCTATGGTTTGGAGGAAAAAGGAAACTACATGACATCCCAGAAGGTGATGCTTGAAGTACAAAATCTCACAAAACTTTTTGGATCAAATCCTAAACGCGCCCTTCCGTTGCTGGAGCAAGGAGCAACCAAGGAGGATATTCTGCAACAAACTGGACTCACTGTCGGAGTCCATGATGCATCGTTTACTGTGTATGAGGGAGAAATATTTGTCATTATGGGCTTATCAGGCTCTGGTAAGTCCACCCTTGTACGCATGCTGAACCGGCTTATTGAACCAAATGCCGGAAGCGTATCCATGCACGGTAACAACATCACAAAAATGAACCATGACGAACTGGTCCAATTTCGTCTCCATAACATGAGTATGGTCTTTCAATCTTTTGCACTTATGCCGCACCTTTCTGTACTGGAAAATGCAGCATTCGGGCTGGAGCTTGCCGGAATATCCAAGCCGGAGCGCCATAAACGAGCAACGCAAGCACTCGAGCAGGTTGGATTGGCAGGCTGGGAAAACTCCCGACCGGATCAACTCAGCGGGGGCATGCAGCAACGTGTAGGTTTAGCACGCGGCCTTGCTGTAGACCCTGAAATTATGCTTATGGACGAAGCTTTCTCTGCCCTTGACCCGCTCATACGTACAGAAATGCAGGATGAGTTACTCAAGTTGCAGGAAAAATACCGCCGCACCATTATCTTTATATCGCACGATCTTAATGAAGCACTTAGAATTGGTGACAGAATAGGTATCATGGAAGGCGGGCGCCTTATTCAAGTAGGTACACCGGAAGACGTGCTGCAAAATCCGGTTAATGACTACGTCAGGGCTTTTTTCAAAGGCGTTGACCCGACAAGCGTCCTTAGCGCAAAGGACATTGCATCCAGTAACTACCCCACTATTATCATTACTAAAGGCGGAAACCTGCGCACCTCGCATGAAATACTCAGTTCAAGCGAACGAGACTATGCATTTGTGCTCGACCCGCAACACCAGTTGCAAGGAGTTGTGTCCGCAGATTCGATACAGGATATGCTGGAAGAAAAGAATCCGGACAATACCCTGCGTGACGCATTTCTCCCGCATATTCTCTCTGTTCATGAAGATGACACAATGCAGGACATTCTTCCGCTTGTTGCCCACTGTACGTACCCTGTCCCTGTCATTGATTCTGAAAACCGCTTTAAAGGTGTTGTATCTAAAGCCCGTTTTCTTAATACGCTTCATCGCAACGGCGAAGCTTCAACTCACGCAAAAGCTCAGGGAATGTAAGGAGTGCACATGTTTGAAGAACAAGTTATCCCATTGGATGTATGGATTTCCACTTGTATCAACTGGCTTGTCGACAACCACCGCAGTATTTTTCTCAAACTCAAATGGCCAGTGGAGCAGACTCTTACCGGAATTGAACATGGCCTGAATGCACTGCACCCACTGATCGTCATAATAGCCGTGGTATTACTCGCATGGCGTCTTGCAGGCTGGAGAACCTCCCTTTTTTCGAGCTGCTCTCTTATCTTAATCGGCCTGCTCGGATTATGGGAAAATACCATGATCACATTGGCGATGGTTCTTTCTTCAGTCATATTCTGTGTTATTGCAGGAGTCCCGCTGGGAATTTATGCAGGAAGAAGCGATCGCTTTGAGCAGTTCATTCGCCCTATGCTTGATGCAATGCAGACAACACCGTCGTTTGTATATCTTGTCCCGATTGTTATGCTCTTTTCCATTGGTAACGCTGCCGGTGTCCTTGCAACTATCATATTCTCTCTCCCTCCAATTATCCGCTTAACATCACTTGGGATACGGCAAGTACCTCAAGAACTTGTGGAGGCTGCAGAAGCATTTGGTGCTACAAACTTTCAGGTTCTGGTGAAAGTGCAAATTCCGCTTGCTATGCCGACTATTCTGGCCGGCCTGAACCAAACTATCATGATGGCACTGTCCATGGTGGTTGTAGCAGCACTTATCGGAGCAGGCGGCCTTGGCTCTCCCGTTATTATCGGCCTGAATTCGCTCGATATCGGACTTGCTGCCATTGGCGGTATCGGCATTGTGCTTATGGCTGTCATGCTGGACCGCATTACACAAGCAGCCGCCCAGAAGAAAAATTAACCAACCACTGCATTCCTGATGCGTAGTACGATAACCTTTAGAATAGTAGGAAATACGCTACCATGACCAAAAAGCTCTTACTCACCTTACTTATTATCTGTATTTCGGTTCCCGCCTTTGCCTATAACGCTACCCCCGGCAAAGGCATCACTATTAAACCTGCCCGCGCCACATGGACCACTGGCTATTTCCATGCCATGATCATAGAAAAAGGTCTGCGTGAATTAGGGTATGACGTTAAAAAATCCAAAGAACTACCTGTGGCATTGTTCTTCAAAACCGTGGCGTTAGGAGACGTTGATTACTGGCCGAACGGCTGGTTCCCGCTCTACGATAACTACTTGGAAAAAGAAGCAAACGCTATTTCAGCTGTCGGCTATGTTTTAAAAAAGCAGGCTCTGCAAGGCTATGTGATTGACAGAAAGCATGCAGAGCTTCTCAATATTACGTCACTTGAAGACTTCAAGCGTCCGGAAGTACGCAAAGCATTTGATAAAGACGGTGACGGCAAGGCAGACCTTACAGGAGCCCCTCATGGATGGGAAAATGTGAAGGTTATCAACACCCATCTTAAAGAATACGGACTCGGTAAACATGTGAAGCAAATTAATGCTGCCTATGAAGCCTCAATGGCAGCCAATATTGCTGCGTACAAAAGTGGTGAGCCTATTTTCTACTACACATGGACACCTAGCTGGACAATCTACAAGCTGGTTCCAGGTGAAGATGTAGTGTGGCTTAACGTTCCGTTTAATATTCCCCTTACAGGCTCAAAAGATGAGCTGGAACTTATGCATCTGGAAGAAGTTCAAGGCGCTGTAACCAGTCCTATCGATATGGGCTTCAGCGTTGCCGATATCCGTGTTGTGGCAAACAACAAATTTCTACAAAAAAATCCGGCTGCTAAAAAGTTTTTAGAACTATTCACTATTGATCTTGCTGACCTTAGTGCCCAATACACTAAGCTGATGGAAGGTGAAAAATCCCAGAAAGATATCAACCGCCATGCGGACGAATGGATCAAAAACAATCAGAAGTTATGGAACAGCTGGCTTGATCAGGCGCGTCATGCTGCTAAATAAACACGCTGCCCGTATCGTTATATAAAAAAAGCCCCCGTTTTCCTGAGAAAACGGGGGCTTTTACTATCAAAAAACAGCTTATACGTAGTTAGCAACAAGGATAACTACACCGCAAACTGCCGCGGTAGCAATGCCCATGCTGCCGCCGGGTGTCATGTATGCAATCTTTTTTGCTGCTGCTTTTGCTTCACGACGAAGCTTAAAGCTCATTGCGCATGGAAGAAGGATACAGATAACAGCGAGAGCCGCACCAGCGTGCGCGAGTGCTGCGATAAAGCCGCCTGGAGCAAGCAAGGATGCGATGACAACTGGTACGAACACAATAAAGGTTGTACCCATTCTCTCTTTTGCAGAGTTGCCGCGGCGCAGTGTTTCCGCCATCAGGTCAAACAATGACAATGCCACCCCGAAGAAAGAGGTAACAAGCGCAAATGCTGCAAATACGGACAGAATAGTCTGAATGACCACAGAACCGTTACACATGGACTTAATGAGAGCATCAACACTGCCGCTCATATTCACAATCTGATCCATTGGTACACTGCCAAGGGAAAGGAAGAGCCAAAGCATGTAGCAAAGAAGCGGAAGAAGTGTTCCCCAGAACATGATGCGCACGAGCTGTCTGGTATTGGTTCCCACCACGCTGGTAATACTTGGAATACAGAAGTGGAATGAGAAAGAAGCAAACAGTACCGGAATAGCTGCAACAAGGTAGTCATAGTTCGGCACGCTGTTCAGCAATACGGTTGTATTTACAGTGGTGCTCAATGTGGCAAACGCAACAGCCATGGCAACAAGCATGGTCATAAAGAACAAGCTGTTAAATCTGATAATGGCATTGGTTCCGCAGAACATAATTACAGCCATGGCCACAGAAAAACCAACTGCGCACAGACCGGTACTAAAGGCATCGCCACTTACATCCAGTGCGCTGGCAATAATGCCACCCATTGCAGTTACATAAGCAACGAGAACGGCGTAGAGAAGAAATGCAAGACAGAGAACAGCAATTACCTGTCCACCGCGTCCGAGAACTTTCTTCACCATCATATTTACATTTAACCCGGTACCTACCTGAAGGTTAACTTCGAGCAGGAGAAGGGAAGTGTAGAATGCCAAAGCCCACATGACCAGAAGCAGTACCATGCTGACTTTAAAGCCCAGAAAACCGATTGCCATCGGCAAACCGAGCATTCCGGCACCAATGGTGGTTCCGGCTACAACAAATACTGCATCCAGAGATTGAGACTTCATAATAATATAACCCCCATAGGTCATTTGTGCTCGCGCCTACACCTAATAACAAACAACAGTGCCCGTATGTCTGCTTCAACCGTTTTCGAATCAGACTAAAAATCACTCGTAGCAATGAGCATATATGGGTAAAAACAAGATGCTACCGCTCGCTCTTTGCAGGCTTACTTTATTTTTCTAATGTAAAACCTGCTAAGTTGTGTGCAGCGATACAGTAACAGTAGCAGCTTATATAGTTGCGCGATTAATCTTTATAGCTTGCACCAAGTACACGTTGTTAACAGACAAGGTCAAGCACTGTAGTGCATATTTTTTACGTTTCTGGAAAATTTCAATATGGCAAATACATACTAAAAAGCAATCTACACCAGCACATAATGCTTACGCATTACAAATTTGTATATAGTTTGAACATTTTTGCATACCAAATTAACAATAATGTTTACGTCGAATTTATCAATTTTGCATAAACTCATGCCTTGCATCATCCACAAAAGCCCAGTACATAGCTCACAGAAAAAGCAAACAAGTACTCACTCACTTGCTTGTTTTTGTTACTAATGATTGCCAACACTTTTATTCAGTAAGGCGAAGACCTCCAGACCGATCCGACTTTTCAAAACGGACCGCGCCTGTGTCCACCCTATGTGTTTATTATCTCATGGAGGATACACTGTGCGTTCACACGCTTTCTTTTTCAGGACTTTTCGTCCTGCCCTGCTCAACACGTTTACTTCAGGCTACAATCGCACCCGGTTTTTCAAAGATATTGTTTCCGGCTCAACCGTAGGAATTGTTGCCTTACCGCTTGCCATGGCTTTTGCTATCGCAAGCGGTTGTCCACCGGAACGAGGGTTGTTCACAGCCATTGTTGCCGGTTTTATCATTTCTGCTCTCGGCGGCTCTCGCTTCCAGATAGGTGGCCCTACAGGGGCATTTGTTGTCATTGTTGCGGGAATCATCGCCAGACACGGGTATACGGGGCTGGTTATTGCCACAGCCATGGCAGGGGTAATTCTTCTTGTCATGGGATGCTGCGGACTCGGAAGGCTTCTGAAATTCATACCATACCCTGTAACAACAGGATTCACGACAGGCATTGCTCTGCTTATCTTTACCACTCAGGTCAAAGATCTTCTCGGGCTGCGAGTTTCTGCACTGCCTGCTGAATTTCTTCCTAAAGTCACCACACTTTTCCATGCCGTGCCGACAGCCAGTCAAAACTCAATGCTAGTGGCAGGAATTACACTACTAACTATTTTTCTTACTCGCAGATTTATACCGCGCTTTCCGTCCCACATCGCAGGCATTATCAGTGCAACAGCTATCACCATGCTCTGCGGACTGGATATATCCACCATCGGCACACGTTTTGGCGGCATTCCAGCAAGCCTGCCCTCTTTTGCACTGCCGGAACACTTCGGCGACTTAATGATTGTCATGATGCCCGACGCCATCACAATTGCCCTGCTTGCTGCAATTGAATCTCTTCTCAGTGCCGTTGTTGCCGACGGGATGACCGGACAACAGCACAATTCATCAACAGAACTCATCGCACAGGGCTTTGCGAATATTGCTTCATCACTTTTCGGTGGTATTCCGGCAACAGGGGCTATTGCACGCACCGCAACGAACATTCGCGCCGGAGCGTTTTCACCGGTCTCAGGCATAGTACACGCGCTTGTTCTTGCCTTGTTCATCAAATTCTTTGCCCCGATTGCTTCAGCTATCCCTCTTGCAAGTCTTGCGGGTGTCCTTGCCTATGTCGCATGGGATATGAGCGAGCTTCCTAAGTTTATCCACATCCTCCGCGCACCAAAATCTGATGCAGCGGTCATGTTGGGTACGTTTCTGCTGACAGTGCTCATCGACCTTACAGTGGGGGTCCAGTTCGGAGTTGTTCTTGCTGCACTACTTCTCATAGGTAGAATCAGCGACGCGACACAATTCCAAAGCTGGGAGCACAAAAAAACAATGCCGTCACAGCAAGTTCCTGACTGGGATCACGGCATAGAAGTCTACGAAATTAACGGGCCATTCTTTTTCGGCTGCGCAGAACGCTTCTCGCAAACATTCAGGCTGATGAGTAAGCCACCGCAAGTTATTATCTTCAGAATGCGTCATGTACATACAATTGATGCCACGGCGTTACATGCTTTAGAACTTGTTTTGATCCGTATGAAGCAACTTGATGTTGAAATTCTCTTTTCAGGAGTCGACAATTCGATTCAACAGCAGATGATACGCTTCGGCCTGCTGAACCATATCAACAGGGATAATATCCACGCGACATTCGGTTCAGCATGGACCCAAGCACAACAACACCTCGATACTCATCCAACTCCTCCTCAAGAGGCTCAGGCTCTGAGCTAACTATTCTCTAAAAAACGCCCTGCACCATACGTTGCAGGGCGTTTTTTTATCCATCAATCGGTAAATGATGGTTAGTCATTGTCATCTAAAGCTATCTTGTATTTTTCTGTATATACGGTTCAGAAAAGCTCTTTGAATATGCTACTGTACTCATAGTGTTTTTTATCATCAGCCATATACAAAGACTATGACAACACAGCCTACACCCTCTTTTGACGTGCAGACCGGTTCTGACGCGACCACAATCTCACTTTCCGGTGCATGGACAACTCTGCATCTTGCTGCCGTAGAGCGCGCTTTTTTGCGGTCTGTTAAAAATGCAGCGCACTCTATTGCGCTCAACCTTACCGGAATCTCATCCATTGATACAAACGGGGCATGGCTTGTTGAACAATTTAACCGTAAGGCCGATGCCCTAGGAAAAAGCTGTACAGTAACCGGTGCCAGTGAAAACGCAGGTGTACTGCTAGATACCGTAAAAAACAGACCAAAGTCTCCAGAAAAACAGAAGCCCGACCCTTTTTACATCACCCTGCTGTATGACATTGGAGAAACCGTCGTTACAGAATCTCGAACAACGCTGCACATTATCGGATTTCTCGGTGAAGTACTCATTGCTCTTGTGCGGTCATGCATCAAGCCAAAACGGTTCCGAACCACGGCGTTTTTCTACCATCTGGAACATGTCGGGTTGCGCGGTATTCCCATCATTGCTCTGCTTTCATTTCTTATCGGCATGGTACTGGCGTATATGGGCGCCCAACAGCTGCAAAAGTTCGGAGCACAAGTCTTTGTCATTCAACTCGTTCAAGTTTCTGTGCTCAGGGAGCTGGGCATTCTGCTTACAGCTATTGTTATCGCGGGACGCTCCGGTTCAGCATTTACAGCCCAAATAGGAGCCATGGTTGCCAACGAAGAGGTTCGCGCCATGAAAACCACCGGACTCGACCCCGTAGATACACTCGTCATTCCCCGCGTACTCGCCTTACTTATCATGCTGCCCATTCTTGGATTCATTGCCGACATCATGGGCCTTCTCGGAGGCGCCCTCATGGTATGGCAATCTCTCGATATCGGTCTAAGCGGCTTCATTGTCCGCCTGCACGAAACAATGAACATTAACAACTTTTATGTCGGCCTCGTTAAAGCGCCGTTTTTTGCCGTAGTCATCGCAACCGTCGGTTGCTTTCAAGGACTTCAGGTTACAGGAAGTGCGGAATCAGTGGGCAGGCTCACAACAACATCTGTTATTGAATCCATCTTTGCCGTTATTGTTATTGATGCCGGATTCGCAATCTTTTTCGCAGCAATCGGGATATAGCCATGAATGATGTCATTCTCTCACTCCGCAATGTCAAAACCCGCTTTGGAAGCAGGGTCATTCATGATGATGTCAATCTTGACGTGTACAAAGGGGAAATTATCGGCGTGATCGGCGGGTCAGGTTCCGGTAAAACAGTTCTTCTGCGTACCATTTTAGGACTGAACACCCATGCGGGTGGGAAAATAGAAATATTTGGCAAGCAATACCATAAGCTGAATACCAAAGAGAAACACAAGATTGAACAACGATGGGGAGTCCTGTTTCAGGACGGCGCACTCTATTCCTCATTAAACGTAATGGAAAACGTTGATGTTGCCTTGAAGGAATATACAAAACTCAGCAGTGCAACGCGTAATGAAATAGCCATGCTCAAAATCTTTCTGGCAGGTCTTCCAGCAGAATCAGCAGAGTTGATGCCGTCAGAACTTTCCGGCGGAATGCGTAAACGTGCCAGCCTTGCCAGAGCACTGGCTATGGACCCTGAAATACTGTTTCTTGATGAGCCGACAGCCGGTCTGGACCCTATTACAGCCAATGCGTTTGATGAGTTACTGAAGACGCTGCAGCATGCACTGGGATTCACCGTGTTTCTCGTTACACACGATTTGGACACACTCTACACAATCTGTGACCGCGTGGCCGTACTTGCAGAAAAGCGCATCTATGCAGTCGGCAAGCTGGATGAAGTGGTCAAGAATCCTTACCCGTGGATTCAGGAATATTTCAACGGACCACGCGGAAGAAGCGCAAAACCTGTGCCTTGCGGGGAGAAATAAATGGAAACAAAAGCTCACTACATCATAGTAGGTCTCTTCATCATAGCATCTATTGTCTGCGGTTTCGGCTTCATCCTCTGGGGAGCCAACACCAATTCAGACTCTGATGACCTGCCCTACGATATCCTATTTTTCAACAGTGTAGACGGACTCTCCATTGCCAACCCGGTACTGCTCAACGGGGTACGGGTCGGTAAGGTTACTGCTATTACGCTCAGTCAGGATAAGCCGGACGAAATCCGTGTCCGCATTCTTGTGCGCCGCACTACACCAATCCGTGATGACTCAAGGGCAAAGCTTGTTCCTATCGGAATCACTGGTCAATCCGCGGTCTTCATTTCCGGTGGAACCGCAGCCAGCCCATTACTTCGCCCATTGTTCACAGGAAATGTTCCAGTAATTAAAACGGTTCCGTCACCAATCAATGAACTTATGAATGCACTGCCGGAAATGCTGAACACAGGCAAAAAGCTCCTTGCTGACCTGCGAAAAGTAGTTGATCCGGACAACCGAGAACATATTAAAACTATTCTGGCTAACATTGCGTCAGTCACCAACATGCTTGTCAAAAATGAACAACAGATACAGGCAGCCATCACCAATCTCAACAAAGCTGCTGATCAGACAAGTAATGCCATGGGTGCCACAGAACAGGCAGCCAATGCCATCAACGGGTATGTCTCAAAACAACTTGTCCCTGCCACGGATAAAGTTGGTGACCTTGTAAAACGCATCGATCAAGTTGTTAAAAATATGGAGCCGGGATTAAGCAGGTTCAGTAAAGACGGCCTGAGCGACCTGAACTCGCTCGTGAACGAAAGCAGAATTCTTGTGAATACACTCGAAAATATTTCACAAAAATTAAATAGCGATCCGAAGCAATTCCTGCTTGGGAAAACAGTACCCGAATTTCAAACGCCATAGGACTCTTTATGCGCAAACTTATCAATAAACTACTTACTGTGACTCTGGTACTCACAGCCTGCTCAGGGTGTGCACTCGATGTGGGACTTAAGCCCCCATCAGCATCTGAACGGTATATGTTGTCAGTAGCAACCGACTCTCAAGCCACAGCAACGCACCAGGCTTGCCCGACCGTTTCTGTTGAACGACCGCAAGCAAATGCGTTTTTGAACTCAACCGGTATCGCTCTTATTCAACCGAATCAAAAAGTACTCTATTTCGCAAAAGGTACATGGGCAACTCCATTACCGGAAATGATGCAGGAAGCTGCAATCCGTTCTCTTAATGCTGGTCAACAGGTCAGTGCCTTCAGCAAAGTACAGCCGGGTATCTTCCCTGATTACAAGCTGGTATGGAGCATTGAAGATTTCTACGCCCGTTACGGCAGCAAAAAAATGCCACCTACCATCAATATCTCCTTCACATGCTGGCTGCTGGATACTGACACCGGAACCACTCTTGCCACTTCCGTTTTCTCACGGCAACGACCTGCAGCCGGAACTGAGCTTGAAACTATTGTCCGTTCATTCAATGCCTCAACAGCTGCATTATTACGCAGCATGGACACATGGGTGCTTTCCACCATTCAAAGGGCAGAAGTAGAAAAAGCAAGACAAAAGCACACTCAAACCACCTATAATCAATAATAAAAAAGCAAAATATACTATTGAAGAGTTCCTCAATTCGCACATGCATCACAAACAGAACACGCCGTATTTACTACGGCGTTTCTGCATTTCTCCGGGCAAAGTTGAGTCGCTAATGAAGAAATATGCTCTTTTCAGTCGGTCTTATTGAGTTTTTTTATAAAAATTAGTATCTAAAATTGTACTAGCGCTTTGTCGTTCATGATTATGTCTGTAGGTGGTGCAAGACAAAGCTGTAACTGGAGGGAGTTTATGAAGATTGATAAGTTGAGCTTTCAGATAGCAGGACAACTTCTGGAAGGGCGTAAGTCGTTCAGAGAAATTGCGCAGGAACTTGCAGTTGCGGAAAACACTGTACGTTCCAGAATCAATAAGATGCAGAAAGAAGGCGTGATGGATATTGTTGCGCGTCTCGACATAGAAAAACTACCGGGTCACACAATGGTGTTTACCGGTGTTCTGCTCGACGAGCGTGATCTTTTTGCAAAGTGTCAGGAATTAAGCCAGTTACGAGGCGTTGTTTCCGGTGCGGTTGTAACAGGACGATTTGATATCATTTTAACCTTGCTACTACGCGACGGGTACGGGCTGCTTGAATTTTACTCCGAAGAAATGTCCAAGGTCGACGGTATTCGGTCTGTGGAAAGCTTTGTTGTATACAAAGGCTCTAACCTCATGACTCCATACATTCTCGACCCGAATACATTGAGCGAGTAAATCTAATTCCTTTATGCTGAGCTGCAAACAGGCTGTCGCCTCTTATTGCAACCCTCAGCAGCCCTCCTATAGTTACTCATTCAGTATATATTTCGGAGCGGAGCCGCATTACTGCAGCTCCGCTCCTATTATGTGGTTGTTGTGGCTACTTAGACGGGCAATCTAATCGCCGACTGGTTCTATAGTTACAGCGCAGACCTTTACCTCGGCAATGCCGGATTCAGGACACGCCGCGCTGTTTGTGAGGACGTTTGCAGCAGCTTCCGCAAAATGGAACGGAATAAACACTGTGCCGTCCACAGCTTTTTCTGACAACTGAACGGAAACTTCAATGGCACCGCGACGGGATGAGACCTTCACTCGATCACCATCGTTCACGTTGTACGCTGCTGCATCATTCCGGCTTATTTCCAGATATGCAGCAGGTGCTTTTGCATAAAGTCCTGTAGACTTACGGGTCATGGTTCCTGTGTGATACTGGTACAACACCCGTCCTGTTGTAAGAATTAACGGGTACTCTTCATCTGCTTCTTCAGCAGGAGCAACAAAGTCCACTTCATGAAACTTGCCTTTTCCACATACAAATTTTTCTGCATGCAAAATTGGCGTTCCCTTACTTTCTGTATCAGGACACGGCCATTGAATGCCAGTTTCATCAATCCGGCTGTAGGTTAACCCACCATAAGAAGGTGTCACCGATACCATTTCATCAAACACGGCAGCAGCATTTTCCCCGTTATCCTGAATGAGTTCTGTACCCATTTTTGCTGCAATATCACACACAATCTGTGCGTCATCGCGAGCACCTTGCGGCGCAGTTACGGCTTTTCGTACACGCTGAACACGCCGTTCCGTGTTAGTGAATGTTCCATTTTTTTCAGCAAAACATGCAGCAGGAAGTACTACATCAGCCAGTTTTGCTGTTTCTGTTAGGAAGATATCCTGAACAACCAGAAACGGAATTTTCTCTAAACAATGCACCGCATGAGCTGAATCTGCATGAGAGACCACAGGATTTTCACCAATAAGATACAAGGCGTTTAGCGTCCCTGCATCAACAGCATCAAACATTTGTCGTGATGTCATACCGTTAGATTCGGACAATTTGACATCCCACGCTGCCTCAAAACGGGCACGGACGCTCTCGTCTATAACCTTTCCGTACGCTGGATATGTTGTCGGAAGTGCGCCCATATCGCACGCACCCTGAACATTATTTTGCCCGCGAAGCGGATTCAATCCACCACCTTGTATACCAATATTACCGCATAACATGGCAAGATTTGCGAGGGCTTTTACGTTATCAGTGCCGCTTACGTGCTGGGTGATTCCCATACAGTAGAGGATGGCACTGCGTCCTTTTGCATACAAGTGTGCTGCTTTTTCAAGTTCAGCAACTGGAATACCGCACTTCTTCTCTGCGTACTCCGGTGTGAACTTCGCAAGGGATTGCGAATAGGCTGTGAAGTTTTCTGTGCGCTCATCAATGTACTCCTGATTGTGCAGACCATCGCGCAATATTATATGCGCAAGTGTGTTAATCCAGATAACATCTGTCCCCGGCTGGGACCGCAGCCAGACGTCTGCAAAACGCACAACATCAATATTGCGCGGGTCTGACACAATCAGTTTGGTCCCGTGCTGAGTAATGGCACGTTTTAGCGCCGCCCCCATCACAGGATGATTCTCTGTAATATTTGAACCTGTTATCAACACCGTATCTGCATGTTGCAGATCATCAATCGGGTTTGTAGCAGCACCGCTTCCAAATGCAGCAGCCAGACCGGCTACCGTTGGGGAGTGTCAGTACCGCGCACAATGATCGACATTGTTTGTCCCGATTACTGCACGTGCAAACTTTTGAAACAGGTAGTTTTCTTCATTTGTACAACGGGCTGAAGCTAATACGCCGATAGAATCTGCACCGTTTTCTGCTTTGTATGTTCCCAGTTTTTCTGCAACCAGCCCGAGTGCTTCATCCCACTCTGCAGGAACAAGCTCTCCGTCTTTACGGATAAGCGGTGTTGTGAGACGTTCCGGGGAGTTGATGAACTGCATGCCGAACCGCCCTTTAACACACAGGCTGCCATGGTTCGGAACAGCATCTGCACCAGTCACCATCTGCACAACATTGTCTTTTACATGCAGATTCATCTGGCATCCCACACCACAGTAAGCGCACGTTGTCCGCACTGCTTCTGTTTCACAAATGCGTGGCTTCTGGCGCGCTTTCTTTAGCGTAAGCGCACCCACAGGACATACTTGCAGGCATTCCCCGCAGAATACGCAGTCGGAATCACCTAACGGGAGATCACATTTGGCAATAATCTTTGCATCACTGCCGCGATAGCCGTAATCAATGGCGTTGTTGACCTGCACATCTTTGCATGCCTGAACACAACGCCCGCACAGAATACATTTGGAGAAGTCACGAATTAAAAACGGATTGGACACATCAGGAGAATACTTCGGCTTGGTTCGTTCAAACCGCTTTCCTGTTGCATTATATTTGAATGCTAAATCTTGAAGACGGCAGTCACCGGAGGCCGGACAAAGGAGGCAGTCATGTGAGCCGGAAGACAGCAATAACTCTAGATTCATTTTGCGGGATTTAACAACAGATGGAGATTCCGTCTGCACTTCCATACCGGCACTGGCAGGTACTGTGCATGATGCAACCAGTGAACGTGCACCCTTTACTTCCACCACACACATACGGCAGGCACCTGTAGGCGTGGTGTTTTTTAAATGACACAGTGTGGGGATAACAATATCGTTCCTGCACGCCACGTCCAGAATGGTTTCTCCCTGGGTGAACGCATATCCCTTGCCATTAATGGTCAATTCTAAGGTACTCATGGATCACCGCCTAATCTATGGCATCAAACGGACATGCCGAGTAACAACTCATACATTGTACGCATGCTTCCGTATTGATTTTTGCAACTTCTTTCTTCTGCCATTCCACTGCCCCCACAGGACAGACCGCCGCACATTTACCGCATTTTTTACAACGTTCATCAATAACTTTGAATTCAACCAACGCCGGACAGCGCTTGGCTGGACATTTTTTATCAAAAATATGCGCTTCAAATTCGTTACGGAAATGGCGAAGAACAGAAAGAACAGGATTAGATGCAGTCTGTCCCAGTCCGCATAAGGCAGAGGCGGTAATCATTTCGGACAACTCTTCAATAAGAGTAATGTCTTCAGGCTTACCATGCCCCTCACAAATTCGTTCCAGAATTTCCAGCTGCCTGCGTGTGCCCTCCCGACACGGGGTACATTTACCGCATGATTCCTCCTGAATAAATTCAAGGAAAAAACGCGCCATATCGACCATGCAGGTCTTGTCATCCATTACGATAACGCCACCCGAGCCCATAATAGCCCCGACTTTGGCAATTTCTTCGTAATCGACAACAACATCCATATGGTCTTCAGGAATACAACCGCCGGACGGACCACCAAGCTGAACAGCCTTGAGCTTACGTTTTTTAGGAATACCGCCGCCAATGTCGTAGACAATGGAACGCAGCGAGGTTCCCATAGGCACTTCAACAAGGCCGATGTTATTCACATCACCGGAAAGCGCGAACACTTTGGTTCCCTTGCTGTTTTCCGTACCTACCGAAGAATACCACTTACCGCCGTTGAGCATAATCTGCCCGACGTTCGCAAGGGTCTCGACATTATTAAGGATGGTCGGCTTTTTCCATAAGCCCTGTGCTGCAGGAAACGGAGGACGTGGAATAGGCATACCGCGTTTACCTTCAATGGAACGCATCAGCGCAGTCTCTTCACCGCACACAAACGCTCCGGCTCCCTGATAAATAGAGATATCAAAGGAGAAGCCGGTACCCATAATGTTTTCACCGAGCAGTCCCAGTGAGCGAGCCTGATCAATTGCAATCTGCACCCGCTTGATTGCCAGCGGATATTCAGAACGGCAGTAGATGTAGCCTTCTGTCGCATTAATAGCGCGTGCAGCAATGGTCATGCCCTCAAGTACGGCATGCGGGTCTGCTTCCAGAATACTTCTGTCCATGAACGCACCCGGGTCACCCTCGTCCGCGTTGCAAAGAACATATTTAATGTCACTGTCATTCTGCGCAGCAAATGACCATTTCATGCCTGTAGGGAAACCGGCACCACCACGGCCGCGAATACCGGAGGCTTTCATCTCATCAATAATCTGAGAAGGCTCCATCTCGAGCAGCACTTTAGAAAGCCCCATGTATCCTTCGCGCCCGATGTAGTCTTCAATGGACTCAGGGTTAATTATCCCTTTGTTGCGCAATGTCCACGGCTTCTGCAGTGCAAAGAATGGGATATCGGAAAAGAGCGGAACTCTTTTTTTAGACTGCGGGTCTTTGTACATAAGCCGTTCGACCGGCTTTTCATGCACAAGATGTTCGCTGACAATTTCTGCCACATCATCGACAGTCATTTTTTGGTAAAAAACATTATCCGGATGCACGACCATTAACGGGCCAAGCGCACAGAAACCGTTACAACCGGTTTCAACAACACGGACTTTTTCTTCCAGTCCGTGCTTTGCAATTTCTTCATGCAGTGCGTCTTTTACCTTTAAGCTGCCCGTGGCATGGCACCCTGTACCGCCACAAATAAACAGGTGCCGGATATGCGGCTGCGTGAGCCTTGCTGCATATTCCTTTCGCATTGCTTCAAGTTTCGTTGGAGTAATATGTGTCATACGAGCTCCATTACGAATACTTTTCTAAAATTTTCAATACGGAATCAGCGGTGACATCACCATGCACATCTCCATTGATCACCATTGCCGGAGCTAATCCGCAGGCACCTACACACCGAACCCCTTCCAGATCAAACCGTCTGTCTTCAGTGGTTTCACCTTCTGCAATGCCGTATTCACCGGAGATCCTGCCAATAACTTCTCTGGCACCTTTTACGTAACAGGCCGTACCGGTACAGACCTTAATAGAATTTCGCCCTTTAGGCGTAAGGGAAAAGAGAGAGTAAAAAGAGACAACCCCGAACACATCGCTGGCAGGGATATTCATACCTTTTGCAATATATTCAATCAGCGCCTGCGGGAACCACCCCACAACATCCTGCGCTTCACGGAGCACTGTGATCAGCGCCCCGGGAGTTTCACGATGGCGCTCAATAACGCTATCAACCTCGCTCCACATCTCTTGAGAAATTTCTTCGCTGCAGCAGCTCATTCTTCCTCCTTGCAGACAATATTTGCCTGCAATCCTGCAGTATGCCGCTTATAACGACGATCTAACGCATGCCGTTAAAAGGACAAAAGGCCGCTAACTCACAAAATCTGTAGTTAACGGCCTTTATACTATCGTATCATTCAATCCTCTAAATACGTTTCAAACACACAGAGCTTATTCTGCCCCGAGGTGACGCCAGGCAGAAGCGACCGTATTTTTCATGAGCATTGCGATTGTCATAGGGCCTACACCGCCCGGAACCGGAGTAATTTTACCTGCAATTTCTTTGGCTTTGTCAAATTCAACATCACCGCTCAAAAGTGCTTTACCGGAAGGAGCTGTACCGATGCGGTTTACACCAACGTCGATAACAGTAGAGCCCGGCTTAATCCATTCCGGCTTCACAAGGTTAGGTACCCCTGCTGCAACAATAAGGATATCTGCACGTTTGCAGTGTTCCTCTAAATTTTTAGTACGGGTGTGTACCATGGTCACGGTACTGTTGGCGCCCACACCTTTTTGACCCATCATAATAGAGATAGGTTTACCCACGATGTTAGAGCGGCCCACAACCACTACTTCTGCACCGCTGGTTTCTGTGCCGGAACGCACGATCATTTCCTGAATACCTGCTGGAGTACAAGGGAGGAAGCCATCCTTGTCGCCCAAAACCATTCGCCCGAGGTTTACAGGGTGGAACCCGTCCACGTCTTTATCAGGATTAATAGCAGTGATGACTTTTTCTTCATCAATATGCTTAGGAAGCGGCAACTGAACTAAGATGCCGTGAATGGAAGGATCGTTGTTGTACTTGTCGATAAGCGCAAGGAGCTCATCTTCAGTAATATCTTCAGGCTGATTATCCTGAATTTCGTGAAAACCAAGCCCTAATGCGGTTTTCACTTTAAGGGTCACATAGCTTACGGACGCCGGATTTTCTCCGACAAGAATTGTTACAAGACCTGGAACGGTATCGTATTTTTCTTTAATAGCCGCCACTTCACCACGCAGTTCTTCAAGAATCGCTGCGCGCATCTCTGTTCCACTGATAATTTCAGCACTCATCGTCTGCTCCTTCTGCAATGCGTCTATATGCAGACTCCGCCAGCAGCGGAGCCTGCCATAATAACGCACACGCGCTTTTTCTTGCTAGAACAACCCTTTTACCTGTCCGGTATCAGGATCAACATCAATTCTTCTGAATGAAGGGTTGGAACCAGTACCCGGCATAAGTGAAATAGCACCTGCTACCGGTACGAAGAATCCAGCACCACCGAAGACAAGAACATCGCGGATAGTGAGACGCCAGCCTTTTGGGACACCTTTTAACGCAGGGTTATCCGAAAGTGACAAGTGGCTTTTTACCATACACATACCAAGCTCACTGGCTTTCGGATCAGCTTCAATCGCTTTCAGCTTACGCAGTGCCTCAACAGAATAGTCCACACCATCAGCACCATATACTTCGGTAGCCACCCGCTCAATACGTTCGCGTGCTGGCATATCCCAAGTATACAGCGGTGTAAACTCTGTCTCATCCTGACACGCTGCGATAACAGCATCAGCAAGTTCAAGTGCTCCGTCGCCGCCATCTTCCCAGTGACGGGACAGCGCTACACGGGCACCGGCTGCTTCACACAGCTCACGGACTTTCGCAATTTCAGCTTCTGTATCAGTTACAAACGCGTTAATGCAGACAACTGGAGACACACCGGATTTCTTCACGATATCTACATGGTGCAGAAGGTTTGCGCAGCCTTTTTCCACCCATTCCACATTCTCGGTGCTGTATTCTTCCGGCAATGGTTTACCAGGAAGAGGTACAGGAGCACCGCCGTGGCACTTGAGTGCGCGGATAGTTGCAACAACAACTGCTGCATCCGGTTTAAGGCCTGAGTAGTGACACTTCAAGTTCCAAAATTTTTCGTAGCCGATGTCAGCGCCGAATCCAGATTCTGTCACGTGATATTCGGAAAGTTTAAGGCCGACCTGATCGGCAATAATGGAAGACTGGCCAATCGCGATATTCGCAAAAGGACCGGCATGCACGATAACCGGCTGCCCTTCCAGAGTCTGGATAAGGTTCGGGTTCACAGCCTCAACAATCCATGCAGTCATGGCACCGTCTACTTCAAAATCTTTTGTTGTAAGCGGATTACCTTTTTTATCGTAGGCAAGGATGATTTTTGACATACGCTCACGCAGGTCGCGTAAATCTTTCGCAACAGCAAGAATCGCCATAACTTCAGAAGATACAGCAATATCGAACTTAGAGCGCATCATGTAGCCGTCGCGCTGTCCATTAACACCGTCAATGCCGATAATGACATTACGCAGTGCCTGACAGCAGAAGTCGATTACCCAGCCCATCTCAACACGGGTCGGATCAATATCGAGACGCTTCATACCGGACAGCTTTTCCAACTTCTCATCGTCGTAGTTACGCTCATGCTGCATGCGGGAGGTAAGGGCAACCATCGCAAGGTTATGCGCGTTCATGATGGAGTTGATGTCGCCGGTAAAGCCCAAGGAGAAAGGAGTCAGTGGAATGCACTGTGAACGGCCGCCGCCAGCAGCAGAGCCTTTTACGCCCATGGTCGGGCCGCCGGACGGCTGACGGATAGCTGCGGAAGCTTTTTTCCCGCGCTTGCCAAGTCCCTGTACAAGACCAATAGTCGTTGTGGACTTGCCTTCACCAAGCGGGGTCGGGGTAATAGCAGTTACGTTAATGTATTTGCCGTTGGGTTTGTTCTCAAGACGATCAAGCACTGCACGGTAATCAATTTTACCCATATAGTGCCCGTACGGAAGAAGCTCTTTTTCGGTCAGTCCCATCTCATCAGCAATTGCGTAGATGGTCTTCATCCGTTTTTCTGCGTCCTGAGCTACTTCCCAGTCTGCATGATTTTTCGGGTCCAAGGTCTTGTTTTCTGTTCCCACAGAGGTCATTTCTTCACCCTCCCTTAAAAGGTAAAAGAACATATATGCTTACACAGAGGAAATCATCTTACTTTGCGTCTCAACATAAGAATCTCAATAAAAGCGCCCAGTCCAAACCGGAAAAAAGCACTCAGCGCAAGCATTATTAACGTACATCAAGCCAGTCATACAGGTGTGAATAATCCAACGTTGCAGCGTTATTCACCCTGCTGTACGAAACGTTATGCAGCTCGATGCGAGTAGAAAAGAAAAGCGGCCTTCCCAGTACGGCTACTTAAGTGGATGGAAACCTATGAGCATACGCCTGCATCCGTCCAATCATCCCGCAAATATTGTGCATACTGCTAAGTAGTTCTTAATTGCATACACACACTATTGCGTTTACGTCAATAACCGTAGATTTTTTTGCAGAAAAACCAACAATTGAGTGCTAAAATCACGCAACCCTGCAAAAGATGCTTCGAAAACTGCATTTTCTTTTTTCTCTACACTGCAAATGCTCTTACGTTGCAAGGCTTTCTCCGGTATAAACCGCATGTTACTTTATTCACATAAAACGCCCTAGCGAATTGTTTATGCACACAAACTTTTTTGATACTTTTCCAGCGCTTCCCATCGACACAACCTTGCCGGAACTTGTTTCTGTTTTGACAAAATCCCCGAACTGCGTGCTTCACGCGCCTCCGGGTGCAGGTAAAACAACACGCGTTCCCCTTGCGCTGATAAAAAATTTCGCACAAGACGAAAAAAAAATTATTATGCTCGAACCGCGTCGTCTTGCAGCGCGGACAGCCGCAGCACGCCTTGCAGCCACTCTTGGTGAGCAAGTAGGCAAAACCATTGGATATCGTATTAAAAATGATACCAAAATTTCCGCACAAACAAAGGTCGAGGTCGTTACAGAAGGCGTTCTTACGCGCATAATGCAAAATGACCCTGAACTTTCCGCATATTCTTGTATCATTTTTGATGAATTCCACGAACGCAGCCTTCATGCAGATTTAGGTCTCGCCCTTGCTTTGGAGATTCAAGAAGCATTGCGCGATGACCTACGCATTCTTGTCATGTCCGCCACACTGGACACGCAGGAAATCGCAACTCTGTTGAATAACAGCCCCATCGTCAGCAGTGAAGGAAAAAGCTATCCTGTCACAATCAACCATATTCCGCTGCCGCAAGCACTAGCGGCGCGCACGGATCAAAATATTCCTGCCCTGCTGAACCACATGGTGAAAACAATCCACCATGCCCTTGCTCATGACGAAGGAAGCATTCTTGCGTTCCTCCCCGGTGCCGGAGAGATCAACAAAGTTGCCGATATGCTCAGCAGCGCTCTGCCCCCGCATGTGGACGTTGCTCCGCTCTACGGCAACCTGCCGCAAAAACAGCAGGACGCAGCCATTCTCCCAGCACCAGCAGGACGCCGTAAAATAGTGCTCGCCACCTCCATTGCAGAAACCTCCCTGACCATTGAAGGAATCCGCATTGTCATAGACAGCGGCCTCTCCCGCTCATCCCGCTTTTCTCCTGCAACAGGCATGAACAGGCTCATCACAGAACCCGTTTCTCTGGCAGCAGCAACACAGCGCACAGGCCGAGCCGGACGTACAGAAAGCGGCATCTGCTACCGTCTCTGGTCACAAACACAGGAAAACTCATTCCGCGCATTCGCATCGCCGGAAATCAAAGAAGCAGATCTTGCCCCCCTTGCGCTGGAACTTGCCCAGTGGGGTGCCTATGGTGAAGAAGGAGCCCACGCCCTTGCATGGCTGGATACTCCGCCCACCAGTGCCTACACCCAAGCGCTCACCCTCCTGCACCAGCTGGGAGCACTCAATGCAGATTTATCCATAACCGACCACGGCAAAGCTGTTGCTGCCCTACCCCTGCATCCACGCCTTGCGCACATGGTGCTGACGGCACAGAAAAACGGCTACGGGCACACCGCATGCACCCTTGCAGCCGTTCTTTCAGAAAGATCACTCGGTACAGATCTGCGCCATGCTGTAGAACAAGCCACAGCTAATCCCGCGCTCAAAAAAGCCACACAACACCTCTGCAAGCGTCAAAATATTTCCACAACAGAACCAATCCACACCAGCAAAGTCGGTGCCTGCCTTGCCCTTGCCTATCCCGACCGCATAGGTAAGCTGCGTGAAAACAGCCGCACCGACTACAAGCTCAGCAACGGACGCAAAGCACAGCTGCCAGAAGACTCACCACTCGCAGCATCGCCTTTCATAGTCGCAGCAGAGCTTAACGACGCCCACGCAACAAGCCGCATCTGGCGTTGCGCCCCCATCGACATAGACGACATCTACACCCTGTTCCAAACAGATATCCACGAGCACGACATCGTCACATGGGACGAAAAAACAGCATCCGTCTCCACCATCCGCACAGAGCAACTTGGTGAACTTGTCCTTACTCAGCAACCGTCAGATTCAGCATCAGATGAGCAAATCCAAGAAGCCCTGTTTACAGGCATCCGCAAGCTTGGCATCACAACCCTTCCGTGGACAAAAGAAGCCCTGCGTCTACGCGAGCGCCTTGCGTTCATGCACAAACACAGCCACCTCTTCACCAAAGAAGATTCCCCAATCTGGCCGGACATCTCAGACAAAGCGCTCCTCGCCAGTCTCACAACATGGCTCGCCCCTTACACAACAGGCATGCGCAAAGCAGCAGACCTGCGCAAGCTCAACCTCGAATCCATCCTGCTCGCATCATTAGAATGGACGCAGCAACAAACACTGCAACAACAAGCGCCAACCCATTTCACCGTCCCGTCAGGGTCAAGCATCCGTATAGACTACAGTGACCCGGCAACGCCAACACTGCCCGTTAAGCTGCAAGAAATGTTCGGCGCAACGCAAACACCAACAATAGCAGAAGGCAAACTTCCGCTCACAATACACCTGCTTTCGCCAGCAAACAGGCCGCTGCAAGTCACACGCGACCTCATATCCTTCTGGCAAAACGGCTACCCGTCAGTACGAGCAGAAATGCGCGGCAGATACCCCAAACACCCGTGGCCGGAAAATCCGCTCACAGCCGAACCAACCCGCAAAACCAAAAGAGCTTTGAGAAAAGAATAGGGGTTTATTTGGTATGCCTGCGGCGCTTGAGTTTTTTTGCCTCCGGCGGGCAGGGAGATAATCCCCCTGCACCCCTATTATTCGAGATATTCCGAAATAAGGTTGCATTCACGGCTCTATAAGTACTCAGTCCAAATTCATATAGCGTCACGCCTCAAGTAAGTAGTGATGCCGATACACAGATTTTCATGTCCCTCCCACCCCACACCTACCTAATCGGGTCAAGGGGGATTCCCCCTTGCGGGGTGGAGGGGCAGCGCCCCTCCCCGTCGGAGACAAAAAAACTCAAGCGCCGCAGGCACAAAAAGCTCTTCCAAAAGCAACAAATTAGCAAAAACGATCAAGAAATAGTTTCAAGATTCATGCAGTGTACCTTGAACGGAGGACGAACATGAACGCACACGAACGTATCCGCCGCGCCTTGCGGTACATGGAGTTACATTTGGACGAGCCTGTTTCGTTAGCGGTGCTTGCCGATATCAGCATGTACGCGCCGCATCATTTCCACCATGTATTCAGAGGCCTCATTGGTGAAGGTGTTGCGGAATACCAGCGCAGGTTAAAAATGCAGCGTGCTGCCGGCTCGTTACTCTACAGTAACAGGCAGATTATCGATATCGCGTTGCAGGCAGGCTACGGCTCACAGGAAGCGTTCACTCGAGCCTTTAAACGTTGGAGCGGTTTTACGCCCAAGCATTACAGAAAATGGGCACCCGCACACGAATACATTTCAGGAGAAATGCTGATGGAATCGAAACAGAGTTTGCTGAAAGAGTATAATTTGACGGTTGAGGTAAAGACCTTCCCTGAGAAGCATGTGGCATCCATGCGCTACACTGGCGACTACCACGGCTGCGGTGTTGTGCACGAGCAACTGGGAGACTGGGCAGCCAAGCACGACTTGTTTACGGGAGAAGAAGAATGGTTGGGGTTATGCTACGACGATCCCAAAATCACCCCTGCGGAAAAATGCCGCTACGATGCCTGCATTACAGTTCCGGACACGTATGACGTGCCCGAAGGCGCAGAAAAAAGAGTGATCGAAGCAGGCCGCTACGCAACTATCCTGCACAAAGGCTCATATAGCACGCTGTACCTGACCTATGCAGCCCTGCTTGGCGAATGGCTACCACAGTCCGGCGAGGAACTGACAGACGCCCCCTGCCAGCAGGTGTATCTGAAGCATGATCAGGACATGCCGGAGGAAGAACTCCTTACGGAGATCCGTGTAGAGTTGAAGTAGTATTACTAAGTGCTGTTTTTAATAGTAGGAGACGTATATCGTTCACCATGCACCAACCGGTATGCGTTCAGTCCAAATGCCTGTGTAGACCCTTCACCAAGACCGCAGGTAACTATACGCCAGTAATGCGCGACAGATAGAAATACCTGAATACTCAATTCCAGTTGAAGTAACGTGCCATCAAATAACGCATAGTACTTCTATGTAATAAGCTGATAACACCTTTACTTGTCAGAGCATGACCACTCTGCACAATACACTAACTATAAAAAAGCCAAGCTCACAGCAAACGTACACGTATGCATAGAGCTTGGCTTTTTTCATATCTCACCAAAATATCAATGGATAAGCTGATACTCCATAGTAGAACATGGAAAAGAACTACCGTGCGCAAATAACCTGCGCAATACTCCTCACATCGACGCACGCTGCTGCAATCGCCAGCCACCACAATGCAGCATTATATAGAGCTAACATTTGTTAAAACATTTTTAGAGTACGCAGTGACACACATGAAAAACTTTTTTTGCAACATCGCTATACGTCTACATGCAGAAATTACTACTAAAAACCACATAAAGCAAAAGAGCGCCCTGCCGTTGCAGGACGCTCTTAAGTTATATGGGGTAGCATATAAAGTGTAGGGAAGAGTTAGTTACTGAAGCACCAATAGGCGTAATGATATGCCTCAGCACTAAATCAACGAAAAACTTCTACGTATGTAAAAGCTTAGAAACTGTTGTAAACTTGCAATTTTGTAATGTCAATACGTAATATAGAAGCGAAACTTCAAAAAAAAATTACACAACCATATTTTTACACAACTCAGACAAATGACAAAAAGAGAATCTGAAACGCAAGTTGTTAACTAGAAACACTCAGTTGTTAATATGTAAAACAACAACTACGTCCTTTATCCCTATCCTTTTCGCACCGCGTTTAGTGCAAAAAACACAGTCAGGAGCACCGCAATAACAATTCCCACTCGTTCAAATAAACAATAACTACAGATAGTAATGTTTTTTTAAAAAATTTATTGTCAAAACCCTAATGCATTTTTCATATCTGCCGTTAAGAACTTAAGTTGGATAGGATTAATATACAGTTTTCATTGTCACATCAACTATACTCAACAAGCAAGCAGTGTTAATGTCAACTCTTTGAAAATTTAACAAATGTTGCAAGCAACTGCTAACTACGCAAAGCAGACTTTTCATTTTTTTTATATTTCAGTATGAATCAATTTCCGCTCAACGCACGGCATTCATAGATTTGACACAAGATTAACACAAATTAATTTATTGACACATTTCGGCTAAAACATATACAACCGCTAAGAAGTTCCTATTTATAGGCAATTTTTCTCATTAGCTTGAAAAAAATTTAGTCCGTTTACAAATTGTTAGAATATGTAAACAGACCCCACTCTCTATGAATTTGCTTTTTCAAAAGGAGCAACTATGAAAAAAGCACTTTGGTTATTATCCCTTCTCGTTCTCACTGTTTCCCTCACCGCGTGTGGCGGCAGCAGTGGCAGCAGCGACAGCACCCCAGCAGCATCTAGCGGCCTTACTGGCGCAGTAGTAGCTGGTCCTATTGATGGTGCTAACGTAGTAGCTAACATCGAAGGCGTAGATACCGTTATTGGTGTTTCCAAAAAAGGTACTATCGTTTTTGATAAAGCAGCTGTTGCTACAATCAAAACCTTCCCTATCGTAGTTAAAACTACAGCAGGTACCAACTCAAACACACAGGATGCATTCGGCTTAGAGCTTCGTGCAATCATGAATGATGCAACCAACCCTGTGTACGTAACTCCGCTCAGCACTCTCGCAGCTGCTATTTACGAAAAAAAACTTGAAAATGTTGCTGTAGTGACTGCAGAACTTGAAAAAGAATTTGCAGCTGCTGCTAAAGCAGAAGTTAAAGCAATCGCTAAAGACACTTTTGGCGCTACTATCGATCCTTTCGCAAACCCACTTGCAGCACTGGAAAAACACGAGCTTCTTACTCAGTCTTTCCTCGCTACAATTGCTGTTGAAGAAGCTCCACGTACTGGTGTTCTCGTTGCAACAGATCAGCCTGCATTTGCTAATGCTATTGATGACGTAGCTACTTCACTCAATGATGGTGGCACTTACGCTCAGGCTGCAAAAGCTGCTAACGCTGCCCTCGTTGATGGTGAAACCATTGCTAAGTTCTTAAATGACAATAAAGTTGCTATCGCAAACCGCGTTGCTAGCACCATTACTGTTGTTACAGACAAAGACATCGAAGATGGCACAAAAGCTGCTGCGATTGCAAAAACACAGGGCGAGCTCAATATTGCTGATGCAACAGTTGAACATAAAGTTGTAGCTCTCAGCCTTGGTGGTATTTCTCCTTACTTCAAGGCTACTGGTGCAGATATCCCTGTATTAGTTTCTCCAGTAGGTAACGTTGCAGATGGTTCAGCACCAGTTGGCTTTGCAGCTGCAAACAAGTACCAGATTACTGCTGCTTCTGATATCTCAAAGCTCGAAGTTAACGGCGCTCCTGCTGCTCTTAACACACCTTACGACTTTGTTCATGCAGTAAACGTTGATAGAACTGCTGATGAAGATGCTACTGTAACATTCACAGTATCTATTGTTGCTGACGACAAGATTGAAAATACTGCTACAATTGTTATCAAAAAAGCAGACACTCTTATCCCAACAAAAGTAGAAAACACTGCAACAGTAAAGCTTCTTCCTTTCACCGATGGTGGAAAAGTTGTTAGCAAAATTGCAAAAGGTGCAACCGTTGCAATCGCTGACGACACCCTGAAAGCAGCTGTAACATACGACGCGCAGGTTAACACTACAGATAACGTTGCTTTTGCTCTTCTTAATGCTGCATTTAAAGTTCGCTTTACTGCACCTGAAGGCCTCATGTTCAAAAAGGCTGGCGAAGACGACAGCCAGAGCATCGTTATTGAAGCTACTGACCCTGCAGTTGCAAGCGTAGGTACATACGCAGTTGCTGGCGGCGGTTACTCACTTATCACAACTAAAGAACTCCCTGCTGGCGCTGTAACTTTCGGTATGGAAGTTATTTCTGCTGAAGCAACTCCAAAAGTACTCATGTCTACTCGTCCTAGCTACAAAGTAGTAGCTTCTGACGATACTAAAAACATCCTTCAGAGCATCGCGTTCTCTGAAAAAGCAGTTGAAGTTACTAAAGACTACAGCGCAGCTATTGCACTTGGTGCAGAAGCTAACAACGTAGTATTCTACGGTAAAACATGGAACTCTGTTGCTGGTGTTAACGCTCCTGTACAGGGCTTTGATAAAGACAACGCTGCTGCAAACCTCACATGGGCTGCAGCTAAAGTTGACGGCGTAACTTTTGGCGCACAGCCAATCGCACCTGCTGCTGCTGCAGAGTACCTCTACGGCATGCAGAAGTTCACTGTTGACCTCAGCGCACTTACTGTAGAAGCACCTGCTCTTAACGCTGGTGAGTACGTTAAAGTTACAATCAAACCTAGCATTGCTGATTCTGAATTCGCTGTTGCTGTTACCGATACAACTGGTGGCGTAAAAGCAATTCAGGCTAAACCAGCAGCTCCTGGCGATATCGCTTCTATCACAATCAATGGCGGCAGCGCAGCTGCAACAGCTACTGGTGCTAACGGCGCTAGCGTAGCTGCAAGCGGTACCGTAACCGTTGCTATCAACCTTGCAATGGCACCTGCAGATAACGCTGCATACATCGCAGAACTCAACAAAAAAGCTAACTGGAACGTAGTTCTTAACTCTCCAGTAACTGCTGCTACCGATGCTGTTGAACTTACATCTGTAACTGCTGCAGCACGAGTAGATGATACTCACTACACTGCAGTACTTACATTCGAAGACACTACCATCAACGCAGCTGACACTGGTGAAACTACTGCTAAAGTTACCTTTGATGGTAGCGTAGAATCTGTAGTTGTTATGACTGTAACTAACACAGCTGATGCACCTCCTGCACCTAACGCTGCTGCTGGCGTTGCTGTAACAACTAAAGGTGAAGCTACTGAAGCCTCTGGTGCTAATGCAGCAGTGACAACAGCACCTGTTGTTAAAGTTACTGTTGTTAAGAGTGCAGCTACTGCTACTGCTGTAGGCAACAAAGATCATTGGTCACTTGTTAAAACAGGTGGTGCTGCAACTGCTGAAAACGCTACAGTTAGTGCAGTTGTTGTTGATGACGCTCCAGGCGATGGTTACAACGTAACTATCACTGCTCAGAGTGCAGACGACGCAACCTTCACTATCGCAGTTGGTGACCATCAAGCTGATCCAGCTATGTATAAAGTTATTTACAATGACGGTACAAACCCAGCTCAGGAAGCTGCCGATGCACTGCAAGTTAATGACAATGACGCATAGTTAATTTAGTTTGCGACTCCCAGCCCCCTCGGCTTGCCGAGGGGGCTTCTTTTTTGTCAAAGCACAGCGTTCCACGTTGTGCTTTCTTGCTAGTCTGTATGGTTAAGAGTAGTGTTGAACACACTATGAATCGTGAATCATTATTACTAGACATGTTCGCAGCCATGCAAAATGAACTTGGCAACAGCGAATGGTGGCCTGCTGAAAGTGCATTTGAGGTAATGGTGGGTGCAGTTCTTACCCAGAATACAAACTGGAAGAATGTTGAAAAAGCCATCCATGCTCTTAAAGACCAGAAGATGCTAACTCCGCAAGCTATACTTGCCCTGCCTCAGGACGAGCTGGCTGCACTTATCCGACCTGCCGGATATTTCAATGTTAAAGCAAAACGCCTACAGAACCTCTTGCGCTGGTTTCAAGAAACAGCAGACTATTCCTTTGCTGCACTCGATACGTTCTCCACAGACGACTTACGGGCAGAACTGCTCACTGTTAACGGCATAGGGCAGGAAACAGCAGATTCTATCCTTCTCTACGCCTTAGAGCGTCCTTCCTTTGTGGTAGACACCTACACTCGGCGTATTTTTAATCGGCACAGTTTAGTAGAAGAAGATATTTACTATGATGATCTTCGTGATTACTTCATGGATGTGCTGCCGCAGGATGTACAGCTCTTTAATGAGTATCACGCCCTTGTCGTTCGCGTTGCTAAAGAATGGTGCTTAAAAAAAGAGCCGCGCTGCGAAACATGTCCGTTACAGCCGTTCTTAGAATAGGTTTGCATTTAATGTGGTGAGCTAACCTTTATATATAATGATAGGCTGGCATGTGCGACGCTGAAATTTTCCTTTGCATCAAAGACTAGGGAACAAGTGTTCCGTGGTCTAAGCGCGTATGCCTCATGCGTAAGTGTGAAACGTAAGCTGAGAAGCTTTTTTGTTGCACTAGGTTCGAGTATGGGCAGAGAATGATATTCCGTCCCATGTTCCCGAGCAGGCTTTGCTAGCTGCCACGTTTTGCATTCTGCGCCAAAACAATATACTAAAAACAGCACGAGAACACGGAACGGAACACCATCCCTGCCCTCTAGACACACTCTGCAAAACATCGCTGCACATAGCACCTTGCTTTTGCACACTAAATAAATCCACGCATTGCTGTTATCTGCTATATAGATAGTTCATCCTGCTCACTTTGAATTAAAGCTCACAACACGCTCTGCCGAACAGAATATTCTAGGCTGTCATAGTAGATCACTATTCATAGTGTCAGTCAGGCTTTTCGATTGAATTTACAGATGGTTCTCAATGAGCACGGAGTTGGATACCAACTCAACGAACGAGCTTTACTGCTCGAATGCGAGTTCATGATGAGCTGAAAGAAATTTCACAGCAGTTGCAGGTAAAACTTCACCTGCGGTTAACGCTTTATAGCCTAACATAGTCTGGTTAACCGCATACACAGAGCAAAGTGGACATGTTACGATACAACCGTAATGACATGTCCACACCGAAGGTGAACAAACTATTCGCGGTCAAGGGGGCGTCCCCCTTGCGGGTGCGGGGCAGAGCCCCTGCCCGTCGGAGACTCGCCGAAGGCACCAGAAAAATACACATGAAGAAAACACTCACCTCCCTACTCCTCATTCTCATCACGTTGCTCTGTTCAGTCGCCACGTACTCTCCTGCCTATGCTGAAAATGCTTCCAGCCTTGCTAAAAAGCTGAAGCGTGAAAAACGCGAAGCTGAGCAAAAAAAGAAAAAGCTCAAAGTACTCAACAGAAAAACACAGCATCTTAAGCGCAAGCTGAGCACTGAAGAGGCGACTATTGCTGCCCTTTCCGGCGAGATCAAAAAGCAGGAAAAAAAATACGCTGCGCTTAATACGAAGAGTAAGACGCTTACTCTTGAGTATAAAAAGCTTGAGACCAAGAATAGTGCAGCGCAAAAAGAATTGATATCATTGGTTAAAAAGTTATGGCCGTTGTACATTAATAGCCGTGTCCTTTCTAACAATTCCGCAGAGAACTGGGATGAGCTGGACAGGCGCTACACATGGGCTTCCACCCTGTATGCAACGGTAGAAGCAAAGCAGCGCGAACTTGTTGCGCAGCAAAACAAGCTTAAGCAGCTGGCTGAAAAGCAAACGGCACTCTCCAAAGAGGCCGGACAGCAGCTTGCAAAGGTAAACAAAAAGAAAGATGTCCTGCTTGCGCAAAAGTTGCGCCACAGCAGACAGCTTGCAAAAGTAAGCAAAGAGCGGGCAACCGCAGAGTCATCACTGCGCAATGTTCTCTCTATTATTGATACACTGAATTACAAAATGGAAGCGCACAGTCAGGCTGGCTCCAATATTTCACTGCTTAAAGGTGTGCTGCCGTGGCCTGCTAAAGGTATTATCTCCCAACGATTCAGGCCGAAAAGAAAACCGCCTGTTCGCGGTGTGGGGATTGCCCTGCAGGAAGGCAGCATGGTTCGGGCAGTTGCCGGTGGCAGAGTGGTGCATAACGATGTCTTGCGAGGCTTCGGTCGCGTTGTTATTATCATGCACGGGGAAGAGTACTATTCGCTCTACGCCTTTCTTGCCATCAGCAATTTACAGGTAGGCTCTGTTGTTAAACCTAAGCAAATAATCGGTGAAGCTGGCTTCTACCCCGCAGTGGACGGTACCGGACTGTATTTCGAATTGCGCTTTCATCAAAAAGCAATTAATCCAGAGACGTGGCTTTCAGCACTGCGTTAAGAACTGCTAATAGTTTTCAGCCGTTAGCAAGTTGTATACAAACGCTGCTGGGTGCATGACCACCGTCAGTCCTTTGAGGTGCCAGACAGATACCGAAAATGGGCAGGAAAATGCTCGGGCAAGCACGTACACGTTTAAAAAAGACGTGCTGACATCTAAATCAGCAATATGCTGAGTGCACCGTACTGACAATGCGTATTACCAGTTATGAAAGTATGTAAGGTGCTGGTAAACGCAGCTGAAACAGCATATATATTTTACTCGTATTTTCGCAGCGATGCCGGACAATGAGCCGGAAAAGCCGTCAAATATACTATAACACAGTGCCTCGCATGGCACGGCAATATTTTGAGTTTTGCCATTAATTCGAACTTGGAGGATCTTTGATAATGCGCTTAACTATGTGGTTAGTCGCCATCATGACTACAGCTTTACTTGCTTTCACATCTATTCCCGGCATGGCGACCGATGCACAAAGCAAGTTTGAGTCTCTCAAGCGATTTAGCCAGATTCTCGATCTTGTTGAACGCTACTACGTACAAGACGTTCCGAGGCCGGATCTCATTAATGGTGCCATTGACGGCATGCTGCAGTCTCTTGACCCGCACTCTACCTTTATGGATCAGGAAGAGTACAAAAGCATGCAGGAATCCACCACTGGTGAATTCTTCGGCATCGGCGTAGAAATCACGCAAGACGATACTGGTGTACTGCGCGTAGTAACACCAATCGAAGATACTCCTGCGGATAAAGCCGGTCTTGCTGCCGGAGACTTGATTCTTGAAGTGAACGGAAGTCTTACTCAGGATCTTGGTCTGCGCGAATCTGTAGCCCGTATCAAAGGCGAGAAAGGCAGCAAAGTTAAGCTGACCATTCTCTCTAAAAAAGCAAAAGCACCACGCGAAGTGGAAATCGTGCGCGATTCCATTCCGCTCATCAGTGCCAAAGTACGCGAACTGGACGACGGCGTTGTATGGATTCGCCTCAGCCGCTTCTCTGAAAACACAACAGACGAGCTGAAAGAAAAGCTGGCAGCGTACACAAAGAATCACAAAATTAAAGGCGTAGTGCTCGACCTGCGTAATAACCCGGGCGGCCTGTTAGATCAGTCCATTAAGATTGCGGACATCTTCCTTCAGGGCGGCACCGTTGTATCCATTAAAGGTAAGGGCAACGATTCCCGTAACTTTGATGCTGCAAAACAGTCCGCGGACATCACCGCTCCTATGGTAGTGCTCATCAATGCAGGTTCCGCTTCTGCTTCTGAAATCGTAGCAGGCGCGCTCCGCGACCATAAACGCGCACTCATTATCGGTGAGCCGAGCTTCGGTAAGGGTTCTGTACAGAACATTATCCCGCTCAACGACGGCAGCGCCATCAAGCTTACTATTGCACGCTACTTTACCCCTAACGGCACATCCATTCAGGCCAAAGGTATTGAGCCTGACTTACTGGTACCGTTTGAAACTCCGGCTAAAGAAGAAGACCCTGCTGTGAAATTCCTCCACGCACCACGCGAAAAGGATCTTGAAGGGCATCTTGAAACAGCCGATGAAGGTAAAAAGAAAACAGCCTTCAAACGCAGTGAAGACGTGCAAAAGCGTCTTGATAAAGACAACCAGCTCAGACTCGCAGCAAGCCTTGTGCAGACATTGCCTCGCATCAAGAGCCTGAACTAAGCACACTGTCCATCAAAGGGAGAGCATATTGCTCTCCCTTTTTTTGTACTCTGTTAGTTTAACAAAAAAATATCACACTCCTCTTTTGGTCACATCTGTCCTTTCCCTATCTGTCCACCTACGTACATTGCTTCACCCTTGACTTTATCTTGTGCCTTCCATTGCATAGGTTTCACTCAATCTGACTAGTAAGGGCTTCGCAACAGTCTCACCTGTCACAACACCCGTATTTTTTGTAATATTTTGGTTCAATTACGAAAAATGCAGGATTTTTTTGGAGTAAAAAGGCTCTAAAATCGCACTGTATGTTGCCCTTTCAAATCTAACCACTCTGGGGTATGTGTTTGGGGTACATATTCTTTCTGGAGCTTAGATGTCTGAAATTAAACCTAAACAGTCACCGCGCTGGCCTTATTATGCCTTGGCTGTAGTTACCTGCATTACCCTCATCGTACTCATTTTTGTACTCACCGGTAACACAAAACCCAAAGCCCATCCGGTGTCTGAGATGCGCGCTCCTGTCCGCATCGCCTCCCTCCCATATGAAGAACGCCTTGATGCACCAATTGAAGAAGGCGTAAAGCGCATTGACTTTGCAATCCTACGTGCTCTGGAAGATGCCGGAGTTCCTCCGTCCGGCATTGACTTAACCGGCATTGAACAACAAAAATTTGGTGACGAAGTCTTCCATTTCCAACAATTGCAAATTCGTTCGCAATACACTGCAGAAGAGCTAGCAACACCCATAGCAGCCTCCCTGTTACAGTGGTCTGAAAAAGCTATGCTGACCAAACTTTCTCACAGCCTGTATCGCGTCACCTACAATGATGTGGAAACACATCTTCTCAAATTTACCAAAATCAATGGGGATGGTTCTTCCGATAAGGATGCTTCAACATTGGATATTGGCGGTCATCTCACTATTGTGATAGACGACCTTGGTGAAAGCATTTCGGCAGCACAATCGCTTGCAGGCTTAAGCTACCCAGTAACATTCGCTATATGGCCCCATTCGTCATATGCAAAAGAAGTTGCAAAAGTAGCTAGTGCTGCCTCCCGTGAAATCATCATTCATCAGCCTATGGAGCCGATGTCTGCTGATGCAAAACCGGGGCCCGGTGCCGTTTACGTTGAAATGAAACCTGAAACCATTCGCGCTATCATCCGTGCAAACATCAAGCTTGTTCCCGGTGCTGTGGGACTGAACAACCATATGGGTTCCAAGTTCACACAAAACCGCAAAGGAATACGAGAGGTTGTACAGGAGACAAAGAAAAGTGGGCTCTTTGTTCTGGATAGTATGACGCATGCCAAGTCAGTGTTCTACAACGAAGCAAAAAGGCAGGGTTTAGTTGCCTTCCGGCGAAATGTTTTCATCGATAATGTAAAAGAGGTTCAAAGCACTCTACATCAGATCAAAAAAGCAGAACGCATTGCTTTGGCAAAAGGTACCGCCATTGCAATAGGCCACCCGTACCCTACCACCCTGCTAGCACTGCAGGAGTGGGAAAAACAGCGCAATACAAGGGTGCAGGTTGTCTCTTTGACAGAGTTGCTGAACTTCTGACGGGCTAGATACAACTAACGTCGGATACCACATATGCAATCTCGACTGTTGTATCCTTCAATTACCTTTCTATTTGGAGGATTGTTGGCAATGATTCAGAGAACATTTTCAATCATTAAACCAGACGCAACTGGACGCAACCTTGAAGGCAAAATACTTGCACGCATTCAGGATGCAGGCCTTAATGTAGTTGCCATGAAAAAAATTCGCATGACACAAGAACAAGCAGAAGGATTTTACCACGTTCATAAAGAGCGTCCGTTCTTCCAGAGCCTTGTTGAGTTTATGACTTCAGGCCCTGTTGTTTGCTCTGTTCTTGAAGGCGAAAACGCTATTGAAAACTACCGTGCTATTATGGGTGCTACAAATCCAGCTGATGCAGCTGAAGGTACCATCCGTAAAGAGTTTGCGGAAAACATCGAAGCCAACTCTGTTCACGGCTCTGATGCTCCTGAAACTGCTGAGTACGAGATCAATTACTTCTTTAATCATCTGGAGATTACTGGCTAACATGAAAACGTTCGGCTGTATCGGCTGTGGTAATATGGGCTCCGCCATCTTGGGCGGCCTTGAATCCCAACAGGATATTTCCCTTATCGGCTATGACCCGAGCGGTAATGTCCCTTGCACTGCGTGCGACACTAACCTTGAGCTTGCCGAGCAGGCAGATTTTATCATGCTTGCTGTTAAGCCGGATTATGTCGAATCTGTGCTCGAAACTATCCAGCCTGCACTCACTGAGGATAAGGTCATCATTTCCATTGCAGCAGGTGTTTCTATGGAAACACTTTCAAAACACAGCGGCGGAAAATGCCCTGTAATTCGCTGTATGCCGAATACTCCGGCAATGGTAGGCGAAGGAATCTTTGCTTTCTGTTTTGACGATCCTGCCCTTACAGAGACGCAACAGACAGCCGTGCATACCATGTTCGAACAAATCGGTCAGGTAATGGTGTTGCCTGAATCTAAATTCAACGCATTCACTGCCATTGCCGGCTGCGGCCCTGCATACGTACTCTACTTCATGGAAGCCGTAACAGAAGCCGCTGTCAGTGTTGGATTTAACAGAAAAGAGGCTACAGAAATGGCAATCAACCTCTTTAAAGGCACTACTAAGCTTGCTGATGAGTCTGACCATCACCTTTCCCTGCTACGCGAAATGGTCTGCTCACCTGCTGGTGTAACCATTGCTGCTGTAAACCACATGGATCGAACTGCCTTACGCGGAAATATTATAGACTCTATTTTTAAAGCCCGCGACCGCGGTATTGAAATGAGTAAATAATTCGCTGCTGAATAGTAAGGGCGCATCATTATGATGCGCCCTTTTTTTATAACTAATACGCAACCAGCTTGCTTTGTAGAAAAAAAACCCGCATCAAAAAAGATACGGGGTTTCATATTTCTGTATACGTAGAATGTATTCACATTCTCAACGCATTCCTGGCAGCTGACAGGCTAGGAAGCTTTTGTACCAGCAGGTACTTCACCGGAAGCAGTAAGCATTTCCATTCCGTCAGCAGTCTTCAGCGCGAGCATCATGCCATGTGACTCAAGCCCACGGATTTTACGTGGCTTCAAGTTAGCTACAACTACAACCTGACGACCAAGAAGATCTTCAGCGGTAAAATGCTCTTTCAAGCCGGCAAGAATCTGACGCGGTTTTTCTTCACCAAGATCGACTTCACAACGGAACAGGCGGTCAGCTTTTGGATGGTCTTCCACAACAAGTACCTTGCCTACGCGCAGATCAACTTTTGTAAAATCATCAAACTCGATAGGTGCTGCTGCTTCCTGAACTGGAGCAGCAGCTTTTTTCGCTGCAGCTGCTGCTGCCTTAGTTGCTTCTTCAATCTCTTTACGAAGCTTGTCGATATCGATACGCGGGAACAGGTTAGAACCTGGAGCAATTTCAATTCCCACAGGTAATGTTCCCCAAGCTTCAACTTCCGCAGGAAGATTTGCTTTTACAGGATCAAACTCAACTCCAAGCTGCGCAACAAGCTTCTCAGCGGATTTAGGCATTACCGGCCACAAATGAATTGCTACTTTACGCATGCACTCAAGCATAGTGTACATAACAGTACCAAGACGGGCTGTGTCGCCTTCTTTAGCAAGTGTCCAAGGCTGGCTTGAATCTACGTACTTATTCAACGCACGTACCAGTTCCCACAGGGATTCAATGCCGTATGAGAAGCGCACGTTGTCAAAAAGCTGCTGGAAGTTCTTACAAGAGTTAGATGCAAGTTCACGCAGCTCCATATCTGCTTCAGTGTACTCGGCAGGCTGCGGAACAACGCCGCCAAAGTACTTTTTAACCATGGAAAGCACACGACTGAACAGGTTGCCGAGATCGTTAGCAAGTTCTGCGTTCTGACGCATAGCCAGAGCTTCTTCAGAGAAGCTTGCATCATTACCAAAATGCATGTCGCGCAGAAGGAAGAAACGGAACGTGTCGTTACCGTACTTCTTCGCCATATCAAGCGGAGCTACAACGTTACCAAGAGATTTGGACATCTTGGTATCATTCACAAGCCAGTAGCCGTGCACATTAAGGTTGTTATACGGCTCAAATCCGGCTGCTTTAAGCATGGTAGGCCAGAAAATTGCGTGCGGTTTAAGGATATCTTTTGCCACAATGTGCTGCACTCCAGGCCAGAACTTTTTAAAATTCTCACCTTCAGGATAATCCAGAGCAGACACGTAGTTCAGCAGTGCATCAAACCATACGTACGTAACAAAATTATTGTCGAACGGAAGCTCTACGCCCCACTCAAGACGAGATTTCGGACGTGAAATACAAAGGTCTTCCAGTTCGCCGCTATCAAGCAGAGAAAGCACTTCTTTGCGGTAGCGCTCAGGGCGGATGAACTCAGGATTATCGAGAATATGCTGTTTCAGCCATTCCTGATACTTAGACATTTTAAAGAAGTAGTTCTTCTCTGCAATGTACTCAGGTTTGGTCTGGTGCTGCGGGCACAGGCCGTCTTCCAGTTCCTTTTCTGTGTAGAAACGCTCACAACCGTAGCAGTAATGTCCGCCATATTCACCAAAGTAAATGTCACCGGAGTCATATACTTTCTGCAATACGTCCTGCACAACTTTCTTATGAGCAGAGTCTGTTGTGCGAATAAAGTGATCGTTGCAAATGCCCAGTTCAGGCCAGAGATCTTTAAAAAGCTGGCTGATTTGATCTACGTATTCCTGTGGAGTACATTTATTTTTTTCAGCAGCCTGAACGATTTTGTCGCCGTGTTCGTCTGTACCGGTGAGGAAAAAAGTTTCTTTCCCCATCATCTGCTGGAAGCGCTTCATGGTATCAGCGATGATTGTTGTATAGGCGTGTCCAAGATGCGGCTTCGCATTCACATAGTAAATCGGAGTCGTAATATAAAAGCGTTCCAAGAGAATCTCCCGACGGCTTCGCCCGCTGGATACGGGCGCTGGATTCTTTGTTGTATTTTACGGCTGCATACATGCGCATGCAGCAGCCACTCATTCTATCTTCATCGTTGAGAAAGACTCCATTGCATGCTGCAATGAAGTCTTTCTCAACGAAATGTTCTTTTTAGCCTTGAAGATTACTCTTCAGATTTCGGTTTACGCTTACGTTTGCGTTTACCTCGGCTTGTACGTTTTACAGGCTCTGCGCTCTTTACACCAGGCTTGCGGATTAACTGTTCACGCAGAGTTTCCACGTCAACGCCCTCGGCCTCTGCACGAGCTTCAAGCTCTTTTTCCATCTCGGCACGACGTGCTTCTTCTTCCTCTGCTTCGCGCTCTTCCTGCTCTTTACGAGCAGCATCTTCAGCAGCCTTTTTCGCAGCAGCGCGTGCAGCATCTTGAAGCGCCTGATCAGGACGTGTAGCCTTCATTTCCGCCCACTCCTCAAGTGTCACTTCCATCTCTTCGTTAAACTCAGTAAGGAGGGAAACACTGTTGCGGAACATATTGGCACGGAGCACCTTAACGGAACCATCTTCCGTAAAATACTTTTTACCAAGCTTAGGGCAGGCACGATGGAATTCTTCGTAGTTCTGCTGCTCGTAGGAAAGACAGCAAAGCAGTCTACCGCAGATGCCGGAAATTTTAGCAGGGTTAAGGAACAAGTTCTGCTCTTTTGCCATCTTGATAGTTACCGGAGCAAACTTTCGTAAAAATCTGCGACAGCAGCATACCATACCGCAGTTCCCTACAGCACCTACCATCTGCGTTTCATGACGTACACCAATCTGGCGTAACTCGATACGTGTGCGGTAATTTTTAACAAGATCTTTTACAAGTTCTCTAAAATCAATCCGGTTAGGAGCAGTGAAATAGAAGATGATCTTGCTACGGTCAAAAAAGACTTCGACATCAACAAGCTTCATATCAAGCTTACGCTGACGCACACAATCAAGACAATACTGAAATGCTTCTCTGGAAAGCCCTTCGTTTTCCTGATGACGAACTAAATCTTCATTTTCTGCAAGTCTGCTGACCTGTTTTAACTCATCACTCTCTGCATCTGCCGGTACATCGTCGCGCAAAACAACGACTTCACCAAGTCCCTGTCCTTGATCGACGACGACCCAGTCCCCCATCGAGACTTCCAGATCTTTTATTTCAAAATAATATATGTTCCCGTATTCACGGAACTTAACACCAGCTATTGATGACATGGCGATCCACTCTTGGCGCTGCAGCCCGGCAGCACGTATATGTTATATGCTGTCCCCTTACAAAGGCTCAGCATCTATTTATTGATAAGAACATTTTCTTTTCGGCTTTATTGGCGCTCGTGTCAACAAATCGAATATATGGTTGTGTTCTGGCGCATTCATGTTTATGAAAAAATCGTTCGCATGATTATGTAAATGTATTTCAGGAGAATAAAAATGATTGATCGTGATAGCGCTTTTCAACTGCTGGAGACGCAAAATCCGGAACCTCATCTTTTACACCATGCCATGCAAACAGAAGCGGTTATGACCGCTCTTGCACGTCACTTCGGTGAAGATGAAAACCTCTGGTCCATCACCGGCCTGTTGCACGATCTTGACTTTCCCATCACAAAGGAAATACCTGAGGAACATGGAAAGCAATCTGTTGAACTACTCAAAGGAAAGCTTCCAGAAATAGCACTGAATGCTATTCTTGCCCATAATTCGGAATTCACGAATCATAAACCCACCACAAAACTCGATCTGGCACTTCGCTGTGCTGAAACAGTTACCGGCCTTATTGCCACGAATGCGCTTGTTCGACCAAACGGCATGGAAGGCATGAAACCTAAAAGCTTAAAAAAGAAAATGAAAGACAAAGCGTTTGCTGCGTCTGTCAGTCGTGACCGAATTAGAGAGTGCGAGAAACTGGACTTGGATCTGGGACAGTTTTTCCAACTGGCCATTGAATCCATAACTCCCATAGCTGACTCCGTAGGATTAGCTAAACGTACATAGCATAAGGATTCACAATCATGAAACTTTCTTTTGTTATTGTAACAAATAACACTAGTAAATTCATCGGGCGCTGCCTCGATTCTATTAAGCAGACTATTGATAACCAGACCGCAGGAAAGTTTGATGCAGAAGTTATTGTTGTAGACAACGCTTCTTCTGATGACAGCGGTAGTATTGCAAAAACAGCTCTTCCAGAGATTCAGCTTATCCAGAACTCTGACAATAAAGGCTACGCAGCTGCAGCCAACCAAGCAGTTGAACGCGCAACAGGGGATCTTATTATTTTTGTCGATCCTCGTGTTGAAGTGCTCGCAGGCTCCATCCGTCGCCTCATGGATCAGTTTGCCACCAACGCAGCATGTGCTGTTGCTGGCGGCAAGGTAGTCGGAACTGACAACCTTGGTTTAAAGACACCTGACCGCCTTCCGGGACTTGTGGCAAACTTCAAACGCATGTTCGGCTGTACGTGTTCCAAAACACGTAACGCAGATCAGCCAATGAAAGTATCATTTGTTCCTTTCACTTTTGCCGCTGTGCGTCGTGATATTATTGCCAAACTCGGACAGCTTGATGAGCGTTTTTACGCAGGTCTTGCTGATGCTGACTTCTGCCGCCGCGTAGGTAAGTCACTCAACCCTTCCTACGATATCTACTTCGTTCCGCAGGCAACTGCACGTGTGCTTGATAAGTTTTCCATGCAGTGTGAATGCTCAGACTACGCACTGAATGGTTCCAGCGTTATTAAAGCACGTACACGTAGCGAACAGATGTACTTCTGGAAGCACTATTGCCCTCTTACTGCCCTGTTCTTCGGTGGCATGGACATGCTCGTGTTTGCTATCCGCTACCTTGCCTACCTTATTCCGGGCATCGGTTCTAAAGACAAGCGCGGCTACGCATGCAGCGTATTTTGCGAATCCGCAAAAGCTATGCTTGCAACCCAGCTTGGTACCCAGTTTCCAGCTGAATAATCTATCGCTACATCGTTTATGACGATATAATAAAAAAGGGATGCACCCGCACAGGTGCATCCCTTTTTTATTTGAGTAACAATAGCCGCTGTATTCTTTACACTTTGCACTGGTACTCTCAGAGAACTTACTGCTAGTATACCCATAACGACCATAACCAATGACAACTGGAGAAAATATGCTTCAAATACAAGCTCGCGGCAGTGGTGCAGCCATTGATGACCAGACATTTTCTGAAGTTTTAGGCACAGTTCCTGTCCCTAAAGGGCATGAGGTTCTTATCAAAGTGTCGGCAGCTTCCATTAATCCTGTTGATACCAAAATGCGCATGCGCACACCCTCGACAGAACACATTACTCCCGGTCTGGACACATGCGGAATTATTGCAGAGCTGGGTGATGAGGTACGCAGTTTCAATAAAGGAGATCGGGTCTACTTTATGGGGCAGCCCAAATATTCCGGTTCCTTTGCCCAGTATCAGCTTGCTGACGCAAGAACAATCGCTCTAGCACCTGACCTATGCTCCGATGCTGAAGCCGCAACCCTTCCCGTTGCAGCTTTTACTGCATACGACGCGATATTTACCCGTCTGGGATACATCGCCTCAGCCAATGCTAATACCGAATGCACCATACTCATCATCGGCGGTGCAGGTGGTGTAGGCTCAATGGCTATTCAACTGGCAAAATGGGCGGGATTAACCGTTATTGCAACAGCCTCCCGTGATGAAACAGCAGAGTGGTGCAAAGATCTTGGGGCAGACCATGTTATCAACCACCATCATGATATGACGGAACAGATACGAAATATCGATATGCATTGGATGCACTCTATCTTCTGCACTACTCATTTAAGCAAACACTGGGCAACCATGGCAGCGCTTATACGTCCACAAGGTTCTGTCGTTCTTATTGATGACCCTGAAGAACCATTAGATATTCGTATGTTCAAAACAAAATCCGTAAATCTATGCTGGGAATATGCGTTGGTACGCACAATGTATGACACTTCTGACGTGCACATGCAGGGATTCATTCTCGCAAAGATAGCACAGCTGGTGGACACATTACAGGTTCGCTCCCCACTGACTGAAACCTATTATGGCCTGACAGTAAAGAATGTTCAGAAAGCCCATGTGCTTCAAGAATCGGGAAAAATGGTAGGCAAACAGGCAATTGTTATCGGGGAGTAACTATTACCTTGCGAACCGCTCCTGCACCCCCATGAATATGTGCCAGAGGACAGGCACAATAAAGAGTGTAAGGAGTGTCGCTGTACACAGTCCTGTTACGAAGGTTGCGGCCATCGTTCCCCAGTTTAGGGAGTAGTATGGAATTCCGACAGCCATCGGTAGCAGCCCAAGGGTTGTCGTCAGGGTTGTAAGTAGAATCGGGCGTAGCCGCATGCGCACACCTTCATACACAGCTTCATCCCTGTGCATACCGCCACGGCTTAAATTATTCAAAAAAGCAATGAGCACCAAGGAGTCGTTAACCACAACCCCTGTTACTCCTATCGTTGCTATAAAACTGTTTATCGTAAATAACGTACGGGTAAGAAACACCCCATACACAACACCAATGAGGGCAAATACCACAGCTGAAAGAATAATGAATGGCTGGACATAGGAGTTAAACTGTGTTGCGAGAATCACGTAAATGATGAGCACCGCAATAAGAAAAGCAAACATAAGGGATGAGTACGACTTTTGTGTAGACTCGTATTCACCTGCAAAGTTCAACGTTGCTCCAGGGTATTTTGTGCGAATAGTTGAATAATACTTCAGCACCTCTTTTACAATATACGCTGGAGAGTAAGAGGAACCGGTTTTCAAGTTTGCAGAGAGCGTTATGGCGCGTTCCCCCTGAAATCGATTGTATTGTCCCGGCTCGGTGTATGCCTCTATTTTAACGATATCTTCCAGACGAATCGGCCCTCTGCTTTCTTCCATAACAGGAATAGACATGGCGTCCACCGGGGTTTGCAAATATCGTCCGTCTATTTTTAGTCGTAAATCGATATCTTCATCGTCTGCCCTGAACTCCCCTACCAGCGAACCATCCAGTATCGACCCTGCAACCCGGGCGACATAACGTGGAGTAAGCTCGTATTGCGCCACCCGTGTTTCATCAGGCACAAAGCGTATAATTCTATTGGGATATCCAGTGTCAGGTCGTAAATCCACGAGGTATTCGGAAAACGTTTCGTTCGTTTTCAGAAAATTCCAGATATCCTGAGTCAACAAATCTACCTTTACTGTATCAATACCCATAATACGTATTGTAACATCCTTACCGGTAGGCGGTCCGTCCGATTCAGCTCGAACTCGAACCACCCAGTTATCTCCCCAATGCTTCTGTGCATAGGTAGTCATCTCAGTCCGCATCTTATCCAAGTGCGCAATGGGATCATTCATCGGATAGTCTTCAAACCTTCGGGATGTTATCTCAGGTAACTCAACATTGATAGTTCCATAGTTTGAGCCATAAACCTGCTCATAATCCTCATTTACATAAAATCCGGCAAACGCTGTTGCAGCACGCACAACTTCTTTTCCCTTGCCATCAATCACTACCGTCAGCTCTTTCAATCGGCGTGAAACCTCGCCCAACGATGTACCTGCCGGAGCCTCAACATTCACATAAAAAATATTGTAGTTATCTGGAAAAAACTTAATACGGAGCAACGGCAACGTACCGGAAACTGAGACTCCGAGGATAAATAATGCCCCAAGAAAGGCAATGAACACTCCCGCAAGACTTTTTGCCCTGTGTCTCATAAATATGCGCAGGACAGCAGTAGCGCCGTTTTTTAGCCGTATCATGAACTCCTGCTCTTGAGGCGGAGTATAGCCGTGTGCAAAACGCTTCGCCCCTGGCCAATCATAAAAGTGTAACGGAAGAATAAGCAGGCATTCAATCAACGATGCTGCAATAGCGAAACTGACTGCAATCGGAATTTGGGCAAAGAACTCACCAGTTGAACCAGACATGATAAGCATGGGGAGAAAAGCCGCCACGGTGGTAGAGGTGGCAGAAATAACAGGCACCGCAACTTCTGCGGCACCATCAACAACAGCGTCTTTTAACGGTTCGCCGAGTTGAATATGTCGATAAATATTTTCTATGACAACGATAGCGTCATCAACAATGATGCCTGCCACAAGGACAAAAGCAAACAGCGTAATTTCGTTAAGGGAATTTCCTGAAAGCTTCATAAAGATCATTGTCACAAGGAATGAAAACGGAATCCCCACAGTGGTTACCACCGCATTACGCAACCCCATAACAATCCAGATAATGACCAGAACCAGCGTAATTCCCACAAGCAAGTTAGAGCCCATTACATTCATGGATTCATTAATATAAATACGCTGATCTTGTGTAATAACTGGTGTTACTTTGTTGGCTGCTAACCGGTCCGTATGTTTTGCGACTATCGCTTCCACGGTATCACAAATAGCAATGGCGTTGCCCGTGCTCTGCTTCATTACGGCAATGGTAATACAATCCTTACCATTTACAGAGGTAATGACATGCGGGTCACGATATCCGTATTCGGCCGTTGTCATTACGTCACCCACACGCACAAACGACCCTTCATCGTCACGCCTCAGGATTACGTTTTCAATATCCTCCTGAGTCCTGAATCGTTCGTCCACCACCACTACATATTCAGATTCAGCAGTATCAAAGTCGCCAGCAGGTATGGAAACATTTGCATCGAGTAACGCTTTGCGCACCTGTTCCAGCGTTATCATGTAGCGATGCATTTTAGCTGGTGACAGGTTCACATGATACTCACGAGTGTATTCACCATTCAGCCGCACATCTTTCACACCGGGAATTCGGGCGAATTCATTTTTTAATTCTTCTGCGATAAGACTCAGTGCCCTGTTCGATCGGTCACCCACAAGAATTACATTCAACGCAGGCAGCCATTCATCAATAGCTATCTCTGTAAAGTCCGGCGGATCCATATCATCAGGTAAGTCATTTTGAATCGACAACACTTTGAAACGAAGCTCATCGTACAGTTTCTGGTAGTCTGAATCATCCACAAACTTTACAAGAATAGAGCTGCGTTCCCTGTATGATCGGGAGCGGATGTATTCAACCTGCTCCAGACTATCCAGTGCATCTTCAATCTCTCTGGTAACAAGCGATTCAACATCGGAAGGAGAGGCTCCCGGAAGGTATGCGCTTATATGTACTTTTCCCATTCGGACATATGGCATTCTGTCCACGGGGATAGTCAGGATGCTGACAACACCAAGTATCATGAGCACCAGAAAAGCCAGATTGACTAAGACCTTATGATGAAGAGTAAAAGCAATAATACTGCGCATACTGTTTCCCTAAAAACCAGTCTGCTTTGGTTTCATTAAAAAACGCTCACCCGCAGTTATATCTGGTGACCGTACACGCCTTGTTCCTTTTTTCTCACCTTTTCCCATAATAATTACAGGAACCTCTTCGCCATTCTCCCGTACAAGAAATGCTTCTTCATAGCCTTGTACCAATGCGCTGTCCGGTACCACTACAGCTCCCTTTTCTTCTGCCATCGGAAGATACAAATCTGCGCGTATCCCTCCACGTTTTTCAATAGGAAATTTATCGATGGCAAGGTCAACCTGAATTTTGCGCATACCCGGATCATAATCTGGAGAGATATGCTCTATACGCGCTGTTACCTTTTCACCAAGCTCCGGCAACTCAACTTCAATATTCTTCATTTTACGCAAGGTGATAAGCTCAGAAGGAGTCAAAGCCAATGGAATAAGCAGCACAGTAAAGTCACCCATTTTTGCCAGCACATCGCCGCTCTGCACCAGTTCCCCCGGCTCAATATACCGCTCAATAACTTTCCAGCCCTTGGGAGCAACAATGGAATGGCGTTTTTTATGCTCGCGCAAGATCATCTCTTCCACTTTCAATGCTTCTGTATTTTCCCGTCCTGATTCAAGGTCACGTTCAAGCGCATCCAATGTAGTCTGAGCAGCATGCTTTTTTTCGATTAGCGTTCGATATCGATTAGCTTCTTTCATGTAATACCGTACATCACTATCAATAGCCTGCTGTTTATCAAGGTTGCGTCGAATATCCAGATTAATAAACGTAGGATCAAGTTCTGCAAACACACCGTCTTCTTTAATGGCGTCACCCACATCTGCATGCACATTAATACAGCGGGCATTCTCTTCACTGGAAATCGTTATGACTTTTCGTGGTCTTGTGAACCCTGTCATACGTACAAAGCGCTTGGCGGGCTTTGCGACAAACGTTTTCTGGCTGTACGCTACCTCCACGTAAGCTAGAAGAATAATCCAGAGAAAAAAGAATACCTTGCGCCACATATATGCTCCTTGAACTTAGGCATGTGCTATGAGTACTCATGTCGTACCCGAGAATGGCAGCCCAGAACAACACTCTATAAGTAATTTCTTGTTATTTTTACTTATTTCAATTTACACGTCGATTATCTTCATCCTATCGGTGCGTTATTACCCATAAAAAAAGGGTGCCCTCCGGTATAGAGGACACCCTTTGCAATACAAATAAATACAGGTGACTATTTTTCAGCCATTGCTTTTCGCAATGCAAGCACGGTCGCAGTGATATCGTCAGCACCAACAATTTCAGAAACAATCGCACAACAGCGGGCACCATGCTTTGCCACATCCTGAATGTTATGCAGTTTGATACCACCAATAGCCACGTGCGGGATTGAGTGCTGACCAGTAACATACTCCAGATACTCGTAGCCCACAGGCGCGCACACATCTTTTTTGGTTTTTGTCGCAAAAATAGGCCCGACTCCGATGTAGTCTGCACCTGCTGCTATCGCCTGCTTGCACTCTTCAGGAGAGTGTGTGGAAAGGCCGATAATTTTATCCATGCCTACAAGCTGACGCACCTGCTGCACAGGAATATCTTCCTGCCCCACATGAACACCATCAGCATCGCACAGCATGGCGATGTCCACATGGTCATTCACAATAAATTTACAACCAGCCTGTTTTGTCATGGCTCGTATTTGCAGGCATTCCTCAAGCATTGCACCGGACTTTTTGTCCTTTTCACGGTACTGAAGCACCTTGATGCCAGCCTTAAGCATTGCATCCACAACTTCAATATTGGAGCGTCCGTTGGAAAGCCCTTCATCGGTCAACGCGTAGATATCGGTATCTAACACTTTTTGAAAATTCATACTATTTCCCCAGAATATGCGTTAGGACTACATCAGCCTGCATCGCGGCTGCCATGAGTACTTTGGGTGCCATTGGCGGACTATCTGCAATATCTGTTGTAAAATCGCCCACAAGCACAACATCATCACGAATCTGCCGCTTTTGCATATACGGCTCACCCCATCCTGCCATGCCGGAAGCAGAAACAAATAGACGGGGATCAGCCAGAAACTTTTCCGCCATCATCTTTTTCCCGTCCACACTGTCCAATGCTTCTATTATGATGTCACAATCAGCAAACAGGAGCGAAGCTGTTTCAGATGTTACCTGAGCATCGTGTACCGTAACATTCAAGGTGCTGTCTATGCGTAGCAGGTTTGTTCTGCAGGCTTCAACCTTCGAACAACCAGCCTGATCAGCAAAAAAGAACTGACGGTTCAAGTTGGAAAAATCCACTGTATCGTAATCAACAAGAACAAAATTACGCACACCGCTTCGAGCCAGCATAAAAGCACAGTTGGAACCAAGCCCGCCGCAACCGGCTATGCCTATGGTAACAGACGCCAGCTGCGCAAGTTGCTCCTGCGTAAGATAGCGGGATAATCCTTTCAGTAACGTCGAGCTACCTGTCATAGCAGAATCCTGAGGAGTTAAAACGGTTCCCAGTCCTTAAATACAGGCTGGAACCCTTTTGCTTCAATTGCCCTACACATTTCTTCAACACTGCGCGGATCAGAAATTTCAAACTGTTCCGTGCTGCTATCATCAGAAGTGTGCCCGCCCACAGCCGTGGTCACACCAGCAGACATTTTTGTCACACCCAGCGGCATCAAGTTATCGCGTAATGCTGCCGGTTCCCTTGTGGAAACCGTAATTCCTACACTTCGTAAGAAAATACGCTGAGCGAGCATAAGCTGGACTAAATTTCTGTCAGTCACGATGGATGCAGGTTCATACGCCCCGACATGTGGACGCATGCGCGGCAGGGAAATAGCAATGCTTGTGCCCGGGTACTTACGCTGTAAATATTCAGCATGCAGACCTGTGTAGAATGCATCACGCTGCCATACGGACTCAAGACCAAGCAATGCGCCCACATTTACAGTGCGCATGCCAGCTTCACAGCCACGCTCCGGTGCATCCAGTCTGAACGCGTAGTCACGTTTAGGCCCTTTCGGATGCAGCTCTTCATACAAGTCTTTATTGTATGTCTCCTGATAGATAGTCAGACCGTCCACACCGCGATCAATGAGGTACGCGTATTCATCCTGCGTCATAGCGTATACTTCTATGCTGATAGATGAAAAATACTCACTCAGGAGGGTTGCACAGCTACCGATATACTCGACAGTTGATTTTGCCGGAGCATCGCCGGTAAGAATAAGAATATGTTTGAGACCTGTGGCTGCAATAGCTTCTGCTTCTACTTTCAACTCCGCAGCTGAAAGCTGTGTGCGTTGAATTTTATTCGCAGTATTAAAGCCACAGTATACGCACTGGTTCGTACAGTAATTTGCAAGATACAGTGGAGTAAACAACTGGATGGTCTTACCGAAATGGCGCAAGGAAATATCGTTTGCCTTTTGCGCCATAGCCTCAAGCATTCCCTCCGCTGCTGGAGACAACAGGGTCAGGTAATCCTGAGGTGTCAATGAATGCTGTGCCAACACACGCTCGACGTCTGCCGGCTTCACAGCATCAAGATACGCTGCCATGTCCAGCGAATCATACTGCGAAAGCGTTTCGGAGAATCCCATACTACATACCGCCTAAAAAGCCGGTCAGTGGTGAAGATGCATCTGCGGTGCCACTAGATACTGCCGCTGTGCGGGCAAGGTATGCTGCGCGCCCTGCACGGACAGCATCACCAAATGCACGCCCCATAGCAACAGGGTCACCTGCTGCTGCAATGGCAGTGTTTACAAGACAAGCAGCTGCGCCCATCTCCATAGCTTCACATGCCTGTGAAGGCGCACCGATTCCCGCATCTACGATAATCGGCAAAGAAATTTCATCGATCAGAATACGAACCATTTCTTTGGTCTTCAGCCCGCGGTTACTGCCAATGGGCGCACCAAGAGGCATAACCGCAGCAGCTCCGGCATTCACGAGATCACGCGCAATGTACAAATCCGCATTCACATACGGCAGTACAACAAAACCTTCGCTTGCAAGAATCTCTGTTGCTTTTGCTGTTTCGTACCCATCCGGCAATAAGTATTTATTATCGGAGATAACTTCAATTTTAATCCAGTCACCACATCCGGCCGCGCGCGCCAAACGAGCAATTCGCACTGCTTCGTCAGCGTTACGCGCACCGGAAGTATTCGGCAACAGCTGCATGTGCTTGGGAATGTGCTGCATAACATTACCCGTAGCAGCGTTGACATCAACTCGTCGTAACGCAACTGTGATAACCTGAGATCCGGACGATGCACATACATCAGGAATGATTGTATCTGAGCCATATTTGCCGGTTCCGGTAAAAAGTCTGCTGGTCAGGCTGACTCCGCCGATAACCAATGCGTCGTTGTTGTTCGCTTCCATTAGCCCCCTCCTACGAATTGCAGGATTTCCAATACATCCCCGTCATTAAGTACGGTAGTTCCAAAATCATCAGCCTTCACAACGGTACGATTCAGTTCCACGACAACCGCTTTTACATCCACGCCGTTGCCCTGCAGGTAATCAAGCAGGGTTGTGTCGTCATTGCATTGTTGCATCTGACCATTTACAGTTAGCTGCATTGTAGGGTTCCTTTGCTGCTTTAATCGCATAAAAAAAGCTCACCCGAGGGTAAGCTTAGAATACGAGTTAAGTACTCAGCCTTCCTCCGGCGGTATAAACCGCGTCAGGTTCAAAGGGTCTGAACGATAAGTTCACTCTCAGCCCGAAGGCTCCCCCAGCTGTATGTAGACACACCCTGTATCTCATAAAACGACGTGCGTTTTATGCTACAGGCATAAAAAAAGCTTACCCCTTCGGATAAGCCCACTTACTGCACTTGAGTGCTAGCTTTCCTCCGGCGGTACAAACCACATCAGGTTCAAGGGTCAGAACTCCTACGCTCACTCTCAGCCCGAAGGCTCCCCTAGCTGTTTGAAATTTCTATAGTCAGATTTGCCATTTCTGTAAAGCTGTTTATGCAACCAGCATTTTTCTGTCTACCATAACACATTGCATTGGCTTATTATTATCTCCCTATTTTTCGTCATCATGAGTTTTCTTGTCGAGTGTTACTTTTTTAGATATCGTCACACCTAGTCGATATCCTAACTCAGACACTATTTTATAGTCCATCAACGACTATCGCAGGAGCCTCCATGCGTTTATCCATTTTCATCCCAGCACTCTTAATCGCGTGCTTCCTTTCCACGTCTGCCTTCGCCCATAGAGTAAATGTTTTTGCCTGGCTTGATGGCACAAACGTTCACACAGAATCTTATTTTTCTAGCGGAAAAAAAGCACAAGGAAGCACTGTCACGGCCACTGACAAAAAGACAGGTGATGTTATCGCAACCGGAAAAACGGATAACAACGGTACATGGTCGTTCACACTCACCGATGCACTCATTCAATCCAAAAGCCCGATTGTTATCTCACTTGATGCCGGACAAGGGCACGCAGGCTCATGGACCATTGAGGCAGAAGATTTTTCGTCAGTTCCACACACTGCTCAAACACCAAAAATAGATAAGGCAACACCAGTGGCTCCCTCCAGTTCCCCTTCTTCTAGCATAACGCTCACAAAAGCTGAGCTGGACACCATTGTGCGTAATGCTGTTAGAGAAGAAACTGCTCCATTAGCTGCGCAGCTTTCTAAACTGCATGCTGAAATTATGCAGCCCGAAACAAGCGCAAAAGATATTTTTGGTGGAATAGGATATATTTTGGGTCTCCTCGGACTTGCCGCGTTTATGCAGTACCGTAAAAAGCCTTAGCGCTATGAGGTAACTAAACCTAGCAGGTGTTCTGCTCCCATGTTGCTCTTCTTCCTTAAAAACACTATGACGCGGCAGACATCTTATGAAAAAGGAGCCCCGCATGGCTAAATCAAAAAAAGAACAACAGAAGATCAAAAAACGCATTGCTGCTATTAAACGCCGCAAAGCTTCTACTACTGATGACTTTTCCGATACCGTAATGAAGTTCTGTAAGCCGTTGCTAGCTGAATCTGAAAGCCTGAGCGGGGACGACAACGCAATCGGCCTTGGTGTATTTGCATGGAATGCCTCTTTTCTCCCTCGCGACCGATGGGAAGACGGCCTCCACCGCTCTCTTGAGCAATTTGATCTTACCGAGGACACAAAGACCACTCTGGTCGACATTGTTGAAGAAATGGTCAGACAAAAAGAAGTTATGTTCCCGAATGATCTACGAGTCATTACCGACTACAAAGTTCATGAAACAGAACAGGGACCAATGCTTACTGTAGATGCAAAGCTTGCTAAAAAGGCACTGCTCCCATCTTTCAAAGGTGTTCCATCCGAATAATTCTCTTGTATGTATACATAAAAGAAGCCCGCTGTTTCCAGCGGGCTTTTTTTATGTAAGAAGAACCGGTCTATTAATCTGGACCAGGGCAAGCTACGTTGCTCAATTCTTCAATCTTATTATTCTTAATACGCCAGTCACGAATGGCCTGCATGTCCATGAACATCTGGAACATCTGGAAGAATCCATGCCAGTGTGCATAGTCAGGACCGTTCATAGCTGCCCCCTGACGAGCACGACGACCTTCGTGGTGCCACAGGTAGTACATCATACGCTGGAAGCCGTCTTTCCAAGGATCATCACCAAGGAGCTTCTTATCAGCGAGCTCTTTCTTCATAGCCACTGCTTTATCCCAGTAGATATTGTAAAGCTCAACAGAAGCTTCAAGGGTATCCATTGTCGCATTGGTATGGAGCGTGGAGTGACAATTCTTGCAAACCATACGCATGCGTTTTCTGCCTTCTTCACCAGCTCCGCGAGTGCCTTCGCGGATTTCTGAACGCTTACTGTACAGCTTCCACTTCAGGCGAGTTTCAGGGTTGTGTGTAGTAGACAGTTCACCAATACCGCTCAAGTGACAAACCGCACATGTAGGTGCATCGTAATCACCCGGCTCCCAAGTATCCGGAGCTGCGGTAAAGTTCCAGCTTTCGCCGTGCGCTGCATATACCTGTCCGTGTTTGGACTGGTCATAAATCTCAATGTTCGGATGGTCTGGACCGAGGTGACATGTACCACATGACTCAGGTTTACGTGCTTCAGCAATTGAGAACATATGACGTGTATGACATACTGAACAGTTACCTACTGAACCATCAGGATATCTCTGTCCAGGACCACCTGGCCATGTCATGTTGATAGGTTTATTATCTGCGCCAAGCTCAATGATGGTACCATGACACATCTGACAACCGGAAGCACGAGGTGCCATAGCCGCCTTGCTATTACGGTCAACACCTGCAAACTCGAGCCCTTCATAGTAGTACATCAATTTGGCAAAGGTCGGGTTGTTCATTACAGGCTCAGATGCAGGCTTAGCATGTGAGCTTTCAAGGAACTGTGCCACTTCAACAGGGTGACAACGGGAACAAGTTTTTGAAGAAACCATAGGGCTCATGTAAATATTTGTTCCGCGCACCCCTTCACACTGACTGGCCATCGGGGATGTTTTTTCAACAACATGACAGTCATAACAGGAGACCTGTGCATGTGCCATGCGGCCATTTCTCCAGCTATCTACGATCCCAGGAGTTTTTTTAGAGTGACACTCAATACATTTCTTGGCCTCTTCAGAAAAACCACGCTGTACAAGAATCTGCTTATGGAGACCTCCAATCGTTGCATCGCCTTGTGACATGGCCTTTGGTGCTTTCTGCTGCATCTTCTCCTCAGCTGCGGCAATACCCGCACCAAACATGCAACAGATCACCATTGTGAGTAGAATTACCAACGTCCTCCGTATGTTCATTCCTTTTCCTCCACACACGTTCAGGTTTCCATTCGTACTATTCGCTATGAATCCCTGTTGAAGTACTTGTTCACGTAGTACATCATGTCTTTATGTCCCACATTTTCATGGCACTTTACGCATCTGAGCTTATTCTCTTTTCTCAGATACTCGCGGTGCGCCAGAATTGCCTTGATGCCCATTTTCGGCGCCTGCAATCTGGTATGACACTTCCGACATGAATTATCATACGTATAATTTTCACGGTCAGCCCGATTTGCTCCCCAATCATGGGTATAGGGGTCTATGATCATATTCATGATGACATCATGTGTACCGGTATAGGCTTTGGCTACGACATACTCTACAAGAGTGCCATGTGGCAGATGACAGTCTACGCACTGAGCAACCACCCCTTGAGGGTTATTCCCCCCGTGAGGTGAGGCAAGCCATGCCTGCCTGAACGGCTTCATTACGTGGCACGTCACACAAAACTGATCTGTATTCGTCAAAGCAATCATGTGGCCAGAAGCCAACACAAGAACGATGGTCAATACAAAACCGGCTACACCCCCTATTAACAATAGCTTTTTTCGCTTTCTCCTATCGTTGCGATGAGGCATAAACCTCCCCTTTGCCAATATTTAAAAGGGTGAACTCTAGACAATTGATAAATACTACCACGTTAAGACAGTATACGAATGATATTTTGCACATACTTTCCGTGAAAATACGTATAGACACTGACAACTGCCCTGAACTTCGAGCAATGCGCACTATGAGTTTTTTACAGCACGCAATCAGCGGACATAAAAAAAGCTCCGCTGGTATCAGCGGAGCTTGCTTGCAATCAAATCAATTTTCTACGTGGTCACATTAAACACCATATGAAAATATAGCGTTGCTTGTGACTACTTTTTTCTCTGTGGTTATACCGGAATTACTTATCTCAATCCAATTTGAAGATTCAGTCTACAACAGCGTACTATTTTTTTATTCTTGTTCAAACACAAGTTCCTGTTCTACCTGTCTGGCGGGACGGATATAGTACCGGTAGTACCCAACCACATTGCTCATAAAGAAAAATGACTCCAACGCAATTGCAGATGGTGACCAGACAACAATGTTATGGAATATCCACAACCCTGCACCAATAAATGTCAATTCACGCAGACGCTTATCAGTTTTAGAAAATGCCGCAATAGTCAAAACAAACGTAGCACCAAAACTAAGAACGCTAATGAGGCCCGCAAATGTCCACCAAGTACCCAGCACAGCAACTATACAAAAAAAGTACATCCAACGTCGGTCTGTTGTATACCCGCTGACGGCGTATCGTACACCGGAGATCCCCATCAGTACGGTAGCTGTCCATTGTTCAAGAAGAAGAAAGTGTACTGCCACAAAAAAACATGCAGCAGCAATTGAGTGCAGAATATATTTTCTATTCTTGAATTGAAAAGAAAGGATATCGAAAATTAGAGCAACACCGACTAGTAACTGCGAAATGATAAATACTGACATTGCAAACCATCATCAAACATTTAGTGTTTTTTCTATAAAACTCTGTAAAAAGAATATTACACAGCTTAATCACGCCATACTTAAACACTGTTCATGAGCATAAAGCATAACTTTATTTTTCATGCAAACTCTGAATTACAGCTGAGAAACAGGCATATTCATTCTGCTCTAAAGAGAATGCTGTACACTGTGCAGTCATCTATACATAAAAAAAAGCTGACACTATTCCGTATGCCTGCAAAGAGGAGTAGAACCCAACCATCTACACCTCTATGTAAGAAGTATGATTGTAACAGCGACCTACGAGTATTAGCCCGAAAAATGTCTTACTGCTTGCATCCCTACAAATCGATATTCTTACTGCGTCTGCATCACGAAACAATGTCAGCTCCTGATTACTAGAATGAGAATATCGCCAACACAAGCAAAAATTTATTATTTCATTGAAAATATAGAATGTCGACATTTTCTATGTACACTGTAAGCATTTACGTACCACCAGCCAGTGCAGAATACAATTTATTTGCTGACACGCTATACTGAGCTATCTGCCAATTTATGCAATAATTCCAAATTCAGCTTGTCTTCTTTCAAGTCTTCACCTTTTGGCGTCTCCAGCACCATAGGCAAACTTATAAAGCGCGCATCATTCACCAGCCGGGCAAATGTTTCCTCACCCAGCATTCCCGCGCCGATATGGTCGTGCCTGTCCAAGTGGCTGCCGAGTGCCCCCTTGGAATCATTCACATGCATGAATTTAAGCCGTTCTATTCCTAACACCCGCTCAAACTTATCAAAAGTGGCAGCATACCCTTCTTCAGTAGCAAGATCGTACCCTGCAGCATATGCATGACAGGTATCAACACAGACACCAAGCCTGTCTGCAACCTCTGACTGCTGAATAATTGCAGCAAGCTCAGTAAATGACCTGCCCAGGGTTGTCCCCTGACCGGCGGTATTTTCAAGCAGCACCATAACCCGTTCTGTACGGGACTCACGAACAGCTCTATCCAAATTTTTCGCTACCCGCTCAAGTGCTTCTTCTACCCCACTTCCCAGATGCGCTCCCGGATGCATGACAACGTACGGGATATTCAACTGCTCTGCTCTTTCAAGCTCATACGCAAGCGCAGCCACGGATTTTTCCACACCGTCTTCTTTGTGGGAACCTATATTAATCAAGTACGAATCATGCGCAGCAATCGGGTAATCTCCCCACTCCGAACATGCAGCAAGAAAAGCATCTATTTGCTTTTGCTCCAATGGCTTTGACTTCCACTGTCGCTGATTCTTCGAAAAAATTTGCAGTGCAGTTCCGTCCACACTCATAATGCGCTCAACTGCTTTTTCCAATCCACCAGCAATGGACATATGTGCACCGAAATATGGCATCAACATTTCCCCTTTGTTATTCACCAGCATAAAAAATTTTGAAAAGAAAATTAAATGGGTGCCTGTCATTCTTTTTTATATAGAGAAGCCCCACGCAAGTCAGTATTCATTTATTGTTCACGGCATCCATTGTCCACTGTAAAAACATACGCTATAACGCTTCATTCATAGCATATGGGAGTATAGTATAATGTCATCTATGAAATATACATTCAATCTTTCCGACACAGTAGGTACCGTTGGATATGTTTCCTGTGAACCGCCAGCAGATCTTACCTTCGAAGAAGCTCTTTCCTATCTCGAAGACCATCCGCTTGACGACTTCATGCACAAACACCTGCTTACCCGTGTTCAAAATTTCGATCAAAAGCAATTCAAGACACTGCTTAAAACGGCTGTGCAGGACTACACTATCATAAAGCCTGTGCTTGCAGCACTGCTATACGAAACCTGCCTGCTTTACGGAAAATTTTCCAAAATGCTTGCCCTGTTCCCGAATGACGCATCGGAACAGTTGCAAGAATATACTCCCCTTATCTACATTCGCTGGTTCAAACAGGAAGATAAATACGACCATCTCGCGTGGATAACCAAGTTCAAAGAGAACATTCACGACCATAAAATGCTTCCACTTCCTGATGTTGCGGAAGACTTCGATCTTCCAATGCTCTACGAACCACGCACGGAAGAATTTGTCACCGCCGCAGCCATCCGCGAAGACTTGTTGCAGACACCGTACAGTAATCCGTGGTCACGACCACCTGCACAGGAAACAACTGATCTTGCCCTGAGCAGACTCGATAAGACTCCGTTATTTGCCGATGTAGAAATGCGCCATATCGCATCACTATCCCCAATTGCATTGCTGCGCCGCTGGAATATTGACCTCAACGTGCAAAACGGCTCTCTGGATTATACGCTCCAAGGCCTCGCCACATCTTACGGACGCGGGCTTGCACTGGCAGATGCCAGAGCAGGACTGACAATGGAAGTTGTGGAGCGTTCTTCTTCATTCGTCTCTTTTGGTGACAACCATGTCCTGAACACACTCAAAGACCATCCACTTACCCACGCACGGTATTCTGAGCTTGTTGCACAGGGAATCACTGCGTTTGATCCCAACCTGCTTTCACTCGAAATCCCGTATGAAGATGAAAAGCTCTACTGGATGGAAGGACATACCCCTGCACTCGACAACGAAGGCTATGAGCCAATCCTTGTACCTGTGCAGATGGTGTACATGTTCTGCAACCTTGATGAAGTAGCTTTATTCTCATCCCCGGGCTCCACAGGACTTGCTTCCGGCAACATCCTTGAAGAAGCCAAGGTGGCAGCGCTCATGGAAATTTTTGAACGAGACGCAGAAGCTACCAAGCCATTCAATAAGCACGAATGCTTCACCCTAACCACAGAAGACCCGAAACTCTCCATGCTTCTGAATGACTATGCTGCCCGCGGAGTACACGTCATGTTTCAGGACATCACCACTGAGTTCGGTATCCCCTGCTATTATGCCTTTGTCATGGGCAGGCGCGGCGAAGTGTTCCGAGGTACCGGAGCCGGGTTGGACGGCAGACGAGCCATCGTATCTGCATTAACGGAAACTCCATACCCCTACCCGCAGAGCCCTCCGTCTGCACCAGCGTTACGTGGAATAGCAACTCGTAAGCATGAAGAGCTGTCAAATGTTTCCATGGAAGACCCTATCCGTAACGTCCAGCTGCTGGAAAAAATGCTTATCGCCAATAACAGACGCCCTGTTTACGTTGAGCTGGCACGTAAAGATTTACAGTTCCCTGTTGTCAAAGCGCTCATTCCGAATATGGAACTTACCGCAGATTTCGATTCATTTACCCGTGTAAGCCAGAGGTTATTTACGAATTACCTGCAGATGGAGGAATAACGTCCTCCTGCTGTTCATTGCCTTTTTGAAAAAGTTGTTTTTTTGAAACGTTATTGCCATCCTCTTTTTTGTGTTTAACTTAACAACGTTAGCTTCAAAAAAGGACTAGGCACAACGATTTTGTGATTGAGCTTATTTCAACACGTACCGCTGGGAGTAAGTCGCAACGCTCTCTAAATAGCCAGAGGTTGTTTAACCTTCATCGGCAAGGCAGGCTTAAAGGAAGGATACGCAATGAACGCGAAGGATAAAACGGCGTACTGCGGGATATACTGTCCCGACTGTATTCATTTGCACAACCAATACAGTACATTATCTCAAGAGCTTTTAACGCATCTTAAAAAAATCGAGTTCGATAAATATGCTTCGATCGAGAGCCCGTTCGGTGCAGAATTCACACACTGGGACAAGTTCTCCACCGTGCTGCACAAGCTCGCTTCTACCCAGTGTGAAAATCCGTGTCGTCCGGGAGGTGGCTGTTCCGGAACCGCTTGTAAAATTATGATGTGTTGTCAGGAAAAAGAGTTCGAAGGTTGTTGGGAATGTAATGATGTTGAACAATGCGATAAATTTGATTTTCTCGAACCACGTTGTGGACAAATGCCCAAGAATAATATTCTGAAAATCAAAACACATGGAATAGAAAACTGGGCAGATAAAAGAGCTAACTTTTATATCTGGCAAAAATAACCCCTCTGGCAACAACCAAATCCAGAGCTTCTGGCAACAGTTACATAGTAATATGTGAAACAAGTTTACCCACAAAATCGTTGTCTCGTCTTCAACCGACTATTTACGTTAACAATAAAAGGCTGTCCTGCATTTGCAGGACAGCCTTTTATTGTTAGACGCTATCCAGTAAGCGTAACCACAAAATGCACGTACAGCAAAGTACTATCATGTGGCCAAAGGCATCCTTATGCTACCCGCCGTACCAGCCTATGGCTCCTGAGAAGTAGGAGCAAGAACGATTTCACGAATGCAGACAGACTGCGGCTGTTCATAGGCAAACACAATTGAGTTTGCTACATCCTTAGCGCTCATTACGCCGCCAATCTGTTTTTTCCACTGTGTGTAGCCTTCTTTAATCACATCTGAAGTAGTGTGACTGAGCAGTTCTGTTTCAGCTGCACCCGGAGCAATAACAATTACGCGTACGTTATCGGACGCAACCTCTTCGCGAATATTTTCGCTCATAGCATGCACCGCGAATTTTGTACCGCAGTAGATAGCGTGATTCGGGAATGTCTTACGACCGGCTACGGAACTGATATTGATGATGGTACCTGTTTTACGCTCTCGCATGCTCGGAAGCACCGCATAGATGCCGTTCAATACACCAAGCATATTCACATCAACCATTTTTTTCCATTCCGCCGGATCCTGCTCATGTGTCAGACCAAGCAACATCACGCCAGCATTATTGATAATACAGTCTACAGGGCCGTATGTTGCTTCTGCGTCAGTTATAGCTTTTACCAATGCTTCGCGATCTGTTACATCAACTTGAGCGCAAATGGTGTTAGGCAGATTCAGCGCCTTCATACGGTCAAGACGACGCGCCACCAAAAGAAGAGGATACCCTTTTTCACTTAACATACGGGCGGTTACTTCGCCAAAGCCGGAACTGGCACCAGTAATAACTACGAGTGGTTTAGACATATTCTTTTCTCCAAATAATACGGGCATGCCCGTTGTTTTTTGTTTTGCTTAAGAATACACCCTTTTCTAACTTTGTATAATATAGAGTTCTTTTATTTATAATAGGCAATACCTATAAACTCTCAGACAGAAATCCTTACTATTACCCGCAAGCAGGAGTGCTTATGGATTTACGATTACTGCGCTACTTCATTGCTGTCTTTGAAGAGCACAATATTACTCGTGCAGCTCAACGCTGCCATGTTTCTCAGCCATCTATCTCCAGTGCAATCAAACAACTGGAAGAAATGCTTGATGTTTCACTTTTCAAACGCAGCAAGCAAGGAGTTGAGATCACAGACGAAGCACATCATTTATACCCAAGAGCAAAACGTCTGCTGGAGCAAGCACACACAATTGAAGACCTTTTTAAGGGTAATGGTGAAGAACAGCATTTAACCATAGGCGTCTTTCCGGATTTAAGCCCGAAACGTCTCGCTGATGTACTGGAAAAAATGCGCAAGGAAATTCCAGGACTAGTACCGCGCCTTGTGGATTTTCAATCTGAGTGTGATATCCGCATTACGGTGGATGTCCTTCGTAATCAGGGAGAAACATGGGTTCCATTATGGGAAGAAAACTATGTACTCTGCATGCGTCCAGACCATGAACTGGCAGGTCGTGAATTTATTCTGCCTGAAGAGCTTCATCAATATGACTTTATTGAATGTCCTCCTTGCGAAGCGCACCAACAAACCATCGGTCTGATGGCCTGCTCTGACTTACGTATGAATATTGTCGCCAGTGGTGAACACAAAAGTCAGGTAATGCATCTGGTACAGGCTGGATATGGAATTTCCTTTTTGCCGGACGGAGTACTGGAAACAGCACATGACCTTGTAACGGTTCCGCTTCGGGCACCACGTATGTTTAAACGTGTGGGCATCACGTATTCTGCAGATAAAACCGGAGCAGGTGTTGTTTCAGAAGTCATCAACCTATTTATGAAATGAACCGATTCAAAAAAATATAAACGGAGCGTCATATAGTCGCTCCGTTTTTTTGTTCAGCCCAAATCCCCCTGAAAATCGTCACTTACCAGCCTTACAATCGAATGTTCACTAAACACATCTTCTTTTAGTTACAGGTAGTTGTTGACATTTTATACACTTTAGCTCTTATACTATGCACTACGTTAGCAGAATGAGCGTGACTATATCGCGAACTCAACTTCACCTGAATCTGATTTTTTGCATTTTCTCCCACTGCTTGCTGCCTGATTATACTTCCTGCCTCCCTGCCGATCATCTGCATTCTTGTTTGCTGAGGTCTTCGGACTTGCAATAGACATGCATCTAATGATCTGATTAAATTACAGAACTCAGACTTTGTGCCTGTTTAATTGCAGCCGACAGTTATTGTGGCGTACGTGACGTTGTTACTTCTACTAAGGAGGAATGGTGATGGCACAGCAGGACACTCAACAAGAAGTTGTTGTTGATAAGGGGCACGCCAGTTGGTCTGACTTAATCAAACTTGAGGATTATTGGGCAATTTGGCTCGGCTTTGCGATTTTGGCCATTGGACTCATTATCTATCTGCCTAATGAACCAAAAAATTTACGTGAAACCATTGCTGAATCAAACGCAATCATGCAAATGGAGGCAAACAGAGCCCCCTTTAAAACAATTGAGTACTACAAGGCATCAGATGCCAAGGGCCTTAAGGCAACCTCAACCCCAATTGCAAAAGCAATTAAAAAATTTCAAAATAAGCCCCACGGCTGGTCGACAAATCCCGGCGAAGCCTTCTTTATGGGAAGCGAGCGCGCTGACGCAAAAAAAGCAAAGGCAGTTGCAAAATACGAAAAAGCCGAAGCAGCAGCGCAGGCAGCTCTTGCCTCTGCTACTACTGCTCAACAAGCAGCAGCCGATGCGAACTTTAGCGATGCACAATTAAACCAGCAAGCTTCAGACGCCATCAGTAACTGGCGCAACAAGAAATTTGCCGCCGGAAAAGCGAAAAAGAAAACAAAAGTTAAGCCATACGACCAGCTCACCTGGCTTGCAATCCTCTGCGTTGCCCTTGGCATCTTCTTTGCCATTGGACGCGCTGCAATGGGACACAGTCCTGTTAAGTTCTTCATCGGTTTCATTTTTGTCTTCATTGTTGCAACCCTTGCGTATGTCGCAGCCCAGCAAAGCACCATGAAAGGACTCGGCATAGGGTACGCAGCATGGGCTATCCTTTTCGGCCTGCTCATATCAAACACAGTCGGCACTCCTAAATGGGTTATGCATGCTGTGCAAACTGAATACTTCATCAAAACCGGTCTCGTTTTACTCGGGGCAGAAGTGCTCTTCAGTAAAATCGTCGCAATCGGTATTCCCGGCATTTTTGTCGCATGGGTAGTTACCCCTGTTGTTCTGATAACCACTTTTATCTTTGGACAAAAAGTGGTCAAAATGCCGTCCAAGACATTAAACATTGTCATCTCGGCAGATATGTCCGTGTGTGGTGTTTCCGCAGCGATTGCCACCGCAGCAGCATGCCGTGCGAAAAAAGAAGAACTCACCCTTTCTGTAGGCCTCTCTCTTGTATTCACATCCATTATGATGATCCTCATGCCTGCCTTTATTAAGGCTGTGGAAATGCCATACATTCTGGGTGGTGCATGGATGGGCGGAACCATTGATGCGACGGGTGCGGTTGCCGCTGCCGGTGCATTTCTTTCCCAGAAAGCTCTCTATGTTGCTGCAACCATTAAGATGATCCAGAACGTTCTTATCGGTGTAACTGCATTCGGTGTTGCTATTTACTGGTGCACCCGTGTTGACTGCACCCCGGGACGTTCAGTGAACGCATGGGAAATCTGGTACCGCTTCCCTAAATTTGTACTGGGCTTCCTTGCTGCTTCCATCCTGTTCTCATGGATCTACGCATCTATGGGACCGGATGTTGGATACGCAATGATTGACCACGGGGTTATCCGTGGCTTCTCCAAAGCATTCCGTGGCTGGTTCTTCTGCCTTGCCTTTGTTTCCATCGGCCTTGCTACCAACTTCCGTGAACTCGGGCATTACTTCAAAGGCGGAAAACCGCTTATTCTGTATGTATGCGGTCAATCATTCAACCTTATACTTACGCTGACAATGGCATATATCATGTTCTATCTTGTATTCCCTGAGATTACAGCCAAGATCTAGTTAACGTTTCAAGGACCACATATGTACCAGCTCAATCTGAAACGCATTCTCTCTTTCGTATCTGGAGTTTTTATCATCTGGCTATTTATGTTTGTGCTCTCGCCCATGCTCATTGAACATGTTGAGTCCGCAAAAACACTGGCAACGTTTATCCAGCAAAATGATATAAACTCCGGTGCCATTTACTGGAGTGATGTTGAGATAACTGCCGATGCGGAACTCGGTGCACGGTCAACAGTCACGTACCTCCCGAAAGGGAAATAACCACATAAAACAAAAGGAGCGATACCATGTATCGCTCCTTTTAATGCATATGTTGAATAGCAGCTATTCTGCTTTCTTTTTACCGTTCTTGCGTGCCCACCAGCTTCTGTCCGGCCCTTTATACCACCAGTCAGTATGGTCAGTCTCTGTAATACGCTGTGCAAGTTCGCGCCCCACATCTGTGCGCAAACGTGGCATTGCACCCTGCATCCATTTACCGGCGTACTTGTTGCCCAGATCAAACTCTTCTTTCAAATTCAAAATAAGGTCTATCTGGTCTGCATCCTGAGCAAGTTTGGATTCGAGAGATTCTGCTTCTTCCAGTTCATCCCAGTACGGTAACACCAGTTGCTCAAGGCCAGTTCCTTCCAGCGCATGGGTAAAAGCAGCCTTAGGGTCGCAGGTGTTATAAATACGGTTTACGTAGTTGAAGTCACCAATGCGAGCCTCATGAAAGTCATGAAACAAACACATCATAGCAGTGTGTACAGGATCTGCACCTGCTTCATTAGCAAGAACAAACCCCACAATAGCTGTTCTGAAGGAATGCTCCGCTACGTTTTCGCTTCCAGAACCCAAAAACTGATACCCACTGCGAGGAGTTTTTCGCAACATACCTGCTTCAAACAAAAAGTCGGCGAGTCTTGTAAGCTTTTCGCGCCCCTGCAAATTTACCTGAGGATCACAGGCTGTCATCATCAATCTCCCTTACCGGTCAAAGCATCATACTTTGTCAGTTACATTTTCTACTACGCATCATATAGTTACAACACGTGCCGCAAGACATACTCCGTTTGCCTTCGACTGTACAGTTACACATTTCTCACTATCTCATTCTTGACAGTATCTACATTTAGCCATATTGCTAAATACGTATTCAGGAGAACACATGCACGACTTTATTAAACTGACGAAAGCATTTTCAGACCCGACACGGGTACGTATTCTTGGGCTCTTACTCGAAGGTGAGCTTTGTGTTTGTAATATTGTGGAAGTGACGGAATTCGCACAACCCACCATTTCCCGCCATCTGAAACAGTGTACTGATGCGGGGTTAACCTTTGCCCGCAAAGCAGGCGGCTGGACGCACTACCGTCTCGCCACTGACAGCACTGAAAAATATATTGCCGAGTTCATATCCCTGCTCAAACAGGCTGTGGAAACTGACAAAACTTTTTTAGAGTTACGTTCGAAACTTCATGCCCTCAAAAAGGCAAAAAACATTTTCTAAAGAGGCTGCTGTTATGAAACCGCTTGATCTTACCCCCCAGACTCCTAATCAAAATAATGATGAGAACAAAAGTTCTTGTTCCATACATGGCTGAGCTCCAAATAAAGGCGGCGAGTTCGCTGCCCAAGCCTTTGGAGCTCCTGAAGCAAACAATCAGGCACCTCAGAACCCTTTTGAATCTCCGTGTGCATGCGGCTCAGCACCTGTACAGGGTGAAAAGCCCCGCTTTTCTCTTACCTTTTACGCAATCGTAGGAACTATCTCCCTCATTGCGTGGGTACTGCTTTACATGCAATTACCTGCAATTGCAGAAGCATTGACGGCTATGATTCCGGGAGTAGAAGCAGGAAGCCACCTGTCAGAAGCGATCCGCTTCTTCCTGTATGACACACCAAAGATCTTACTTTTGCTGAGTCTTGTCGTCTTTGCCGTAGGCATCCTGCGTACATGGATCACACCGGAACGCAGCCGCAGATATCTTAATGGTAAAGAATCCCTTGGCAATGTCATTGCAGCATGCGTGGGTATTATTACACCGTTCTGCTCATGCTCTGCTGTACCGCTCTTTCTGGGCTTTGTAGCAGCAGGTATTCCACTTGGCGTTACCTTCTCATTTTTGATTGCAGCGCCAATGGTAAACGAAATTGCGTTGGTACTGCTTTACGGCCTGTTTGGCTTTAAGGTTGCGGCATTGTACCTTGTTACCGGTGTAACCATTGCTGTGATTGCCGGTTGGGTACTTGGAAAAATGAAACTCGACCACATGCTTGAACCGTGGGTACGCCAGATTCGCGATGATGGCTCCAACCAGTCACCAGTCTACCCAACCTTTGCACACCGATTAGATTTTGCATGGGATTCTGTAGTGGATATTCTGGGTAAAACATGGCTGTACATTGTTATAGGTATCGCTGTGGGCGCTGGTATTCACGGTTATGTACCTGAAGGGGCAATGGCTTCTATTATGGGTAAAGAAGCATGGTGGAGTGTGCCAGCCGCGGTCGTGATCGGAGTACCTATGTACGCCAGTGCTGCGGGTATCATCCCTATTGTTTCAGCCTTACTCGGTAAAGGTGCCGCGCTCGGTACTGCACTGGCATTTATGATGTCTGTTGTAGCGCTCAGCCTGCCGGAAATGGTTATCCTGAGAAAAGTGCTCAGTGTAAAACTTATCTCAATTTATGTTGCGATTGTTGCCACAGGCATCCTCATTGTAGGCTTCCTGTTCAACATTGTTATATAGTTTTCCAAATGCACTGCAAAGTTGTGTGGCTTTGCAAAGGTGTACGTTATTACACCACGAAGAAACCGGTATGAGTGGCATGCCGGTTTCTTTAATGCCTCGCTCGCTACAAAAAAAGCCAAGCTCATGCAAACAAATGTCGTATGCAGTGAACTTGGCTTTTATCGTTCGTATCCTGTCAGAACTGGTAGATCAGTCAGGGGAAGACGTGTTTCGTATATTGATGAGTTCAATCTCTTCAAAGAAACGTTTAACCGTGGCTGCCCCACCGTTTTCCAAACACCCAGAACAGAATAAGCGTTGTGATAGCCCCTAAGGTATCTGCAAACATATCCTTCTGAGCATCCCAGATATCACCCTGACTACCAAGAAACTCAATACCAGCCTGCCCACCTTCTACTACAGCATACTGCCATTCGATAATTTCGTACGCAGCAGCAACGGACATGATCGCAAAAAGAGCAAAGAGCGTTGTCACAATCGGTCCAGCCAATTTTCTGCGAACGAATAGTTCTGCAATTGGGTATGCATAAAAACCTACTGAGTAATGCCCTATTCTATCAAAATGGTTGCGTTCAAAACCAAATAAATCTGTAACCCATTCAAACGGCACACCTGCAAAGGTGTAATGCCCCCCGATTGTATGCCAAAATAACCAAACAGCCATTAAGCCGTATGAGACATTCGAAAACCTGAAGAATGGAAATGTAATACAAAGTAAAATAAATATTGCTGCAACAGGAATAACTTCTGCTATCCATACTTCCCTTGAAACAGGGTTAATCCCCATTAAACCAAAGAATACAGCAAATACTGCCGCAAGAATATATGGAAAATTCTGTGCAGTACAAATTCGACCCATGAGTTCCTCCAAGATAATGTATTGCCAAAAGTTTTGAGAGACTATAGTACAAAATTATGACCATTAACATCTCTATACACTGTTTAGTATAGAAATTTCCAGGATGCAGTATGCAGTTTCGAATTACAACGTTACTCATAATTACAGCTTGCTTTGCAGCTCTCTGGTTAACACCATTGCCAGCGCAATGCGAAACTGTGCAATTTGTTACAGAACAGTTTCCTCCGCTTGCGTATACAAAAAACGGCAAGCTGGAAGGCTACAATATTGATCTGCTAAAAGCTGTCTGCAAAAAAATGAACGTCCCAAGCTACAACATCCGTATTCAGCCGTTTCCTCGCTCCATTAAACACTTCAATTCCCGAGTTCCTACCTGTCTGTTTCCCATTGCCTTAACAATGAACAGACGTGCAAAACATCGATATGCTCCATCCTCTGCTTCCTTTCAAGTAGGAATTCTTACACATAAAAAATACACAAAAGAATTTGCAGATAAAAAAAAGATACACAATAGCAGGATAAGCATTGGCAAATCTTCCAGCACTGTTCGAATTTTACGCAGGTATGGATTCTCGCAGAAAAGTTTTGAATACGGCACAACCCTTCCCTGCATAGTCAAAAAATTTGCTAAAGGACGCACCCACCTTATCGCCGGAGATATTGCCAGCATTAAGTATAATTACAAACTGGTCGGGGGTGATCCATCCGATTTGGTCGTGCTTAAAAAGCTCTCTGAACTTCAAAACGGTTTTATCTTTAATAATGCAGTATCGCAAAACTTTGTTTATGCATTCCAGCAAACCCTCTCAGAGTTAATTAACTCCAAAGAGGGTAAACGTATCTATAACAAACACTTTGCATTCAAAAAAAGCAAAACGTAGCAAGAAATTTGGACACAAAAAAAGCCTGCTCTATGCAGGCTTTTGGGTATGTATGATCAATTAGTAACGCGGGCGACGTTCGCGCGGGCGTGCTTCGTTCACTTTCAGGTTACGTCCGCCATGTACGCTACCATTAAGAGCATCAATAGCTTCAAGAGCGCCGTTGTCTTCCATCTCTACAAAACCGAAACCACGGGAACGGCCGGTCTCACGGTCTTCAATAACACGAGCTGAAAGAACTTCACCGAATTCTTGAAAAAGATCACGTAAATCATCATCACCAACAGACCAGGCAAGGTTGCCAACATAAATGTTCTTAGCCACGAAAAATCTCCAAAAGAATAAAAAAACAATGCGCATGCGCATCTACACAAGAGTAGCTCCAACACAGAGCCACAACTTCTCCAACACAGTGGCAGAGACACGCATCAAACGCATTCCCACCTATGCATAGCGTAACCGCATTTTTCGCATCTACGCTGAAACATCTTTATGAACGTCCGGACAGCAACACAAAATTTGCGTCATGCCGAGAGTTACACTCGTAGCATAAGTGGCAACCATTTGAAAATAAAATATTTAAATTATACAGACACCCGCACAACTAATCGTTTGTGCCCGTCCTGTTCATCACCACGTTACAGAAAGTCTGTACCTAACACCTAGTCTCCGGCTTCCAAAAGATAGATCGTCGCAGGATCAATCAAAAAAAGACATCCTTCCTTCAACTCATCCTCGCATGTACAAAAACCATTTCGCGGTAATGCATATGTAGCGGTTTTCTCCAGACTGGAGTCAATAAACCGTAGTTCATTTCCAGAAAATTCTTTCACAGCAGTCCAATGGCTAATCAGCGGTGCTCCCCTGAATGGCAGAAAACGTTTAAACTGCAAAACAACAGCCTTTCCATCTGCCATCTCCCAAAGCGTATCCCCTTTACTCCGATCACACTGGCTCCAGTCTGCTACTATCTTTAGTACGTCTTCAATACCTGCCTTTCCGTCAGGAAAAGGATGTGTATACTGTAATGATGTGCCTTCTGCATTTATGATTTCGATAAATGACCGGACTTCAGAAATATAGTCTGTATCGTTCCAGACTATATTTTTCCAGCTCTGCTCGTCACGGGACAGACCAACCAGCCCGGCATGAAACAATTTTCGGGCACTCCAATGGTTTATACCGTGCGTACGCTGCATTGCGTTAAGCACTGCATACAGTGCACAAAAATTATCAAGTTTCCCTTGAAAAAAAGCTTCCATAGTCCGCCACGTTCTCCCTCTGTAAATTCAACGTATAGTGAGGTTTGACACAAACTAAGTACGCAAGCAAGAGCTCAACTTAGCCCCCGATTATGATGCTCACAATTCCTTTTTTAACTAGACAAGTTATTCTGATACGTATATTAGGTTGTCAAATATATCTGGATAAATTGATATGCAAATAATTACATCACCTGCTGAACTGCAAAAAATCTGTCTCAAATGGCGCTGTGAAGGCATAAAAGTCGGCCTAGTTCCGACAATGGGCTATTTTCACGAAGGGCATAAAAATCTTATGCGCATTGCCCGTGAAAAGTCAGACAAACTCATTGTCAGCCTCTTTGTAAATCCTACACAGTTTGCTGCAAACGAAGATCTTGATGCGTATCCGACGAACCACGAAGGCGACGCACAGGATGCCCGTGAACTGGGAACAGATATTTTATTTATTCCTGAACCGGGAAGCATGTACGCAGAAGATCACGCGACATGGGTTGAAGTTCCAAACCTCGCTAAAGGGTTGTGCTCTGAAACTAGACCGACACACTTCAGAGGCGTTTCCACTGTCGTGACAAAACTGCTGGTACTCACCCTGCCTGAGTATGCAGTGTTCGGTGAAAAAGACTGGCAGCAGCTGGCCATTATCCGCCGACTCACACGTGATCTTAATTTACCGACAACCATTATTGGCGGCCCGCTTATCCGAGAAGATGACGGTCTTGCCATGAGTTCCCGTAACGCATACCTCACTCCTGAAGAACGTGCACAGGCAAAGCACATTAACGCAGGAATCCGTGCAGGCGCAGCAGCCTTTGAACAAGGCGAACGGGATGTTGAAGAGCTAAAAAAAATTATCCGCGCTTACTGGGCAGAACATTTACCGCTCGGTAAGGAAGATTATCTCGAATTTATTGATCCGGACTCAATGGAGCCGGTGACAGCCATTACTGACAAAGCACGCTGTGCAACAGCTGTGTATGTCGGCAAAGGAAGACTGTTAGACAACTGGCCGTTCTACCTGTAAACGGAGAGCCTCATGACAGCAACGCTGGAAAAAAGAACTCGTTGGCAGCGCCTAAAGCACTTTTTACGTGTAAACCTTGTGGCGGGCTTCCTTTTTCTTGCCCCCATTGTTGTCACTGTCTTTATCCTGCGTGTCTTGCTCAACTGGGCGGACAATGCATGGAGATTGGTACCGGATGCCTTGAGAATCCCAGAAAAGCTGGGAATCCCAGAAACCGGAACAGGTATCCTGCTTGTTTTTATTGTTTTACTCGTTACCGGCATATTGGTACGGAACTATGTAGGCAAAGCTGTAGCCCGCGCAATAGAGAAGGCAATTTTAAAGCTACCGGGCGTAAACCGCTTTTATGCTGCAACCAACCAGTTGTTCATCAGCGTGTTTAAAAGCCCTGCCAAAGAATTTAAACAAGTAGTCCTTATAGAATATCCACGCCCCGGGCTTTATGCTCTGGCGTTTGTTACTGGCATAGCTGTTGGTGAGATTCAGCGAAAAACCAGAGAAAAGGTGTTGAATGTGTTTGTGCCGACAACACCCAACCCAACTTCCGGTTTTTATTTAATGGTTCCGCAGGAAGACACCATTAAACTTGATCTTTCAGTAGAAGATGCCTTTAAAATTCTCATTTCCGGCGGAATTCTGAACCCAGAATCACCGGAACTGAACCATACAAAAAATTTAAAAACTGATACATCATCTAATTAGAGGAGCTTCCATAATGATGATCAACAACAAGGGTAAATACCACTTTACCTCTGAATCTGTTACTGAAGGTCACCCGGATAAAGTTGCTGACGCAATTTCTGACGCGATTCTCGATACAATTATGGCTCAGGATCCTGAGTGCCGTGTTGCTTGTGAAACTCTCGTTACAACCGGTATGGCTGTAATCGCCGGTGAAATCAGCACCACAGGATATGCAGACTTCCCTACTGTTGTTCGTGATACCATCCGCGAAATCGGCTACACCCATTCCGACATGGGCTTTGATGCTGATACCTGCGCAGTTATCTCCTCTATCGATAAACAGTCTCCGGACATCGCACAGGGCGTTGATCAGACCTCCCCTGAAGAACAGGGTGCCGGTGATCAGGGTATGATGTTCGGTTACGCATGTAACGAAACTCCTACTCTTATGCCTGCTCCAATCTACTGGTCTCACAAACTTTCCGAGCGCCTCACTGCTGCCCGTAAAAATAACGACCTCGACTTCCTGCGCCCTGACGGTAAAACAGAGGTTTCCTTTGAATACATCGACGGCAAGCCGACCCGCATCGACACCGTTGTTATTTCTTCACAGCACAAAGACGGCGTTTCTCAGGATGACATCGTTGAAGGCATCCGCGGAGAAGTTATTAACAAAACTCTTCCTGCAGAGCTCATCGACAGTGCAACCCGTATTTTCATCAACACCACCGGCCGTTTTGTAATCGGCGGCCCTATGGGTGACTGCGGTCTTACAGGCCGTAAAATCATTCAGGATACTTACGGCGGCATGGGTCACCACGGCGGCGGCGCATTCTCCGGTAAAGACCCTTCCAAAGTAGACCGTTCCGCGGCGTACATGGGTCGTTACATTGCAAAAAACGTTGTAGCAGCAGGTCTTGCTCCTACATGTGAAGTTCAGATTGCATACGTTATCGGCGTTGCTGAGCCTGTATCCGTTCTTGCTACTTCTTTCGGCACTTCTGAAGTACCGGACGAAATCCTCACCAAAGCTGTTAAGGAAGTATTCGACCTGCGTCCTTACGGCATCACCAAGACACTTGATCTCAAGCGTCCTATCTACAAAAAATCTGCATGCTACGGCCACTTTGGTCGTGAGCTTCCTGAATTCCGCTGGGAAGCAACTGACGCAGTAGACGCACTCCGCACTGCTGCAAAAGTATAGCAACAGATTGCAATACAACATGAGAAAGGGTGGAGCCATAAGCTCCACCCTTTTTTATGCCGTCTGGAAAAAGGCCGCTTCACACAAGGAAGGCAAACCTCAACTATGAATGTCTACACTCTATACTTCCGCAGTGTATGGCGGCGCTGGATCATACTGTAATCCACGCCGTACAGTACGGGAATGGTCTGGCGAATGAAGTTCACCAAGAAGCCAAAGCGCCATATCTATCCCCGCAGATACACCCTGCGCTGTCACGATATTTCCATCTCTGACATACCGCATTTCCGGTAACACTGTAACGGATGTATCTTTCTCTAATTCAGGAATCAGCTGCCAATGCGTTGTTGCTTTTCTGCCTTGCAGAATGCCAGCCTTTTGCAAAATTAATGCTCCGGTGCACACTGCTGTTGTAAAGCGCGCCTGTGCAGACACCTTGGAAATCCACTCCAATGCAGCGGAACTTCCAACAGCCGCCTCAAGCTCCATTGCTCCAGGAACCAACAGAACATCAATATCCGGTGCATCTTCAAATGAATAATCCGGCATCACCTGTAATCCGGTTGCACTGGTGATCATCCTTTTTTCTTCTGCAACGGTGAACAACTGCCCCTCACCCAGATAGTACAAAGAAGCACCAAAGACTTCATGTGCTCCGATATAATCCAAGTTTACGACATTATCATACAAATAAATCCCGTAGGTAATACTCATGTATTTCTCTCTTTGGGCACTGCAAAGTGCGATATATATTGCCTTGGAGAAACCCCGAACGTTCGCAGAAATGCCTTTCGCATCCGCTCTTCACGTTCGAAACCGGATACAGTTGCAACGTGATCAATGTCGCACTCTCCGGCTTCCAGCATGGCACGTGCGTGCTCTAGCCGAACTTCTTCTACATATTTCGCCGGAGTTTTTCCGGTCTCCTTTACAAACACGCGTGCAAAATTTCGAGGGCTCATTCCGGCTTGTTCCGCAAGCAACTCTACCGGAAGTTTTCGAGAAATATTTTCAACTATCCATTCTTCCAGTTCTGCAAAACGCTCTGTCGAGCTTGTCTGCATTTCCAGCAACGGACTGAATTGTGTCTGCCATCCCGGTCTTCGATAGTACACCACCAGCAACTTTGCGACCCTCATTGCAAGCTTGCGCCCGTAGTCTTCTTCGACAATCGAGAGAGCCAGATCGATTCCAGTTGACACTCCGGCACTTGTATAAACGTGCCCGTCTTTTTGATATAGCATGCTGGCATCAAAATTCACCTTCGGGTATTGAGCAGAAAACCTTGAAGCCATCAGCCAGTGTGTCGCTGCAGTCCGTCCATCAAGAATTCCTGTTGCCGCAAGAATTCCTGACCCTGCACACACCGAAACAACCTGTGGAGTGCCTTCTACAGCCCGCTGCACCTTTTCCATGAACTCAATATCGGTAATGACTTCCTCGATTCCCAGCCCCCCGGGTATCAAAATCATATCCACATCCCCGATCTCTCCGATGCAGGCATCGATACACACAGAAAAATTCCCCTCAAGAATCACGGAACCTGTTCGCTTGGCAGTAAAGTGCATCTCGTATCCGTTATTTTGCCCTGCTTTTTCAAATAGTTTTGTAGCTGTTGAAAAAACCGCAGCCGCCCCACTGATATCTAATGGCAGCGCCCCCTCGAAAACAACAACTTCTACTTTTTTTCGCATAGCAAAATTCCTTTTAGCGTTCTTATGCAACTCGACTGAGCTCTTCTTTTGTTTTTTAGTTAGCTTCGGCAATAGCCGCAATGACATTTCTTGAGCGTTTTCTGCCATCATATTGAATACCGCATCATGTCAAAGTCCATATGTAACATTGTACAACAATACATTTTTTTATTAGGCTGCATGCAGTAACAAAAGGTCTGCAACATAAGTCACACAATTGTACTGGTATTCGTATGCATCACTTCTACATGCTTCGCCCCGTTGCAACACTCCTGCTGCTTCTCACGGTTGGAACTTTTTTGTTTCCTGAGACCGCAACTGCCAGCGGCAGGCTACGTGTTATTTATGAACTTCCTGAACCGGAAGAGGTGGCTGCTGCTCGAGTAATTTTTCAGTCAGAAGTTGCGGCAGAAGTTGCCCAGATAGTGGAAGAATGGCGTTTGCTGGATAAAGATGTCACATTACGCTTCGGCACGCAGATCGGCCCACACTTTGCTGTACTAAAAAATGGCAGCCTTGAAATTCAAATTCCATACAGTTTTTTCAGCGATACTAAAAAGCTGTTCGCTACCCAACGCTCTACAGTTCCCCCGGAAATATCTGCACTAAACACACTCCATCATGCAATTTATCATGAGCTTGGCCATGCCGTTGTGCATACAAAATCCACTGGCATAACAGACAACGTTGAAGAATACGAGGTAGATACACTCTCCACAATCCTGCTCATAAGCGTTTACGATGACGGAGCTAACATTGCTTCCAGCGCTGCAAAGGCCTTTCAACTACTTGCAAAAGATCCAGATGCTTTTTTACCGGGGAATGATGACTTTCAACGCGCACAGGAAATCAACTGCCTTATATACGGAAGCAGCCCTGCACAACACGCTGCTTTGTTAAAAGAATTGCCTCTTCACAGCAGCCTGATTTGCCCGTCCCGATTTAAGAAACATCACAGACAGTGGGAACGCACTTTTCGAATCCAACTTCCAGACTGATGATGACCTCGAACACTCTACTTTTACTTGTGTCTTTTAAGGGAGGCTTACGAGGCATCATCAGAAATATCTTCTCCATATAATGAAAGCAAAAAAAGCCTGAACACACATCAGTATGCTCAGGCTTTGTCATTTCTACAGAGGGCAGAAACTAGACCCTGATAGAAATTTTGGCAGGTGCGCTCCTTACACTTCGTTGTACGGAAAGCACTCGCGCAAGTTGGACAGGGCGTGACACGCCACTGTCATCAGCGAGAGACGTCACTCTTGATCGCTCGGTCGCATTATCCCGCTCTGTTACGGCATCGCTGCTACGCTGAACAGCACTACTTTGCTCGTTCTGTAAAAGCACTCCAGCTCGGGCACCTATGCGGGCGCGTCTGGAATAAGATAAATCAAGTGGTCCATGATACGATGCCTTGTTTTCTGCCTGATTGTTACTTTCATACGCTATCTGCGCCTGAAGTAACGATGTCATCGTATTCATTTTGTTATCCATCGCTTCATGTACAGCTTTTGATGACTGAATTGATGCACGGATATAGTCTGAATGATCTGTCTGCTGATTCACAAACAAATTACTCATTGAAACCACTGATGCAGCTTTCTCCCGCATGGCCTTTGCGGCTTTTTGAAGCTGTGCCATCTCCATTGTTTTGTTCATCACTTCTGTAATGGCTACCATGTGTTGCACCTTCCTTGGTAAAACAAAAACACATATCGTAGACTAGTCTATAAGCATTTCGGAATCCTGAACAAAACATTAACTACAAACAACAAGTTATAACACCTCACGCCAAACGGATTCTCTTTTTCTCATGAGAAAAAGAAAGAGCTTGAACCATCAATCAGTGGTGCAAGCTCTTTATAATTCTATGCCATTTAGTATGGCGAAGATTATACTCTAATAGAAATTTTCACAGGTGCACTTCGTGCGACCCTTGGATTTACCGAAACTCTCGCAACTGGCACAGGGCGAGGGAGTTCACTAGCACCAGTTGCTCTTGAACGAACAGCTGTGCTTTCCTGTGCTGCTGCTTCATCATTATTCCGATGAATGGTGCTGTTCATATCAGTACGTAAAAGTTGCGATGCACGAGCGCCAATTCGAGCACGTCTTGAATATGAAAAATCAAGTGGCCCATCATTTGATTCATTGTTCATCTGTGCCTGAAGTAAGGAGATCATCGAACTACTTTTACTTTCATAAGTCTGTCTGGCAGCATTTGCACCTTTATTCGCCGCACGGATATAGTCTGAATGATCTGTTTGCTTATTTGTAAACAGGTTTGACACTGACACTTGCTTCTCAACTTTTTTCTGCATAGCCTTTGTGGCTTTTTGAAGTTGTGTCACATCCATTGTTTTGTTCATCAATGAAGAAATGGCTACCATACTTACACCTTTCCTATATCAAATGATTAGTAATCACCTTCAGTTCCCTGTAACCATATCGCCACGTTCAATAAAAAACTTAGCAAATAAAAATAAAAAATAACACGAAACAAGTACAAATAAAAAATAGGTGACACTAAAGCTAATTCACTCAAGTATACCTGTAATTCAATCATCTCGTTACAAACCTAACATAGTCAAAGTAAACAAATGGTTAATTTATTCATAAAAAATAAACTGATGGTTATTACTCATTACTAGAACAATAGAAAAGCTTGAACCCGCACAATATGAGTTCAAGCCTTTTTCACCTGCAATATCAATACATCTATAACAAGGATCAAATAAAAATTACAACTAATTCGTTGTGTCGACTAAGGCACACCGCTAGCCAATCCAACTTACTCCGTGCTCAATCTTCATGAATCTGGAACAAAACATTCCGAATTCAACACGAAGCTTGGCTTCTTACTTTTTCAACCCCTTTTTCGGACAGAACTCTTCCATTTCGCACACGTGACACTGTGGACTACGGGCAATACAGACATCACGTCCAAAGGAAACCAGCATATGATTAACAAATCCCCACTCTTCTTTTGGAAAGAGTGGTAATAAATCTTTTTCCACCACAGACGGATTTGTTGATTTGGTTAATCCTAAACGAAAAACAATACGCTTCACATGCGTATCAATAGCTATCCCCTCGTTAATGCCATAGCCATTCCACAACACCACATTCGCGGTTTTACGGGCAGCACCAGCAAGGGTCGTCACCTCTGCAGAAGTTTTGGGAATTTCTCCGTTGTATACTTCCACGACACGTTTTGCCGCCGCTACAATATTCTTTGCTTTGTTACGATAAAAACCAGTAGAACGAACCACCTCTTCCACATCCTGCACATCGGCTTCTGCCAGTTCATACGGTGTAGGCCACTTACCAAAAAGCACAGGTGTGACCATGTTTACTCTTTCATCAGTGCACTGAGCAGACAACACTGTGGCAACAAACAGTTCCCAAACTGTGGTAAAGTTCAAGTGAGTAGTTTTTGTCGGATATCGTTTATGTAAGCGCGCCAACATTTCCAACGCACGTTCTTTTTTACGCATAAAATCTCCAGCTGAGCCTATCATTTATTCAGTAACTATCTTGAAATACAATTAATAAAGAGCACAATGGCAGACCTGCGAATGGAACATTTTTCCATACAGCACCAACGGCACCCAACTATTCTTAATAGTCATAGAAAAGTGAACGTAAGCAATCAGTAGCTTTATCAGTCCATCTCAGGTTGCTCACAGGTAAAAAAAGTCAAAACAGTTTCGGCAGTGTTGCAATTGAACGCATCTTTGGCAAGCCATGTTCAGTCCCATAACCAATGCCAGTTTTTTTAGAGTATATACGGCTGAACAATTGCTCTCAGTCGTAACTTTTTGTACTGTTCCGCCACTGCAAACAGCACTTCAACAAAATGGAGATGTCATGTCTTTTCTCGTGTATATGACTGTTCCAACGCAAGAGGAAGCACGTGCCATAGGCAAAGAACTTGTTTCCCAAAAACTTGCCGCATGTATCAATATTTTTCCCGCAATAGAATCTATCTTCAGGTGGGAAAATGAGGTGCAATCAGCTCATGAAGTTGTTCTGATTGCAAAAACATCTGAAGCAAAAGTTACCGCACTCACACAAGCTGCTAAAAATCTGCACAGCTATGATGTGCCTTGTATACTTTCTCTCCCTATTACAGGCGGAAATCCTGAATTTTTGTCCTGGATTGAAAACGAAACCCGCTAGGAGCACCAGTTCAATGGCAATTTATGTATTCGGCTCTATCGCTTATGACCGCATTATGAATTTTGACGGCAAATTTGCTGACCACATTCTTCCTGACAAAATCCACATGCTCAACGTATGTTTTTTTATTGAACGTCTGGAAGAAAAACTTGGCGGTACCGCTGGAAACATTGCCCACTCTCTTGCCCTCCTCGGTGAAAAGCCGACTGTACTCTCAACAGTAGGAAAAGACTTCAATCGCTACAAAAAAGTTATGGAAGAGCAAAACCTGCCTCTCGACGGTATCAGAGTTGTGGACGATCTCTTCACAGCCAGCGCGCACATCACCACAGACCAGAGTGATAACCAAATCACCGGCTTCCACCCCGGCGCCATGATTCATCCTTGTAACTACGAGTTCCCGACGCTTTCTAAAGAAAATGATATCGCCATCATTTCACCGGGCAACAAAGACGACATGATGAACCTGCCGAAATATTTCCGCGATAACGGCATCCGCTACATCTTCGATCCAGGTCAGCAGATCACCATCTTCTCCGGTGAAGAAATGCTTGAGTGCATTGAAGGTGCGCACATGCTCGTATCCAATGACTACGAACTTGAACTGATTAAAAATGCTACCGGTCTCTCTAAAGAGCAGCTTCTTGAAAAGTGTGACTTCATCATTACCACCCTTGCAGAGAACGGTTCCCGTATCGATAACGGCAAACCAATCGAAGTTGGCATTGCTAAACCAACCACCGTGGCAGACCCAACCGGATGTGGCGATGCGTTCCGTGCAGGCCTTCTCAAAGGCATCATTGATGGCAAATCTGTTGAAGAGGCCGCAAAACTTGGTGCTGTTTGCGCAAGCTTCTGCGTAGAACAATACGGAACCCGCGAGCACACATTTACACAAGAAGAGTTTGAAGCACGATTCGCAGAGGCGTTTACCGCTTAATTCAGCCTGCCATCTGGCGCAGGTTGTTGTCTCCGACGGGCAGGCTCCGCCTTGACCCCGTTTAGCGACAACCTGCAAGCAAAACGAACTATTCGGCTTGATTAAAATAAAAAAAGGTGGAGTTACTGACTCCACCTTTTTTATTGGAAACCAAATAGGTTGTTTCAAACAGCCTCTAATAAGCCGAAGCTGATTGATCAAAAAACTAATTTTATCGCCTGACAGGGGGTGCAGGGGGAATTATTTCCCCTGCCCGTCGGAGACAAAAAGAAAAGCGAAACTAATTACCCTCTGGCTCATATCCGGCTTCTTTAATCATTTCTTCGATCATTGCCGGATCAACGCATTCCGTTGGCCCATATGTCACTTCGCCTGTTGCGTAATTTACATTCACAACTTCAACGCCGTCAGCAGTTTTGACAACCTCTGATATTGTTGCAGCGCAATCAGGGCTTTTCATTCCGGATACTTTTAACGTTGCCATAGTATTCCCCTCCAACCTGTGGATTATGAAAACAAAAAAATCCCGATAATCATACATGCTATTAGTCAGCCCAACGCATAATGGCACCGGATACCTATGTAGATTCAGTATATAGTGTATATCCTACCCTGCCAATAGGAAATACGCTTTGCTTCACTTGCACCCGCTACTGTTATACCGTATTGATACTCACCGCATTTACGCGGCAACGATACAATTTACGGAGAATTTTCATGAACGATATGCTGGCACTTGATTTTTCCAATACCGGATATATCTACATGTTTCTTATTTGGTCTGTAGCCGGAATCATAGGGGCAACCTTTGCATACAAAAAAGGTCGCAACCCTTTCTTCTGGGGAATTCTGTGCCTTATCATCCCAATGGCGCTTTTTGCCATCGGTGGTATGCGTGCGCCGGGTGAACCAGTACCGGAACGGTTCCGCACCGACAAAGACGAAAACTCTCCACAATAAATACACTGCACGTCTGCACGGCAGACGATAATGAGATATCTTATGATTGAACGTAAATTTCATGTCATGACATTCGGCTGTCAGATGAACGTCAGTGACTCTGACTGGCTCAAACGCACTCTTGCTTCCAGAGGGTTTACAGAATGTGAAAATCCTGAAGACGCATCAGTCTTTATTGTAAACACATGTTCTGTCAGAGAAAAACCGGAGCAAAAAGTATACAGCCTCCTCGGGCGTATCAATGTCATGACCAAAGGCCGCGAAGATATTATTGTTGCTGTGGGCGGATGTGTTGCACAGCAGGTAGGTCGCGGTTTCTTTAAACGTTTCAAACAGGTTCGTCTTGTTTTCGGTACAGATGGCCTGTCCTCTGCTCCGCAGGCTCTCGACCGTCTTGTAGACGATCCAACGCTGCGCATGAGCCTTCTGGACTTTTCCGAAGAGTACCCAGACAGAGACGGAAACTGGGAAGATTCCGAGGCTCCAGTATCCAGCTTCGTCAACATCATGACTGGCTGCGACAACTTCTGTGCCTACTGCATCGTGCCATACACACGCGGACGCCAAAAATCCCGCCCGACACAGGCAATCATCGATGAATGTAAAGACCTGCTCTCCCGTGGGACACGCGAAATCACCCTGCTCGGACAAAATGTTAACTCATTCGGACAGGACAGCCACGGGGACGGCACGTCATTTACTCAACTCCTCTATAAGATTGCAGAACTGGACGGATTAAAACGGCTGCGCTTTGTAACCTCACATCCAAAGGATATTGCTGACGAAGTAATTGAAGCGTTCGGCAAACTGGATGTGCTGTGCCCTCGCCTGCACCTGCCCCTGCAGTCCGGCTCCGACACCATTTTGAAAAAAATGGGGCGTAAGTACGATGTAGAGAAATACCTTTCCACCGTTGAAAAGCTCAAAGCAGCACGCCCTGATATTCAACTCACAACTGATATGATCATCGGTTTCCCTGGCGAAACAGAAGAAGATTTCCTTGAAACCATGCGTGTTGCTAAAATTGCAGACTACGCACAGAGCTTCTCCTTCAACTACTCTGATCGCCCCGGCACCCGTGCAGAAATGCTGCCTGATAAAATTGAGAAAAAAGTAATGCAAGATCGTCTTGCACGCTATCAAGCATGGCAGACTGATAATACTGAACGCATCCTCCAATCTATGGTAGGTAAAAAACTGGACATTCTTTTCGAAGGAGTCAGCAGGCGTCCCGGAACCGAGGGCGTGTCTTGGCAAGGTCGGGATGTATATGGTCAGTTGGTGATCGTTACACTGCCGGAAGGTGAGGATGTTACCGGAAAAATTCTTCCGGTAACTGTTACCAAAGCCACCAGACATTCTCTCATTGCTGAAAAGGCAGGAGACACATGGTAAGAATGGAAGTCGCCGGACTTTCCCTTGATAAAAAAACCCGAGCTCCCATACTGATGCTTAAAGATGCAGCAGGTGAAAAAATGCTGAATATCTGGATCGGTGCAATGGAAGCAATGGCAATTTCCATCTTTTTAAATCAAGTGGAAGTTCCACGCCCTCTGACACACGATCTTATGCTCAGCAGCCTTGAAGAATTAGGGGCACAATTACTGGGTGTAGACATTGTACGGGTAGAAAACGGCACCTACTTTGCCGAGCTTGATGTGGATATGGGTGGCAAACGTAGCCGGATTGACTGTAGACCGTCTGATGCTGTTGCGCTAGCTCTTCGCGCCGGAATACCTATTCAGGTAGCACCGTCAGTGCTGGAAGCAGAAACACCAACCAAACAAGCTATGCCTGAAACTGACCCGGCTGTGGACGGTGCAGCACAAATGATGCGCTCTGCCCAGAGCAGTCAGCAGACTCAAGAAGATTCAAAACGAATGGCACAGGCTGCAAAGCCCGAGCGAGACGAAGAATCTCTTGCAGAACTGCTCCAAAAACTACAGCCGGACACTAAATATAAAATGTAAGTCAAAAGCGCTCTACTCAGTAGGGCGCTTTTTTTATATGTTAGCCCATGTATTACAAACACCTATCTAAGCCAGCTGTATGTTTTTACGCTTACAAAAAGATTAGGTACCAGACTCTCAAACAGCTCAGAAAGCCAAGCTCCGCACTGGAGGCACTATGCTCCGATACTGGCTATTTTTACTTGCAGCCATCCTGAGTGAAATTGCCGGAACAACCTCCCTCAAGGCTTTTGATGATATACATTCCGGCAGAGCAGGAGCTGTTGCAACAAGCATTTTCATTGCACTCTCCTACTATCTTCTTTCAAAAGCAGTTGTGCGCATCCCATTAGGCATCGCCTACGCATGCTGGGAAGGTGTCGGATTAGCGCTGGTTGCCGTAACAAGCTATATACTGTTCAATGAGCCTATGCCCCCCATTAAGCTTGCAGGCATTGTTTGCATCATATCCGGTCTCCTCTGGTTGCATCAGGTTATGAGGCATTCTGATGACTAGCGCTCTCCTCTGGCTTCTTAGCTCCATCAGCCTTGATATTGCAGCAAACTGGGCAATTAAAAAGTCCAGGGGATTCTCTGTAAAAAAATGGGGATTCCTCTCAATCTTTCTTGTAATCTGCGCTTTTTTGGCACTTAAACCCGCTCTGTCCTACTTCCATTTATCTGTTGCTTACGCGCTATGGGGAGTAGGAGGTATTATCGGCAGCTTCATTGTTGACCGCGTACTTTTCCATGTACATTTGAGCCCCCGTATTATCCCACCGATTATCCTTATGATCATAGGCATAATCCTGATCAACCTTACAACTCCTCATGTATAGCTAGTTCTTACCCCGTAATTACCTTTACCTTTTTGTACAAAAAAGCATGTATACCCTTTCGTTTTCGTTTGTGGTATGACCCCACTGACTTTTTGATTACAGACACAATAGGTAAACACACATGAGTAGACCAGACTCCCACGCGGCCACGACATTGCGTCATGTGGTTGCGCTTTTTCATGGTAAAGCAACACCGGACGGTACCCGTGTCTGGCGTGCGGCACCACAGGTCTCTGACGCCTTTATGACAAAGCTCAGAGAGAAATGGAAAGAAGTGCGCGCAACTGCGCTGCCTGAAGTATTCCAGTCACAAAATAAAAAGCGTGAAGCGCTTAACAATATTTCATTCACCATCGACGGAGTGGAGATTTTTCCTAAAATCTACACTCGTAATGATTACAAGCACAAGTTGTTACACACCTTCTTCTTTTCTGAAGCAAGACGTAACTTCAGCACAATGTGCTTTTTGATGCAGAATAATTTCCCGACAACAGAACCTATTGCGTTACTTTCAGGCAATAGACTGCACCCGGGGACTGAAACTGTTCTCTTTACGCAAAAGCTTAAAGATACAGACATTTATTTCTACGAATTCCGTGAGCAGCTCCACAACTTCACACAAGAAGACCGTGATGCATTTTTCACTCTGTTCGGTCAGAAAATGGCAGAATTTCATAATCTCGGAATTTACACAGAAGATACGGACAAAAACATTACTGTCCGACCAAAGGGAGACAGTTATGATCTCCACTTTTATGACTTTGATAACTTTTACCCGTGGCGCTTCATCAACATGAAACGTACGCTACACGCGGTGCTTCACAGCCTGTTTTCCAGACACTACAATACTACCTATAATGAAGCTGTAATTTTCCTTGATGCCTACCTCGCAGTCAGACAACGACCTGACTTAAAAGACGAGCTTATGTTGGCAATTAAAGGGCGTCTCGCTTCAGGTGGCTCTAAACAATAAAAAAATCCGTTCAGCATGCAATGCTGAACGGATTTTTTATTTACTTCTGGAATCTGAAAAGTTTTATGGCATGAACCACTTTTCAAGACGTACTTCAAAGTATTCCTGCTTATGGTTACACGCAGGACAGACGTCCGGTGCTGTCAGTCCTTCGTGAATATATCCACAGTTGATACAACGCCATACAACAGGCTTTGCTTTCTTAAAAACATCTCCATTTTCAATGGAGTTCATTAAGGTAAGGTAGCGTTGTTCATGATGCTTTTCGGCAATAGCAATGGAATGCATTGCTGCAGCCACAACAGGAAAGCCTTCCTGTCCGGCAATTTCTGCAAACTCAGGATACATTTCTGTATACTCATAATGCTCACCGGCAGCAGATTCTTTTAAGTTAGTTACGGTATCTGCAATAATTCCTGCAGGGTAGGCAGCAGTAATTTCTACCTCACTCCCTTCTAAAAACTTAAAGAGACGTTTTGCGTGTGCCCGTTCCTGCAAAGCAGTTTCTTCAAATATTTTTGATATCTGAACATACCCTTCCTTTTTAGCAACACCAGCAAAAAAGTCGTAGCGGTTACGTGCCTGAGATTCACCAGCAAAAGCGGTCAGAATATTCTTTTCTGTTTTAGTTCCTTTAAGCTTTCCCATACGATCTGCCTCTCTTATTAGTAATTATTATCGGTATATTTTTTACTCCTATACCACACGATATGTAAGCGCAAGAAAATTTATTCGGAATTATAAATACTTGAGAACTAAGTAGGTAACAGTAGACTAAAAACAGCATTCTATAGTGAAATTGTTTTTAGTCAGTACTCCATATGGACAAAGCAGCAAACCACCCAGTATAGTTGATTAGTTAACTTTTGCTTCCAATAAAGCAAATCGCTTCTTACAAATCAGGATCATATTACAATGATAGACCTTCACGTTCACTCCTCTCTGGGTACGGGAGAGCAAACTCCTGCAGCAGCTATGCGCTTCGCCAAGGCTGCAGGATACAGAGCCATCGCGTTTACTGACCATGTTGACGCAACCAACATGCAGCAAGTTCTGGAAAGCCTTCTCCCCATGATACGCACGTATTCTTTATACTCCGGCGTTGATCTGTACGCAGGAGTGGAACTTACCCACATTCCACCACAGCTTATACCGGATGCCATTACTGAAGCTCGAAGCATCGGCGCTCAATTGGTCTGTGTCCATGGACAAACCATTGCTGACATTGTTGATGAAGGCACTAATCTGGCAGCAATTGAAGGCGGAGCTGACTATCTTGCTCACCCTGGCCTTATCACCGAGCAGGAAGCCCAGCTGGCAGCAGAGAAAAACGTCTATCTGGAAATTACTGCCCGTCCTGAGCACGCCCTGACAAACGGCCATGTTGTTAAGGCCGCTACACTCACCGGTGCACCTTTGCTACTCAATAACGGTGGATACCGCGGGTATGACTTTATCAATAAAGACAGAAGACGCGCCATAGCTCTTGGTGCGGGGATGTCAAAAGAACAATACCAACAGACAGAAAACAACGCACGCACGATCGTTTCTAAAATGATGATGTTATAATCACTGCCAGCACTTTTTGAATTTCAGGAGTTTCTATGCATTCTGCGCAAAAAATTATCGTCTCTGCAATAACCTTTCTTCTTGTCCTGACAATAGTACCGGCATTTGCTGAAACTTCTACCTCAGCAAATGAAAAGAAAACTCAAGCATTTTACGATTCAATTCGCTCGCACCAGCTTACCTTGCGCGGGTTCATCTCAGAAATGCCCAAGGGCGGCGATTTACGGGTACAATTACAGGGTTCGGTATATCCTGAAGCGTACCTTGCCCTTGCTGAAAAAGAAAATTACTGCATCACGCTGCCCAGCTACTTTCCTGTACCGCCTATCAATAACACCTGCCCTCCAGGTACAACATCAACAAAGAAATTTTTTGAGACCGAAGAAAATTATCAAAAAGCGCTGGATGCTCTTTCCTCGACGACAATCGACAATGCAAGCCATCTTTTTTCTATAGACACGCTCACTGCAGATCAATTCGGCTTTCTTCTCAGCACAATAGTCAACAATGCAGAATACCAGCATCTTGACTATCTTGAAATTCTGCTGCCGTGGTTCCCTAAAGAGCTTACAAAGCCTGCCTCAAGAATAAAATGGCAAGGTACAGCAAAGGACATGTTCCCTACCCTTGCAGCACTACCGAAAATGAGCGCGACCGAAGAAGGCGAAAAGCTTCTCAGCGACTTCATGAGCAGTACTGAAGCACACCTTGAAAGCAACAATGCTAAATCCGTGATGGTGCGCATGATCGCTAATGTTGACAGAACACAACCCCCTTCTGTTGTCTTTGCGCAGTTGATTTTTGCTTTTAAAACTGCTTCTGCCGACCCACGCTTTGTTGGTGTTGCACTTTCCGGAGATGAGAAACACCCTGTGGCACTGCGTGACTATCAGCTTCAGATGGAAATGCTCAATTTCTTAAAAAGCAAGAATGAGTTTTCAGATGTTAAAACGGTTATTACAGCGGGCTACCTTAACTTCGGTATGATTGAGCCGACTAAATTTAAAAACAGAATTCGCACTGCACTCTCAAAAGGCAAAGCTTCGCGCATCAGCCATGGCTCTGCATTGATGTATGAAAACAATCCGTTTGCCTTGCTGAAAATACTCTCAAACAACAAAATTCCTGTTGAAATAGGTTTTACAGCAGAAGAACAAGCCCGTTTTATTGCTAAAGATAACAACCCGTTTCCAGTATTACTCAAGTACCATGTTCCGATTGTTATTGTTTCTGTTGATGCCGGCTTAACGCGCACTGACATCACGAATGAATACGTCCGCGCTGCCCGTGACTATCCTCTTTCTTATACTGAATTAAAAAACCTTGTGCGTAATACTCTCGAATACAGTCTGCTCCCCGGAAAAAGTTTATGGAAAACAACATCTCCGTATGTAGTAGGAGATGACTGCAACGATTCATTAACAACAAAGACTACAGGCGTTTGCCAAAAACTCCTCAATGAAAGTCCAAAAGCAAACAAACAGTGGAAACTGGAAACAGAATTTGCTGAATTTGAACGTAAAATTGCCGCCAACTAACAGACTCTGCAAGTAAAACAGGCCGTGCTGAACAGCGCGGCCTGTTTTTTGCTTATAGAAAACATGTAAGGTATTTTTTTCTTTATACTTAACGCACCTTCGTTGACTACCCACTCAGCACGCTGTAAAGGGAAAGAAAATCTAATAAGAGTATAACGCATAACTGTTTTCGTTTTTTAAAGATTTTTCTTTGAAAACCGATAGCTGTAGTAAGACAACTTACAACACGCATATGAGGCAGTTAATGCTCGACTACTCTAAATTCAAAGAAGTCAGCGAACTTTTTTTGAAAGGAAAAAACCGTGAAGCGACACTTCTTCTGAAAGAACTTCAGACGAAGTATGTATCTCTTTGCGATCAAGTTTCCGCTTTAAAGCTTCAGGTGAAGGAGTATGATGATATTCTCAACTTCTCCCAAAACCTGATTTTTGACGGAAACTATTATTGGTTAAAGACCGGCAGTGTTCGTCATGGTCCGTTTTGTGCTGAATGCTGTAAAGATGAAGGAATGCTTGTCCGATTACCGCATGGTAATACGAAAAAAATATGTTGGCGTTGCGGTAAGCAGTATGCCGTACAACCTGCTCCGCAGGTTCAGCCAAAAGAGAAGAAAATGGGTAAAGTAATTCCCCTGCATGCCCTGATTAATTCTTCTGACAAGCATTGTGGTGACGTCTCTGATAAGCAGGCAGTATCCGACTAAATCTTTTCAGCAGTTTCCCGTTAGTACACAGCCCCCGTAACCTACCTTGTTAATGTACACTATAGAGGCGCTATATGAGCACACCCAAAAAACCTGAACATGCACTCATCATTAACGGAAACAGTGCAGAAGCAGCATTGGACAGAAAAATGCTGTTTCGCATTGGAATACGTAGTGCACTGATCGTAGATTCTGTCTCGGGCACGTTCAAGTCCCTGTCCAAGGCACAAACAGGTGAGATCGACTCATTTGATTTGATAATCTTCGGTGCTCAAATGAAAGATGGCGATGCTCAATATCTTATTGATAAACTCAGGAGCATCAGGGCACAAATATCCATACCAGTTCTCGCAGTTTCTACGTCGCCCACAAAAGACTTTGTCATGCGCACGTTAACACTGGGATATTCTTCGTTCCTTGCCCGTCCTTACACAATGGACGGTCTTGTACAGCAGGTTATCCATGCGGTTCGTAACACATACGGGGCTGCAATCCCTGCGGCATCAAAACCACAAGGGAACCCGAACGAAGCCAAAGCACTGCTTGAACCTGAAGAGGATACTGCGGAAACGCTTTGCGAGCGCGGAACCAAATTGCTAAAAAACCACCATTGGGACAGCGCTATTGAAACGTTTAGTCAGGCAATCGAGATAAATCCCAAACACGGCCCTGCCTATGTCGGGCGAGCAAAAGCATGGAAAGGCAAACGAGATAAAGACCAGTACCATCAAGAACTCAACGCTGCTGGCGACATCTTCATGGCACAGCATGAATATGAAGCGGCTGCCACTGCATTGAAGCCATTATATGGTGCCCATGATAAGGAAAACCCTCTGTATGATGCTGGAAAAACGCTTCTGCAGGAAGGAGATTTTTCCAATGCTGCGTCTGCCTATCTTCATGGTGAAAAGCTTAGCCCCGGCGTGAACCTGCACCAGAAAATTTCCAGAGATTGCATGTTCACCAGAGCCCCGCAAAAGGCTGCCAAAGGCATATGTAAGAAAATTTACGAGCAGGGCCATGAAGAAAAGGCCAAGCTGCTGTATAAAAGAATAGTGGGTGAACCGGCCCGGCGGCCAGTCCCGAAGCAAAAGAAGGTAAACTGGTTAGATAGCTATCCAGCTTTATCTGAAATTGTTTCTGTAGCCAAATACAGCTATCGGGCCTATCAGGCAGCTCACTAATACTTTTTTGAGTTGCAGGCCAAAAAGCGGCAGATACATATCAGTGTGATGGATAGACTAACCAAATGCCCCGAAGAAAATTTCTTCGGGGCATTTTTATGCACATAATACTGTGTTCAATCCACTACGACTAGCTTTGCTCCAGCTCACGTAGAAAACGGAAAAGCAATTTTGATGACTTAAGCGGTTTTTGCTTTTCAATTTCTTTCTTGGCATTTCGTACAAGCTGACGCAATTTCTGGATATCTACATCAGGGTAACTCTCCACAATAAAATTCATGGCCTCTTTATCACCCTGAAGCAAACGATCACGCAAGCGCTCCAAGTGATGGAAGTCAGCACTCTGTGCAGCCTTTCCTTCCTTCACTTCTTCAATGCGCGCTCTAATCGGCTCTATGTCTACATCACGCAGCATCTTACCGATATACTGCATCTTACGACGCTTCGCTTCATGCTTGGTAATGGAGTGTAATTCTTCGTACTCCTGCAACAAATCAGGCGGAAGATTAAATGAACGAATCGCACTGATCGGGAACGACGCCAACTCTTCTCCAATCTTCTGGATAGCTGTGCTGCGGCGCTTTTTTTCTGAACGGCTCAGGTACTCTTCGCCTTCTTCAACCAGTTCTGTTTCCAATTCATGTGTATTCTCTGTAACCATCTTAGACCTCCAAGAGGTCTTGCTTCTACCGCAGGCAGTCCCGTTCGTAAAGCCCAGACGAGTGCAACCTGCCGGAGTGGCTACCTGAAGTTCCACAACGCACTTGGAAGTTCAACATAAAACTCAATATCATGCCGGGGAAGTTCTATAAGCAACATGAGAGTGTCTGAAGGCTCAAGCCTGAACACATTATCAAACAAACGGGAAATAATCTCTTCACGTGTCACTGCGGACTCGCTTGCGACCTGATCGGCTGCAGACCTCACAACGGTTGTTGCCTCGTGGTGCAAAAGAATCTGCTCTGGATCAACAGGAACGGCGATTTCTCCAAACCGCTCTGTTTGCAGTTTTTTTGCTAAATAGTATTGTCTCATGGTTAATTGCATACTATCTCCGCGCTTGAACAGCCCATGAATACATATTATACCGGACTACAGTATAATGATGCTTTAGGCTGTTTTTTTCAGTTTACAAACCGGTCATTCAATTTAAACGACCACATAGACTGGGGCATCTGCGCATACATTTCTATTTGCTGCTCCGGAAGAGAGATGGCGACTACCAATGGCCCTTCCGGCTCAATGTAGTATATATTATTGTACAAATGTTTTTGCAGGCTGTGACGATGCAGTCCTAATTTTTCTGCCAATGTTTCAGCACTCTTAAATAATGCATCTTTGCCGTCTTTGTTCAGTTTAATATCCTCAGAATCAATATGTATTGCGCCGGTTGCGTTGTATTCAATTTTAATTTTTTCAATAATATCTAACTTGGCATTAGCTTGTTTCATGTGCTGCTCCTTTCTCTACAATAACAGGAACTTCATTTTACTATAATGCAACACAAAGAATTCTGTATATGGTAACGCATGGTATACAATGTTCTTTGCTCTTTAAAACTCTCTTAGTCTTTAGTTATTGTTTATGCAGTGCATGTTTTATTTTGCAATACATCCTGTTCAATTTTTGAGACCAGTAAATTACTCGTAAGCATGACACAGGTACTACAATAGTGCGAACCCCATTATACACAACTATCATCCGCTACATTAAAGTTGCACCGTTTCCACATGCAACAGCATTAACATTGTTGTTTGTAGCTACAACACTTTATCTGGAAGCCCATTTTCTCTTAAATGACGGCATTCCTTTCTATGCAATTGTTCTTTTTATTCTTTCAGCGCTTTTTGGATGGGGTGTTATTTTATGTCAGGCTGACGCCTTTTCCCGCTTCAGAGAGTTTAAAAGAATCAAAGCTATCTTTTCGCGCAGAGGATTCAACCCTCGTATCCTCAAGCTTGTCTCCACATCCAGATGCCAACGGGATGCCGCTCTACTCGCCGCCAAAGAAACAGGCTGCAAACATTTAGCAGCCACCTACTTTAAAAAAATGGGATACCGCTGGTACCACATTATTCCAGATGCAATCGTTGAAAATCCGATGCATTTTTTCAATCCTGTCTTTCTACGCACTACATTTCTTCCCCGTAAGGATACGTTGACGGAATAAAACCGTTTTAATCGTAAACAAAGTATGCAACCATGCTGTTTACAACATCTATGACGGTTGCAGAGCCCATCTTAGCTGCACCGTTATTGAGCAATACGGAGGCACTATGACCAAGACAATCGACCTATCTCTTTCTGTTACTGATTCCCCCAAACAACTTGCCCACCATGCTGCCCAGCTGTTTATTGAACGCTGCCGTGATGCAATTGAAAAACGTGGCGAATACAACGTAGCCCTTTCTGGCGGACACACACCAAAGCTTTTCTTCGAGACTCTTGCTGCCAACTTTGGCAGTGAAATTCCATGGGAAAAAGTTAATTTTTACTGGGTGGACGAACGATGTGTAGGACCGGATGATGAGCAATCAAACTACCGGCTTGCAAAGGAAGAGTTGTTGCATAAAGTTGCTGCAACACATTTCTATAGAATGAAGGGAGAAGTAAACTCACAGGACGCTGCGGATGAGTATGAAAGCCTTCTTCGTCGACATTTTAAACTAGGCGCAGGGCAACTTCCGCGATTTGACTTTATTCTGTTAGGAATGGGGCCGGACGGACACACTGCGTCCTTGTTCCCAGGATATGACGGTATTGAAATAACCAACCGACTGGTTACAGACCAATACATCCGCGAGATGGAAAGCTGGCGTATTACGTTGACTCTTCCTGTACTGAACAACGCACGGGCATGTGTCTTCCTCATTCAAGGAAAAGAAAAGCACTCTGTTCTTGCCAAGGCTCTTGACCTCCTCGGAGAACGCAATCTGCCAGCACAGCGGGTACAGCCAGCTAATGGCAAGCTTTACTGGATTGTTGATCAGGGCGCCTTTGCTGGCTAGCAACTCGTAGTAAAAACAATCGAATTAGATAGTTATTTTCTATTACTCCACAAAAAAAGTCAGGGATGCATGGTAGTGACCATGCGTACCTGACTTTTTTATAAACATAATTTCAACTGACTATTAACAGAAAAAGATAACTGCCTTGGGAACATTACTAACCGTTCACCTTTTCGTGCCCCTGAATCTATCGCAGTACTTATCTATCAGTGATGTCGTCCAATAAGGCATTACCATTGGTCAACTCCACCACTGCAGCAGAAAACGCTTCTGCGTGCTCTTTGGGCATTTCCACAACAAATGCTGCATCTGCGCCAAAGTTCTCTTCAAGCACCTTGATTTCGTAGTCAGGCAACATTCGCTTAAACAACGTCACGGCACTGTAATCAATAACGACTTCGATTCGGACTGGGGTGATTTTCTCCCGAGTCGGTAAGGTCTCCAGACCTAGCTTAACCATGCCTGAATACGCACGCACCAATCCGCCGGTTCCCAGTTTGGTTCCTCCAAAGTAGCGAGTCACCACCGCAGAAATTTCGCCAACATCCGCATGAAGCAGCATATTCAACATGGGCTTTCCAGCCGTACCATGAGGCTCTCCATCATCACTCATACCGACCATTGCGGTCGTACCGGGAGGGCCTGCCTGATATGCCCAGCAATTGTGCGTTGCATCTGGAAATTCTGCCTTCACGGCTGCAATAAAAGCTTTTGCTTCATCCACCGAAGGAGTGTGAGCCAGCGTAACGATGAACTGGCTTTTCTTAATAATCTCTTCAACACGGTACTGTGCTGTATCTGGAATAAGGTACCTGTCTAGCATGGGTATGCAAATACTCCTCTCTAGAGCTGCTTGCAATTCTTTTTACTACAACAAAAAAAGAGAGCCTCAGAAAGAGGCTCTCAGTATTCTTTATTGATTTTGCTACAATGCCTTTGAGGTAGCCATGAGGTAAATCTCATGCGGATCAAGAATAAGAATTACAGATCCATCACCCATGATGGTTGCACCGGAGATACCTTTAAGGTCTCCGAGGTATTCACCAAGCGGCTTAATAACAATTTCCTGACGCTCATGCAGCTTATCCACAACGATGCCAAGTCTTCTATCGTTATCGTGGATAACAACCACAGAAAGTACGTCTGCTTCTTCAGTGCGTGGAAGATCAAGCAGATCTGACATGTAGACAAGCCCAAGCACCTCACCTCGGAGTGTAACTGCTTTACGCCCGTTAACATCCGTGAGGCGGGAAGCTTCAATCTTGGTTGTTTCAGATACAGCATCAAGCGGAATAGCAAATTCTTCGCCTGCCACATTCACCATAAGCGCATCAATGATTGCGAGTGTCAGCGGCAGAGTCAGAGTAAAGCGGGTGCCTTTTCCGAGTTCGGAATGAATGGCAACGCTGCCTTTAAGGTTTTTAATGTTTGTACGGACAACGTCCATACCCACACCACGACCTGAAATATCTGTAATGGTCTCAGCTGAAGAGAAGCCCGGCGCAAAAATAAGCTCCATAGCTTCACGGTCATCAAGAATTTTGGCTTCATCATAGCTGATGATGCCTTTTCTGACTGCAACTTCGCGCATTTTTTCAGGGTCAATGCCCTTACCGTCATCTTCGATTTCAATCGCTACAGAGTTACCTCTGTAGTATGCACGAAGGTGAACGGTGCCTTTACCCTGCTTTCCAGCTTTAAGGCGATCCTCTTCAGATTCGACACCATGATCCATTGCATTACGGATAAGGTGAACAAGCGGATCACCGATAACTTCCACAACGCTCTTATCAAGTTCAGTCTCTTCACCTTCCATGATGAGTTCCACCTGCTTGCCGCTTTTTCTTGAAAGGTCACGAACAAGACGAGGGAAACGAGAAAATACTGAGGATACTGGAACCATGCGCACTTTCATGATGGTGTCTTGAAGATCATCAGAAATGCGCGCCATAGCATACGTAGTTTCTGTAAGAGACTGTGCGACTTCCTGAATATCAACATTCTGTCCGTCTTCAAGATTACGCGCCAGCATTGTGTAACGGTTTCTGTTAATGATGAGCTCACCAATGAGGTTCATCAAGTGGTCAAGCTTTTCATGGTCTACACGAATTGTACTGGAAGACTTTGGCTTTTGCTGTTTCGCAGGAGCCTTATCTTTAGTTTTTGCTGTAGGAGCCGCAGGAGTTTGAACTGCTTCAACTACTGGAGCAGATACAGCCTCAGGCTTTTCCGCTAAAATGATATCAGGATCTGAGTCAAATTCTGTTGATTGTGAAGGAACAGGTTGTGAAGCTGGCTCTGGCTGTGGTTCCGGTTTGGCTGCTTTCGTTTCTGCAACCTCTGGCTTAACAGCTTTTTGTACAGGTACTTCTTCAGCAGACTCTTCAATAAGTGCATTAGCAACAAAGGAAACAGGTGCATCAGGGCTACCGGATTCTGGAAGCTGTATATCGATGTCCAGATCTTCCGGTAACTCAAAGTCATCGTTTTCCTCTTCCGGCTCCGGCTCCGGCTCTCCTACACCTTTCAGTGTCGCTGTCGAGTCAATGCACAGTTTGAATACAGCAAGTTCTGCATCAACCATGTCGTTCAGGATTTCAATTTCCTGAAGCAGCAAATCGAGCATCAACGCAAAGTCCATATCTGCGCTGCGACCGGAATCAACAAGCCCTGCTGTTCGCTCTGCCTGAACGCGCGGCTTGTCATACTGCATATAGCTGCAAGAATTCTGTGTAGTAATAAGACTTCTGTACAGGCTATTAATAAATTCTTCTTGAGAAGAGTCTTTTTCCAACTCTTTTACCGCAAGGGTAACGGCAGCACGTTGTTGAGTAAGAGTAGAGATAAAGATGTCCATATCTTCTTTATCATACTCAGGTACAGGATCTGTTTCCTCTTCCTCTACCTCATCAACAATAATTTCTATTATCGGCTCTTCAGCCTCTTTAACAACTTCCGGAAATTCACCATGTTCTACTGCATGACGCAGAACAACTAAAATTTCTGAAAGATCAAGTTGTGGAACCATTCCAGAGACTGCATCGATTTTATTAACTAATACGTCAATAACATCCACGCAGCGAAGCAAGAGATCAATCAAACCTTGAGATACAGGTAATTCACCTTTTCTGGTACGGTTCAGCAGCGTTTCTGCTTCATGAGTCAAACTGTTCAATTCATGAAAGCCGATAATCCCGCTATTTCCCTTCAAGTTATGGAAAAAACGGAATAAATCATTAACAAGGCTATCATTGTCATCTGGATTCTGTTCCAGTTCAAGAAGCCCGTTACCTAAATCTTCTGTGTTCTCATTGGCTTCTTCAATGAAGTCACGCAGGTGTCCTTCACCAAAAGAGGTCAACGGATAGAGTTCACCTTCCGGCAATTCAACTGCAGAACGTCCATTAGATGCAACCGGAGTCTCCACGACTTCAATCAACTGCTCTTCCTGAACAGCTTCAAGAGGCACATCTTCAACGGCAGGAGTAGCAGGGTGTTCCACAGGCTCAGCAGAGGCAGCTGGAGCTTCGGACATGGCAGGTTCAGCAGGAACAGAATTTCCTGTAGCAGGATCTTCACCGGCAAGAAGCGCATCAAGAGTTTGAATAAGAGGCTCGGTTGCTACATTTCCTTCTTCCCCTTCGTTCTCAAGATTATCAATAATCTTTCGCAGGGCGTCGGTAGCATCAAGAATCACATCCATAATTGCAGGCGTTGTTTCCATTGTCCCCTTACGCAACTCGTCCATAATATTTTCTGCACGGTGCGCAAGCGTATTCATTTTATTGAGACCAAGAAAACCAGATGCTCCCTTTAACGAGTGCATTGGCCTGAAGATTTCATTCAGCAACGAGATATCTTCCGGATCTTTTTCAAGTTCCAGTAGGTTTGGCTCGATAGTCTCCAGATGTTCTTTTGCTTCGATAATAAAATCAGCAAAAATTTCCGGATCTAAAAAATCCTGGCTCATACTTTGTCCCCAAAATGAATATAGTGAAAAACGCGTTCTGCAGGCACAACAAACAAGTGCCTGCTCTATATTATAGTATCGGTATAAATTTGCAGATAATTAGAAAACACAAGGAAAAAACAAAAGGATGACAGGCAGAAAGCATTTTTGTCACGCATAAAAGCCACTACCGGAGCAACCGGCAGCAGCTTTTATGCAAAACAGCTTATTGGCCGAGTAACATCCGGACATTGCGCACCATTTTTTCAGGTTGCGCAGGCTTTACCATGTAAAGATTAGCCCCCAGGCTCATACCGAGTTTGATATCCTGCTCCTGTCCTTCAGTAGACAGCACCACAATAGGCAGGTCACGATACGCATCTTGTTTGCGTACATTTTCAATGAATGTGAATCCATCCATGTGCGGCATATTAATATCGGTGATAATAAGATCCACCGCACCGCAGGAATACAATTTTTCCAGACCGTCAAGGCCGTCCTCTGCAGTCGTCACCTTGAACCCTTCATTTTTCATAATAAAAGCAACAAGGTTTCGAACTGTCTTCGAATCGTCAACCACTAAAATGTGTTTTCCCATTTTCAGCGCTCTCTATCCTTCTAGAATAGCTTCAACGATATTATCCACAGAGATAATACCGATCAGCATGTCTTCTGACTTCATCAAACCAAAAATATATTGGATAGCTACTCCGAGATGTGACTCTACAGCCCAGTCAATGGATTCTTGCGGTACACGATACATCGTATGAACCGTATCAATAACCAGCCCGAACTGAAGTCCGTGCCGTTTACAGACTACAATAAACCGATCTGTGCGTTCCTGCTCATCCAGACTTGCTATACCGAGTAATCCACGCAACTGAATAATCGGTGTCACAATACCCCGCAGGTTAATAACCCCGGTAACAAACGGAGGTGCAACAGGAAGTTTTGTCGGTGCAATGTACCGTATTACTTCCTGCACAGCATTGATGGGAACTGTAAACTCCTGCTTACCAAGAAAGAAACTTACCATTTGTAATTCACTTTCATGGCGAAGCTGCTCGAGTAAGTCAGGTTCCCGATCAAGAGTTGTGCCGTTCCAATTATCTTCCTCTACATCAGGAGCCAATACAGACGGTTCCGTTTCATAAACGACAGCATTCTCTTCTTCTACTGATTCAACCACCTCAGTAACAGAAGAAGCATCGTGCACTGGTTCAGCAACAGCAACCTCAGGTTCGGTACTGCGCGAAACCTCAGCAAGCACTGCACGCTCCTCAGAAGCATTTGCTGTTGCGTTCGTCACTGCGCCAGCAGGGGCAGAAACTGTCACAGTAGGAACCGGTCTGGCGTCAGCAACCGTTTCGTACTCAGCTCCCACTGCGCTCAAAACGCATTCAGGCTCAACAGCTTTATGCAGCCCTAAACGCTCAAGCGCCTCTGCCTCATTGACTCCAAGATACTTTGACATGAACGCAGCTTCTGCCGCCGTAAACGTATTTGTCGGCTCAGTCTGCACCACATCAAAAAGATGATCTTCAAAATACTCTTCAGGAGTTTTTACCATAAGGCTTCTACCTCTTTTGCCAAAAGCTCGTACCCGCGCGCACCGCGGCAAGACGCATCTATCTCGTATACGCTCTTCCCAAGTGCACTGGCATCCTTAAAGCGGGTATCCAGCCCGATAACCGAGGAGAACATCAAGTCTCCCATCTTCCTGCCGAGCAAGTCCAATACTCTGCGGCACGCCCCCGCCCGCTTATCGTACATTGTCGCTAAGGCACGGTACGTGACCGGCTTCGGCAGCACCTTGTTCAGAGTGCGTAACGTATCAAAAAGTAGTTTCAATCCATGCAGTGCTAAAAAGTCTGTCTGAATCGGAATAATCAACAAGTCACAAGCAACAATAGCATTCACCTGCAGCATTCCGAGCTGTGGCGGACAATCCAGCAGAATGTAATCGTACTTATCGCGTACTTCTTCCAAGGCAGATTTGAGCAGATTTCCTTTTCCCTGCTTCTCCTTCAGGTCAACTTCCAATTCTGAAAGTCTGATTGAAGCAGGGACTGTGTCAAATTCCTGACCTTCATTCCTGACAATCAACTGCTCCCACAGTACGGGCCAGACTTTTTTGGGTGCAGTAAATAAATCATATGTGGACCGCTTCACCAGATCTGGAAAGAAACGCATATGAACCGAGGCACACGCATGCGGGTCAAGATCAATCACCAAAACTTTCTTGTTCCTGCGTGCCAGTGCTGCACCAAGAGTTACAGTTGTGGTGGTTTTACCCACTCCGCCTTTTTGGTTGGCAATAGCCAGAACTTTGGCGTTCAAACCATACTCCTCTTACGGGTGCCCTACTGCATCAGATTAGGAATCTTTGCGATAGACGATTGCACCCTTGTGATGTTCGGGCCTGAATGCCCTGGATATATTGTGTAACGACTCAGAATGTCCGATCAGCAACGCGCCACCCGGAAGCAGATTGTCATAAAACGAACTCATAACCCGAGTCTTCATCTCATCATCAAAATAAATAATTACGTTCCTACAGAAAATGATCTGCGAGCGCTCAACACGCTTCATCTGCAGCTTGTCGTTTAAGTTCAACTGATCAAACCGGACAAGCTTCTTCACATTTTCTGCAAGGTGATACTCCTTGCCATCCTGCTTGAAATACTTACGTATTATCTCAGGCGGCGTTGTGCGCAACGCGTAGTCGGAATACACACCACTTTTGGCAGCATCCAGCACTGCGGTAGAGATATCGCTTGCTGTAATTTTTATATCCCATGAGGCAATTTCTGCCCTGAGCAATTCATGCAAAATTATGCCCAAAGTATATGGTTCTTCACCCGAAGAACAGCCGGCAGACCAGATACGCAGCCTGCGGCTTCCTTTTGCCTTGAGCTCTGCCAACATATCCTTGAGGACTACTTCTTGAAAAACCTTAAGCTGTGGCGGGTTTCTATAAAAACTTGTCTCATTCGTTGTGATAACCTCAAACAGCCGGTTCAATTCTTCGCGACGGTTTTTATCGTATCGCAAATAGTAATAATACTCGCCGAATGTCTTTAGATTCAAATCTTTCAGTCTTGCAGCAAGTCTGTTCTCAACTAGATACTTCCTGTTATCAGCGATATGAATTCCACACAGTTCATAAATGTAGTCTCTAATCTGGCGGAACTCTTCATCACTGGCATGAAGCTCGCGTTGAAAACTGGTTGTTCTCGAAAAAAGTGATGACACATGGCCCCCCTAACTATCTGCTTCTTATCAGATTTGCCGCTTGTTCTGCTGCTTCGCAAATTTCCGGATCTTCGTGGCTCATCATTGTTAACAAAGCACCGAAGCAACGCTCTGTTCCCATTCTGCCCAGCATTTTTATTACCTTATGCTGAATCAAGGCACTGCGTTCTGCAAAAACATTCAGAAGCGGCTCTACGACATCATCATTATCCAGTGCACCAAGATGCTCTATAGCACGCACTGCCACCCAGTCATCTTCATCATCCAGCGCTTCAATTAAATGGTGTAAATAGGTGACTGACTGTGTTTTCCCGATCATATCAACTACAGAGAGGCGAACATCACGGTTTGCATCATGGAGCAACATTTTTACCTGCTCGATAAGCGTTGCAGACTCAGGGCTTAAAGCAATCAGCCCTTCCAAGGCAACAAGGCGGACATCGACTACCGGATCGGAAAGTGCTTCTTTAAGTAGCTCAACATGCACATCATTTCTAGATTTACCCAAGGCATACACAGCCATCATGCGTTCTGTCGGGTCATCACTTTCCACTCTGGAAACAAAACGAATCCAGAGCATTTCATTATCCATCGCAATGGCTGCTTCAAGCGCTGCATCCTTTACCTCAAGAGAGTCATGCGAAAGCATTTCAAATACAATCTCTGCGCTCTCTGGATGCAAAGAATTTTCCCCAAGAAAGTACAATGCTTTTTTCAGAATCATCTCATCAGAATGTTCCCTCAATACATTCTGGAAAAACAGTTCATCTGAAACATTGGCTGACTTAACCAGCACTGTGATAAGATCGCGCTGGACAAAAACTCCCTTATCGCTGAATACAGCCCGTATTGTCGGAAGAGCTTTACGCATCTCGCCTTCTGACATGCGTGAAACCGCCTCCGCCGCAACACGCAACGCAAGCTCGTTATCATCCTGAAAAACTTCAAGTAATGCAGAGTTACACCCAATATTGGCAAGACACTCAACTGCTGCAATCAGTTTGTCGGTATCCCGATCAACATTAAATGTTGCCACGGTACTCATCACCTTCTGTGTAGCTTCTGCACCTTTGGCAGTAGAAAGCCCACGCAACGCAGCAAGCTGAATCTGTTCATCTTCATCATCAAGTGCTGCCAGCAAGGCACTACAGAATTGTGAACGCTTGTCGGAAGGCAACAACTCAAGAGCTTTATCTCCCAAAAGCTGCACAACCGCTTTACAAATTTTATTCTGCAGTGGAGCAGGGGCAGACTTCATTTGCTCAATAAGTAGAGGAACAATTTTCAAATCCCCCATCTCACCAAGCGCCTCGACAATCATAGAGGCAACAAGCGGAGTCGCTTTACCCAGTGCTTTTACCAGTGCACCGGCTGTCTGTGCTGCTCCGATTTTGGTCAATGCTTCAATAACTGAAAATTGAACCCACTCTTCATCATCCAAAGCTTGAATAAGGCTATCCGCAGCGTCAGAAAACCCAAGTTCACCAAGGCTGACAGCAGCCTGATACCGAACGTTAACTTCCTGATCTTTCAATAAAGCTTCACATAACGGTGCTACTGAAAATAAGCTATTAGTAGAACCTAAAATGTCAGAAATAAATATTCGCAAATCCGGATCGGAGCTTTTCAGCTGACTCATAACGCTTTCAAGATCATCCTCTGCGATCTCACGCAGAATATCCATGGCAGCGTTACGTATCGGAGCTTCTTCTGAAGCAAGTAACGGAATTACAGCCTGAACAGATTTTTCACCGCGGATTGCCCGCAGTGCGCGGTCAGCAGCTTCCTGCACTCCCAGATTGCCTTCCTGTATATGCCGAATCAGCT